>CAZHFN010000006.1:0-76699 GCA_964531105.1 uncultured Treponema sp. | reverse complement strand
CCGATTGCCTTGGGAGGTTTTCCCATGAGAGAACAGTGCGATCGCAGCTTTTTAAAAAATCTTTTTTTTGCGGTGGCGATTGCGGCGCTGATTTTGGCGCCATCACCGGTATTCGCCCAGCTTTTTCCTGGCATTCCGAACCTGGGAAGCATTCTGAAAGGCGCGGCAAACGACGCGGTCCAGAGCGCGGTGACCCAGGCTGTCGCCACGACGACAACCATCGCCGCGCCGGCTCCGGAGGAAGAGAGCGCGGACGACTCGAGCGCCCTGCAGCCGCTGATAGCCTTGCCCGAGCCTTCTAGTTATTCGCCCGAAGTCATGCCCGATTCACCCACACCATCTACCTATAGGACACCCGAACAACGCGCCCAGGCTGTCGCTCTCCTCGATGCCGAGCTCGAGGCCAAGAAACTCCTCCTTCCCAAATGGGAAAAAGCGCTCGCAAAAACCAAGCTGTTGCAGATCGCCAAGGATCGCCATGACGTGGCGAAGGCAAAATTTACTCCTGAGGAGTCTGTGGAATATGCCCGCCTCGTGACATGGAGTCCAAAGTTCGATGGCAATGGCACGAATCCAACACAAGCGAAGAATGTCTCCCTCCAGGTTTCTCTGCTCACTAACTACCTTGTGAAGCCCTACTTCGTCACGGCCTTCGCCGCGGCAGCCTACTCCCTCGACCCCGAAGGGGCCAATGCGGCTAACAACTTCGCGTCCGCCATACTGGGAGCCGGGGAGCAGGCCAACCCCGATCCGGCTGTGTCGAACTATGCGAAGCAGATGGGGCCATACCGCGGCGACGCCGAAGCCTTCTTTATTTTCTCGGTCGCCGCGTCGATGAAAGCAGGCGCCTTTGTCGAAGCGAGCATGACTCCCCTCATCAACCTAGGAAACCTCTACATCGACCTCAGAAAAAACGAGGAGGCGCGATCACTCTTCATGGTGGCGAGAAAGGTGAACCCGCGCTCATGGGAAGCCGCCCTCGGGCTCTCAGCGTATTTTCTGGCGATCGGCAAGCCCGACAAGGCGCGGACCATCCTCGACGACGACAGGCTGGACAAGCCCGCCATGTACATGGTCGCGAAGAAGACGGAAAAATTGCTCCAGGAAACCGAAAAGGCCGCGACGATGCCCATGGAATCGCCGCCCGACGAGTATGAAGAGCTTATCAGGATCGCGGAAGCGCAGCCTATGCTGACCTCGGCCGACTTTATCGCACAACTGGATCAGAGCGAGCGGAACAAGATGCGATACTTTATAGAAAACCTGCCTCCCCAGGGAAGCTATAAGGTTCCACCCATCACCATGGTAGCCCAATTCTCGAACCTGCAGGCCATATCGGCCCCGGCGGGCATAAGCGCTCTCCGCGATTTCTCCGAGTCTATCAGCGGCTATATGCGTTCATCCTTCGCCCAGACCTCCGACGCCCACCTGGCAATGCTCAAGAGTTTGGGATTGGACATCGACCCCGGCATCGACATGAAGGATGCGGCCGCGCATCCCGAAAAATACGAAAACACCCGCCCCAATGTCACGGTGGAAAACAAGGAGCAGTTCAAGGCCGATATGCTTGCGATGAAGGGCGATGCCACCAAGGCCAAGGCCGACCTGGCAGCAGGCAACACCGGCTCGACTATCGCCCTGGCCGCCCGCCTCGACCCCTTCGTGGCCATCCTCCAGATCGAACCGACGCAGTTCGCCGACCCGATGAACATCATGATGCAGAAGTACAATTTCGCCGTCCACAACAGGAAATTCAACCTCTACAACAATTACCTGTACTCGGTGAACAAGAAAGCCTCACGACAGATCCGGGAAATCTTCAATCTGGCGAACACCAACCATAAAAAAATAGCGATCAGTGAAGAAGCCGCCATGGAACGGGAACGGCAGTACCAGGAAAGCAAGAGCAAAGCCAACGATCCCCTGCCTCCAGGCGAGGCAGCCCTGCGGTTCCACGAAATTCATGTCCAGTATAAAAGCGCCTACAACAACCTCGCCTCAGCCTCTTTTTCCCAGGCTACCCAGATAGCCTCGGTGGCCTATCTCACGAGGATCAAACCCATGGCGGAAAAATTCTATTACGACGTGATGAGGCACGTAGCCCTCATCACCGATCCGGCGGTGCGGGTGCAAAGAGATGCAAAATTGCGCACAGCCTTAAGCTCGGCCGTCGGGATAGGGCTTCAGAACGTGCTCGTAGCCTACGGATCCTTAAGCTGGATGTATGAATGGGAATGCTCCTGCAATGTTCAGGGCCTTATGCAGATGCGAGAAGAGGAGCAGGCAGCCCGGGAAGATGAAGAGAATGCCCGCGTTGTGCGGAACATGAACGCGAAAAAGCAATTCGACTCGGGCGAAATACCCGAAAGCTCGCCGCTCTGGAAAAAGCTCGACGCCTTCGGCACCGATCTCAATATTCCCTTTATCCCCTTCCTGAGCGGGAGGATCTCCTGCGCCCGAACCGTCGTGCGCTTCAATTTCACCCTCCCAATTCCCGGCATGCCCCAGATCTCGACCTCCATGACCCGCAGCGAAAACACCGGCGCGGCGACGTATGGAGCGGGGGTGAAGCTCGGGTACAGCAAGGAAGTGGGTTCGGGCGGCGTCGGCGCCAATCTCAGCCTTTCGGGCACCGTCTCCACCGACGGGCAGGGCACGGTATCCAACTATTCGGTCACCGCCGGTACCGAAGTCTCGGTTTCGGTAAAGGGAAGCACCACCGTGAAGCTCGGTGGTGAAGTCACCTTTGGTCCCAATGGTGCCAGCGATTCGGATTTTTCGGCTGGCATTTCCCAGGATTTCAAAGGCCAGACCGGCGGAACAGCTACCGCGGGCTTCGAGGCTTCCACGAAACGTGGATGTACCCTGTCGGGCAAGGTCGAGCAGAATTTCCAGGGTGGCTTCGCCGACGACGTCAAGAAAGCTTCAACGGATAAATACGGGGCAACGATGACAGATTATCTGAAGCCCGAGGACGCGCTGAAGCAGTCGCTATGGTCGGGGGAGTACAAGATTCCGTAAATTGTTCTGAAATGTACTATTTCCGCTTGCTTAGCAATCCTGATAAAAGCAACAGGGCGCCAGCTGCAAGCGAGGCGATACCTCCAATGAGATACCAGCTTGTCGTATTCGAATATCTGCCTGTCAATGAATTGCTAACTTGTTCGACAAGGGATTTTGAGGCGTTTATGCCATAGATAAACACGAATAGACCAATAACCAGCAGTCCTATACCAATCAGGGCTCTCGTACGCATTTTCAACTCCGTTCAATAAGATTTATCTAACAACTACTGAGTAATAATCCGTTATTTTATCGGATTTTATATAGAAAGTGACAAAAACCTGATCGGCTTCCAAGGGTTTTATTTTCCACTCTCCGCTCTTGCCGGCTTCCTGGTAGAGTTGCTGGGGCGAATAAATGTATTTTCTGACTACACTCCTAGGAGGAATCATTAAAGCTTCCATAGGCTTGGGGTTAAGCTCGTACCTCTGTCCCTCAATAAAAGGAATGAAGCTACGGTTGGAATATTCCAGGATTGATTTTTCCCAAACAATATACACCGGCATGTTGCCTGGATTTCGGAATTCAACATAAAAGCCGTTTAGCTTTTTATTGCCTTTACCGGGATTTTCCCATTTGGGGTTAACCGAGATTTGGACCAAGTTGGTTTTCCGTTCTGGCTTGCCTATCTCCATGACACCGCTAACTTTTAGTTGAGGCAACCAGAAGGTGCAGGATGTCATCAGTGCGCCAATAACAATGGCAAGTATCAATTTCTTCATTCACAACTCCCAATAGTTACCCGAGCAGACAAGGACGGCTCTTGGCCATATTCTCCATAAAAATAAATATCACACTTGATATATGAATTTGTAATGGAAGTAGTTAAGATCGCACTCCGAATATTTTATCAAGGAAGCATATAACCATCTTGGTGGAATAATGCAATTACTGCTTCCACAACTTCGGAGGAGTAATAAATCCCACTGCCTTTTTTTATCTCTTCCAGGGCTGCATCGAGACCCAGGGATGAACGGTACGGTCGGTGGGATGCCATGGCCTCCACAACGTCTGAGACGGCAAGCACTTGGGATTCCATGAGAATTTCCACTCCCTTTAATCCGTCGGGATACCCGGTGCCATCCAATCTCTCGTGATGTTGCTTGACTATGGTCGCTACAGGCCAGGGAAACTCCACAAATCGCAGGATTTCCCAACCTGCAAGGGCATGTTCTCTGATCAGAGCCACCTCTGCCAGAGATAGCTTCGTGGGTTTGCTGAGGATGTCTGTGGGAATGCGGAGCTTTCCCAGATCATGAAGCAGCGCCGCTATCCTCAGCCCCTCTATCGCTTCTTTGGGCAATCTTAGCTTTTCCCATATCTTACAGGCCAAGTCGGCGACACGCCGTTGATGGCCAGAGGTATAGGGATCGCGCACCTCGATGGCCATGGAGAGCGCGGAGGTAATGCTTTCCAGTGTCAGTTTTAGTTGGTCTTCGGATCTTTGACGTTCTGCTTCGGCGTGTTTGCGCTGAGTTATATCTACAAAAGTACCAACGAAATATTGAGGTTGCCCGGAAGAATCCCTCACTAGCGCGACATTGATGTCTACCCAGACAATTTCTGATTTGCTAGTGATATATCGTTTTTCAAATCGGAAAGTACCGCCGCTTTTTCCGAGGTCTTTAAGTATATTGAGACTTGCTCCCCGATCTTCCGGATGTGTTATTTCATTGAATGTCATGCCTTCAAGTTTTTCTGCAGGGTATTTCAAAAGTTTGGCGAGAGCCTCATTCACTCTGAGAAATTTGCCATCCAGGGAAGTCAAAGCCTGGGCCACCGCTCCCTTCTCGAAACTTGCCCTGATACGCTCGCCCGCATCCTCGGCGCGTTTTCGATCAGAAATTTCTTGGGCAAAACCTTCGGCAAAGAGGGCTGTCCCATCCTCTCCAAAGATCATCCGGCTGTTTAGGGAAACCCAAATCACATCTCCGTTTTTTTTCTTGAAGAGGCATTCATAACCGCGAATCGCTTTGCGTTCCCGAAGGAGGGTTAGAAAACTTTGGCGCTCCGCAGGGTCAAACCACACCTGGGTTCCCCAATCTACGATTGATGTAAGGACTTCTTGAACCGAATCGTAGCCAAGCATTCTTGCGAGGGCTTGGTTCGCAGAAAGGGTATGGCCATCCAAAGTCGTACGATAAATCCCCTCGATGGCGTCTTCGACAATCTCCCGGTATTTATTGCCCGCTTCGCGAAGGGCTTTTTCAGTCTCCTTCAAGGCAGTAATGTCCCTGATCACACCAAGGCTATGTTTAATGCCTTTTAATACCATTATTTGCATAGAGAGCGAGACGGTGATCAGGCTTCCGTCCTTCTTCCTGCCGGACATTTCCAAATCCTTGACAAATCCCGATTCCTTGAGCAATCCGATAGCCTTTGCGCGATCGGAAGGATTTGCGTAAAGTCCCAGCTCGAGCGACGTCTTTCCTATCGCTTCATCCCGCGGATAGCCGAATATGTCTTCGAAGATGGTGTTTACTTCCACAATCCGCCCATCGTCGAGGGTTCCGATATAGAAGGCATCGGTTCCTGTCATAAAGGCGATCCGAAACTTCTCCTCGTTGTCCCGCAGTGCATCCTGGATGAGTTTGCGCTTCGTGTCGTCCTTACCGAATACGGAGATTCCGACCACTTCTCCCTTTTCACGAATCAAATTGACGCTCAGTTGTAGATAGCGGGTTCCGGAATATACGGAATAGTCTTCAGAAAATTCTCCCTGGGCCAGAGCTTTTTTATAGATCCCATGCCAGGTTTCTACATACTTCCCTGGGGGGAAGAGGTCCTCGGGGCGCATTCCCACGGCGATTTTGATACCGCGCTCATGCAGGAAGTAGTCGCTTAAGCTCTTGTTGAAGGTAAGGAGGCCGAAATCTTTACAGTTGACGCACCACATGAAATCAGATGTGCTGTTGATAATCAATTCTGCCAAAATCAAATCTAACCCTTGCCGGGAATTAGGGTCGATGGTATTTCTTGAGGCAACTCCAGGGAGCAGGCCGAGTTCAAGGGCTGATGAAAGAGTCCGAGATTTCGGTCCTTCTTCTTTATTCTGCATCACTTTGGGAAGTACCTGCTTGTTCCTCACTAAACTTCCTTTTACAGGATTATTTATTTCATATAAAGCGAAGCTTCTGCAAAAGTCAGATGAGTTTTGCAGAAACTACCTTCCAGATGCGTACGTTTCGTCAATTTTTATGCTTTTAGTATAAAAATTGACGAAACTACAAAGCCGATTTTAAAAGTTAATAGACTTTTGAAATCGACTCAATCAAGAAAATTGTGGAGCGCATCTTGTGTAGTATATGTATCCTAAAAAAATTAGCAAGGAAGGGTTAGGCATAACCCGATTCGAACATGAACTAGTGGAGAATGGGGGATTCGAACCCCCGACCTATAGATTGCGAAACTATACCTCACTGTTTTTATAGCGCTTTATATGCAGGAGCTAGCCGAGTTTGGATGATTGATAGAACAACCTTCCAGTCCATATCTGGAAGATGGGAGCGCCGAATAAATGCCTTCCATTGTGTTGAAGCCTTCTCGGAGCTTGCAAAGGATGAAGAAAATACTGTTGGCTCTGCCGGTATCGGCGTGCCTCTCTTTTGAAAGGTCGCCTTCAAGGCTTGCACGAGTTCCTCTTTCGGAATGTCGTGATTTTCGAGAAGATAGGCGACATCCCAGAAATCTTTCATGCGGCTATTGATGTCGGCAAGGGCAATCATTGTCTCGAATTTTTCCGCGATGACAGTTGATAAGGGATAGGAGAGCATAGAGAACTTTGGTCCATCAATCAGGATCGGATAGTCGATCTCCCGAAATGGTGTTTCCACAGCATCGCCGAATCCGACATCTACTTGGATAGTATTACGGATGTTCCCGAGATAACAGGTTATATGAAACCGAATGCCGTGGTACTCATTGCCTTCCATAATGTCTTCGACTGCCAAAGAATCTAGATCGAAACGAAGGGCATCATCCTCATGCCTTGCAATGATTGCGGAGACTATGGCGGTTATCGTAGCCGAATCGTTTGCTATCCCATTACCGAGGAGGTCGATATCTTTCGTCGTGCGGGATGAAGACTCTGAAAGACACTGAAGCAGGAGGCCTCCCTTGAGTATAAAACACTCTCTGTAGGACGATACCGAGAGCCGCCGCAGGAAACCTTCATGCATATAGAGTAAGGTGGCATATTGGAAACTGATCCCTTTCCGGGTCGCTACGGTTTTGAGTCGCGCACGGATGGATTCTTCCTTCCCTGTCATGCTAGCGCCTCAAGATAGCCGCGCATCGTGCCTTCCATGCGAAGTAGTTTTGCATATTCAAGGAGTCTAGGGATATTCCGGCTACGCCCTTTGAGATACTCCTTCAGGGCTTCCATGGCGATGTCCAGGCCTAGTACATTCCGGAATCGGATAATGTCGCAGATAGTTTTTTCGCGGTCATAGACTCGGACAACTCCGGTTTCAGTAGCTTGTTCGACAATTCCTAGCTCAAACCGGACTCCAGAGAAGGAGAATAGCCTAATCTGCGGGAGGTTTGGGAGGGTGATGCGATAATCACGGCGGATGGCAAGCTGGACCTCCGGCGATTCCCATGTGCCTATTCCATGTAGCGAGAGCGCTGTACCAAGGCAGAATACACCGGTGGGAACTGCTCTCTGGATATCGACAAGTTCAGAGCGTTCCGCACTATCTGCGAGTGTGTAAAGCCCGCGCTTGAGGCGAATCAGCATACCAGAGGAAACAAGTGCGGCGATCTTAGCCGAATGAATTCCATTTTCCCTAAGTGAATCCGCGCGGATATAGCCGCCATGGGATGAGATAAGGTCGCGGATCTGTTGCTCGGTTCCAAGTTTCATGATAGAACGATGATAGAACACACCACAGTTAAAGGCAAGTGTGGTGTGTTGAGTCATAAGTAACCATCATTTAAGGAAAGTGGAGAATGGGGGATTCGAACCCCCGACCTATAGATTGCGAACCTATCGCTCTACCAACTGAGCTAATTCCCCTTGGTGAAGTGCCTAAGAAACCAATGCCCTTTGGCAACGGCGAAAAGATACAATACTTGCCCGGGGCTGATCAAGGCCTGCCTTATCTTGGCTACTAGAGCATTGCAGTATGGGGAATTTTGTCAAAGTGGCTTGCATTGTCATACAGATCATGGTATATGGCTTTTACCATGAATATAAGCGAAAGAGCTCTTGCCCTGCATAGGGATTGCATCGTTATTGACCCTTCGGTCCAATATCTTACCAAAAGAACCGATAGGACGGATCGCTCGGGATTGACCGCCGTTGGGCTCACGATTCCCAACCCCAATGAAGATCAGTTTCAGACACTGTCCAAGGTTGTGGACTTTTATTCCGTGATAGCGAAGGATGAAAGCTTTTTGCTGGCCCAGACGCCGGATTCAATTCGGAAGGCTCACGCCCAAGGCCGGATGGCTCATATTTTCCTTTCCCAGGACTCGAGCTTCGTGGGCAATAGCACTAAAAATCTTCTTCTCTGGTACCAGCTAGGGCTTCGTATCATGCAACCCACCTACAATGAACAGAATTTTGTAGGCTGCGGCTGTCTAGAACCCAACGATTCAGGGCTCTCCAATTTTGGCAAGGTACTTCTAAGGGAGTCTCAGAAGCTCGGAATCACGATCGATTTAACCCATGTGGGCAGGAAAACCTTTTTCGATGTGTGTCAGGCTTCCAAGGCTCCCATGATAATCTCCCATGCCAATCCCAGCGCAGTGGTTCCCAATCCCAGAAATGTTTCCGACGATCAGATCAAGGCTGTCGCCGATTCAGGCGGAGTGATTTGCGTATGCACCTGGGCTCCCCTTATTTGGAAGGGGACTCCTGGAATGCCCACCTTAAAAGACTATTTCGACTGTCTGGAATATGCCATCGAACTCGTTGGGGTGGACCATGTCGCCACTTCGACAGACTCCATGGGCACCATGGGCGCTTATCCCAAGCATGAGTTTACCGCCGACGATCTTCCCTATAGCAGCGTGACCGGGGCTTTTGACGAGAAGGCCTGTCCGCCTGACAACAACAATAGGCAACCGGCTGATTTCAATGGTATCCAGGATTACCCTCTCATCACTCAAGAGATGCTCAATCGGGGTTATTCGGAAGAGCACATCAGGAAGATACTGGGACTCAACCTCATGCGGGCATTTGAAGAAACCTGGAAACCGGGGCTGGGCAACTAAGGGGACAGCGCAATAGAACTGCTTTGCTGATGTCTTTATACTGGCTTCAGACACGGCAATTCCAGTATATTTATGCTCTTTCTCGGTTTTTTGTCTTATTGTATGACTATTTATTCATACTACATGTTGACATCCGGTTTTTGATATGTTTCAATCGCCCAATATCTCTATCTTTTTTAGGAGGCAAATATGAAGCGGATCGCGTTAATTTTCGCGGCGCTCCTCATCTCGATGACCTTGGTCGCCCCCTCGGTCTTCGCACAAGCCAAGCAGCTGATCCTTGCGGACAGCACCGACTCAGCCAGTTTGGATCCCCACGTACAGAACGATGGGCAATCCGAGCAGGTCGTGGCGATGCTCTATTCCACCTTGCTCAAGTTTACCGCCGACGGAAAAATTGTGTCCGACTTGGCGGAAAGCTGGAAGGTAAGCGCGGATAAGAAAACCTGGACCTTCGTCCTCAAAAAGGGCGTAAAGTTCCACAATGGCAAGGAACTCACCGCCAGCGACGTAAAAGCGACCTACGAGCGATTCATGGCCGACACCGCCGACGGCAAGCGCCTGGTGGTAAAGCAGAAAGCCAAGATGATCGTCAAGGTTGATGTCATTGACAAATACACCGTAGCCATCAGTACCAAGGATCCCTACGGCCCCATGATGTCCTTGCTCAGCAACAGATCGCTGGCGATCATGGATCCCGCTGTTTTCAACAAGCACGGCATAGATACCGGCGCCTTCGTGGCCTCCACTGTGGGAACCGGTCCCTATAAGATCGTTTCCTGGAAAAAGGATGAAGAGATTGTCCTCGAGCGCTTCAAGGACTATTTTGGCACACCGGCCAAGACCGAAAGGCTCGTGTTCCGAGTTATCCCCGAGGCCACATCTAGGGTAATCGCTCTGGAAAACGGCGAGGTCGACTTCCTCAAGCAGTTCCCCGCCGAGGACCAGGTCAGGTTGGCCAAAGGTCCCAAGACCCAGGTAGTCCAGACCCCGTCGGTGGGCTCCAGGCTCTTCCGCTTCGGCTGCGATGATCCCATCATCGCCAATCCCAAGGTTCGCCAGGCTATCCTCTACGCCATCGACCGCCCGGCTATCATCAATGGATTGTTCCCCGGCCAGTCCGGACCGAGCTATGGTCCCCTCACCCCGGTTGTCTGGGGCCATGTAAACCTGGGAGAGATCAAGCGCGACATCACCAAGGCCAAGAAGCTTCTGGCCGAAGCCGGGTATCCCAATGGATTCAAAACCAAGATCGTCACAACTCCCCGCTATGCCATGGGTGTAGAATTGGCTGAAGCCCTGTCAGCCAACTTGGCCGACATCGGCATTGATGCTGCAATTGAAGTCCTGGAGTGGTCGGTTATCCTTCCCCTGTGGAGCGGTGTAACACCCCAGGTTTTTGATCAGCCCATTTTCATCATGGGCGCCGGTACATCGATGATGGATGCAGACGGCGGCTTGAGGGGTCTGTACACCACCACCGAAACAGGCACCAACGAGCAGAATTACGGTTTCTATTCCAACAAGGAAGTGGATGCTCTGGTTAACGGCGCCGCGACCGAGACTGATCCCGAAAAACGCTATGCCATGTACAAGCGAGCCCAGGAAATCCTCTATCTCGAGGACCCCGTGGCTATCTGGCTCTTCGATCGTCCCACCACCATCGTGGCATCTTCCAAAGTAAAGGGAATCGAGATTAACGGTATCGGTTTAGTGCACTACGAAAAGATGTGGAAGGAGTAATCATTTTCCAATCTTCGGCTAAGTGGGCATCGCTTCGGAGAAGTCCGGGGCGATGCCTCTTTTGAAGAGGCATCTTTCCTCAGCATTTCTTCCTGAACGTCCCAGAGGTGAATTCGCGATGCTCAAGTTTATCATTTCCAAGTTAATATCACTGGTTATCATACTCTTTATGGTTTCTATCCTGGTTTTTTTGATGGTACATCTCATCCCAGGAGACCCTGTCCTCAACATGCTGGGACTCCATGCGCCGCCAGAAGCGGTGCAGGCTACCAGGGACAGACTAGGCTTGAACGATCCCCTCTACGTTCAGTACGGAAATTTTATTTCCAACGCTTTAAAAGGAGATTTTGGGACTTCCATACGGACTAGGCAGCCAGTAATAGATGAAATACTGGGACGTTATCGCTATACTCTGGTGCTTGCCTTGGGTGGAACCCTGGTAGCAGCCTTTATTGGAATTGTGATCGGTATAATTTCAGCAATAAAGCAAAATAAGTTCCTGGATAATTTTCTCATGATATTTTCACTTTTATCCGTTTCCACTCCTTCATTTTTCTTGGCAATAATATTTATTCTCATTTTTTCCCTATATTTGGGCTGGTTTCCCAGCATTGGCATGTATTCGACCAAGCACTATGTGTTGCCCATTTTCGCCTTAGGCATGCAGTCGGTGGGCTTGATTGCCCGTATGACACGGTCGGCCATGCTTGAAGTGCTGAGAGAGGACTATGTTCGCACCGCGTATGCAAAGGGAGTGCCTGCCTATAAGGTTATTCTCTCCCATGCCCTGCGGAATGCACTTATTCCCATTGTGACCATCTTAGGTCTTCGCTTCGGCGGTCTTCTGGCAGGGTCGGCCTTAATTGAGAGCGTTTTCGCCATTCCAGGTATCGGAAGGCTTATGATAGACGCGGTGCTCACCAGGGACTATCCGGTGGTCCAAGCTACGGTGTTGGTGCTTTCCACCACCTTTGTACTTATCAATACCATTGTGGACATACTTTACCGCCTTGTGGATCCTCGGATTCACTACCAAAAAGGATGATCGAAGGATGAAGTCTTCTACGTTCAAGCGCTTTGCAAAAAGAAAATCCTCCCTTATCGGTGGAATCATCATAGTATTCTTTATATTTATTGCTCTCGTTGGGCCATATTTCACAGCCTATGATCCTTTGAAAATAGATCTGCGCAACAAATACCAGGGAGCAAGTTTGGCTCATCCTCTGGGCACGGATAATCTGGGCAGGGATACCCTTACCAGGCTCGTCTACGGCGCACGCACTACCTTTATCATAAGCTTTACCGCTGTTCTCTCGGGCTCCATAATCGGATTGTTGCTTGGGGTAGTGGCCGGGTATTTCGGCGGCCGGGTGGACGATATACTCATGCGCATAACCGATATTTTATTGGCATTTCCTGGGCTCCTCCTGGCCATAGCGATTGTAGCCATTCTCGGCAACGGAATTATCAATACGATTATCGCCATCGCTATTTACAATATTCCCTACATTGCCCGGATAGTCCGAGGCTCGGTGCTGACAATCCGCAATAATGAGTACATTCAGGCGGCCAAGGTGATTGGGGCTTCCAATACGAGAATTATACTCACGCATATCATCCCCAACTCCTTCTCCCAGGTAATTGTCAACACAACCTTGAGTCTCGGCACCGCCATACTGACTTCTTCATCTCTTTCCTTTTTAGGCCTGGGCGTTCAGCCGCCCTATCCCGAATGGGGTTCGATGCTGAGCAAGGCCAGGGAAGTCATCAGGACTGTACCTATCGCCACCTTGGCTCCAGGGATCGCCATAACCTTGGTCGTCCTAAGTTTCAGCCTTTTAGGCGATGGCTTGCGGGATGCCCTCGATCCCAAGCTCAAGAATAGTTAAGGGGGGAGGAATGAGCGCAGCAAGCCAGACCGAAAACAAGGAAATCCTCAAGGTTCAGGGACTCAAGACACATTTCCAAATAGAAGAGGGCTTTGTGCCCGCGGTGGATGGCGTCGATTTTTCATTGAAAGAAAAGGAAACACTGGCGATTGTCGGAGAATCGGGCTCGGGAAAGAGCGTAACCTCGCTTTCCATTCTAAGGCTGATTCCCAATCCTCCCGGGAAAATTGTGGCTGGTTCCATCCTCTATGGTGACAGGGACCTGGTAAAAATCAGTGAAAGAGAGATGAGAAAGATCCGGGGCAACGAAATTTCCATGATCTTCCAGGAACCCATGACCTCGCTCAATCCAGTATTCACCGTCGGCAAACAGATCGCCGAAGTGCTTCAGCTCCACAGGGGTAAAAAGGGCAAGGAAGCGATGGAAATAGTCGAAGAAATGCTTCGCATGGTGGGTATTCCCAATCCCGACAAATGCGCCCGTAACCATCCTCATCAGCTCTCCGGAGGAATGCGCCAAAGGGCTATGATAGCCATGGCCATGGCATGTAATCCCCGTATTCTCATCGCCGACGAGCCAACCACAGCCCTGGATGTCACGATTCAGGCACAGATTATCCATCTCATGTCGGAACTCAAGAAAGAAGTCTCCACGGCGATCATTCTGATAAGCCACGATCTGGGCGTCGTCGCGCAACTTGCTCAGAATGTCATGATCATGTATGCGGGCAAGGTAATGGAATATGGGGATGTAAAATCCATTTACTCCTCGCCGCTTCATCCCTATACCGTTGGCCTTTTGCATTCCATCCCCAAGATTTCCGAGTCCCTGCACAGACTGAGAATAATAAAAGGAACGGTGCCGAGTCCCTTGAAGCTACCGGTGGGCTGTAAATTCTGTACCCGCTGCGATGAGGTCATGCCTATTTGTCTGGAAAAGGAGCCTGAGTTTATCCATGTCGGCGCCGGGCGAAAGGTCCGCTGCTGGAAGTATGACCAAGGGGGAGAGAAATGAAACGGGTGCTTCTGGAAGTCAAAAATTTAAAAAAGCATTTTCCTGTCAAAAAGGATACTTATTTTGAAAAGCAGAAATATCTCAAGGCAGTGGACGGCATAAGCTTTTCCATTCATGAGGGAGAAACCCTGGGACTTGTGGGAGAATCCGGCTGCGGCAAATCCACCACAGGCAAGATGATCGTCAAACTGTTAAAGCCCACATCAGGGGCCATTCATTTCGAGGGAAAGGATATTTTCTCCATTCAACCGGGGGAGGAGAAGGAATTCAAGAGAAGGATCCAGATGATTTTCCAGGATCCCTATTCTTCCTTGGATCCTCGGCAGAGCGCGGGAAAGATAATCATGGAGCCCCTGGTCGTGCATGGCAAGAAGGAAAATGCCAAGGAAGTCGTGCTTTCACTCATGGACGATGTGGGATTACTCAAAGAGTACTTCGATCGATATCCCCATGAATTCTCAGGCGGTCAGCGCCAGAGAATAGGAGTTGCCCGTGCCTTGGCCTTAAACCCTTCGCTGATTATTTGCGACGAACCGGTGAGCGCCCTGGATGTGTCTATCCAGGCCCAGATTGTCAATCTAATGCAGGATCTGCAGGCCAAATATCATCTCACATACCTTTTCATCTCCCACGATCTTAGGATTGTAAAGCATATCTGCGACCGCATAGCCGTTATGTATTTGGGCCGGATTGTGGAGTTGGCCGACAAGCAGGCAATTTTTGATGCTCCACTGCATCCCTATACCCAGGCCCTGCTCGAATCGATCCCTGAATCGGATCCTGAGCAACCCAAGGAGAGCGAGCCTATAAAAGGCGATGTCGCCAGTCCGATAGATCCGCCCTCGGGCTGTCACTTCCATCCTCGCTGCCCACGCTGCATGGATATATGCAGGCAGAAAGCCCCTGAGATGATTGAGCATAAGGAAGGCCACTTTGTGGAATGCCATCTTTTCGATGCAAAGCAAAGAAAACAATAAGGAGCTCCAATGCGAAATTCGCCTATGCTGAAGTTTTCGGTCCAGGAATATCAGGACAGACTGGCCAAGTTGAGAGTCCAGATGGAGGCGAAAGGCCTGGACGCTATCATTCTGACTTCCGATGACAACACCTTCTACTTTTCAGGGTTCCAGAGCATTGTCTGGGATTCTAAGGTGTCCACTCCCTGCGTGCTCACCATCACCAAAAATGGTGGCATGTGCATTGCCACGTCCAAGGGCGGGACTGAGACAGCCGCCTATACTTCCTGTGTAGAAGACATTCGGTTTTATAGTAGAGACGGCGGAAAGGACGGCGGATACCCAAGCTTCGCCCAGACTATCGCCAGCCCCCTGGCTGAAAAGGGTCTTCTTTCTGGAAAGATAGGGTTCGAATTCTCTAACGGCACTAAAATGCATCTCAATCATGTACAGCGGGAAGCTCTCTTTGCCTTGCTCAAGGATGCGAATCTTGTAGACTGCTCCGACGCGCTATGGGCTGTGCGTTCGGTAAAGTCGGAAGCAGAAATCGCCTATTTGCGCCGCTGCGCTAAAATAAATTGTGATGGCATAGCCGCAGGTTTCGCTTCGTTGAAAGAAGGCATGTCCGAGCTGGATCTTTACAGAAATATCGTTATTGAGTATTTCAAGGGCGGCGCAGAACGGAGCCTGCTCTTGGGAATTAGGGCGGGGGCTGAGCGCTATCCCCAGGGTAATTGTCCTCCTTCCAACCGGCCCATACGCAAAGGCGAAATAATTCTTGTGGACGGTGGACCTATCTGCGATGGCTATTACGGCGACATTATCCGAGAAGGGGTTATCGGCAAGCCCAGCGATCGCCAGAGGGCTATGTTCGACGTAGCCAGGACAGCATGTTATGCGGGTATAGAGGCTATGAAGCCCGGTGCTAGAGTTTCGGATGTAGTACGGGCTGTAGACAAGGTTATGAATGCTTCGCCATTTGCGGAATTCTCCGCCGTTCCTGGCCATGTGGGGCACTCTCTGGGCACCGGAGTCCATGAATTTCCGCTCCTGGACATAAGCTGTGACACCGTACTCCAGCCGGGCATGGTGTTCGCGGTGGAGCCATATTTTCTAGAGAAGGGCGTGGGAAGCCTCGGCATAGAAGAGAATGTTGTTGTCACCGAAACGGGAGTGGAAAACCTGACCCCCTCGTATTCCGATCTCATAGTCCTTTAATACCATTGCCAAGGGAGGCATTGAATGGGAGAATTTGATACTGTGAAAAAGAAATCCGGTTTGCCCGAGGGCTACAGCTTATTCGGTGAAGCTCTTTATGCGGTAGAGTACCCGGCTGAGACTGAAGCGAAGTATCTGGCTAATCTGGAAGCCGCGGTCCAGAGGGTAAAGGCCAATCCTGACGACGAAGATGCCATTGCGTGGCATGGGCGCCGACTAGGGTATCTGACGCGCTATCGAGAAGCTATCGAAGTATATAGCGAAGGTTTGGATAAGTATCCCGAAAGCTTTGTGCTTCTTCGTCATCGAGGGCACAGGTTTATCTCTATTCGTAAATTTGCCGAGGCTGAGGCCGATTATCTCAAGGCAGCCAAACTTTGCCTGAATGCGCCTGATGTGGTGGAGGCCGATGGCGAGCCTAATAAGGCCGGACTTCCTACTGGAACAATACGGTTTAACATCTTCTACCACCTTGGCCTCTCCCGGTATCTCCAGGGTAAATTCGAGGACGCTTTAGGAGATTACAGAACCTGCATGGAATATTCCACTTCCAACGACGACGCACTTGTGGCTACATCCGACTGGCTGTACATGACGCTAATGCGCTTGGGCCGAAAGGAAGAAGCAGCCGAAGTACTCAAGCCGATTACGGAGAACATGAATATCATTGAGAATTATGCGTATCACCACAGGCTGCTTCTCTATAAGGGACTCAAGAAGCCGGAAGAACTTCTGGTAGCCGGCTCGACAACCCATCACGACACGGCCACTCATGGCTATGGGATAGGAAATTGGCATTATTACAACGGCAGGGTAGGGGAAGCCAAAACCATGTTTCAGAAAGTAGTAGCTACTGCGTTCTGGCCGGCTTTCGGGTACATCGCCGCCGAAGCTGATTTGCGCAGGGGTCTGTAATTAGAAGCTGAGTTGCCGCCCCTCTCCTGCATAGAGCAGGAGAGGGGCGGCTTTTTTATATCAAGCCTTTGACCAGGTTTCAGAAAAGTGAATGCCTAGTGTTTCCAGTTCTTTGAGAATTGGTTCGTAGATATCCGCCGAGATGGGTATCACGACTCCGCGTTGCCTGATCTTTCCCTCTAGAATCATCCTCACGCCTATAGCCGCAGGCAAGCCCACGGTGCGCGCCATGGATGTGGCCCCATTGGGTATACCAAAATCTACCATGATAGAGGTAATCGCTGTTTTGTAGTCGGAGTATTTCGCCTCAAACTCGTGCCTGAGAATTAATAGATCCCTTTCGCCGGGGGTAAACTGCATTTTTTCCATCATCTTTGCGCAGAGCATATCGATGGGGGCTTTTTGTCCTTGGGGCAGTGCATCATTGGAGAGAAGGCCGAGCCAGGCCAGGTTTTCGATAACCTTCGCAGAAGTCTGGACACCCAGTTTTCTGGCCAGGTTGCTTCTGACATCGGAAGTACCGGGGGCGAGTCTTTGCATCAGATCAAGCCATGAGCCGCCCTGAAAATCAGTCAGGGGAGCTTCGTCCAGCAGGCCGAGGTCCGAAATTTTGCTCAACGTGGAACACCAACCGAGGTTGCGAAGAGTGCCCCGCAGCATGGTTCGGGTCGACTCTATTCCATAGGTTGTGGCATAGGGCATGGAGTCTCGGTTAGGGTAAGTTTCGAAAACGATCTTCTTGCCCTCGACTTCCACGGCCATAGTCCCGTAATGGTCGAACAGCGTGCCCGCCTTGATATCCACCTCTTCCCCGTTCCAGCGGTAATGGGCTGGATTCTTACCCGCCAGCAAGACTCCACGGGGACTCCATGAGAACTTGTAGCCGAAGGGGTTGTCGTTGGCCTCTGGTGCGGGCAGACCTCCGCAGTACGAGATGAACTTCGTTATCTCGCCGCCTTCCTTCTGTACTTTGTGAATTACTTTCATGGCTGTCATGTGATCGATGCCGGGATCTACACCGATTTCATTCATGAAAATTAACCCCGCTTCCCGGGCTGGGGCATCGAGGGCGGCCATTTCCGGTTTTACATAGGAAGTGGTGAGCATGTGTTTGCCATGCTTGAGACAGAGACGGGCTATAGCTGGATGATATGCATAGGGTAAAAGGCTTACCGCCAGATCGTGCTGACGAATTATATCGCCCACCGCATCCAGGTCTTCGGAATTCACCGCCGCCGCGTGACCCTTGGGATATCCCTGCACCAAGGCTTCGGCCTTTTTAATAGTTCTGGAAGCTACCGTCACCTCGAAACCATGGTCTAGCAGATACCGTACATGCTCACCTGCCACCATGCCTGCACCGAATACAACAACCTTGTTCATATCAGTACTCCTTGGAATAGGATAGGGCTCATACCACGTAGCGCTTTAAATATTCAAAAGAAGGCGTCAAGCTGCCCTTGTGCACGATTACCGCCTTCTTGATTTCCGGCGGCAATGCCAGGTCGGAAAACTTAAGTGAGTAATCCGCCATCGCAATGGCCGGTATGTAGGGCTTTAAAGCCGCACAGAAGGATTCGGATGAATCCAGGGGAAGCTCGCTGGGTAGAATATCCACGGCCATTACAACCACGCCCGGACCTGCGAAGCCATCCTGTACCTCAGCGGTCGCAGGATCGTAGACAAAGCAAGGGTCTCCGGGTTCGGTGGACTTCACCGTAACTTCGATGGAGCCTTCTATATCGCAGGAAACGTCGCCGATAACCTTCAGCCGGAATCCTTCCCCTGCTTGCCTAGCAGCCATTCCTTCCTTGGTGACCAGCCGAGGATAAGGAGTATCCCAGTAGACGGCGTTTACAAGGGCAGTCAAGCCTGGCCAGTATCGATCAAATATGGAGTAGTACTGTCCAGGGTTCTTATAGTAATGCTGGTAGTCAAAACCGCTCGTAGAAATGTCGGCGCGGGCTGCTAGGGCTGCTCCGGCCACCTGGGCTTCCCTGGGGGCAACCATGTGCTCTTCTTTAAAAGTAGAGCAGAAAACTGTACCTCCGGCTTTGTTGCCTGTCTCATAGAGCTTTTCCAGTTCCTCCGGTTTGACGAGCTGGACCGGCAATTCGTTCAGCACTTCCAGAACGCCCTGGCCTACGTTTCCATAACCAGCGACACCTATGACCAGAGGGCTTAGTTGCTCCGGAATTCCTTCCTTCGCCAGCCTGCGACCAAGTGCGCGCACCGCTTCCTTGGCTGCATCAAGGCTTGGGTATTCATAGGCTCTTTTTATATCAAGAAATGGGTTGTCGGTTCCTTCCCACTGCAGGCGGCGGCCCAGGGCATAAAGGGTTTCAATAGCCCCTGCAGCTCCGGCATGTCTGCCGAAAAATATCAGCCTTCTGCCCTTTTCGTCGGCTACCTTTTCGTAGTCTATGAGCGTACAACCCTTGTCCATGAGGGCGCGCAGCATAGGCATATTGTACGGCTGCCCCTTTATGACATGGGAGAAAAATACATAGGTTCCGCCCTGGCGGAACTGTTCGATAGGAATTTCCTTCACCCCGAACACCACATCGCAGGATGATAGATCGTCTTTCAGAATGGCACCATTGGCCGTAAAATCCTTGTCAGGAATCACCCGGATGGAAGAGGATTGTAATAAGGTTTCTATGTTGTAATCTTTTTTGAGTTCGGCTACTACCTTGGGCGTGACAGGGACTCTGCGTTCCCAAATGCTTTTATCTTCTCGCCGTATTCCAATTCTTTTAGGCATTTCTTCCCCCATAACATCGCGAAGGTGTCCTACAATACCACAATTTCCCTGGGATTGGGAACTATAATTATCAAAGCCAGGCTTTACCATCAAGGCAGTTGGAGCTTACGCTAATCTACAGCCGAGTATATACTGCTTTATCGATGCGCTTCTCAGCATTTTCACAAAACACCAGCGAACGCAGAACGCTGATTCTAAACGCACCTATACCCCGTACGATATTCTATCTTTCGGCGCCCAGCCTGATGCTGGGAGTCGTCCAGTCACTTATGCCACTGATGGACGGGCTTTTCGTCAACAACATCGCAGGAACCCTGGTGGCCAGCGCCGTCACCTACTCCGAGCCCGTCATAAACATGGTCACAGCCCTTGCAATGGGCTTGGGCGTAGCCGCCATGGCGATAATCGGTCAACTCAATGGCAGGGGAGACCTTGCCGATGCCAAGAAGACATCTACCCAAATAGTAGTGGCAGGTGCCATACTTGGCCTTCTATCAGCGCCCCTCCTTGTGGGCGCGGGGGCTTTAATTGCCGGTTTTGTCCATCCTGATATAGCCAAGAATGTGTTTCTCTACCTTTCTCTCTACGCCTTTGTCCTACCCTTTTCCTTTATGGAATCAATATATAACGGCATTAAAAACGCCAATGGGCAGCCCGAAGCTCCTTTTGTGCGTATGCTGCTCATGCTTGTTCTAAAAATAGTATTCAACTTTCTTTTTATTTACGTATTCCGCCTCGGAATAGTAGGTTGTGCGCTCTCTTCCCTCCTGGCCAACCTGGGTATTAGCGCCTGGATGTACCAGGAACTGTTTTTAAAGAAAGGTCCCGATCGCCTGGAATTGAAGGGATTCCATTTCGAGCGGAGCACCCTTGAGAAACTCTGGCGTATTGGCCTGCCGGCCATGCTCAATTCCTTCATGCTTAACCTGGGCTTCTTTCTCATCAATAACGAGACCCAAGGCTATGGACCCATTGTTCTCAACGGTCAGGGTATTGCAAACAACATATCAGCGGTCTGCTTCAATCTACCTGGATCCTTCTCAGCAGCGGTTACCACCATGGTGAGCATGAATATCGGGGCTCAGCAGGCTGAGAAGGCCAAACGATCCATGCAAATTGGCTGTATTATCAGTGCGATCACCGCCCTGGCCACCATCGCGTTCATCGTACCCCTCTCATCCCGCATCACGCTGCTCTTTACCAGGCAGAGTGAGGTGCTAGAAATTGCCAATCGAGCGCTGCACATCTATACCTATTCAGTGGTGGGATTCGGGCTTACCATGACAATACAGGGAGCTTTTATTGGCCTGGGTCGGACGAAAGTACCTCTTGTGCTGGGGATTCTCCGTATATGGCTACTCAGGTATCTCTTTATATTGGCCACTGAAAGGTATTTGCAATATTACGCCGTATTCTGGGGCAATCTGTTTTCCAATTACATGGCTGCAGTGTTGGCGATATGGCTCATATCAAGAGTGCGTTGGGAGTCGGCGTTGGATCCTCTTCCTAATCCAGTGCCATCGGTTGTAGAGGTCTAGACCCGATATTTTTTTGTCAGGCCACTCAAGAAATTGCGGAGAAACTGATCGCCACAGCTCTGGTACTTAGGATGCCCTTCCTTCCTGAAGAACGCATTTATTTCAGACACGGTAACCGAGGCGCCAGCGCTTCGCAAAATATCGGCGACATCGTTGTCTTTCAGCGTAAGGGCGATTCGGAGGGCTTTCAGAATATCGTTATTGTTAGGATCGCCAACCCGGGGAGCTACGGATGTACCGGGGTCCGGTCCTGGTCCTCTGCGACTTGTCACCAAACCCTGGAGGAAAGATCCCAGGGTGGGACCATCGCACTCCTTAAATCCTGGATCTGTTTCTTTCAGAAAAAGCGGGCGTAGCTCATTTACCTTCATAGGCTTGCCGCCAAGGGTAAAGATTTCCACCAGCGCAAGATCGGTGATATTGAGCGCATAGCGAACCCGAATGAGGATATCGTTTCTAGTCATATAATCCTTTTCTCATCGGCTTCTAATAATAACTGGAATCACCATTGCTGGCTATGGAGCAATAAAAGCCGGAACGAAATAAAAGTTTTAACCTATAGATACAACAGATTGATGCAACCGATAGATCCAACCGAGAGAGTAAACTTGACATGGAGGCTTAGCCTAACTAGGATTCCCTTCTGTCACCTTCGCGGAATACTGAGGGCGCCCGGTGCCTTATAGACGTACTTGGAATAAGGAGCTGATATCAAAGGCAGATATATCCTGAGGCGTTTAGCCATAGGGGTTCCGACATTTTTCGGCATTACTTTTTTAGCCTACCTCATTTCAGCCATGGCGCCAGGCAGCCCCCTGGACGCTCTTCTCGCAGATCCCAACATCAATCCGGCCGAACTGGAGAGGCGGCGGGTAGAGCTGGGCTTGGACAACCCCATCATCATTCAGTATTTCACTTGGCTGGGAGAGTTCCTGCGTGGCAACCTGGGTTTCTCCTTCAAGACCCAGCGAGCAGTCTCGGATATGATTATGGAACGCCTCGGACCAACGACCATTCTCGCAACCTGCTCGGTTATCCTTTCTTTGATCGTTTCCATTCCCTTAGGCATTATGGCTGCGGCGAGACCATATTCAAAAAGGGATTATGTATTTTCCAGCCTCTCCTTCCTGATGGCCGCCACGCCCAACTTCTTCGCCGGCCTTGTCCTCATTTACATCTTTGCGGCAGTGCTTAAAATACTTCCCACCGGGGGAATGTACGACTCTTCGGGAGTGAGAAACGCGGCTATCTTGGCCCGGCATTTGATTTTGCCTACGCTGGTGCTCTCATTCCAGCAGATAGGAAGCTGGATACGGTATATGAGGGGATCGATGCTGGAAGTACTGCAGGAAGACTATATCCGTACTGCCCGGGCCAAGGGATTGAAAAAGCCTGGAGTTATTCTCAAACACGGTCTTAAAAACGCCCTTATTCCCGTAGTGACGGTGGTGGGAATGTCCATCCCCTCTTTGGTGGGCGGGGCAGTGGTGACCGAGCAGGTCTTCGGCTGGCCGGGGATAGGTTCGCTGATGGTCCAGTCCATAGCTGCCCGGGATTACCCGGTAATCATGGGGATCACGGTACTGGTTGCTTTTGTCGTTCTGCTGGCAAATCTCGCCACCGACTTGGTCTATGGAGTGCTAGACCCGAGGATCCGATATGCCTAAACCATCCTCGTACTTCGCCGACGCCATGGAAAAATTTAAGGAGCATAGACTGGCCGTCTTCGGCTTAGGCGTTCTTGTCAGCCTTGTCGTCATAGTTGTTTTTGCCCCAATTATCTTTCCATTGGATCCCTATACATCGGACTACTTCGAATTCGGTACTGCTCCCAGCGCCAAGCACCTCCTAGGAACCGATGCGGTAGGCCGGGATTTGCTGGCACGAATGGTCTTTGGAGGCAGGACTTCTCTGTTTGTCGGTCTAACATCGACCCTCATTAGCCTTTTAATCGGAGTCCCCCTCGGGCTTACCGCCGGCTACTACCGTGGCTGGTGGGAGGCGCTGGTTATGCGGCTGGCCGATATTTTTATGTCCTTTCCCGCTATGGTTCTTATTTTAGTGCTTGTGGCGGTGGTGGGACCTTCAATCTGGTCGGTGACGGTGGTTATTGGAATTCTAGGCTGGACCCAATTTGCCAGGCTTGTCTTTGCCAATGTGCTCTCGGTAAGGGAAAAAGAATACGTTGAGTCGGCCCATGCTATAGGAACAAAGGACTTCACCGTACTCACAAAATATATTCTGCCTAATTCTATAGCTCCCATCCTTATTTCCATGACATTCAGGACAGCCCAGGCGATCATCATGGAATCATCCTTGAGTTTTCTGGGCATGGGCGTTCAGCCTCCCATGGCCAGTTGGGGCAACCTCATGAACGAAGCCCTCTCCATCACGGTGCTCTCCCAAAAGCCCTGGATATGGGCTCCTCCGGGAATTGCCTTGGTGCTGATCGTGCTTTCTATTAACTTTGTAGGTGACGGAATCAGGGACGCCCTGGATCCAAAAATGCGTGTCTAAGGAGTATCTATGAGACAAAGATCAAGGAAAATGCGGGTTTTCGCGCTGCTTTTGGCCGCACTTGCTGTTTTAATCAGTCCTGCCGCTGCCCAGAGCGCCAAACCTAAGGTCGTTACCCTGGCCATGACCAACGCCTGGGATTCCATGATGCCCATGAATACTAATTCCAACTATGGCCTATTGGTATATGACCAGATATACGACCGCTTGGTGGTTACTAAGGCCGACGGCAGCTTCTCGCCCCGCTTGGCCAAGAGCTGGTCGGTGAATGCGGCATCCACCACCATCACCTTTACCCTGAACGAGAAGGCCACATGGCACGACGGCAAACCTCTTACCGCGCACGACGTAGTCTTCACCGCCCAGATGTTTTCCAATCCAGCAGTAAAAGCCTTGGGCCGCTACAGGCTCAGCTTCTTCGCCGGCACCGATGATTCCGGCGCCGAGCTTTCTGCCGGGTCCATCGGCGTCAAGGCTGATGGTGACTACAAGGTTGTTTTCACCCTTAAAAAACCGGTCTTCGCCGACACAGTGATCGATCAGTGGGCTACCGCCTTCTTTATCGTGCCCAAGCATATTTTCCAGGGAAAAACCGCGGCGGAGATCAACGCGCCCACCCTCTGGGCTAAGCCAATTGGATCAGGTCCCTTCAAGTATGAACGGGAAATCTCAGGCGAGCGGATGGAACTAGTGGCCAATAAAAACTACTTCCTGGGAGCTCCCGACTTTGACAGACTCGTTATCCGCATCATGCCCTCGGCCAGCCTCCTGTCCGGACTTATCTCCGGCGAAGTAGACATTATAGCGGGCGGCGCCATGGGTTCTATTTCCCTGGATGACTGGCCTACCGCCCAGAAACAGGCCAACCTGGTCACCGAGTCCATTCCCACCCTCAACTACCAGACTCTCATCATCAATACCCAGCAGCCCTACATGACCCAAAAAGTCCGCCAAGCCTTCAATATGGCTATCAACAGGCGTGTGCTGGTAGATGCGCTTCTGCGTGGCCAGGGCGTGGCGCTCATGACCCCAATTTCACCGGTGAGCCCCTATTTCAACCAGAAACTCAAGGATATCCCCTTCGATCCGGCCAAGGCCGCCCAGATCCTTAAGGATGAAAAATTCCCCTTCGATAAGGAACTGGTCTTCTATGTACCCTCCGGCAACGTAGCCAGGGAGCGGACTGCCGTACTCATCGAACAGGACTTTGAAAAGCTTGGCGTCAAGATAAGAATCCAGACCGTGGATTTCCCCACCCTGATGAACAACATGCGTTCAGGCTCCCATGATTTCGGCATTATCGGTTCAGGCGGTACCCTCGATCCCGCCGAGAGCAGGGAGATGGTAAGCCCTACCTCCACGGTTAACTTCTCCAGGCTGACAACCCCGGTGCTGACCGATCTTATCGATCAGGGCGCGGCCAAGCTGACCCTGGCAGAACGTAAACCCTATTTTGACAAATACCAGGAAATGGTAGCCGAGCTTTCCCACATGCCCTATCTCTACACCACCAACGCGCTCATGGCTTACAACAAACGCCTTTCCAACGTAAGCGCAGTGGATTTCTCCCGCCTGAACTGGAAGGCATGGGAGTGGAAGGTTAACAATTAATGAATAAGGAAGGATCGGGAGAGGAGCTTCTTCTGGAGGTGAGCGGACTCAAAACTGAGTTCGTCACCAAGAAGGGGAGGGTACGTGCCGTCGACGGCATCGATTTTACCCTGCGGCGCGGCGAAATCCTCGGCATAGCCGGGGAGTCTGGCTGTGGAAAGTCGGTCACCGCTCTCTCGATCCTTCGCCTTTTACCTGATTATGCAGATATTAGTTCCGGCCGCATAACCATGAACGGCCGGAACCTCCTAGGTCTTTCAGAAGACGCGATGTGCGATGTCAGGGGCAACCAAATCGCCATGATATTCCAGGATCCCATGACATCGCTCAACCCGGTATTTACCCTGGCTACCCAAATGATCGAACCTTTTGTGATTCACCAGGGCATGACTAGAGCTCAAGGGAGAGAAAAAGCCCTAGAAATGCTGAAGAAAGTAGGTATCCCCTCCCCAGAGCAGCGGCTGGACGAATACCCCCACCAACTATCAGGGGGTATGCGTCAGAGAGTCATGATAGCCATGGCCCTTTCCTGCAATCCTCAGCTTCTCATAGCCGACGAACCCACCACGGCTCTGGACGTGACTACCCAGGCGCAGATCCTGGATCTTATGAGAGAACTTCGGAACGACCTGGGCACCGCCGTAATGCTTATAACCCACGACCTGGGCGTGGTGGCTGAAATGGCGGACAACGTTCTTGTTATGTACGCCGGCAAGGCGGTGGAATATTCGCCTTCGGAGGAACTCTTCGAACAGCCCAAACACCCCTATACTCAAGGCTTGCTACGATCCATTCCGCGTCTGGAGGAGGAACACGAGATCCTTCACACCATACCAGGCACCGTTCCCAACCAGTACCAGACCATACAAGGCTGCAAATTCCGAGCTCGCTGCCCCAAGGCCATGCCCATCTGCGCTGCAAAAGAACCAAAGCCCTATAAAGTTGGCCTAGCCTTTGTGCACTGCTTCCTCTACGCTGAAGGAAAAGGCGATGAGTAAGCAAGATTCCGACTCGAACAAGACCGAAACTCTGTTGGCAACAGTGGGACTAACTAAATACTTTGGTAGTAAAAAGCGACTCCTGGATGGCGCTCCCAAGATTGTAAAAGCAGTGGACGGCATCGACATACGCATTAACGAGGGCGAAACTCTCGGCCTGGTGGGCGAGTCGGGCTGCGGAAAATCCACACTGGGGCGTACCATTCTTGGACTGCTGCCGAAAACTTCGGGCTCCGTCTTTTTTCGAGGCCAGGAAATTACCCAACTGCCCAAGGAAGAAGCCCGGCAGCTCAAGCGCCGCATGCAGATCGTCTTCCAGGATCCCTACGGTTCACTCAACCCGCGCATGACCGTGCTCGACCTCGTCCGCGCGCCCCTGGATGTTTTCAACATTGGTACAAAGGCCGAAAAAGAGGAAAAAGTCGCGGCAATGATGGAGCATGTCGGCCTGGGAACCCATCAGCTCAATCGCTACCCCCACGAGTTTTCAGGCGGCCAGCGCCAGCGTATAGGCATAGCACGAGCCCTTATTTTACAGCCCGAATTTGTGGTCTGCGATGAACCTGTCTCGGCTCTTGATGTATCGGTGCGGGCCCAGGTGCTCAATCTCATGGCCAGTCTGCAGAAAGAGTTTGGCCTAACCTATCTTTTCATATCGCACGATCTAGGGGTCGTAAAACACATATCCGACCGCGTAGCCGTCATGTATCTCGGGCGGATCGTCGAAATCACCAACAAGCACGAACTCTACGCCAATCCTCTGCATCCCTACACACAAGCCTTGCTGTCGGCCATACCCAAACCCTCCGCACAGGCTAAGCGACTGCGCAACCGCTGTGTGCTCAAAGGCGATGTACCCAGTTCATACGCCATGCCCCCGGGCTGCCGATTCCATCCTCGCTGCCCCAAAGCGATCGATATCTGCGCCAAAGAAGTGCCGGTCCTGCGAAGCATCAGTACCGACCATCAGGCAGCCTGCCATCTGATATAGGAGGAAGGCATGGAGCCTATCCGCAATAATGCCCAACGTCTTTCAACCTTGCTGGAGTATCTCAGGCTTCTCTACCAAGGCCCGGTGACAAAAGAAGTATTCGCGACCTACCAAGAGGTGCTGACCACCGCCACCGCCTATGAAGTGAATGAAGCCCTTGACGAGGTACTGCAGAATGCCAAAGACATTGACGCATGGAAACAGCCGGTGGCGCGCTTTATACGCTCTGTTTCCAAGGGTTTGGAGGCTGAAGCGCTGCCGGATTACCCGCCGGATAGCCTCTTCGCCAGCCTGGAAATTGAAAACGCCAAAATTGAAACCGAGCTTTCAGCCATCCAAGTCATGCTACTCAAGCCCCACGGCGGAAGCGCGGGCGATCCTCGCTCCATCGAGGAAGTTAGAAAGCAGCTCGGCGGTTTTTCACTTTTAAAAACACATTACCAACGGCTGCAGAATGAACTTTTCCCCCTTTTCGAGCAGGCCTCGCTCAAGCACAAATGCGTATCCCTCATGTGGGCTATACAGGATGATGTGCTCGCGCTCCAAACTGGTTTGGCAGATGCCAATGCTCCTCAAAACCGGTACTGGAACGATCTGGGTACCTTCTACGTGACTGCTGGTATGCTCCTCTACAGGGAGCGACGCATTCTCTACCCCGTGGCTTTCAGGGCTGTACCGGAACATCTCTGGAGTGCTGTGAGCGGTATTGGGCATTCAGGAGCCACGATTTCTCGAGCCGCGGCAGCCGGAACTGCCACCGGAGCCGCAGCCATCGACCCCAACGTATTCTCAACAATAACAGGCAGTCTTAAAGCCCGTGAACTGAAAGCCATATTCAAGACCCTGCCCGTGGACATCTCCTTTATAGGACCCGACGACAGAGTAAAATTCTATTCAGATCCGCCACACAGGATATTCCCCCGCTCACCGGCAGTGGTAGGCAGGCTTGTGCAGAATTGCCATCCTCCTAAAAGCGTCGCCGTTGTGGAGGAAATTCTACGATCCTTTAAAAACGGTGAAAAAGAAAGCGCTGAATTCTGGCTTGAGTCCAAGGGCGCCTTCATACATATCCAATATTTCGCCCTTCGGGACACCGACGGCTCCTACCTGGGGACTATGGAAGTTTCCCAGGATGCGACACACCTCAGAACTCTCCAGGGAGAGAAGCGGCTTCTATAAACAGCCTAGTCAGATTCATTTTCAGGATTGACGATACCTGTGAATGGCCGCAGAATTACAGAGTACGATTATTATTTCCACCACTTGGAGGTAGAAAAGTGAAACGCATTCTGCTCGCCTTTGTACTGGTAGCTTTAGCGTCATCTGCGGTTTTTGCCCAGGGAACGCTCAACGTCTACACCATCATGCCAGAAAAGTACGCTACCAAGGTCTTTGCGGCCTTCACCGCCGATACAGGCATCAAGGTCAATTTTATCCGCCTCTCATCAGGCGAAGCCCTGGCCCGAATCGTAGCGGAGAAGAAAAATCCCCAGGTGGACTGCCTCTGGGGCGGTCCGGCTGACACCTACGAAGCGGGCATTCTGGAAGGAGTTTTCGAAGCGTACAAGCCCAAGGAAGCGGACAAAATTCCCGCTCAGTTCCGCTCTGTAGGCAGTTACTGGACTGGCATCGGCATCATTCCCCTGGTCTTCCTTACCAATAACAAGTTTCTCAAGGAAAAAGGCCTAAGCGCCCCAGTTTCCTGGAACGACCTCTTAAACCCCGCGTATAAAAACGGTCTCCAGATGGCCGACGCCCGTACCTCCGGTACCGCTACTGAGCGAATTTATACCCTGGTCAAGATCTACGGCGAGAAAGAAGCCTTTGCCTACCAGAAAAAGCTCCACCAGAACATCCAGCTCTATACTAAATCCGGCGCTGGCGGAGCCATGCCCGTAGCCACCGGACAGGCAGCTTCAGGCGTCTTCTACATCGTGGACGCCCTTGATATCCAGCAGCAGGGTTACGATGTGGTCATCTCCTATCCCAAGGAAGGAGTCACTTACGGCGTGGAAGGCTCGGGCATCCTGAAGGGCGCCAAGAACCTGGACTCAGCCAAGAAACTCATGGACTGGGCTTCCACCCAGCGCCTGGGCGAGGTGATGGTAGCCGAAAAGATCAATTACATTCCCACCAGACCGGACGTTAAAGTCACCAACCCAGCCCTGGATATGTCCGCAGTTACCCTCATCGAAACTGACATCGCCTGGAAGGGCAAGAATCGGCAGGCTTATGTGGAGCGCTGGATCGACGAAGTAGTCACGCAGTAATAGCATGGAGGCGTTTGCTCGGAGGAAGGACCGGGGCGGGTCAATCATAAGAAGGGACCCAGCCCTTCTCGCCGCCCTGGTCACTATCTGGTTATCATTTGCAATTTTTATTTTCCTTCCTCTGCTGCGCCTTTTAGGGGCTACCTTCCTGGTGGAAGGCCAGCTGTCCTTTGCGAATTTGGCCAAGGTGCTCCGCAGGGCTTATAATATCAGGGCATTGTATGGCAGCCTCATCCTCGCCACCACAGTGAGCTTGGCCGGTACCGTTTTGGGGTATCTTTTCGCCCTGGCGGTCACACGTACATCCTGGCCGAGGTGGCTGAAATGGTTCATAAGCGCCGTGACCATCCTTCCCCTCATCTCTCCTCCCTTTACCAGCAGCATTTCCCTCACCCTGGCATTGGGACCGAACGGCATGCTCCTCAAGGCCTTCGGAATTGAAGAACTCAATTTTTACGGTTTCTGGGGCACATGGCTCTCGGAAACCCTCACGTACTTTCCCGTAGCCTTCATGGTGCTTGCAGCCATACTGGACACCATGAACGCCAGCCTGGATGACGCCGCCCTTTCCCTTGGCGCATCCAGGGCAAGAATGTTCCGCACTGTCACCGTGCCCCTCTCCATGCCTGGCATAGCCAACGCCATCCTTCTGCTTTTCGGCTCCAGTTTGGCCGACTTCGCCACGCCCCTCATATTGGGCGGCCACACCTTTCCGGTATTGCCCACTCAGGCCTATCTACAAATCACTGGAATGTACGATCTGCGCGGCGGATCGAGCCTTTCATTTTTGCTCCTCGTGCCTGCCTTTCTGGTCTTTATCTTTCAGAGAGCCTTAGTCGGTAAAAAGAGCTATGTCACCGTTACGGGGAAGAGCGGCGCGAGATCCGATTTCGCTCGCTTGCCCCAAGGACTTTCCGTTGTAATTGCCGTAATAGCCTTCTTTGTTTCGATATTTATTCTCTACCTATACTTCATCATTCTCTGGGGTTCTTTTGTCAAAGTGTGGAGCGTCAACAACAGCTTTACTCTGGAACATTATGCCTATGTCTTTACCCATGGAATAAAGGCAATTTCCGACACCCTCAAGATCGCCGCAGTATCTACTGTTTCCGGCTCCCTACTGGCTGTGGTTATCGGCTACGTAATCCAGCGAAAAAGCTTTTTAGGCCGCCAAGTATTGGAATTTTCAGCCCTGCTCAACTATGCCCTGCCCGGCACCGTTGTCGGCATCGCCTATATCCTGGCCTTCAACGAAAAGCCCATTCTCCTGACCGGAACCATGACCATCCTTGTGGCGGCCTACATCTTCAGGTATTATGCCACGGGAATTCGGTCGGTCATGGCTTCCCTGCAGCAGATCGACCCGGCATTGGAAGAAGCATCGGCCAGTCTGGGAGCCTCATCCACACGTACTTTCACCCACGTTACCATTCCCCTCATCGTGCCCGCGGTGCTGGCGGGGATGCGCTACCTCTTCATCCATTGCATGACAGCCATCAGCGCCACCATATTTCTCGTGTCGGTGCGGTGGACCTTGCTGACAACCCGCATTTTGGAAAGCATGACCGAACTCCAGTTTTCCCAGGCCTCGGCCTTTTCCATCGTGCTCATCGTCATCGTGTTTGCGGCTGATGCCCTCCTCCTCGCACTTCTGCGCTATTCCACATCCAAAATCGGCATCCGCCAGGAGATTAAGTATGACAACGCCGGCGCTTGAGCTGAAAGATGTAATCAAAGAATTCGTCAAGGACAAGGAAAAAGTCCGCGCCGTCGATGAGGTCAACCTCAGGGTGGAACAGGGCGAAATGGTCGTATTCCTAGGTCCATCGGGTTGCGGCAAGACTACAACCCTGCGCATGGTGGCTGGTTTCGAGCTTCCCAGCCAAGGCACTGTGACCATTCAGGGCGCCGATATGACCAACGTGCCGGTGAATAAGCGGGGCATCGGCTTCGTGTTCCAGAACTATGCACTTTTCCCCCATATGAGCGTGGATCAGAATGTGGCCTATGGGCTCAAATCCAGGGGCGAAAAGGATGAGGCGATCTGGCCGAAGGTAAAGAATACTTTGGAACTGGTGGGTCTGGGCGCTGCGGGACATCGCTTTCCCAATCAGCTCTCTGGAGGGGAGCAGCAGCGAGTTGCCTTAGCGCGAGTGCTAGTGATGGAGCCAACGCTTCTCCTCATGGATGAACCACTTTCCAACCTGGATGCCAAGCTGCGCATCCACATGCGTACCGAAATACGCAAGATCCAGAAAAAGCTGGGCATTACCTGTCTCTACGTTACCCACGATCAGGCGGAAGCCCTCACCATGGCCGATCGGATTGTCGTCATGAACAAGGGAAAAGTGGAGCAGGTGGGCACGCCCAGAGAAATCTATGCTAATCCTAGTTCCCTCTTCGTGGCTGATTTTATCGGTCAGGCCAATACGCTGCGCCTTCCCTTACTGCGGCTCGAAGATGGCGATTTAAGAATCCCCTCTGCCTCCAAGAAAGAGATAAAATATGCCGTGGCTGCATTGCCTTCGGGTGGAGAGATACGCGCCAGGGTGCTGCGTCCCGAATCGGTAGGTCCAGAAATCTATTTAGTGGTTCGACCTGAAAAAGTAGGCGTTCTGGACCTTGATAGCCGCAAACAGGGGGAAGGCGAAATTAGGATTGAAGCCAAGGTGCTTTCCACGGTCTTTGTAGGGCGTCACGTGGAGTACGAGTTGAGTCTTGGCTCCTTAGGCTCCATTTCTGCCGAGCAGATCTTCGATCCTGGCACTCCTCTTTTTCAGGAGGGGGATTCTGTCCTTGCAACGATTGATATGACTAACGTGATTTTTCTGCCATAACTCACCGGCCACTAGAGGAGGCTGCTGAAAGCCCTTTATTCTCCTTTTCCCCGCCCTATGCTCTGCCCATTCAGGCACGAAAAGGTGTAATATCGGCGGGTGGACACATCGCATAGAACCGCATACCTAGAAAACGACAGGATTTTTCCCCTCCTCATTAAGATGGGCGCCCCGGCGGCCATAGGTATGCTGGTTAACGCCCTCTACAACATCGTAGACACTATCTTTGTCGGCCAGGGAGTTGGACCCCTAGCTATAGCGGCCCTCTCCATCGTCTTCCCGATACAGATGATCGTCTCTTCTGTGGCCCAGGCTACCGGCATCGGTACTGCGTCCATCGTGTCCAGACGCTTGGGCGAAAAGCGCCACGACGAAGCGGCTCGGGCGGTGGGCACGGCCTATGCCACGGTTATCCTGGTCAACGCGATCCTGGTAGGCCTTCTGTTCGCCTTTATGCGTCCTATACTTGCCTTTTTTGGAGCCAGTGAAGAGATCATGCCTCTGGCCATGGAATATCTGAGCATCGTAGGGGCGGGCTTCTTCTTTTTCGCCCTGTCCATGTGCGCTTCCAACCTGGTCCGCTCCGAAGGGAATACCAAGGCATCCATGAAAGGCATGCTTTTAGGGGCGGGGCTCAACACCATTCTCGATCCCATCTTCATATTCGGTTTTGGCATGGGAGTGAGAGGGGCGGCGATCGCCACGGTGATCAGCCAGGTAGCCTCGGTGCTGTATTTAGCCTCGCTCTACACGCGGAAAAAAACAGTAGTGCCCCTGATGGCCGCGGAATTCAGAATCAGACCAAAAATCTTAGGCCAGAGCTTCCTCTTAGGAACACCGGCTTTCATTCAATCGGCGGGTATGAGCCTTCTCATGCTCCTGGTGAATACATCCCTGGGCCGCTATGGCGGCGACTCGGCCATAACTACCTTTGGCATGATTCACAGGCTCAACATGATTGTCATCATGCCAGTCCTGGGCATAGTGCAGGGATTCCAGCCTATCGCGGGCTATAACTACGGCGCTAAACACTATGACAGGGTGAAAGCCACTCTGAAAACGACGATCCTCACTGCCTTAGGGCTTGCCACCATCGGCTATGCCTTCATGATGCTCCTGCCCCGGGTAGGGATGGGCTTTTTTACTTCCGACAGAGCCCTCGTAGCTTCGAGCGCCCGGGTGCTGCGGATTATGATCATGTTCGTTCCCCTGGCGGCGGTGCAGATAACCGGCGCCACCTACTTCCAAGCCATAGGCAAGGCTACCGAGTCGGTAGTGTTAGGTCTCTCCCGGCAATTCTTTATTCTTATCCCCCTTATCATTCTTTTGCCCCGCTTCTTCGGCCTGGACGGCATCTGGATGGCCTATCCCCTGGCAGATCTTCTCTCATCCGGCATAACTACAATGCTCCTGGTTAGGGAAGTTAAAAGGCTGGGAAGAGCTTAGATACAGGTATTTTCAAAAGTTGCGGCTCATGTAATTATGCGGGATGCGCAATATTTGGTTGCCTGAATCCTTTCAGGGCAAAAATAAGAAGCGAAATTACTTTGAAGGCTGGTATTTCAAGCATTCTGCCGGTTTGGCCGGAGGAGTCTGGTCCTTTATTCCAGGCATTGCCTTGGGACCTGACGGTGAGGGCTACTCCTTCGTGCAAGTAATAGAAGGCCGGACAGGTCGCTCCTGGTGGTTCCAATATCCCCGGGATGCCTTTTCTGCCGCAGAAAAAGGTCTGGAAGTCAGGGTAGGAGACAACACATTCTCTTCCCGCGGCCTGCATGTGAAGCTTGGCGATTCTTCTACCAGCATAGAAGCGGAATTACAGTATGGACCATTTTCTCAACATAGCTTCCCCTTCTGGAGCCCTGGCATTATGGGGCCTTTTACCTTTATGCCAGGGATGGAATGCAACCACGGTCTTGTGAGCATGGACCATGTAGTAGAAGGCTTTGTAAAGATCGATGGACAGACCACTATCTTCACACAAGGGCGGGGCTATATAGAAAAAGATTGGGGAAAATCCATGCCCGAAGCCTGGATATGGACGCAATCCAATGATTTTCCCATGCGAGGCGATTCGCTGATGCTTTCTGTGGCTAAAATTCCGTTTATGGGTACAGCATTCAGAGGATTCCTTTGTACTGCAGCCCTGGGCGGGCGGAAATATTTATTCACTACCTACAACGGATCTCGAATACAGAAAATCGCGTTGAACGATTCTGAAATTGTTTGTTATATAACAAGAAAAATCAATGATGGTCGAACTATTGAATTGGAGATACAGGCGGCGAGGTCCAGGGGCGGCATTCTGCGTGCTCCGGTATCTGGATTGCTTTCCCGGAGAATATCTGAAGCGGTCGATGCCAGCTTGCGGGTGCGATTAAAGATACCCGGAGAAAGGGACTACGAAGCCGAGGCTACGTTGGCGGGTTTGGAAATTGTAGGCGATTTGAATATTCTCGGAATAGTCCAGTCGATTTAAAAAAAGGCTGTTAATTTTTTTAAGAGCTTCCAGCCAATCAGAAATCCCACAACGTTCTATAAAAATGCCCCCGGAAATCCGGGGGCAGATAATTACCTGATCCTTTTTTTTAACGGATCAAACTCTATGAAACAGATTACTTTGCTGCGTTCAATCCTGCGATGCGGCCAAATGTGAAGATGTCGGCTATCGCGTTGCCGCCCAAGCGGTTACCCGCATGGATGCCGCCAGTTACTTCGCCAGCAGCCCAAAGGCCGGGGATGGGATTACCCTTGGCATCGAGGACGCGGGTCTCGGTATCGATCAGGACACCGCCCATCGTGTGATGGAGGGAAGACTTACGGGGACTGATCGCCAAGCCGAGGGTAGGATCGGCGTCGACTGCAGCAAGATCAATGGCGCCAGCGATGACGCCCTTTCCAAATTCGGTGTCTTTCTGGTCGGCGACGAACTTGTTATATTTCTCGATGGTGGCGCGCAACGCGGCTTCGGTGAAGGCAGGAGCTACGCCTGCGGCGGGTTTGGCGGTAGCAGCGGCCAGTTCGGCCAGAGTATTGCCATACCAGACATGTCCGCCTTCAACCATATCCTTCAGTCTTGCATCATAGGGGGCTCCCTTGAGCATTACTTCGGGCTTGTTCACGGCGCCGCGGCCGGCGTAGATGATGTAGAAAATACCATTATCCAGCTTCAAGGATGCCTTCGCGAGAACGTCGCGTTCGGCATACTCGTCCACGAAGCGGTTACCCTTGGCATCTATCCAAATCTGTTCGGCAGCGTCACCCCAGATACCGTCTGTCATAGTACCCTTGGTGGGGGAGGATGAGGGCATCATCTGGGAGACTTCCATGCCGAAGAGGGAAGCGCCCAACTTCTCGGCCATGACGATTCCGTCGCCGGTGTTGGTTCCTACGTTGGTGGAGAGAGTTCTGGTGGAGAGATCTTCGCCCCAGTACTTGTCATACTTTTTAACCATGACGGGATTGGCGCAGTAGCCGCCCGATGCCAATACGACGCCCTTGGCTGCATTGATTGTAATCTGTGTGCCATCAGCCTGCACCGCCTTGGCGCCGACTACCTTGCCGCCAGCCCCTGCCAGAAGCTCGGTTCCCTTGGTTTCGGTAAAAATCTTTACCCCAAATTCCAGGGCTTTTTTCTCCAGCTGTGGAATTCGGTCTGCACCAGACATAAAGCTGTGAGTACGGGGCCACATGGCGCCGAGTACAGTGGAAAGACCGGTAGAACCACCATAGAGCGAAGTGGCGCCATACTGAGCCTTGAGACCGAGGCTGTCCATCCACTTCAGGCTGGTGAGAGCGCTTTCGGCTAGTTTTCTTGCCAAATCGATTCTAGGAGCGATCCAGCTCCCGTCGGTCAGTTGCCTGAGGCCGCCGGTATAGATATGCCACATATGGAGAGAGATGGCATCGAAGCCGGGCATGTCGACGCCCAATGTCTTGGCCTGGTTTGCCGTATAGAAAGCCTTGATGTCGGTCTTTAGCTGATCTAACACAGGCTTCCACTCTGGATACCTGTCGAACTTAAGGTTGGGATCGGCCGGATCGAGGGCCAGATAAGCGTCCATGGATGATTTCTGTGCCCGTGTGAGCTTCATCGTGGATTGGGCTTCAGGGTCCACCGCGTTGTAGGCCGCACCGGCTACCATGGAGTTGCCGCCAATGAACGAGCTTTTCTCGATGAGAATTACCTTGGCACCTACCTGAGCCGCGCTAATGGCGGCGCTCAAGCCTGCGCCACCGGCGCCGATTACCAGGACGTCTGCGTTCCAGGTTTCAGGGGCCTTAGGTGTTACCTTCACTTCCTTCTTTCTGAGCGCGTCCACATCGAATCCGGCCTTCTTGACTGCGTCGGCGACAGCGTTCTTGAGGGCATTGCTGGAGACCGTGGCACCTGCGACCGTGTCGACCTTAAGACTCTGCGTCTCGACGATGCGCGCTGGCAGGCGTTCTAGGGCTACCTTGGCGATGTTCGGTGTTTCTTTCGAAGAAAGAATTCCGACCGATGCTATCTTGGCATCGGCTACCGTAACCTGGACCGTGATTGGTCCTTGCATGCCGCGGGCGGTGCCTTCGTAGGTTCCGTTGACCGGAGCAGAAACTTTCGCTGCATTTGATGTACATCCTGCGATGAGGAGTGCCATTGCCACTGCTGCGAAACTCTTCACTAACAGCTTTCTCATACAACCTCCGTGAGTATGTATAAATATTTATTTAATACTCACGGGATTGTATCGAGCCAAGCCAGGACTGTCAATTCTAAAGAGAAAAAAATATCGAAAAACCTTAATTTTAATAGCGCATAACGTTATTTATGATGAACATTGTAGATATCAAACAAATCGCCTATACTGATTACAATGGTATATGATAAAAGTTTGGTCCAGTTGATGTCCAGCTTGGACAGTGGCGTTTACTTTGTCGATCGAAGGCGTAAAATCTTTTTTTGGAACAAGGCTGCCGAACTCCTCACTGGCTACTCCAGCGAGAAGGTGGTTGGATCCAGCTGTTCAGAGAATATCCTGCGGCACATAACAGCCGAGGGCAAAGAGCTTTGCCTTCATGGCTGCCCCCTTGTCGGTACAATAAGCGATGGTCAAGTGCGCCAGACCCAAGTGTATATGCATCATAGAGACGGGCATCGCCTGCCTATTACCGTGTGGGCGGCGCCCTTGACTGATGAGAGCGGAGCTACGATTGGCGCAATTGAAATGTTCACGGATCAGGGCGATCGTTCTTCCCTGCTTAAAGAGCTGGAAAAACTCCGTCATGAGGTACTCACCGATCCGCTCACAGGACTGGGCAACAGGCGCTACCTCCAGATCATCACCAATACCCGGATAGAGGAAGCCGAGAAGGGAAGCGAGGGTTTTGGTCTTTTAATGGCCGACATCGACCATTTCAAGAAGGTAAATGATGCTCATGGGCACAACGTAGGGGACAGGGCGCTAAAAATGGTAGCGTCTACTCTTGGATCAGCGGTACGTCCCTTGGACGCGGCTGTCCGCTGGGGTGGGGAGGAGTTCATCCTCATCTGTCCCAATGTGAAACCGGGAGTCCTGGGCGAAATCGCCGAACGACTTCGCCTGCTGGTGGAACATAGCTGGCTGGAACTGGAGGATAAATCCTTACTGCGTGTAACCATTTCGCTGGGAGCGACCAAGTTCCGCAAAGGCGATACGCTGGAGAGCATAGTAGCCCGGGCTGACTCCTGCCTCTACCAGGCTAAAAACTCAGGCCGCAACCGATGGGTCTTGAGCGAGTAGATAAAAACTGAGGGGCTAACCTTTTGGATTAACCCCTCAAATCAAAAAAGTAAACTTTGGATGAGCTAAACCAGCTACTTCTTCAAAGGGGGAGTATTAGCATCCGGTTTCCAAATGGCGAAGTTGTTCGGGCGACCGTGCTTGGTGACGGCGGAGAGAGCATCGATGTCAGCCTTGGGCTTTCCAACGACGATCGATCCGATAAGGATGCAGTTCCCTTCGACTTCGTAGTTGACCTGCTTCTCGGGGAATCCCCATCCGCGCATGTAGTTCCTGCCCTTTACAAAGCGGCTGATGTCGTATTTGGGAGTGCCATAGGCATAGGTTCCTGGATTGGGGCCGACACTTGAGCCGTCCATAGTGCCAAAGAAGTGGGTTCTGTAGCCGAGATCATAGGCTGCCATGGAGAGGAAGGCGCTCGCCATGCCCGCATCGTAATAGGAAAATACGGTCTGCATGTAGTAGCCTTCGTACTTGGCCTTATGATCGGCCTGAGCAGCGACCTGGTCGGCGAGTACGAGTATCGTCACCGTGCCCTCTGAACTGCAGCCGGCGCCCCAGCGTGTGCCAAGGATTGCAGCTTGTTCGGCGGGATCACGGACCGCGATAAAGAAATACTCATTCCAGTTCACTGCATTCTGCGCCTTGCAGGCGATCTCGAGAATCTCCGTCAGTTCGGCATCGGTCGGCGCATCTTTGGGATTGTTCGACCAGGAACCGTTGTTGACCGTTCTCCAGATGTGTTCATTGTCGGCGAACCACTGCTTGAGCCTGAGCGAGCGTGTTGTCTGAGCCCAGCCGGAACCGACAACGGCGACAGCCAAAGTAGCGAGAATCAAGAACTTTACGAACCTTTTCATGGTTGCTCCTCAATGTGATTGATAAATCAGTATCGGTCGACTTTCGAAAAATGTCAATAATAAAATATATATAATATAATATCTATAAATTTCTTTATTAACAAAAGATACTAGAGACCAAGTACGGAGTGCATACATGAAAAATTAGTATGGAGGTTGTTGCACTCTTGGCTGAATAATTCACGTTCCAGATCATCTTCATCCCGCAGCAGTAATTGCCAGGCCAAATCGAGAAGGCCTGCGGTGAAAGGATGGCGGAAATACCTTGTGTCGGGAGGATAGGCTAGCCGCACACGATCGAGGCCGTCGGCATCCTTCAGCAGAGCGCTAAGAGAACCCTGGGGGTAGGGTATATCTGGATCCCGCATGGAGTGCGCTTGTACCGCCTCACCTATCGCGTGCCAGTCATCATCTGGAAGCGCAAACCCCAGAAAATGCTCTTCAGCGATCAAACGTTTGGTGTTTCTAGCCCACAATCCATGCTCGTGGCATAGGCTATCGTGTTTCCGCGCGAGGTCGTGGATGAGGGCGGCTGTCATGAGGTTGCGATAGAGGTTTGGCGTAACCGGCAAACCTTCCTCAACAGTCTTTGCATAAAGTCTTTCTGCTAAAATCATTACCCGCAGAGTATGTCCTTTGCCGTGGATACTGCTGGAATGGTCGAACCAGTGTAGTTGGATATGGAAATTGCGGGGGAGCTGCCACGAAGTTGAATCAGCCAACATAGAGTCATGATACCATGGTCATTCAATGTTCGCTATAATAAGTATATATGCCGCTCCACATTGGCACCTGTTCATGGAATTACGACTCATGGGTCGGGTTAGTGTACGACCAGCCTGAACTGAGGTCAGTCGATTATCTGGCTCAGTACGCCAAGCGCTACAGGATGGTGGAGGTGGATTCATGGTTCTACAAGATTCCAACTATAAGGGAAGTGGAGGAGTACGCGGCTGCTGTCGATCCGGAATTTACCTTCGTAATCAAAGCGCCACAGGACATCACGCTCACCCATAAGCGGGGAGGCATGGAGCCGAATCCGGCTTTTCTGTCGGCGGAGCTTTTCACTCACTTTCTGGAGCGCCTAGAGCCAATAAAGGCTCAAATTGGGGCGATAATCCTCGAGTTTGAGTATCTGAACCGTCAGAAGATGGCCGGTCAGCAGTTTTTTATCGAAAAGCTGCTGAGCTTTCTCGACCAGGTTCCCAGGGATATCCCCATCGCACTGGAGCCGCGCAATGGGCCGTATCTGGATGCACGGTGGTTTTCATTTCTGGCGGAAGCGAAGGTATCCCATGTCTTTTCTGAAAAACTCTACATGCCGCCAATTACGGAGCTCTACGCGCGTCATTCTGGGCTTTTAGGCGACAGGATTGTCGTTCGCCTTCTCGGGGGCGACAGAAAAGCTATCGAGGAGGCCTCGGGCGGGCGCTGGGACAGGATCATCGATCTGAAGCCCCAGCTTCCGAACATTGCCGCGATGGTGTCGGAACTGGCAGCATCGGGACGAGAGGTCCATGTCGACGTGAACAACCACTACGAGGGATCGGCACCAGAGTCGATAGAAAGGCTGAAGGGCTTTTTACTGACCTAAAAATATCCTGTAGATCCTGGCCATCCTGGTATCGTGTTGGGTATTCCTTACCTGGTGCAGTCTGTTATGCCTTGTGCGCATTACGGCGAGCGCGGTGGAAGAGAAGCCCGGCGGCGGTGAATAGGACAATGAAGATGCCGTTGAGTCCGAGAAGCTCGGCTGGCGGGCTCCAAGGCATGCCGGCTTTGAGCAGAATGGCTATGATCGCTATGACCGCCTGGGCGATGGCCATGGTAAAGAGGGTAAGAGCCATGCCAACGGGCTTCCTTCGGCTCAGGATAGTCCCGATGATTCCTATCGCCACTACTCCTGCGTAGACAATATTTTTCGGATTTTCATCCTCCCCGATTATACCAATGCCTAAACTCATCCAGATGAGGAGTAATACTCCGAAAACGCTTATCGCGATGGCAGATTTATACATAGGGATTATGCCTGTCTATCCTGAAAATCCGGTTATCGTGTCGAATGAAAACTAAAGCCGAGACCGGGAATCGAACCCGGTACCTGCGCATTACGAGTGCGCCGCTCTGCCTGGTGAGCTATCTCGGCTCGTTTCGGAAGGACTATAGCAGGTCGGGGCGCTAAGAATCAAGCGTTGAGGGTTCCTCGTCGGGAACTGGGGACTCGGGTTTTGTAAATTTGGGAGGATTTCTGTAGGTTGTTTTGATGAGGTAGTAATAGTCGTTGCCGGGACCATAGTAGCCCTCGATATGGCCGATGATCTTGTAGCCGCCTTCCTTGAGGGTTTCGGTGCCGATGTTGTCCAGTTTGAGACCGGAGCTTTCCAGCCTTATGACTGCATAGGAATTTTCTCTCAACAGCTCTTCATCTAAAAGCTGTAAAAGATGCCGTCCGCCTTCTGTGGAACGGTAGTCCCTGTCGACGACGAGGTAGCGGATATCAAAGGTGGACTGTCTTCCGCTGATTCGGCTGATGATGGCATAGGCAACGAGGGTTTTACCGTCCCGGAGCTCCAGAACCTTGTAAGGATCGCCTGGCGAGAGCTTCCAGGAGAGTAGTGTTTCGTGCAGCAGATCTATTTCGACAGCCTTGAAGACTCCAGTCCGGCTGGCGGTCTTTTCGAATTCCTGGGTATCGATATGCTCTTGCATCATAGATCCTTACAACAAGTATGTTCACCGAGGGCAACAAAGCAAGCTTCGTCGAAGTGTTTTTTCTGCTGCCCGAATTCGCAGGATTGTCATACAACTATACAAGAGGTTTGTCAGTCTGTAAAGAAAAATCCCTCGAACGCTCCTATTCAGCCCAGAGGGCTAGCAAATGGATGGCGCTCTGTACTGCCAGGGACATTTCTGCCACCGATGCCCATTCGTGTTTGGAGTGGTAGTTGTAGCCTCCGGTGAACACATTAGGAGTGGGTATGCCCATTTCCGTGAGCCTGGATCCGTCGGTGCCTCCTCGTATGGGCTTGCTGACAGGCTCGGCTCCCGCCATGCGAATCGCGTGGGCTAGTTTTTCTAGAACAGCGGGATTCTGATCCAGTTTTTCCTTCATATTGAGGTACTGTTTTTTGATTTCCAGGTTTACTCTGCCCAGGGGAAACTGGGCTTCCACGGCGGAGGCAAAGGTTTTAACCGCCTCGATACGCCGTTCCATGCCTTTAGTTGTGAAATCCCGAAGGAAAATCTCAACGGTGGCTTTTTCCATGGAGCCCTGAATTTCTATGGGGCAGAAATAACCGTACCAATTGTCGGTAGACTCGGGGCTTTCCGATCGTGGCAGCATGGAAACAAAGTGACAGGCCATGGCGGTTGCGTTGGCGAGCTTGCCTCTTGCCGCGCCGATATGGATGACCTTTCCCGTGAATTCGGCCCGCACCTGATAGGCGGTAAAGCATTCAGCTTCGATTTCCGCAGCCTTGCCTCCATCGAAGGTATAACAGGCGCTGGCTTTGACCTTGGCCAGTGGAAAGAGATTCATGCCCTTGCCGGTTTCCTCGTCGGGGGTAAAGTAGATTTCAATTGGGCCGTGTTTGGCTTCGGGATGGGTGAGTACCCATTCGATGGTGGTCATGATTTCAGCCAAGCCAGCCTTATCATCGGCGCCTAGGAGGGTTTTGCCATCGGTGACTACCAGAGAATCGCCCTCATGATCGGCCAGGTCGGGATAATCGCTAGGCTTGAGGAATTCTCCGGACGAAAGTTCGATGGGCTTACCGTTGTAGTGTTCGATAAGTTTGGGGCGTACATCAGAGCCGGGTACGTCGCTGGCTGTATCCATGTGAGCCATGAGACCTACGACAGGCTTGTGTTCGAGCCCCTTGGTGGCTGGAATTCTCGCGATGATATAACAATGCTCATCCAGACTCAGGTCTTGGATACCCAGGGCTTTCAGTTCGTCCATTAATAATCGAGCCAGGTTCCATTGTGTTTTAGTGGAGGGGATTTCTTCGATATGTCTGTCGCTTTGGGTATCCATGCGCGTATAGCGAAGGAATCTTTCGGTCATGGCGGGTACGTAGGGCTTGGATAACAAAGGATTAAACTTGCTCATAGTGAATGAAGTATGCCAATAAACGGCATTCGGCGCAACCGAGGGCTAGCGTTACTTGCCGGAAAAGCTTTTTCGGGCATATCATCCTTGTATATGAGCACAAAATTCCCAATACCTCTCTATCCCGAATTCGCCCCCATTTCTCTATCCATGAAACCCGATATGTATCCGGCCTTGAACTTGATAAAGGATGGCATTTCGGAGTTTACCTTCGCAAACCTCTACCTTTTCAGGCATATCTATGAGTACGAAGTATCCAGAATAGCCGATGCCGGCCTTATCGTTTCCGGGAAAAAGGAGGGCAAACGGTTTTTCTATCTGCCCTGTTGTTTTCCACACAAGGAAATATTTGACCAACTCATGGCAAGCCATGATTATATGAAAAATATGTCGGAAAGCCAGGCGCTGCTTTATCGAATTGATTTGGAAGCCCGGGGCTTTTCGGTGCTGGAGGATAGGGACAACTTCGATTATCTCTACCTTCGTCACGATCTGGCCGAGTTGAGCGGCAGGGAATATCACAAGAAGCGCAATCTGGTAAATGGATTTATAAACTCCTTTGAGTGCATCCAGCGGCCGCTTACCGAACATAGGATAAAGGATGCAGTGGCGGTGCTAGAGGAATGGAGGGCTGCCAAGGGCTATGACGGAGACTACAAGTCAGCGGTGGAAGGCTTGGAACTCTTCAGGGATCTGGGAATGAGGGGCGCTGTCTATTACATCGAGGAAGAACCGGTGGGCTGGTGTCTTGGAGAGCCCTTGTCCAAGGGATCGATGTTCGCGATCCATTTCGAAAAGGCCTGCGATAGGTTCAAAGGTATTTACCAGTTCATGAATCAGGCCTTTGCCCAATCCCTACCCGGGTACTTTAAATTGATCAACAGGGAACAGGACCTGGGCAACGAGGGTTTGCGTCAAGCTAAGATGACCTACCGGCCTTCGGGATTCGTTAAAAAATACAGGGTGGTTCATGCCAAGGCCGAAAGCATGGCGCCTGTCCTCGCATCTATCGATGCGCCGGCGGACTGTGGCCCGGGAACGGTGCATGGCTGTTGATTTTCTTTCCCTCACCAGCGGCGAACACGCTGTGGCCTTGGGTTTGCGGGAGCATTTAGCCGCGGAGCTCGGACTTTCGGTGGGGGATTCGCTTAGGAGGGGAACCTGTTGCCTTAGCCTTCTGGCTGGGGCTGGAACTCGCTGGAAAAGAACGCTGGAAGAAGCTAAGCAAGGTAAAGCCCTTACCCTGGATTCGGAAACCATGGGCCTTGCCCGGGAGTATTCCCTGGATTGGCCTCGAGGCCTTTTTCCTGTCCGCAATTATATTGGGGATGTAGGGGGGCGCATTCCCATGGCGGCCTATGCGATCGACGCATTCAAGCGGCTGGGGAATCTCTGCATTGTCATCCGAGGCTGGGAAGATGAAATACGGCAGCAAATTCTCTCACCTCTAGGTATTCCACAAAACAAAGTCAGGTTTCAGGGCCAGAGCTTGGGACCTTTGGGCAAGCCCTTGGGCCATGGAGATGCGGTATATCAGGCTGTGGGGTTTTGGCGTAAATATAAATATGTGATTGTCAATTTTGCCGGCGATGCCAATTCGCCGTTTACGGCCTTGCTGGGGCTTCGCTGCATGGAGGCTCTTGAGACCCAGGGTCTGGAGCTTGGCCTTTTACTACCCGCTGCGCCAGTGCAAAATCCTGCCTATCCAATTTATTTGGATGCCCAGGGAATTCCGCGGTCTTTAGGGCATGCCAAGCTGAAGGGGCAAAGCGCAGCCGGCGAATCAAGCTTTTTTTCCGGGAACACGTCTAATATCGGGTATACGAATGTGGGTATCCGGGTGTACCGCACAGATCTATTGGCCGCCGCAATGGAAGAAATGCGGGCTTTATACTGGAAAGAAGACTCAGGCTATGCGATACCGGGCAATGATCCCGCCCAGCGGGAATTCGCCTTGGACAATGTGGAAGAGTTTATGGCCCAGCGCGGACAGGCCAGAATTCTTGCCGCAGCCAGGCCAGAAGAGTTGACTCCTGCCAAGAGTTTTGATGAAATCAACAATTTTGAAAAAGCGGTAAAGGCTGTCAGGATTGAGTGGGACGGATTAACCGCCCGATCCAAGTAAAGCGCGTAGCGCCGGACCTGCTATCGCGTTGAGCGCTCCTGAGCCTAGTATAGCCCACAGCGCGTTTATTTTAGTAAAAGCGGCTAACGCGAATGCTCCTAATGCCATCACTATAAGCACAGGATCGCCCGAGACGGGTTTTAAGGCCCAGAGCGCCATGAGCATCATGGCGATGCTGCCGGTTTTCAATGATTCGTTGAGCGCTGAAGCGCGCAACTTCAAAAAACGCGATAAATATGTGGCCGTCAGTATGGCTAAAACCGGAAAGACGACTACTGAAAGAGTGGCGGCCATTGCAGTAAAAAAGCCTCCATATTCCCAGCCTATCATCGTGGCAGCGTTGAGCGCTATTGGGCCAGGGGTGGACTGGGCTACGGCGATGAGGGAGAGGAATCCCTGTTCACTGATCCAACGGGGCACTACTTCGTTGCGGATTATGCCGACGATGGACCAGCCTCCGCCGAAGGAGACTATTCCGATCTTGAAAAAGGTCCAGATTATTTCGAGGATTTGCATAATCCCTCGATGCAGTAGAAGATGATTATTGCCGCGAGAAGCAAGGGCAGGCTAAAACGGGGCAAGAGGACAAGTATCACCGCGAGCACTGCGGTTTCGATGATTCTGGGAATGTTCCAGTTTCGTTTGGCGGCGTTTTTCCAGATCATGGCGGCAATAAGGCCGGGCACGACCGCCCCGGCGCCATCCAGGAAGCGTCTGAGGGCGGGCAGGGATCCGTAGCGCTGGATCAGGCCACTTACGAGGATGAGGGCGAGGAAGGGTGGCAGCACTACACCGAAAAAGGCAGCCGGCAGTCCTTTAAGCCCAAAGAGCTTCATCGCGACGAGTATGGCGCTGTTAAGCGCCATAGGCCCTGGAAAGGCCTGGGCTCGGGCAAAGAGATCGTAGAATTCTTCCTCTCCCATCCAACCTTTTTTTTCAAGGCTCGCCGCCATGACAGGAACAATTACGTAGCCTCCACCCAGGGTTATGGCATTGATTTTAGCCAAGAGGGTGAATAATCCCCACAGGGTGGGAGGACTTGAATTCTGTTGTACTGTCTTTTCCATGTTAACGATCCAGGTCGAGTATAGCCGGTTCAGGGCCCTGGGTTTCAAGCACTTCGCGCGAGGTTTCCTCATCAGTCTCGGAGCTCAGGGCGGCCTTTTTAGCGAGGGACAGCAGAGCTTCTTCAGACATAGGATTTTCCAGCCATTGAATCTGGCCGCTTTTAAGCCAGTACAGGCATGCCCGGGCTTTCTTCCGGCCCGATAGTTCAAAAGCCGCTCGGCGATATATATCCAACTGCACCATATAAGTATCGGCGACTTGAACTTCGTCGGTCTTGAAATCGATAACTATAGATTCTTCTTCTGTTTCAGCCAGAAGGTCCATGCGGCCTTCCACGATGAAATGGCCCAGAGAATGGATAAAGGCGGTTTCGCTGCGCATCCGCAGGGTTTTTCCCTTCAGATCGCTCCAGAATGGGGATAAGAAGAAGTTTTCCGCGAGGATGGCGGCTTCTCTCATTGCGGATTCCAGAGCAACAGTTCCGAAATCGTGTGCCAGCCCGAGGGGAGGCGAGTAAGCGTCTAGGGAGCCCTGGCGTATTCCGTGATCCAGAAGGCTGTGGCACAGGGTTCCGAAGGCTTCCGGAGGAATTTCTGAGTGCTGGTCTGGTACACCTCGATTCGCCTCAAATCGGTCTTGCTCCGGCCCCGGCTTCGCATCCTTAGGGCTCGCATCTATAGACGGGATAGGCAAGTCCCTGGCGGCTTTATTAATTTCGCTGACGCTCAGTCGCCTGCGGGGATAGGGTTTTTCCATCTGCTGAAGGTTTTGGTATGCCGTCCTGAACTGCTCCAGAGTAGAGCTTTCTGGTCTTGTCTTCTTGGCTTCGGTCTTCAATATGGGGCGGCGGGGAAGGTTGACCGATTCCAGGAATCCATAGGCACTTTTATTTTCATTGGAAATCGAATCCTGTAATGCAAGCTGGCGCTCCAGATAGAATTGGAAGGATTTTCCCTTGGAATCCTGTTGTTTGCGTTTTTTTCCAAAGAAGCAGAGGTGATCCTCCGCCCTGGTGCAGGCTACGTAGAGGAGTCGCTTGATTTCGGCGATCTCCATAGCCTCCTCCCGGGCCTTACCCAGTTCGTAGAGAACATTCCTGGCCTTCGCCTTGGGATCGTCGAAGGCTTTGATGTCAAGGGCGATTCCTTCGGGCAGGGCTTGCCAAAGCTTCTGGTTTCTGCCTGTCCTTCCGGCATTATCCACCCAGGGTATGATGACGATGGGGAACTGGAGCCCCTTAGCCTTATGGATGGTGAGGATTTTTACTCCACCCCGGTTTCTTCTGGGTACCTGTTCCAGTTCGGGGCCTGCTTTCTCGCCTCGTATTGCCGGTCCTATCTTGGCCAGGAAGACCGAAAGGGCTTGACCATCTCGGTCGGTTTGGGCGGCCAAGTGGAAGAGATAGTCGAAGTGTTCCAGAAAGGCATGGGCGTCGGGCCGGGAAAGAATGTCCAGGCGCAGTCCTGCCTTGTGCCAAATGAACTCTACAAGGTCTGCGTTGGGCATCCTGTCCATGGTTCCCCGCAGTTCGGCAAAAAATGCTCTGGCTCTTTCCAGGAGAGCTGCGTCTCTGGCACTGGGGTTTGGGATGCTGAAGGCCTCTTTCGGGTTAGTGATGAGTTCCATAAATGTTGCTTGGGAAAACCTGGCCAGGGGGCAGCGCAGGACCGCGGCGTAGGCTGCTATGTCGCCTGGATTTATAGCGTACTGTAAAATCGAATAGATATCGTTGGCCGGGGATTCGTTGTACAGTCCCCGCAGGTTCTCGGTGTCATACGGTATTCCTAGAAGACGCAGATATTTTTCCAGCTTCTGCTGCTGGGTGGTGGTGCGCAGAAGTATGGCGAAATCCTCGTATTCGCAGAGTCTTGTTCCACCGTCCTTCCCGTTTACGCTGCGCACTTCCAGTACCGCACGGGAGCTTTTAATAAAGTCGGCGATTTCGAAAGCGAGCCTGTCGTCATCGTTCTCTATGCCTAAGGCTGTAGTCTCTTCGTCTTCATCATTCTCGTCGGGGGAGTCGAGCTGAAAATAGCGCAGGGATGAATGCGGTAAGGCAGGGTCGGTAGAATCTTTGCTCGGAGCCTTCATGTCCAGGAATTCCGCCTCGAAGCCTTCAAGGCCTAGATCTGCCGAACTCTCAGGAGCCCGTGGTTTTTCCAGGATATTCGAGAAAAAGTTGTTGAAAAATGCCAGTAATTCGCCGGTGCTGCGGTAATTATAGGGCAGGCGGAGGCTGCGGCCCTCATCGGCAGGCGTTTCATTGTCGCGGTCTGCAGCGGCTGTGTTCATCTCCAGGGCTAGGCGCTTGAAGACCCTGACATCCGCACCCCTAAAGCGATAGATCGATTGTTTTTCATCCCCTACAAAAAAGAGCTTACCTTCCTCCAGATCAGCCGGCTCGGGCACGGATTCTGAGGTTTTCTCTAGTTTCTCAGCCAAGAGGTAGAGGAGATCTCTCTGGATTTTGTTGTTGTCCTGAAATTCATCGATCATTATGCTCGAGATGCGATTTTTCCAATATGCGCGAATATCCTTGCGCCTGATGAGAGAGGCGACGGCGCAGAGCCCCAGATCCTTGAAGTCGAGAATATTGGCCTTTCTCTTGGCTTCGGCCAGAATTCGGGCATACTCATCCAGCCTGTCCAGGAGGGCGCAATGAGAGGGAAACAACGCCTCGTAGGCCAGGAGGGATAGGAGGGTTTTAGCTTCATCCCGGGAGGCCGAGGCACGCTTTTTTACCTCCGTTTCGGTTTCTCCCTTGGAATAGGCGCGAAGCCCCAGGCTGGCAAATCCCAGCAGGGGCACCTGCAGGCTTTTCAGGGCAGAAATTTGGGCTGGTTCGCCAGAGAAGTAAAGAGAAGTACCCTGTTCCAAGAGCATTTCCCATGCCAGTGCAAAGCGTTGTGCGGCATCGATGGCTGACTGACAGTCTTTCCGGGGCTCCGGGATTTCCCGGGCTAGTTCCAGAATTTGAGCGCCCAAATCAGCGAGACGACCCAGTCCTTCGCTGGCCTTTTCAGCTGCCAGATTCTCCAGGCTTTGTGCCATGATCGAAAAAAGAGGTTTCTGCAATGCCTCCGGCGAGACGATAGCCATGCCCAGATCTTTGAAGAGATAGGCCGCTGCGTCGTCCAGAGAAAAAGAGGCAAGCAGTTCCTTTAACCCAGCCTTGTTCCGGTTGGACAAGATGTAGCGGTACGCGATGGCGAGCGCCATATCTTCACAGCGACTTTCATCCACAGTGAATTCCGGTGTGTAGCCAAAATCCCGGGCTGTCTGGCGCAGTATCTCTGTGCAAAAGGAGTCGAGGGTGGTTATGTGGGCATTCTGATAGTCCGCCAGCTGTTCAGCCGCTCTGGGCGAGGTCTCGGCCGCGAGGACGGAATAAATGCGTTCATACATCTCCGCCGATGCTTTTCTAGTAAAGGTGAGGGCCAGAATGGAGCGCAGGGGTAGTTGCCGGTCCAGCACCAGATGCACAAAGCGCGATGCCAGGACCGTGGTCTTGCCGGCTCCGGCTCCGGCGGTGACGACGGTGCTCTGAAGGCTTTTTACAGCCTCCTGTTGCGCTTCATCCAGGCGGGCGAGATACGATGCTTTTCCCGTTTCTGTCATACGCGCTCCGATGAAAAGTGAGCCCGGCAGACGGCTTTGGCGGGACAGTCGCGGCAGGCATCCTTGGAGGGCTTGATTTCGAGAAAGCGGGCGGCAGATATTTTTTCCGAGGCTTCTGCAAGCGCTTTCCGAAAGGCCTGTATTTCGGGGTCGAAGGCGGCTCTATCGGCTTTGGCGCCCCCGGGGCCGAATACGACCACGGCCTTGTCTTCGTCGATGGACCAGTAAAGAGCCTTTTCCATATGGACGTTCTCGGATTCCAGCATGACTGTGTAGGCTGTTATCTGGAAATCTTTGAGGAGTCCCGATTCGTCGGCTAAAAATTCCTTTTTTGTGGGACAGCGTCGACGCTTGTAGTCCACCAAGGCTGTTTCCTTGTGTGGAATCTCGGCGCCTTCCTGGCCTGGATGGCTGCGGTATGAAATCCTGTCGGCCCTTCCGTCGAGCCGAATGCCCAAAGATGGCTCATCCATGGAAAGCCTGCGTTCGAATTCGTTTTCCACCCATCCTTCGGAAACGAGGTCGGGTTCGTAGGCGAGAATTCTAGCAATCCTGACATGTATTCTGGGGTAGGAGCTCTCTAGATGCACCGTGAGGGAGGGGCCGTTTCTACGGGCTATCCTGGTCAAGGCTATTGCAAAGGCTCGTTCAATTGCCTCTTCTCCTAAGGTGTTTTCTATAGAAGGTCTTTCTCCTCTTGAGCGAGCTTCCAGGAGAATCCTAATCATGTCATGCAGAAGTGAGCCCTCGGCCAGGAGGTACTGATCGCCGCCAGCCTGGTCGAAATCGGGAATGCCCGAGGAAAGCCAGCGGAAGGGGCAGAGGCTCAGGAATTGCAGACCCCGGGGGTTGAGTTTGATCAGGGGTTCGGCGTTGAAAGCCTTGAGACGGAACAATAGGGATTGATTGGGCTTCGTGTGGGGTTCTTCCGCATCCGACTGAAGGAAGAGGGGAGGCCAGAGGAATTTTGGCTTTGCGTGCATGGTGGTGAAGAGCCCGTGGCTGGCTTTATATGGGAGGGATGGCAGGGTAGTCGGTAGGGTTGCGGGATCGATACTTTTCCATGCCGCTACCTCGCGGAGTTCCAATGTCTGGGGTATTGAGTCAGGGCCCATGTTGATTTTTTGTGCCGAGCTCAGGGAAAAGTAGGGATGGGCGATGCTATAACCGTTTAGGGAGCGCTGGGCATGACAATATAGGGCTTTTGTCGTGGCAAAGGAATTGAAGAGGCTGTCCGACAGGGCCGCATCATCTCTGGGCAGGGCTAGTTCCTCGGGGGCTCGGGAGAGGATGCCCAGGGCTCCGTTGGCAGAATTCTGGGAAGCTTCGAGCACGAAGTGTATGCTGGCCGATGTCATTATCCCCAGATGATAGGGGTAGACGGACAGGGCTTCCGATGATTCAACGGGGTTGTAGATGCGGTGTTCCAAGGCGCACTGGAAGATTTCAAATGGACGCAGGGATTTCCAGGCTGTCAGCAGTTGCTCATCCCATGCTTCCAGTGCGCCGAGTTCGGCGAATATTCTTTCCAGGGTTCGTTCCGCATAGGGAGAAAAGCGGGTTTCATCCAGAAAATCATCCACAAAGCCGTGAATGGCAACGTTGAGGTTTCTAAAGGAGGATGCACGCACTATGGCGTTACAGCTTTTCTTGAGCAAGCGGTAGAAGGCTGGAACTACGCTTTCTTCCGGAGTGCAGAGCTGGAGAGTTTCTTTCCAGATTTCCTGCATGTACTCAGGATGGGCAGAAAGCTCGGGAATGGAAAAGCGTTTGGCTACACGTTCCAGCGCGAGACAGGCCTGGGCATCCTTCCAGGGCAGAATGGAAGGGTCGAAAAGGGCTAGTAAGGCTCTTTGTGAAAAGCCCTCGGCCAAGGCCTGGGAAAGGTTGCGGAAGAGTCTGCCCGGAGGGGAATCGGAGAGGGTTCTCCCAAATCGGAATTTTATGGGCAAGCCCCAGGAGCGAGCGGCTTGGCTAAGGTAGGCTGCCAGGTCCTGGTTTGTACCGGGCATGCTTATGGCTATGCTAGAAGGGGCTTGGCCCTTGTCGAGAAGCACGCGGCAGGTGCCTAAGACGTAGTCCAGTTCATCCTTCAAGCTGGAGAATTCAAGTAGCTTTGCATTGGGTTTCTCTGGTTCCCAGAGTTCAAAATTTAATTCTTTTAGGCCCCGGGACAGGGCATCGTTGAAACCGGGCATAAGGCTCGGATAGAGGAAAAGATAGTGTTCGTCCTCCTTGCCCTGCAGGGGCAGATTGCCAGATTCATATACTTTATGAGTGCGAAGGTAATTTTTATAGTGTGCCGCAAGCACGCGATAGTCTGAGGCCAAGGTTTCGTCGAAGGTCAGGCTGCCTGTGGCGGCTCTGGCCTGGAGACGGGCTTCGGCGGTATCCAGGAAGGGGGCGCTGGCGGCCAAGTTCCACACCAGGGCAGGTGCAGGCTCGCTTCCCTGGGCTCCGAGGCGCTGAAGAAAGGGGTTTTTCCCGTCTTTTTCCAGAACATTAGTTGCCCAGAGTAGCCTGAAGTGTAAATCCGCTTCTCTCGCCTCCGAGCCCTGGTCTTTAATTCGCGCTTTTTCTAAAAATCTGTCCCAGCCCAGGAACCTGTCCAGGTTTATGCTTCGAAAGCCTGAGAATTCCAGAGCCGCCTCGGCCCAGGAGTCCGCTGCGATTTGAGTGGGGAATACGAAGATGAGGCCGGGGTTCCGGAGCCCGGCGCCTAGCTTGTGAGCGACCAGGCTGTCCCCGGGTTTACCGGATATGGGGAGTTCACTTGTCATCATCGTGGATATTAGCGAGGAGTCCCTCCATCAAATAACCGCTGGATACCGCGGCTTTTCTGGCTATGTCCCTGATTTCGAAGGCCTGGAGGCTGGAGAGTTCCTGGATGAGCGCCAGATCCGTAGGTACGTCTTTCCTGGTCTCGGACAATTCCAGTGCAGCCTCTATGAGGGCAAAGCAGGGCCATAGTTCCAGCAAGGCTTCGAATCGTTCCTTGTTAAAATAATCCTTGCCTTCCCAACGGTTTACTCCAATAGCCTCTCGGCCCTCGTGATCGCCGCCGGCCCAGAGAATGAGTTCGACGGTTCTGTCCTTGGCCGATTGGAGGGAAAGGGGAGCTTCCTCCCCTCTTCGAAGGGCTGGTGCAAAGCGTGTATCCCTGGGGCGGGTTGCGAAGGCGAATACTATCGAGTGCAAGGCCTGGGCATCGAGTTTTTCCAGTATTTCTATTACCTGAACTGCATACTTCGATTCCTGATCGGCTTTGGCAAGACCAGAAGCTTCCTGACTACGATCGGCGGCGAGTGGAACGTGTTGCGTAAGTTTTTTCCTTACCAGGAATTTTTCCAGAATGTATCGCAGTTCTTCGGTCTTGTTGGCTCCCGGGTTCATGGTGGAAAGCCCCGCCAAGAAGATAAAGTCCAGGCAGGATCCAAGCGCCTGGGTGGAGGAGAGTATAGCTTTGAACCGGGAGAGAATGAGGGCTGTCCTTTCATCGAAGGAATCACCGGGATTGCCCAGCCCTGCTATTGCGCCAAGGAGGCGGACTCCCTTTTCGATAACCCTGCGTCCTTGCATGGCCGCTTCTATGCCCGGCTCGTTGCCCCCATCTTCGGCTATCGCCAAAGCCAGCTTGGAGAGGAAATGCTCGGCCTCACTGCCCAAGCGCTCAGCCAGGGTTTCTAGTGCCGTGGCTCCAGAGCCGGGAGTGAGCGTGGAAATACTAGCCCCGGTTCGCCGCAGGGCTGCTATGGTCGCGTCCAGAGCTCTGTAGAGTTCGGGCCGGGTGGCTTCTTCTACTGCGGCATCGAGGTCGGGGGTGCCTCTTCCCATAAGGCTGGTCCAGAGTCTTTCGTACACACCATCCAGGTCGTGAATCCTGGCGAATTCGCCGAAGACGAGGGATTGGTAGCCCTGGAGTTCCACTCTCCAGCCGGAGGTGGCTAAATCGGAACAGCGGTAAATGAACCAGAGACCGGAGCGCTGTTCCTTGGCGGCCAGGTAGTTGTGAGGTCCCTGATCCAAATCCAGGGCGTGGATGAGGGATTTGCGGTGCAGTCTGGCCAGGCCGGAAGAATCCCTTTCGTTGAAGGCACAGGATGAGAGCACGCTACCTGAGCTTCGCTGCCAGCAGTTATTATAGAAAACAAGGACCTTGTCTTTGCCCAGCCCGTTGGAATAGGCGAAGATATTTTCGTCCACATGGCCTGAATCGGCAATGAAGTCGAAGAGGAAGAACTGCTCCACCCCCGCAAATATCCTGCGGTGTCGAAGGAGAGGAAAGATTTCCCTTTCATGGCGTTCTACGATGGCGATGTCGGGCTTTTCGTCCCTGTAAGCCCGGCGGTACTCCATACCGTATTTTTCCGTCAGGCCTTCCACCTGGCCATGGCCGAACATGGGCAGTCCGGGCATGGTGGCCATCATGGTGCAGACACCGAAGTACTTATCACCTGTACCGAACTGGGCTACCGCGGTTTCCTCGTCGGGGTTGCTCATGAAGTTGACAAAACGCTTGAGTATTTCCTTGTCGAATTCCTGGGTATTTTTAAGGGTAAGCCTGTAGAGGGAGTTCTTTTCCTCTTTGAGCATGTTCATGAAGGCTGAGTTGTAGACTCTGTGCATGCCCAGGGTGCGGGTAAAGTAACCCTCCATCATCCAGAAGGCTTCGGCTAGAAGAAGGGTGTCCGGCGCTTTTTCCGCACACTCGTCCACCACCTCTCTCCAGAACTCGGCGGGCATGGCCTGCTGGAAATCGTCTTCGTGGAGGGCATGCTCCGCCCGGGATGGCACGGCTCCTCCCGATCCAGGCGCCGGGTACCAGAGCCGCCGTATGTGCTGCCTGGCCAGGACCATGGCCGCGTCAAAACGGATGATGGAAAAATGCCTGGCCACGTGGAGAATTCTCTCCCTTACCGCGGCCCTGGCCTCGGGGTTGAGAAAATCTATCTGGGCGGTGTCGTTCCAGGCCATGCCCGTGCCATCATTGCCGTGGTAGATATAGCGTACCTGCCCGGTTTTTCTGTCCAGACGCTTGAAGACCACGGCCGCGTCCGTTCTGGAATAGTAATGATCTTCAATCCAAAGTCCGATGGAGGGATCTTCGGAGAGGTCGGGGCCGTTGAAGCTGTAATTGGGGAAGGGGCATCGGTCGGTGCCGATAAAGAGATCAGGTCTGTGACGGACCCAGTCGGAATCCAGGCCTGTATGATTGGGTACCATGTCGGCGGCCAGGCGAATGCCCCTCCACAGGCAGCGTTCCCTGAGTCTGTCCAGGGCCTCCCACCCCCCCAGATCGGAGGCTATTTCGTAGTCGAAAAGAGAGTAGGCGGAGGCTGCGGCCTCGGGGTTACCACAATAGCGCTTGATTTTTTCGCTGGCGGGGCTTCGCTGCCAGATCCCTATAAGCCAGAGGCCGTTGATGCCCCTGGATGCGATTATGTCCAGCTCCGCATCGGGGATTTCATCCAGGTGTCGGATGGGATATCCGTAGTGGACCGATAGCTGGTGAAGCCATACCAGGGCATTTTTTGCCAGGAGTACCAGGGAGGGCATCCAGTCCCTGTCCTGGGTAAATTTTTCGTATTCTTCTCTGGAGAAGACATAGCTATAGGCCTTGGCTGGTCCAGGGCCGGGAGGGAAATAGGGTCGTTCTTCCTCGGCTATGAGGTCCAATCCAGATAGTATTTTACCGCCTATGGTGCTGAATTGGGCACCCCAATGTTCTTTTATCCAAAGCAGCTGGGCTTCCAGCGATTCAGGCGCGGCCTTGGCGGGCATTCTGAGCAGTTCGAGCAGTGTTGTTTCTTCGCCGGCGGGACCGAAGGCGGGCATGCCGAGGCTTTTTTTGTCCAAGGCCGCGAAAACCTTGGTGTACAAGGTTTTCGCGGCCAGGCTGGCCGGGATGTGTTCGTCATGGCGAATGCCGTCATCGAAGAGAAAGCGGAAAGGAGCGAAGGCGGGGTTTTCGTTGGCCAGCTTGAGGAGGATCATCTCTTCGAAGGCTATTTCCCTGTTGCTGACCGACTGCCCTTCCGAATCTGGGGACACAGAGGCTGCGAGCCATGTACCGGGTTTTTCTTTGCCCTCATACACTGCCCTGGGAGGAAACTGGGTACAGAATTCCTCCAGGAGAAAGGCAAGGGCTTTTGATCCTACATCTTCCAGAGCGGCATTATAGAGCTTTTTGAGGGCCTCGCTGTCTATATGCTCTCTGTAGAGCCTGAGCACCATATGGAGTATTTCATCCACAAGGCCAAGGGCGTTCAGTTTGCCAGCGCTGATATGGCTAGTTTCCTGGTCTCTCACCTTGCCTAGTTTTCTTAAAGCCTCGGCCAGCTCCCTGGCGGTGGTAAAGTCGGGAATAATCAGGTTGCCTGAACTCATGAAGAGGGCAGAGTCTATTCCTATGGCTTTTCGCAGTGATTCATGGATATGAAACTCCAGGATCCTGTCGCCTGAAGCTGCAGGGCGTCTGGAGTTTTCCATCCTTTTCAACCTGCAGACAAGGCCTTTTCCGCTCATGATGATCATGGTTTCACTATAGCTTCACAAGCCTCAAGGCACAAGCTGAATCCGCGCTACACAAGAGCCTATGGAGCCTGATATACTTACAGAGCAACAGCGGAGGTAAAATTGTCTATCTATGTAGAGCACGATAAACGTAGAGAGGAAATTCTGGACAAGGCCCTGGATGTGTTCGTGGGAGAGGGCTACAAAGATACGACTTTCCAGAAGATCGCCGAGCGTTGCGGGATCACGAGAACTATCCTCTACCTGTATTTTTCCAACAAACGGGAAATCTTTTCGGCCAGCATTAAGCGGTTAATGGGAAGGGTTGAAAGCAGGATACGAGAAATCGCTGGGGATGAGGAGATGAAGAGCGTGGACAAGCTCATCGCTATAGGGGCGATGGTGGTAGGGGAGTGCTCAGAAGAGTCCAGGCTTCTTTCGGTAATTCTGGATTACCTACTCAAACTCAAGCTCTCTGGTGGTGATCCGGATGAGAGGGTACGGCGCAGAACGATACGAATGCGCCATATCCTGGCTCTCATCATTATAGAAGGCAAGGAAAGGGGTGAGTTCTCTCCTAAGATATCCGGCAAGGCGATGAGCGAACTCTTCTATGCCCTCATAGAATCGGCGGTATTTAGGATTACGGTCCTTGGCAAGAAAGATGTCACATCCCTCCAGGAATCCATGAAGCTTCTGGCCATGAGCATTTTACGCGAATCTGGAGAATCGTTATCCCGAGATTGAGGTATGGGAACCTGGTGAATCTTTACTGAAGAGGGACTGTCGCCTGCTCCAGCATTCCCATTCTAATTTTTGCGATCATGGAAGCCTTGGCTACGACCTTGGCGGTGAATAGGCTTTCGATATTCTTTTCATAGTTCAATATCTTGGAGATATAGTCCAGGGTTTTTACCGGGGCGCCCTTCTGGGTAACCCGCGTCCGGCCTGCGTTATACATGGCCAGGGCGGACACTTCATTTCCCGAAATATCCAGTATATGCCTGAAGTATTTCATGCCTTCCTTGGCATTCCGCGCAGGATCGTAAACTTCGGTATCCGACAGATCGGGGAAAGTGAGGGAGTTGAGCTGGAAGAGGCCTCTATCAACGCTGGATACATTTTCGTTGAGGGCATAGGGATCGAAGCGGCTTTCTGCATAGGCGATGGCGAAGGCCAGGCTGGCTGGGACTTTGTGGTGGACAGCATTGTCCAGTATCGCGACTGCCACATTCCTGGATTTTGTGATGGAACTGAAAAAATCAACGACACTTCGTTTTGTTTGGTTGTTTTTGTAGTAAGCGGCAATAGTGTCGATGTCGTTGTTGTCGTCGATGCTGGCTGGTACTTTTTCTGAATTGGTAACGAGCGACAGGATGTCGCTTTCAAGCTCAAGGTTGGATGCGGGGGAGGCTTTGCAGGCTGCGAGGCAGAGCATCGCAGCCAAGGCTAAAAACACCGCTCCCTTGGCTTTTAACATTTTATATTTGGCTTCAAGCAACAATTACTCCTTCCTGGGACGGGGCTAGCCTACCCTTTTCCAAGCAAGCGCCATTTTCAAGGAATGCAGGGAATTGGTCAAGGGGTGAAGATGAAGCTGGATAATTCCATATCTTAGAAAGAAAATTACGTTTTCTCTTGGTGAGAATCCGATCAGGCTGCTCGTAAACAGACAAGAGAAAACCATCTCAAACCCTGGGGTAAAGACTTTGTCGCCCTTAACAAATGAATCTAAAGATTCCATAATGACTTTCTATGAATGATGAATCTATCCGTGTGATTGTGACCGGCGGAACCTTCGATAAACATTACGATGAAATACGGGGCGAGCTCACGTTTAGGGAAAGCCATATGCCGGAAATACTCGCCAAGGCCAGGGTTAGGGTGCCTGTGGTGCTGGAGATGAACCAGCTCATCGACAGTCTCCAGATGCAGGACGAAAACAGGATGGCTGTCCTCGTATCGTGCAAAAGCGCACCGGAATGCCGAATTGTGATAACCCATGGTACAGATACGATGACAGCCACAGCCTCCCTTCTGGGTCAGGCTCGGCTGGAAAAAACCATTGTGCTGACAGGTGCGATGGTGCCTTACAAGATTCAGGACTCCGATGCGCTCTTCAATTTCGGCACTGCTTTTTCAGCAGTCCAGCTACTGCCCTTTGGGGTGTATATCGCCATGAACGGCAGAATTTTTTCCTGGGACAGGGTGAGAAAGAACAAGGATTTGGGCGAGTTCGAATTTGTGGAAGACCGCTGATGGCTAGGCCTAAGGATTCGGACAAGCGACTTCTCATCCTGGCCATAGCCAAGCGCATGTTTGCCGGGAAGGGGTACGAACGCAGTTCCATGGCTGCCCTGGCTCGAATAATCGGAATTCCTGTGGGAAGCCTCTACACGTACTTTCCTTCCAAGGAAGCTTTACTGATTACTATTATAGAAGAAGGCTGGAACGAATTCTCGGCATATCTGGAGGCAGGACTTTACTATCCCTTGCCGGGAATGTCTAAGCTCGCTTTCTTGGTCCGCAGAGCCCTTCCCGCGCTTTTCGAGGACATGGATCTCATCGCTATTCTTTTAAGCCAGGCGAGCGGCGCCACTAAGCTCAAGGAAAAGTTGGATTATTTGGCTTCCTTGATCGCTTCGATTATTGGGGAATGCGTGCGTGAGGATGGGGGAGAACCCAAAACGGCTATTCCCGAGCTGGAGGCAGGGCTTTTGGTAATGCTCCTAGGAAGCCTGGAATCCTTGAGGCTGAGTAGGCGATTAGAAATGGGTCTAGGCGCTGACGAGATTATCGCTTTTCTTGTTTCGATAGTCGAAGCAAGCCTTGGACACGCCCTGCCCGAGGTTTGAGCCGGTTTTGCATGCGAGGGCTCTTGCGGATAAGCCAGCGCTTAACTGCCGGGGCTGCCAGGGCGGCGAAAGGCGCTATGCGCCTTGTCTCCCAGCGTACTTCCTCGTAGTAATCCTCCAGTGTTTTTCTTCTGAAATGCAGTAATTCCTCCGCCAGATCGGAATCCTCATACCAGCCGCAGTGAAAGTTGGACGAGGCGAAGGCTTCGAGGGGCAGGAAGGAGGAGTCGCCTAGGCCGTAATAGCGGAAAATGCGGTCCAGGAAGGCCCTGAAGGATGTGCGGCAGAGCGAGCCGCCGCCGATGTTGAAGGTCCTGCCTGCGGCGAGGGGCTGCTCGGCGGCGGCTGCAAAGGCCCTGCCTGCATCCTCGGTATGCACAATCTCCAGGCGGGTTTCAGGCGGCATGGCGAAGAGAAGGGGGTCGAAGGGCAGCCATTTGGCCCATACTACATAGGATAGCCTCAGTATCACATGCTCCAGTCCGGAACTGCGTACCATCCTTTCGCACTCTACCTTGGTTTTGCTATAGACATCGGTGGGCTGCAGGGCATCCCTTTCTTTTATCCAGAAATCCTTGAGTCTATCGCCGTAGATAGCGATACTGGAGGCCATAACCAATCGGGGAGGCTTGGGCAGGGCGAGGCAGGCTTCTATGAGGTTTTTTGTGCCTCCTACATTTATCTCCCAGGTTTTTTCTTCATCTTTGTCAGCAGCAGGGGGGATTAGGGCTGCCAAGTGGATGACGGCATCAGGGCCGGATTCGAATAGGGCCAGGGCTTTATGGATATCTTCAAGTTTCCGCAGGTCGCCGAAAGCGATAAGGCAGTCTTTCCAGGGATCTTTAATCAGCCTACGAAGTCCTGAGCTGGCCTTTACCATGGCTGATGGACTTTCAAGGATTCCGACCTTATTCCCTGCGGACAGCAATGCGTTTACCGTACTCCTGCCTACGTTTCCAAACCCTCCGGTCACCAGAATATTCATGGTTAGCCTCCCGAAAACCTGGTTCTCTCTACCAGTATAACTTAAATGAACAATCATTCAAGATAAGGGTATCTAAATACTCATCATTTTTTCCATGATTGACCATAATCCCAGACCTGCCGTACACTTCGGCCCATGATTACCATTCACGAATTGCGTAAAAAATATATCGAATATTTCAAGACCAAGAGTCATGTGGAGATAAGCGGCAAATCCCTGATTCCCGAGAACGATCCTTCGGTCTTGTTCACTACGGCGGGTATGCACCCCTTGGTTCCCTATCTCTTAGGAGAGCCTCATCCGGCGGGCAAACGTCTGGTGGACTACCAGAAGTGCATTCGAACCGGCGATATCGAAGATGTGGGTGATGAAAGCCACCTTACCTTTTTTGAAATGCTGGGCAACTGGTCCTTAGGCGATTATTTTAAGGAAGAATCGATAGCTTTTTCCTGGGAGTTCTTGGTGTCGCCCCAGTGGCTTGCCCTGGACCCGGCCAAGATTTCGGTAACCGTTTTCGCCGGGGACGAGAATGCACCCCGGGACGAGGTTTCAGCCCAAGCTTGGAAGAAACTGGGTGTTCCCGATCATAAAATCGCCTACCTCCCTGCTGCGGACAACTGGTGGGCTACAGGCTCTACTGGTCCCTGCGGCCCCGACACTGAAATTTTCTACTGGACTGGCCCCGGTGTACCTCCCTTAGAGTCCAATAAGGGTAGCGATCCAAAGCGCTGGATGGAGATATGGAACAATGTTTTTATGGAGTTCAACCGGGTGGATGAAAAAACCCTGCGCAGACTGCCTGCCCAGAATGTCGACACGGGCATGGGGCTAGAGCGCACTGTCGCCATGCTCCAGGGCCGATCTTCCGTCTACGAGACGGAGGCCTTTACCCCAATTCTAGAAACCCTGGAAAGACTTTCGGGCAAGGCATATGGAGTTCCTGGCAACGACAAGGAGCTGGACCGCAGTTTCAGGATTATCGCCGACCATGTCAGAACCGCTACCTTTATATTAGGAGACCCCAAGGCTGTCCTGCCCTCTAATGTTGGAGCCGGCTATGTGTTGCGGCGAATTATTCGCAGGGCTGTGCGTCATGGAAAGAAGCTCGGTATCGAGGGAGCCTTTCTCTCCGAGCCGTCCAGGGGGATTGTAGAGAATTACTCCAAGGCCTATCCCGAGCTGGTGGAGAACAGGGAGAGAATTTTTTCCGAACTGCAGCGGGAAGAGGAGAAATTCCTGGAGACCCTCCAGAAGGGCGAGCACGAGTTTGCCAAGATGCTTCCCAACCTTCTTAAAAACCCTCAGCATGTGATGTCCGGGCGCCTAGCCTTCAAGCTCTATGATACCTATGGATTTCCGATCGAGCTAACGGAAGAGTTGGCCTTGGAAAACGGCCTTAAGGTAAACAGGGAAGAATTCGACGAGGCTTATTTAAAGCACCAGGAACTCTCCCGGGCAGGGAGCGAGCAGCTCTTCAAAGGTGGTCTGGCTGACCATTCCGAAATATCCACACGCTATCATTCGGCTACCCATCTATTGCACAAAGCCCTTCGCTTGGTGTTGGGCGATCATGTAGCCCAGAAGGGCAGCAACATCAATGCGGAACGGGTTCGTTTCGATTTTTCCCATCCTGCTCCCATGACAAAGGAAGAAATAGCCAAGGTAGAGTCCATTGTAAACGAGCAGATTCAACGCGACCTGGCGGTCACTATGGAAATGATGAACCTGGAAGATGCCAAAGCATCTGGAGCGATAGCTCTTTTTGGAGAGAAGTACGAATCCGTAGTGAAGGTCTATTCCATGGGCGATTTTTCCAAGGAAGTCTGTGGTGGTCCTCATGTAGAGCATACGGGACTTCTCGGAAAGTTCAGAATCCAGAAGGAACAGTCTTCCAGTGCAGGAGTGCGGAGAGTTTACGGTATCCTGGAGTAAAGTCCTCCTTTATACCTTTTAGCAGGCCTTGAGGGCTTGGTATGTCAGGCTGCCGCCTTCGTTGAGCACCCGGAGTATCCAAGGTCCTCGGCCTTCTGCCCCCTCCCACCACAGTTGGCGGGCAAAATTCTCCAATCCTTCTTCCACGGTGTCGTAGTCTTTCTGTCTCCACTGCAGAAAAAAGTAATCCCCTTTAGATAATTCAGCCAGGAGGCGGGGATGGGGCAGGGGCTTGGCCAGGGTTGGTCCTTGTTCAGTAGATTGAACAAAATTCCCCTGGTCTTCAAAAGCCCAAAAAAGTTCACCCTGAATTGGTTTGGCTACAGACCAAGCAGAACCTTCGTACATAGTGCTGCCTGGCAGTGCTGACAAAAGATGAAGCAGAAGTATTGGAGTCTCGCGCATGGCTATAGTGTGGTCTACGGGAGCCAGGATTCGCAAGCGGGTTGAAACATCTGGAAAAAACGAAAAATAAATGATACCTTGAACATTCATGGGCTTTCTTGATGCTGTGAAATCGCCCAGTGATGTAAAGAAGCTGAAGGAATCGGAGCTTCGCATCCTGGCCAAAGAAATAAGAAAAAAGATCCTCGACACGGTAAGCACCAATGGAGGTCACTTAGCCTCCAATCTGGGAGTGGTTGAACTCACTATAGCCCTTCACAGGGTTTTCGATTCGCCCAGAGATGCCATTGTGTGGGATGTCGGGCATCAGAGTTATGCCCATAAGCTTATTACTGGCAGAGCGGACACCTTCAATACAATCAGAAAAAGGGGAGGTCTTTCAGGCTTTCCCAAACGCTCGGAAAGCCCTCATGATATTTTTGATACAGGGCATTCCTCGACTTCACTTTCTTCGGCTCTAGGTCTTCTGGAAGCGCGCAAAAGGCGAGGGAATTCGGGAAGCGTGATAGCTGTTGTGGGTGATGGAGCACTCACCGCGGGCATGTCCTTTGAAGCGCTGGTAAACGTATCCCAGCTGGAACTTCCCCTCATAGTGATTCTCAATGACAACAAGATGTCTATATCCAGGAATGTGGGAGCTCTCTCCAGATATCTGTCCCGACTCACTGCCACTGAGCACTACCAGTACTTCAGGAAGACCGTGGATTCAATTGTCGTATCCATCCCCCGGATAGGCCACAGCCTCCTGGAACTTATTGTCAGAGGTAAGAGGGCGATCAAGGCTATCTTTTTCAAAGAAAACCTATTTGCGGACTTAGGCTTCGAGTACGTAGGCCCCATCGACGGTCACAATATTCCTGTCATGCTCAGCGTACTTGCCCAGGTAAAACGTCTGCAGCGGCCAGTAGTAGTCCACGTGCTCACCAAGAAAGGCAACGGCTTTTCCAAGGCCGAAGAAGACCCCGAGAGTTTTCATGGTGTAGCCCCCTCTTGTCCTGATATACCCCAGCAGTCATGTCCTTCTTTTACCGAGGTGTTTGGAACCATCATTGCGCAACTGGCTCTGGAGCGCAGGGATTTGGTGGCCATTACGGCGGCCATGAGCAAGGGCACCGGTTTGGATAAGTTGGCTAAGCAACAGGCTTCCAAGGTTTACGACGTAGGAATTGCAGAACAGCACGCGGTTACCTTCGCAGCCGGCCTGGCTTCTGGAGGCTTGCTGCCCGTAGTCGCCGTATATTCCACCTTCATGCAGCGGGCAGTGGATCAGGTGCTCCACGATGTTGCCCTCCCTAACTTGCATGTCATCTTCGCCCTGGACAGGGCTGGGGCAGTGGGCGAGGATGGGGAAACCCATCAGGGATTGTTCGATATCGCTCTTTTCAAATCCCTGCCTAATTGTACAATTCTTGCTCCTTCCTGCGCCGCTGAAATGGCGAGTTTTCTTCGTTTCGCCCTGGATCAGGGCGGGCCTATATTCCTCCGCTATCCTAAGGCCAGGGTAGAATGTGAAGAACCTGCGTGCACTACGCCAGTTTCTCGGGGTAGGGGCGTATACCTTAGAAATGAACCGGGCGCAGAAATACTTGTATGTGCCTTGGGTCCTCTGGCTCATGCCGCCGGACGTGCTATAGATAGGCTGTTAAAAAAGGGCTGCAAGGCAGATCTCTATTCCCTGCGTTTTGCCTGCCCCTTGGATGAATCCGAAATAAGTACAATATGTTCTAAATACAAGGCTATAGTTACCATCGAGGAAGCTTCCAAGAGTGGAGGAGTGGGGGAGTCCATCGCGGCTTTGCTTGCCCGCAAAGCCATTCATACCCGAGTGATAAATCTTGGTTTCGGCTCCGTCCTTCCGGCTCAGGCATCCAGGGAGGAACTCCTCCATGATGCTCTCCTGGACGAGGAAGGTCTGGTCACTACACTGAGCATTGTGGCCGACGATGTTTCGGCAGGGAGGCTCCCTGAAACGCATACTATCCCTGCCAAATAAGCGCACCCTCGTGTTGGGCGAGCGCCCGCTCATAATGGGCATCGTCAACCTGACCCCTGACTCCTTTTTCCCGGGATCCAGAGCCCAGGATGCGGGGCAGGCGGTGGAGCGGGCGCTCGCCCTCGTTGACCAGGGCGCCGATATTCTGGACTTCGGAGCCGAATCAACAAGGCCAGGCTCGGCGCCCGTTGTTCCTGAGGATGAGATGAATAGGCTAATTCCCGCCCTCAAGGCCTTCAGGGCTCAATCCCAGGTGCCTGTATCCGTGGACACTCGCAGGGCTGAAGTGGCCAGGGCAGCCTTGGGCGAAGGTGCTGACATCATCAACGACATAGCTGCCCTGGCCGACCCGGAAATGGCCGCCACGGTGGCAAAAACCGGCGCCGGCTTGGTGCTCATGCACATGCAGGGTCAGCCTAAGACCATGCAGGAAAACCCCAAGTATGTTGATTGTGCGATCGATGTACGGGATTATCTTTTGCTCGCAGTCCAAAAAGCTCAGCAAGCGGGCATCTCCAATGAATCCATCATGCTGGACCCAGGAATTGGGTTCGGCAAACTGCTGGAACATAATCTGGATTTGTTGCGCAGGCTTTATCTGTTGGTCGATTGCGGGTATCCTGTCCTGGTAGGCCTTTCACGCAAGCGGTTTATCGGCGAGATAAGCGGAAAACCAGTGGAAGAGAGATTGCCAGGTAGTCTTGGTGCGGCCTGTGCGGCTTGGCTGGGAGGTGCCGACATTTTCAGGGTTCACGATGTAGGTGAAACCAAGGACGCCCTAGCCTTGTTTGAGGCTTCGGCACCTAGAGGGGAATATGTAGTGAGTATGGGAAGGAGAGCCAATGGATCTTAACGGCATTTCCGCATTTTTCTCCACCTATGTAAGGCCTGTACTCGATGTCCTCCTGCTTGCTTATCTCATTTTTTATACCTACCAGATACTGGTAAAAACCAAGGCGGTTCAGCTCATAAAGGGAATCCTTCTCCTGGTGGGTATTTACGCCGTGGCATTTTTTCTCCAGCTTTCCACCGTTACTTGGGTTCTCGGCATCGTGGCACCCGGCTTGGTGATTGGTCTGGCGATTATTTTCCAGCCGGAATTGAGAAAAATCTTTATGCATCTGGGGCAGGGGCGCCTCTTTAAAAACAGCAGACAACCCAAAGCCAGCCAGATCGAGGCTTCGGTTACTGCCTGCGAAATTCTCTCCCATACCAAAAGGGGAGCCCTCATCGTCTTCAGCCGCAACGTCGGGCTAAAAGAGGTGGTCGACAAGGGTATTCGACTGGACGCCATACTCTCCTCGAGTCTTCTGGTAACCATTTTTGCCCACGACAATCCACTGCATGATGGGGCTGCGGTAATCCAAGATGGTAAAATAGCAGCTGCGGCCTGCTTTCTTCCGCTTTCCGACCAGCAGGATATCAAGAAAAGTTTTGGCAGCAGACACAGGGCCGCCCTGGGTATTACCGAGGAATCCGACGCAGTGGTCCTCGTAGTTTCAGAGGAGACGGGAGCTCTTTCTTTGGCCTACGACTCCAAATTGTACTATGGACTGGACGGTGATCAGCTGAGGTCCAGGTTATCCAGGCTTTTGGAAGGCGAAACCGGGGAGGATGAAGAAGCCCAGGAAACGGAAGAGGATAAGCATTATGAAGCTTAGGCGATTTTTCAAAGACCTCTTCTCGGACTGGCCGGCCAAGGTTCTGTCTCTCTCCATAGCCTTGCTGCTTACCCTGTTTTTCAACCTCACTCGGCTCGAACAGCGCACAATCAATATACCTCTCACCGTGTCTCTCAACGAGGTTTTGGCTCCATCCAGCCAGTACCCTTCCATGGTTAGGGTCGTGCTAAGGGGCGAGCGGGACGTTATCTATAGCATACGGGAAGATGAGATCTCGGCATCCCTGGATCTTTCGGATTATAAGAACGAGGGTGTTTTCAGAACACCTATCCGGTTGCAAAAACGGGGCAACGCCATTGTGGCCGATCCCCTGGAAATCCATCCAGAACCTTCTGAAATCGCCATCGGGCTTGAAAGAAGGGTGGCCAAAAGCGTACCAGTTACTCCGTCTTTCAAAGGCTTTTTAGAGTCAGGCTTCGAACTGGCCAATTTCGACATCGAGCCTCCGGAGATCACAATTTCCGGACCGGCTGGGTTAGTGGCCCGCACTTCGGAAATATCCACCGATACAATCGAACTGAGCGGCAAGAAAGGCGATTTTAGCACCAATGTCCGACTGCTTAAAAAAGACTCTCTCCTCAGCTTTGAGGGTGAGGATAGCGTTGTATTTTCCGCTAAAGTCCATAAATCCAGGGATGTGAAAAATTTTGTCAACATTCCAATAAATGCCAGAGGGCTCAACCCCGGGCTCGCTTTGTCAGAAATCCTTCCCACGGGCAATGTACGCATGCACATCGGGGAGGAGTTCATGGCGGAGCTACAGCCCAATTCCCTTCTGTCGGTAGATTTGAGTTCCTATACCAGGGCGGGGACCTACACCGTCGATGTGATCCTGAAGGTGCCTGAAGAGGCGGTGGTGGAAACTTTCGAACCGCAGACTCTCGCTATCAGACTCCAGACTGCATCCAGCGCTTCAGGCAGCAGGCTCTCGGGATCCGTGAGCATCCCTCCACAGAGCGAACCCGACACAACGCAGTCTCCTACTACAACAACTGAGTCTCCGGAAACGCCATAAGAGCAAAGGACTTCGCATGATACGGGGAATTGGAATAGATATTGTCCATGTAGGACGCATTCGGCATTGGTCCACCGTGCCTGGACTGGTGGAGCGCTTTTTCCATCCTGCTGAAATAGAAGCTGCCGTATCCCGGGGTTCCAGCAAGGATCTCTCCCTTGCGGCACGCTTCGCCGCTAAAGAAGCATTTGGAAAGGCCTGTGGAACTGGGCTGGCCGAGATGAAGTTAAAAGACATTTATGTGAGAAACGAGCGAAGTGGTCGGCCTGTCATCATTCTGGAAGGCACGGCCGAAAAACGCTTCGCTGAGCTTGGCGGCGGTATAATCCATTGCTCCCTTACCCACGAAGGTGAAAATGCGGTGGCCATGGTGCTTATCGAGGACACGCAAAGCACATGATCGAAAGGCCTATTCAGCTTATTCTTTCCTACGACGGTACTGATTTTGGAGGCTGGCAGCGCCAAAAAAATGCCAGATCTGTGCAGGAGGAACTTGAAAAAGCCCTTCAGGTCATGCACAACCACCCCGTACGTTTAACAGGAGCTGGGCGCACCGATGCAGGCGTTCATGCCATGGGCCAGGTGGCCGGCTTTTTCAGCGATTTACCCAGTATACCGGCTGAAAAATATAAAGTTGCCCTCAATAGCCTCCTTCCCAGAGATATAAAAATTCTGGACTCCCGAGAAGCCCGTGAAAATTTTCATGCCCGTTTCGATGCTTCCCTGCGGCGATACAGGTACTTCATCCTCTGTGGAGGCAATCAGGATCCCTTCAGTAACCGCTACGCATGGTGCATACCCAGCACCCCCTCCCTTTTGAAGTTGAATGCGATGGCCAGGGTCATCCTTGGAGAGCACGATTTCAGTGCCTTCGCCTCCGCCCAGGATTCAAGCCTGAGCCGACACAGGTTCGTCCAGGAATCCAGTTTCTGGCATGAAGGCGATCGAGTAGTCTACCAAGTGGCAGCGAATGCTTTTCTTTGGCGCATGGTGCGATCCCTTGTGGGTACTATGATCTTTTTTGAATCCAAGGCTCAAGATGAAACTGAAGCCTCGGAGCTTATGGAAAAAATCCTGAGAGAAGGAAGGCGGCAGAAGGCCGGCCCCACAGCGCCTCCAGAAGGACTCTTTCTTTGGAATGTAGAATACGGTCCCAGAATCCACGGCCATGCGCGGAAAAAGGAAGAGTCCTGAGAGGGAATCATCCGATCTTTTAGACTGGCTCCTGAGCCTGCGGATTGTGTATCTCCAGCTTCCTGGCCTGTGGCTTGATACCCTGCTCCTTCAGCGCCGAAAGCATTGAAGGAATCAGCTTATTTTTTATCGCCGCAAGGTTTTCCTGCAGAAACCAGGTACCCACGAGGAGGGTAGTGCCATCGGGGGTTATCGCATCCAGAACTAGGACAGGTGCCGGCTCCTTGAGGGCTAGAGGTTCGGAGCCCAGAACCTTGCGTATACTCTCCATTGCAACGGCAAGATCGCACTCGTTGGGCAGGGTTAGCCAAAGGTCGAAACGCCGCTGGGGAAAATAGCTAATATTGATTATGTTGGTCTTTATTAGGGTTTCGTTGGGAACTCTTACCAGTCTTCCATCAAAGGTGCGTATGCGCACGCACATGAGGTCCACGGTTTCCACTACTCCGGTGACCGTATCTACTTGTAGAGTATCGCCTTCCTTGAATAGCTTTTCCGAGAAGAGAAAAAGCCCCGATATGATATTGGCTACCGATGTTTGGGCTGCAAAGCCTATAGCTATACCGGCTATACCGGCGGCGCCCAGAAGGGCCGAAACATCGAAACCCGCCCTTTTTGTGGCCATAAGCACCACCAGCGTGTAGCCTCCGTACTTTATTAGCCTCTCCAGGGTGGATGCGCTCCGGCTGGGCAGGACCTTTCTTGAAAATCTCCGTATCATGGTTAATACTATCCGCACCAGGGTAATGCCTGCGACCAAGATAAGAAGCACCGAAAGCGCGATTCGAACCGAATCGGCGGAGATTATTTCGCTGAAGTATTCGGAGATTGAAGTCAACAGTTTCTGTCCGGCGTCCATGGGCTAACTATAGGATAAAAGATGAGGGTAACGGAATAGTGTCCAAAGGCAAAAAGACTCACACAGCTCGATCTTCTCTTACTGCCGGTGCTTTTAGCAAAGAATCACCATCCGCACCAACAATGAGCGATCCTGGGGTTCTGCGAGTCTGGCAGGGCCGGGTGGAGGGTACGGAAAGTCTCAGGGCTGATAAATACATCGCAGAAACAGCCAAGGTTATGGGAAGATCCCAGATCAAGGCGAGGGGAGCTTGCCTCAAGGTTAACGGTAAGGCCGAAAAATTCTCCAGGAAGCTTTCGCCGGGTGATATGGTGGAACTTTCATGGACAGAGGAACCAAGTCATACCCTTGTTCCTGAAAAGCTCGATATCAAGATTATTTATGGAGACGACAATGTCTTCGTCTTCGACAAGGCCCAGGGAATGGTGACGCACCCCGGGGCGGGCAACTGGCGAGGCACTCTTGCCAACGCAGCCCTGTGGCTGGATGCCGAGCGCAAGGGGAGGGGTATCCCGCCCCGGGGCGGCATTGTCCACAGGCTGGACAAGGACACCTCGGGCGTCATCATCGTGGCCAGGAATATCGAAACCCATGAGTTTTTATCTGCGCAGTTCAAGGATAGATCCACAAGAAAAGAATACCTGGCCTTTGTAAAAGGTTATCCCGGCGCTCAGACCGGGCGCATTGAAAACCACTTGGCCAGAGACAGGCGGGACAGGAAAAAATTTACCTCATCTGTGTCGAAGGGGAAGAAGGCCGTTACCGACTATAAAGTGATCTCCCAGTGGAAGCTGAAAGGCCATGATGAGTATTCCCTGCTCGCCCTTTACCCAAGAACAGGAAGAACGCATCAACTACGGGTTCATATGGCCGAAGCCGGTTGCCCTATTGTGGGCGATCCTCTGTACGGAAAGCGGGATTCCAATTTTCCTCACTGCAGCCTCATGCTTCATGCCAGGAGGCTCAAGATTCGCCTGCCGGGAAGCGTGGAGGCTAGTCTTTTCCTGGCACCCGTGCCCGAGCGATTCCGCACTATGGTGGCGGCTTTGAGGGCCGGAAAATAAAAAAGCCCTCTGGTGGCTTTAACAGCTGGACAATAAAAGAGCCCCCCGGGCGGCCATCGGGGGGCTCTCCCGGCCTTTAGGAACTGGGGTAAAACCCCGGCGCCTTCAAGGCCTTCGTCTCACTACGCTATCGGTAACGATTAGTACCGGCGGGGGTGGAAGGATCCACCGTCACGGCGGGGCTTGTCCTCCGCTTCATTGACGCGGAGCTGCCTTCCCATGAATTCGAAGCCGTTGAGGGCATCGATAGCCTTCTGGGCCTCATCGTCATTCGCCATCTCGACAAAGCCGAATCCCTTCGCCTTGCCGGTGTAGCGGTCGATGATGATGTTGACAGACGAGACCTCGCCGTACTGGGCGAAAAGGTCACGGAGCTGATTCTCGGCGGTGCCATAATTCATGTTGCCGACATAAACCTTCTTGGACATTCGGAAAAACCTCTATTAGGCCGTCATCGCAGGACGACGGCACCGGATCCGTCCGCCTAGGGCGGACGTACGTCGCTTTCAGAGAAGCGTGGTGTACAGCATGGCCATCTTTAAGGCAGGAATACGAGGCTTAGTTTGAGATGCTGGGGTCTTTCCGAGAGAAGAAGCGAGTGGGGCGGGGGCTCTGGAGATTTCGACCGCCGAACCCCCAAAACCGTACACAAAGGAATGACGATGCATGAAAAGCCAGTTTCTACCTTAAAAACGGAGGCAGTATTGCTAAGCCCTCCGAAAGTACAGGAAGCCGCATACACGGCCTCATTGCGGAGTATATGAGTATTTCTGCAGCGCCGTCAACTGCTTTTGCGTTATTTTATCGTTATTTAATTCGCCTTGACAAAGAATCGCCCATCCGTATAATCAAAACGACGGCGAATACACATCGGAGGGACACATGGCACCCAGAGTATGGATGATTGCCCTTCCCTTTGCCGGTTTGATCCTTGGATGGACGATCCGCTGGCTCTATGCCAGATTTCAACTCACTGCTGCAGAAAACGAAGCAGGACGAATACGACAGGACGCTAAAAAAGAGGCAGAGGCCGAAAAGAAGGCGATCCTTGTAGAGGCGAAAGATCAGCTCATTCGGGAACGCAACCAGCAAGAACGGGAAATACGCGAACGGCGAATCGAAGCCCAGAAGCTCGAGCGCCGAGTCATACAGAAAGAAGAGAACCTCGATAACAAAATCGAGGCATTAGAAAGACTTGAAGCTGCCCTCAAAACCAAGGAAAAGAGCCTTCTGGACAGGGAGAATGATCTCCTAGGCCAGGAGGAGCGTTATCGTCAGGAGTTGGAGCGCATTTCAGGCCTCAGCGCCGACGAAGCCAAGCGCCTCATAATCCAGACACTGGAAAACGAAGCCAAGCACGATGCCCAGGTTTTAATCAATAAGATCGATCAGGAAGCCCAGCTGGCCGCGGAAAAGCGCACCCGGGATATCCTCGTAACCACCATGCAGCGCATCGCCACTGACGTTACGGCGGAAACAACCGTTACAGCAGTAAGCCTGCCTTCGGACGAGATGAAGGGGCGCATAATAGGCAGGGAAGGCCGGAATATCCGCACCCTCGAAACCCTCACCGGTGTCGATGTCATTATCGACGATACGCCCGAGGCTGTGGTCATCTCCTGCTTCGACCCAGTCCGTCGTGAAATAGCCAGGGTTTCCTTGGAGCGCCTCATAACCGACGGCAGGATTCATCCAGCCCGCATCGAGGAAATGGTCCAGAAAGTCACCAGGGAAATCTCCCAGAAGATCTACGACGAAGGCGAGAAGGTCGTCTTCGACCTAGGCCTCCACAATATGGCCCCCGAACTGATCCGCGCTCTCGGACGCCTCTATTTCCGCACCAGTTATGGCCAGAACGTGCTGCTCCACTCCAAGGAAGTAGCCGTAATAGCAGGTCTCCTGGCCGCCGAGATTGGGCTCAACCGGGAAATTGCCAAACGCGGCGCCTTGCTGCACGACATAGGCAAGGGAATGGAGACCGACGGAGATCAGAACCACGCCGAAAGCGGCATGGATTTTGTGCGCAAGATGGGCGAGGATCCCAGGGTTATCAATGCTATCGGCTCCCACCACAACGATGTGGAGCCCTCCTGTCCCGAATCGGTGCTGGTGCAGATAGCCGATGCGATCTCTGCGGCCAGGCCCGGTGCCCGTCGCGAAACTTTGGATAACTACATAAAGCGTTTGGAAAACCTCGAATCCATAGCCGAAAGCTTCTCCGGTGTTGATAAAGCCTTCGCAATCCAGGCCGGACGTGAACTGCGCATTCTGGTCAACTATGAGAATGTATCCGACGACCAGGCCAGGGAATTGTGCAAGAACATAGCCAAGAAGATTGAAACCGATCTGCGCTATCCAGGCCGCATTAAGGTCACTATCATCAGGGAAACCAGAATCGTCGAGTACGCTCGCTAGGCTTCGGAGCAGCTAAGGCAGTGAACGAACATACGGCTACTCTGGTAATGGTGGGCGATATCGTAGGTCCGCCGGGTCTGCGCGCCCTCTTTGCCCTTTTACCTTCCTTTTCCAAAAAGCATTCCGCCGACCTGGTTGTCGCCAACGGCGAGAATGCTCAGAAGGGCTTTGGTGTAGGCAGAGAAGAACTCGACATCATCCTTTCATCCGGTGTTGCGGCCATCACAACTGGTAATCATGTCTGGGAGCGAAAAGAAGCCGCTGAAGTCCTTAATTCCGAGCTGGCCCTTCTAAGGCCGGCCAATTATCCCCCGGGTCTTCCCGGAAAAGGCATGCTGCATTGCCAGGGCCGTGACTTTGAATGGGTGGTTATCAATCTGCAGGGCAGGGAAGGCTTGTATTCCATCGACTGCCCCTTCAGGGCCGCCGACGAACTTGTTGCAAAGGCTAAGCGTCAGCATCCTTCCGCTTTTATCGTCGTCGACTTCCATGCTGAGTCACCGGAGGAAAAAGAAGCCTTGGCCTGGCATCTGGACGGCCGAGCCAGCGTCGTGGCAGGCACCCATACCCACGTCCCTACCGCCGACGAAAGAATTCTTCCAAAGGGTACAGGCTACATCACCGATCTAGGCATGACTGGACCGAGAGACTCCATTATCGGCGTAAAAACCGAAACCTGCATTAAACGCTCATTAACCCAAATCCCCTATAAGATGGAAACCGCAGAGGGGGAAGCCTTCATGTCAGGCGCCATCTTCCACATGGATCCATCCACAAAAGCCTGTATTTCGATCGAACGTTTCAACCTTCACACAGATTGAACTAGGAACTAGGTCCGCCGTATACTCCCCGACATGCGACAGGCACAGCGTACTGCAAAGACTCAAGTATCCACGGTAAGGGCTCTTTTTACCCAGCTTACTCCGGCTCTTTTCAAGACCATCGCCCAGGGCTATGGGAAAAAAGATTTCCGCAAGGATCTCACGGCCGGCATAACCGTGGGCGTCGTCGCCCTGCCTTTGGCCATGGCCTTTGCCATAGGCGCAGGTGCAAGCCCGGCTCAGGGTCTTTACACTGCTATCATCGCCGGCTTCGTCATTGCCCTCTTCGGCGGCAGTTTTCACCAAGTATCGGGGCCTACCGGAGCCTTTGTGGTGATCATAGCCGATATCATCGCCGTCCACGGCATGGCTGGCCTCCAGCTGGCTACCCTCATAGCCGGACTCCTCCTCATCTTTATGGCAGTCTCAGGGCTGGGAAGCATCATCAAGTTCATTCCCTATCCCGTCACCATAGGCTTTACCACGGGCATAGGCGTCACAATTTTTGTTGGCCAGCTGAAAGACCTCTTTGGCATGAGCATTCCCAAGCCGGCTCCGGAATTCTTTGAAAAAATCGCCCAATACTTCGAGTACGCATCGAGCACCAACTTCTATGCCCTGGCAGCCGGGCTTTCCACGATAGGCATCATCATTCTGGTGCGAAAACTCCTTCCCAAGATCCCCGCGGCCGTAACCGCCGTCACCATCGTCACCCTGGCCTCCTTTATTCTCCAGCTTCCCCTGGAGACCGTGGGCTCCAAGTTTGGCGCCCTGCCTAAGGGCTTCCCAGCGCCTCAGCTGCCCTCATTCAATTTTAGCCAACTTCGCCAGGTTTTCTCCTCAGGGTTAACCATAGCACTTTTGGCGGCGATCGAATCCCTTTTATCAGCCGTGGTCGCCGACGGCATGACCGGCACCCGGCATTCATCCTCTGCCGAGCTAAATGCCCAGGGTATAGGCAATTTGGCCAGCGCCCTCTTTGGCGGCATTCCAGCCACTGGGGCCATAGCCCGAACCGCAACGAATATAAAATCTGGCGCGGTGAGCCCTGTATCCGCCCTCATCCACTCTTTACTCCTTTTACTTTTTGCCCTTTTCCTCGGACCCCTCGTGCAAGCCATCCCTCTGGCTACACTGGCTGGCGTACTCGTGGTGGTGGCCGTGGACATGAGCGAACTTCCTCGCTTCTTCTCCATGCGAAAGGCCCCCAAGAGCGACCTGGCGGTGATGGCCGCTACCTTTACCCTTACCGTGGTTGTCGACCTCACTGCCGCAGTCCAGGTGGGCGTGCTCCTAGCCATTCTCCTTTTCGTAAAAAGAGCCAGGGACACCAGCGCCCTCATACCACTGGGGCAGGATAAAAAACTGATCGAAGAGTATCTAGGCGATACAAACTCTACATCGGCAGCGGATATGCTGGATCCTGACACCACCGCATCGCATACCATTCCTGAGCACTGCGAAATCTATGAAATCAATGGACCATTCTTCTTCGGGGTAGCCGATATGCTACAGGATGTCCTGGGTGGAATGGAAAAGGCCCCCAAGGCATTCATCCTCCGGATGCGCCATGTGCCGGCCATAGATGCCACAGGCCTCAACGCCCTCAGGACCTTCGCCAAACGCTGCAGGCACCGCGGCACCACCCTAATCCTAAGCGGTGTGAGAGAACAGCCCGCTCTGGCTATAACCAAGTACGGACTTGCCCAGGACATCGGAGATGAAAACATCTGCCCAACGCTGGACAGTGCCCTGACCCGGGCTAAAACCTTGCTCAAATAGCCTAATCTATTGACAAGGCCTGCCGCTTGGGGTTATAAATCCGCCTATCCAATGCGGCGATGGTGGAATTGGTAGACACGCTAGCTTGAGGTGCTAGTGCCGAGAGGCATGGAAGTTCAAGTCTTCTTCGCCGCAACACAGTAAATGGCAAGGGATATGCCGAAAAGAAACGGGCAGTATCAGGCCGGAGCTGGAAAAGTGAACAACCACTTTTTTAGATTTCTGGGTTTGTACAAGCCCGTTTTTATTTGCTCGCTTCTGTGCCTGACACCTTCACAGGCCGGCCTCCTGGCCTAATGTCAGCGAAAGCTGTACTCTGTAAAAATGAGTATGTACCGCTACAGCGCAGCACCATCCATCCAGAGCATAGTATTTGAGAAATTTCTCTGGGCTGCGAGGGTGAAATCCATCTCCCTCCCGCCTGAAAAGGAATTTAAAAAACGGGACTACTCCAGGGCCTTGATCAGTTCCTCGCCCCCAGAATACCTCAAACTGAGGGTCGATATACAAAGCGAAGCTTTCAACACCATGAACCTGTTCATATTGGAACCGAAGGATACTCAGCCTTGCCTAACAATCCTGTATCTTCATGGCGGTTCCTACCTCTACAATGCCACAAGACCGCATTGGCGTTTCCTGACAAAACTCGTCGAATCGGCGAACTGCCGAGTCATCGCGGCGGATTATCCACTGGCGCCAGAGCACAGTTATGCCGATGCGTATAGACTTCTCGTGCCCTACTACAAAAAGCTCTGTGCTCAAGTTGGTCCAGACTCCTTGATTCTCATGGGCGATTCGGCCGGCGGAGGCTTGAGTCTGGGACTAGCTATGGCCGCACGGGACGAAGGCTTGCCCGCCTGCGCCTCTTTGCTTCTACTCTCGCCCTGGCTGGATGTCACCATGACCAATCCCTTTATCGAAGCGATCGATCCAGAAGATCCATTCCTCAACGCCCAGGCTTTAAAAGCCGCTGGTCAGGCTTGGGCCAAAGGCGCCAATCCCCGAAAACCCTGGATCAGCCCCCTCTATGGCAAAGTTGAGGGGCTGCCTCCGATGCATCTTTTTATAGGGACCAAAGATATTCTCCTGGCCGACG
>CAZHFN010000005.1:65091-77744 GCA_964531105.1 uncultured Treponema sp. | reverse complement strand
GTCCTCCTGTTTCCAGGAGGACGGCCGCCGCGGCGAAGGGCAGTGAGAAAAGGCTGTGCCGTATCATTACGGACTCACCTAGGGTGGCCAGTCGCCCTAGGCCTTTTCGTGCGCCGAGGCTACCAAGCCCTCCGAGCCCTTTAGCTTGGTTGCCGCCTTTAGTCGAGGCCATAGTCCTTCCAGCGCCTGTTTACGAGTTCTTGCACCACTGGGTCCATCAATAAGGGCTCTGGCCATTCTCTGGTGTGGCCTTCCTCGGGCCATTTTTTTGTGGCGTCCACGCCCAGCCTGGTGCCGTAGCGGGGCTGGGGCGAGGAGTGGTCCAGGGCGTCCAAGGGTCCTTGTGAGAGCACTAAGTCCCTGCCTGCGTCGATGTTGTTGAAAACCTTCCAGGCCACCCTGGACAGGTCCTTGAGATCGATGTCGTCGTCCAGCACGACGATGAGCTTGGTGTACATCATCTGCCCCATACCCCAGAGGAAGTTCATCACTTTGCGGGCATGGCCGGGGAATCGTTTCTTGATGGAAACGATGACGCAGTTGTGGAAGACACCCTCCAGAGGCATGACAAGATCGCTGATCTCGGGGCAGAGCTGCTTCAGAATGGGCAGAAAGAGCCGCTCGGTGGCCTTGGCCATCCAGCAGTCCTCTTTAGGGGGAATGCCCACAATGGTGGCCGGGTATATCGGTTTTTCGCGCCGAGTGAGGCGCTCCAGGTGGAAGACCGGGTATTGGTCGGGCAGGGAATAAAAGCCCGTGTGGTCGCCGAAGGGGCCTTCGAGTCTTGTCTCAGTTGGGTCCACATAGCCTTCGAGAACGAAGTCGGCATCAGCAGGTATGAGGACATCCGAAAGGCTGGCCTTGGTAACTTCGGTGCTTTTCCCGCGCAGGAAACCGGCGAAGATTGCTTCCCAGAGCCCTTCGGGCAGAGGCGCGGTGGAAGCGTAGGTCACGGCGGGGTCTGAGCCTAGGGTGACGACCACCGGCATGCGCTCTCCCCTGGCCTTGTACTTCTGGAAAAAGTGAGCGCCGTCCTTGTGCAGGTGCCAGTGCATGCCCGCGGTTCTGTCGTCGTAGACCTGCATGCGGTACATGCCCCAGTTCTGGGCTCCGTTTTCAGGATCCCTGGTACAGACTACGGGGAGTGTAAGGAAAGGCCCACCGTCCTGAGGCCAGCACTTGATCACCGGCAGGCTGTCGAAGCCCGCTTTGTTGTCAATAACTTGTCTGCAGGCGGGTCGGCTTATTTTTTTAGGCAGCAAGGACTTGGCAATGGGTAGTTTGGGTATGGCCTGGGGAATGGCGGAGAGAAGGGAAAAGTCTCTGGCCTGGCTCCAAACCCAGGAGAGGAGGGTTTCTATTTCAGCGGCCTTCGCGTCGAGGCTTTCTGCGCCCAAGGCCATGGCCATGCGCTTCTCGCTGCCCATGGCATTTATTACCAGGGGCCAGGCTGAGCCCTTAACTTTTTCAAAAAGTAGGGCTGGTCCGCCGGAGGTCATGATTCTGTCGGCTATCTCTGTTATTTCGAGAATCGGATCGACTTCGGTTTTTATCCGCTTGAGTTCGCCGGCGGCTTCGAGCCGCTGGATAAAATCATTGAGGCTATCATACGCCATATTCGAAACGCTCCCTGGTGGTCCAAAGCCCTAGGGCGGGGTTGGGCACATAGAAGATTCGCTCGCCTCCAGCGAGGGTATTCCAGCCTTGGGCAAGCTTGTCCACGGGGTACTGAGCGAGCATTTCGTCCAGCGCCGCGTAGTTGTAGCCCACAGATTCTATCTCAGACCGCGTAACACCGGGGCCGGGTGCGTAAGTGACCGTGAAGCGGTTCTCGCTGGAGCCGTGGATAAGGTGAGCCGCAGCGGATAGGTTGGCTCCCAGGTCTTCGTGTTCTAGAACCAGTTGCCGGATTTTTGCCGAGGGACGATAGCCATAGCGGCGGATCAGTGCATCGATGCCCGGGTCTTCTCCAAAGTGGGCAAGGCCAGGGGCGAGAATTATCAACTCCCCGCCATCGGCCATGGCCATGCGGGTTCGGTACACAGCTTTATTCCCCAGCCACGTACTCTTGAACTCCATAGGGTCCAGCCAAACAAGGGCTTTTTTGATGGGCTCATCCAGCATGTCGATGTTGACTAGGCGCGAGAGTTCCGCGGCTTTTTCAAAGCATTCCAGATCATTTCCTGCGTAATATCCCCGCATGACAAGCCTGCCGGACTCGTCGCGCTGCATCACCGTGAGAATCCAGAGGATAGGAGGCAGCTTAGGCGCCGCCAGTTCCAGCGCTTTGTTGAAAATCCTGCGCACGGGTGTGTCTGCCCGGCCCATCATCCGCTCCATGCCATAGGCGGCGCCTAAGAAGTGGCTTTTGTCGATGGCTTCCTTGCCGCCGGTGCCCACAAAGATGTTCTTGGCGTGATTGGCCAGGCCTATAACTTCGTGAGGCACCACCTGGCCTATGGAGATTATTGCGTCGAAGCTCCCGTCGGTGAGCATTTTATTGGCCTGGACAGGGTAATCGTAGTCCACCACACCCTCGCCGACTTCCCGGACAAAGGATGCAGGAATTCTGTCCAGCTCCACGGGGTCCTTTCGCCAGTCGTGGACGCGGAAAAGACTGCGGGGGGTGCCGGGATACATGCTCCGAATTTCTTCGTCGCTCATGGGGGCGTGGGTGCCCAGGGCGGGCAGCACGGCGCCCAGGCGTGAACCCAATTCACGATTGGCAATATCGGTTATGGCCCCGGCTTGGGAATGGACTCTGGTTATGTCTGGCGGCACGGCTACAACGCGCCTGGCGTTACCCAGGGCTTTCAATGATTGCCGTACCAATTCTACCAGCTCTTTGGAAGAAATATCATCGCGGATCGAACCGCGTTCTGCATACATCATAGGGACTCCTCTTAAATGGGGCGTCTTGTTTATAAAATTGTAGCTGTACTTCCTGTTTGCCACAAGTAAGCCTTCTTGACCATGAACCGCTTCCGGGATATCAAGAATAGGGCGGAAGTCCATGGACAACCATTGGGGGCTCATGACCCGCCATAGGAGAGATACATGAAAGTTCTTAATAAGTATTCCGTAGGTACCGGCGATAGATTCGGCAAGCAGGGCGAGGCTCAGCTCCACGCCTTCGAACTTCTGGCGGCCCGCGGGGTGGAAGCATCCATCGTATGGAACAAGAGCAATAGGGAGCATCTGCTTATCGGCACGGAGCCCGGCGATCAGCGGGCTGCTTCTGAGGCGGCAGTAAAAGCAAAGAACTACAAGGGCATCTATTGTGTGGATGCCGACCATATCAACTTGGAAACCGTGGACGGTTTTCTGCCCTGGTGCGACTTTTTTACTATCGATGTGGCTGACTTCATCGGCAAGGCCGCTTCACAAGAGCGCACCCAGGCCTTCGTGGCTGCACGCCAGAATCTTATCTCGGACCGGAGCGTCCCGGTTCCTGTAGACCAGAAGACCATCGAGGCAAGCGCCGCTAAATACCTTTACGCGATCAATGAGGCAGCCCTGGTCTACGGGCGAATCCTGGCCAACAAACCCGATGGGAACTTTCACATCGAGGTGTCCATGGATGAAACCGACGCCCCCCAGTCGCCAGCGGAGATGGTAGTTATTCTGGCTGGCCTGGCCGATGCGGGAATACCGGTGCAGACTATCGCGCCTAAGTTCTCCGGACGCTTTAACAAGGGTGTCGATTATGTGGGCGATGTGGATGGATTCTTGAGGGAGTTCGAAGCCGATGCGGAGGTGACAGCCTGGGCAGCGAAAGCCTTCGGCCTGCCCGAAAGCCTCAAACTCTCCATTCATTCGGGCAGCGATAAATTCTCTATTTATCCGGGTATCGGGCGAATCATCCGGAAGCTGGGCTGCGGCCTCCATCTTAAGACTGCGGGCACTACCTGGCTGGAGGAGCTTATCGGTCTGGCCGAAGCCGATGGCGAGGCTTTAGTGCTTGCCAAGCGCATTTACGCCGCGGCATACAACCGAATTTCCGAATTAACCAAGCCCTACGCGGCGGTGATCGATATTTCCATGGATCGGCTGCCCAGCCCTGCTGCGGTAGGAGCTTGGGATTCCAAAGCCTATGTGGACGCCCTACGGCACGACCAGAAAAATCCGGCGTACAATCCCGACTTCCGCCAACTTCTACATGTTGCATTCAAGGTGGCCGGCGAACTTGGCCAGGAGTACTTGGATGCCCTGGAAGACTACAAACCCAGCATTTACCGCAACGTGAGCCTCAATCTGTTTGAGCGCCACATGCTGCCGCTCTTTATCGGATAGGATTCATGGCTGGCGCCGGCCGGGCGAGAATAGGCATACGAGGCCGCCTCTTGGTATTTCTGGGGCTTGCCATAGTAGGCATCGTCGCTCTGGAGATCACCGCACAGAGGGTGGCCTATGGACTCACCGGTGAATACGAAGCCCGGTTGGACACCTACCATCTTGTGCACAGGATTAGGGTCGCCCTTTCGGGCTTCAGGGCTGACAGTGATCGCTTTATTAGGGATCCCTCATCCATGCCGGTTGAGAGGCTCTACGAGTCTATCGCCGGCTTGAGTCTCCATGAAAATAGTCTTTTATCGCTAAAAGATCTTTCCCAGGATGCGATATTCGAGGTCCAAGCCACTGGTTATGGCATAGATGCATATCTGCCCCTGGTGTCGCGATCCATTTCGCTTAGAATAGCCGGTAGAAGCGATTTCTACGCCGACTTTGCCAAGGCAGAGCGCATTGCTGGCTATGTCGATACCTACCTTTCCAAGCTGCTCTCCATTCTAATGCGGGAGGGCGAGGAAAATTTCAAGATTTCCGTGCAGCGCTCCCAGGCATTCAACAGAAGTATTCTGATCATTATGATTGCCGCAGGTCTGATCTTATTGTTGTACGTGTTTCTCGTGGCCAGTTCTATCACAAAGCCTATTAGGGCGCTGGCTAAAGCCACCGAGAAGCTTGCCAGAGGCGACATGGAAGTGGCGCCTATCAAGGCGCGCTCCAAGGATGAAGTGAGCGTTCTGGTCTCAGGTTTTTATTCCATGAGCTCCAGCATCCGCAGTCATATCGAGAGCCTGGAGGAAAAAGCGGAACTGGAAAGGCGACTCCACGATGAGGAGTTGAGCCTTCTCACCATGGGCAAGGCTTTGCGGGAAGCCCAGCTGATGAACCTCCAGGATCAGATGCGTCCTCATTTTCTGTTCAACGCCCTCAACTCCATTGCCCGAAACGCTCTCCTGGAAAAGGCTCCCGTCACGGAAAAACTCACTATATCCCTGGCCAGGCTTCTGCGATCGACAATTAAGGAAGGCAGCCCCTATACAAACCTCGAAGAAGAGTTGGGGATTGTGCGCGAATACCTCAACTTTCAGAAGGTGCGATTTCAGGACCGTCTGGATTGGACGGTGAGGGTGGACCCTGAACTGGCAGACATTCAAGTACCGAGGTTTCTTCTCCAGCCCTTGGTGGAAAATGCGGTACGCCATGGCATAGAGCCCAAAGTGGACAAGACCAAGATTCTTGTATCGGTTCGCAGCCATGGGGAGCGCATCAGGGCATTTGTCGCCGATACGGGAGTCGGCATGAGCCCTGAGGAACTTTCAAGGCTGAAAAGGGTTGTGGCGGCAGCAGCCTTGGACAAGGTTGCTGCCGCCACCGTCGAGTCCAAGCCTCACGATGCTCTGGCAGGATCCGGCATAGGTTTAGCTAACCTTTCTACAAGGCTCAGAATTCTCTATGGTGAAAGCGATTGCCTCCAACTACTATCACGGCAGGGAAAGGGTACGATAATCAGGCTCTCCATACCTAAAAAGGCTCCGGTCCGATGGCAAGAATCCTCATAGCCGACGATGAGGACCTGGAGCGCAGGGCCCTCGCTTACATCATTTCCCAGGCTTCCCAAGAAGAGTCGCATACCTTAGAGGAAGCCCGGAATGGCCCCGAGGCGCTCGCCAAGGCCATGTCGGGGAATTTTGATGTGCTTTTCCTGGATATCAAGATGCCGGGCATGGATGGCATCGAGGTAGCCCAGCGGCTCAAGGCCGCGGGCATCCAGTCGGCCATCGTCATAGTCTCGGCCTACGACACTTTCGAGTACGCTCAGAAGGCCATCCGCCTCGGTGTTTATGAATATTTGCTCAAGCCGGCCTCCGGGGAGGAGGTTCTTCAAGCCTTGAGCCGCTCACTGGAACTGCAGCGGGCTCCCGAATCGCTGGCTAGGCTTAAGCGGGAATCCCTGTCCGCCCTCACGGAAGCCAGCGCCAGGCTAGAAGAACTATTGATTGGGGAAATGGATAAGGGAGAGCTCGGTACGACCACGGTGCGGGATTACGAAAAGCTGGCCGCTCTCCATGGTATTCCCAAGGCTGTAGTGGCATTTCGGATCGAGGCCGACCGAGAAAAAGCTCCTGAGCAGATAGAGAGAGCCCTTCTTTCAGAGATCATTGCGGCAGCTGCGGCGCAGGTGGGTTCCGAGTCCAGAGTCTTGAAGGCCGAAAGTGAAAATAAAGCCTATATCCTTGTATACGGTCTTCCGATAGCGCTTTCGGATTTTCCAAGCGATTCAGCGACGGCGCACGAGGCACTGGCTCACCTGAAAGCGGTCGCAGGATTCGCTAGGCATCTGAATGGAAATCCACTGAAACCGCTTATCGAATCGGCACAGCACAAATTGCGTGAACTCTCACCCTATATCCTTCTCTGCGGTTTTGCGGGGCCTTCCATGGAAGGAACAGAGCTTATTTTTTCCAGAGCTCTGGAAGCCTGCCGCCTGGCATCACTCGAGTGTCCGCTAGTGTGCCTATCTCCGGCTGAAGATGAAAAAAAAGAAGAGTTTTCAAGTTTTGCCCGTGAGGAGAGATCTAGGCCGAACCTGGCGCAACGGGCTCTCGATGTAATTAAGGCAGGTTATGCTCAGGATATAGGCCTCGAGTCCCTGGCCGGGGAGCTGGGAGTCAATCCCTTCCATCTGTCTCATGCCATCTCCAAGGAATTCGGCATGGGCTTCAGCGAGCTTCTCCAGCGTATGAGAATCCAAAAGGCCAAAGAAATCCTTTCAGGCGGTGGCAGCGCCAAGGAAGCGAGCTTTCTGGTGGGATTTACGGATCAGGCATATTTTTCAAGGGTATTTAAAAAGCTTGAGGGGATTACTCCAGGCGAGTATTGTCAGAAAACCGCAAAAAAGTACAATAGATAGTCAAGTCTTTACAAAACCGCCAGAAGGAAAAGTGAAGCACACTTCCTCCAGAAGGGGCCACGCGCCCCGCCTAATGACAAGGAGGAAGAATATGAAAAAAATCAGGATACTGATGGCCGCGCTGCTTATTCTCGCGGTCCTCGTGCCTGCACAACTCTTCGCCCAGGCGAAGCCCATCGTGCTCAGACTGGCGGAAACCCATCCCCAGGATTATCCCACCACCAAGGGCGACTACGAGTTTGCCCGCTTGGTAAAGGAACGCTCAGGCGGAAGGATCCAAGTCGAAGTCTATTACGGATCTCAGCTTGGCCAGGAAAAGGCGGTAATCGAGCAGGTGCAGTTTGGCGCCATCGACATGACCAGGGTTTCCATAAGCCCAGTGGCGTCCTTTGTGCCCAAGCTCAATGCGTTCCAAATGCCCTACCTGTACAGGGATGAAGCTCACCAGTGGAAGGTGCTCAAGGGTGATATCGGCAAGAGCCTTCTGGCCAGCTTGGAGCCCTTCGGCTTTATCGGCCTGGGATGGTTCGAAGCCGGATCGCGCAACTTCTACAATTCCAAGCGCCCCATCAACAAGCCCGAAGACCTCAAAGGACTCAAGATCAGAGTGCAGGAGAGCGAGCTCATGATGGGCTTGGTCTCAGCCTTCGGCGCTGTGCCCACACCCATGGCTTACGGCGAAGTCTATTCCGCCCTACAGACTGGTGTAGTAGACGGTGCCGAAAACAATTGGCCATCCTACTTCTCCACCTCCCACTATGAGGTAGCCAAGTATTTCTGCCTGGATGAGCACACCAGGGTTCCCGAAATCATCATCGGTTCCAAGATTTCCCTGGGCAAGCTCCCCAAGGCCGACCAGGATCTGATCAAGCAGGCCGCCCTGGATGCCATAGACTTCCAGCGCGCCGAGTGGGCCAAGTACGAGCAGCTTTCCATCGACAAAGTAAAGGCTGGCGGTGCTCAGATTACCTACATTGGCGACAAGACCGAGTGGCAGAAGCTCATGGATCCCCTCTACAAGAAGCAGAGCAAGGAAATCCAGGACTTCGTGAAGCAGATTCAGGCAGTAAAATAAAGACCTGAAAGTTTTTATCTGAAAATGTAAACGTACAGGGCAGTCCGGCGGACGTAGCGTTCCCGGACTGCCTTGGCGTACAATCTAGACTCCAGGTTCTACTAAAGCCCGGGAGATATCATGAAACAAGTGATACTTAAGCTCATCAACAGCATTCATATACTGCTGATGGAGCTGGCCAAGCTTTTCATAGTGGCGATGATTCTCATAATCTTTGCCAACGTCGTACTGCGTTATGTCTTCAATAGCGGCATCCTATGGTCTGAAGAAGTAGCTCTGCTACTGGCAGTCTGGTTTATCTTCATCTCCATGGGATTGGGAATCAAGCAAAAACTCAACATCGTCATCAACCTTGTCCAGAGGGAAAAACTTCCCCAATGGTTGAACAAGGGTCTGGATCTGCTGGCGGAATTAATTGTCATTTTCGTTGGAGTAATCATGATGGCTTATGGCTCCCGGCTTGTGGGATTTACTATGACGTCAATAATGCCTGCAACAAAATGGCCTGCTGGTATTCTTTACATGGTGGTGCCCTTCGCCGGTCTCATAACCACCCTGGAAGCCTTGCTCCATATTGTAGGCTGGGATAGCTACGACAAGAATGTGGACGAATACCTCGCCGGCGAGCGAAAGCTCAAGGATTTATTCGGAGGAAAGCATGGCTGATCCCACTGTTGCGACGGTCCTGCTCTTGGGAGGTTTTATCGGCCTCATGATCCTGCGGGTTCCCATAACCTATGCCCTTGCCTCCATTTCGCTGGCAACAGCCATCTACCTGGGCATTCCCCTTATGGCCATCGTGCAGCAGATGGTCCAGGGCGTGCGATCCTTCTCTTTGCTGGCGATACCCTTTTTTATCATTGCAGGCGAAATTATGGGCCAGGGCGGCATTGCCCGAAAAATGATAGAAATGGCCAATGTATTCGTGGGTCGCATTCGTGGTGGTCTGGCCATGGTCAACTGCGTGGACTCCATGTTTTTTGGAGGCATTTCGGGCTCGGCAGTGGCGGATATCGCCTCTACCGGCACAATCATTCTCCCCATGATGAAATTAAAGGGCTACGATGACGATTTCTCGGTGGCCATCACCGTGACCAGTTCCACCCAGGGGGTCATCATTCCCCCCAGCCACAACATGATCCTCTATTCTGTGGCGGCAGGTGGTGTCTCGGTGGGACGACTCTTCTTGGCAGGCTACATCCCCGGCATAAGCCTGGGTCTTTCGCTCATGATAATCTCCTATTTTATTGCTAAAAAAAGGAATTATCCCAAAGAGGACAAGGTAAGCTTCAAGCAGGCTTTGCATATTTTTAAAGATGCGTTCTTAGGTCTCATGACGGCGGTGATTATTATGGGCGGAGTAATTTCGGGTATCTTCACCGCCACCGAGTCGGCGGCGGTAGCGGTGATCTACGCCTTTATCATCACCTTCTTCGTCTACAAGGAAATTCCCCTGCGGGCCATGAAGGGTATCCTCTACAATGCCCTTAAAACCCTGGCCATGGTCATGGCTCTCATCGCCGCAGCCAGCGCCTTTGGCTGGCTCATGGCATACCTGCGGATTCCCGCCATGGCCACGCAGTTGATCCTGGGCATCTCTAGCAACAAGTACGTGCTGCTACTCCTCATCAATATTCTTCTGCTCCTCTTGGGCATGATCATGGACATGGCGCCTTTAATTCTCATCATGACCCCGATACTCTACCCCGTGGTGGTGGGCAGCCTGGGCTTGTCCCCTGTGCATTTCGGCATTATCCTGATGCTTAATCTGGCGATCGGCCTCTGTACCCCACCTGTGGGCTCGGCTCTTTTCGTGGGTTGCGCGATTGGTAAGGTATCCATAGAGAAGGTAAGCAAGGCGATGGCTCCGTACTACATTACGATGTTCATCGTCCTCATGCTGGTTACTTACGTACCGGATATCACGATGGTTCTGCCTAATTTGATTATGCCCGGCGGTTGAGCCAAAGGAAAAAGTCTGTTAGTTTTTAGATAATCTTCAGTCTATAGGAGCTTTAATGTCGTTTATAGAATCCATGTTTTCTCCCGCGGCCAGGACAGTGGTTATAACCGGAGGCGCGGGAGGTATTCCCGGCAGCCTGGCCGTTGGCTTTGCCAAGGCTGGCGCAAAGGTAGTGCTTTGGGGCAGGGGTACCAACCATCCCATGGAAGAAGCCGTCCAAAAAGTGCTCGAAGAGGTTCCTGGAGCCAAGGTTTTTGCCGTCACCGTTGACACCGGTACCAGGGAAGCCTGCGAGGCGGCTATTGTTGAATCGGAAAGGCTGGCGGGCAGTCCCCCAGACGTCCTTATCAACGGCGTAGGCGGCAATAGGGGCAAGGTTCCCTTTGTTGATGTGGATGAGAAGCTTTTCAAGGAAATTCTGGATCTAAACCTGCTTTCAGGTCTTATTACCCCCACCCGAGCATTTGCAGTCTACTGGATTGCCAGGGGCATAAAGGGCTGCGTGATCAACATGACATCCATGACTAGCTACAAGGCTCTTTCTGGCACCTGGGCTTACGACGCAGCCAAGGCAGGGGTCTTGAATCTCAACGAGGCCTTGGCCAAGGAGCTGGCTCCCCATGGGATTAAGGTCAATGCCATAGCTCCCGGTTTCTTCGTGGGCCACCAGAACCGCGCTTTGCTTTTAGACGAGTTTGGGGGTCTTACCGCCCGGGGCAAATCCATAATTGCGCGGACTCCCCTTGGCCGCTTCGGCAAGTTTGAAGAACTCTGGGGCGCCGCCTTCTTCCTGGCCAGCGACCAGGCTTCCAGCTTTGTCACAGGAGTATCCCTCCCTGTAGACGGCGGCTACCTTACGGACAATATTTAGGCGTGTTTCTGCGGGTGAGCCGCTGAGCAGCCCCGCGAGGGGTGAGTTTTAGCAGCCGTCGACGTGCCGCGGTAGGACGCGGGAAAGGAATAGCGATGAAAGCGTTCATGGACAAGGATTTTCTACTGGATACGCCCACGGCAAAAAGCCTTTTTCACGATAAAGCCGATGGGCTTCCCATCTTTGATTATCACTGTCATCTTTCGCCAAAGGAAATAGCAGAAGACAAGCCCTTCACCGACATTGCCCAGATATGGCTGGGCGGCGACCACTATAAGTGGAGGGTGATGCGCTCCAACGGCGCCGACGAGTCTCTTTGCTCGGGCAAAGCCAATTGGGCTGACAAGTTTGTAGCCTACGCCGCAGCCTTGGAAAAATCTCCAGGCAACCCCGTGCTTCACTGGTCACATCTGGAACTCCAGCGCAGCTATGGAATTAACGATGTCCTCACTTCACGCAACGCCCTGGCCATACGGGAGCGGGCTAATTCCATTATAAAAGAACGGAGCGACTCCCCCCGCTCCATGCTAAAGCACTACAAGGTCGCCGTGGTCTGCACCACCGATGATCCTGCCGATGATTTGCGCTGGCACGATGCCATCGCGGCCGATCCGGAATTCGGCAACGCCGCGGCGGTTTCGGGAGCCCAGTGCTCCAGAATCCTGCCGGCCTTCAGGCCTGATAAAGCTATGAACGCAACCGATGCCGATGCCTGGAGAAGTTACATTGCCCAGCTAGGCGCCGTGGCGGGCTTAGAAATACGCAGCTTCACCGATCTGGCTGAAGCCCTTACCCGGCGTCATGCCTACTTCCACGAAAGAGGATGCAGGCTTTCCGACCACGCCCTTGTTGTTCCGCCCTTTGCAGCAGCCACTGAGGATGAGCTGGACACCATAGTCGCTCTTCTGCTCTCAGGAAGGAGTGCGGAGGAGAGGGCTAGAGAAAAACTGGCCACCGCTGTCCTTCTCCATGTCGCAAGGCTCAACGCCAAGGCCGGATGGGTCATGCAACTCCACATAGGCGCATTGCGTAACACCAACACCAGGCTTTTTAAGCTCTATGGTCCAGACGGCGGTGGAGACGCTATCTCCGACGCAGTAATAATCGCGCCTCTCGCATCCTTCCTGGATAAGCTGGACGCTGAGGGTCTGCTTCCCAAAACCATACTCTACAGCCTGGATGACACCAAGAACGCCAGCCTGGCCACCCTGGCCCAGTGTTTCGCCGGAAGCTATTCGGGCGAAAAAGGAATTCCCGGCAAGCTCCAGTACGGCGCCGCCTGGTGGTTCAACGACCATCTGGACGGCATGATCCGTCACCTTGTGCAGACGGCATCGATCTCAGCCATTGGACCTTGGGTGGGCATGCTTACCGATTCCAGGTCCTTCCTTTCCTATCCCCGGCACGAGTATTTCAGGCGCATTCTCTGCAAGATAGTGGGACGCTGGGTGGAGCACGGGGAACTTCCCGCCGATGAAGCCTACGCGGCCAGTCTGGTGCGCAACATAAGCTGGTTCAACGCTAGGGACTATTTCGGCATTGATGT
>CAZHFN010000005.1:43283-64991 GCA_964531105.1 uncultured Treponema sp. | reverse complement strand
TCCGTGTCAGTCATGCCCGCGATAAACTGTTTTTGCATAACCACCACCACAATGACAGGGGGAATAAGGGCGAGGAGTGCGGTGGCCATGACAATCTGCCACTCGATTACCACATCGGCGCCCGAGAGCATGCGGTTGATGCCAATGAGGAGGGTGTAATACTCCTGCTTGGTGGTTATCAACAAAGGCCAGAGGTACTGGTTCCAGCCGTAGATAAACTGGATGACGAACATGGCCGCAATAGGGGTTCGGGTCATGGGCACAAGAATGGAACGGAAGAACCGCATCGAGCTGGCTCCGTCTATCTGGGAGGCTTCAGCTATCTCCCTGGGCACGGACATGAAGAACTGCCTGAAAAGGAAGACCGCCGTGGCCGACACGATCATGGGCAAAATGAGTCCGGCATAGGAGTTGAGCAGTCCTAAGTCTGATATGACCTTGTAGGTGGGCATTATACGTACTTCCACCGGCAGCATAAGGGTAATAAATATGGCCCAAAAGCAGAATTTACGCCCCGGAAACTTGAAAAAGACAATAGCAAAGGCTGCCAGGAGGGATACGATGATTTTACCTAGAGCTATGCCCATGGCCATGATAAATGAGTTTTTCATCATAGTCATGGCCGAGGCGCCCAGGTTCTTGGCTCCTTCAGAAAGGGCTCGTCCATAATTTTCTATCAGGTGAGAGCCCGGTAATATGGGCATAGGCGCAGAGAGAATATCAGCGCTGGTACGAGTAGACGCTACGAAAACGAAATAGATGGGAAAAATTATAATTAGTATGGCCGCCCAGAGAATTATATGTGGAAAGATACGGGCTGATTTTCGCTGTTCTATCATGGCTGCATTCCTTTAGTACGTGACTTTCCGCTCGATAAAGCGGAACTGCACAACGGTAAGGGCTATTACCATGATCATGAGTATGACCGACTGAGCCGATGAGCCGCCTAGATCCAAATTGATGACACCGTCTCTCCATACCTTGTAAACCAGTATCTGTGTAGCCTTGCCAGGTCCTCCAGCGGTGACCTGGTGGACAATGGGGAAGGTTTCGAAAAAGCCATATACCAAATTCATGACCAAAAGATAGAAGGTGGTGGGTGAAAGCATGGGGAATATGATTGTCCAAAAACGTTTTACTGGTCCGGCGCCGTCTATGGCGGCCGCTTCTACCAGGGGCAGGGGTACACTCTGGAGACCTGCCAGGAAAAAGACAAAATTATAGGCTATCTGCTTCCAGCTCGATGCAATGGTTAACAGCAGAAAAGCCTGATCCGCCTTCAATAGATGATTCCAGTCTACGCCCATTTTGTATTTCAGAAGATAGGCGATTATCCCTACGTTGGGGTTGAACATGAAGAGCCAGAGTACGCCTGCCACCATAGTAGCGACGGCGTAAGGCCAGATAAGCATTGTTTTGTAAAATGAATCAAAACGAATCTTTTTATTGGTCTGTACGGCGAGAAAGAGGGATATAGCCATAGAAGAGATCGTAATCGCCAAGGCAAAGAGCACTGAAACCCTAAAGGATTCCCAGTAGTCGGGGTCGTTGAAAAGTTTGGCGTAGTTTTCAAAACCAACAAAGATCACCCTGCCACCGAAGGGATCCTGGAGAAAGAATGACTGCCATATTGCCTGGGCTGAAGGCCAGAAGAAAAACAGGAATACAATGACCATCTGCGGTAGCACAAGGAGATAGGGGAGGCCTTTGGAGGGGAACTCGTATTGTTTAGCCATGACGCATCCTAACGCAGGCGGATTTATTGGGAAAGCCTTGTCCCGGTGCTCGCCGGGGGTTTCCTTAAAAAGGCCGCCTTACGGCGGCCTTTTTAGTATAGCATAAAAATGATTTCAGCGCACTATTTATACAAGCGCTCGAAATCGCGAAGAAGTTTGTTGCCCTCTAGTACCATCTTGTTGACTCCGTCTTTGACGCTGATCTTCCCGGCAAGTACGTCTTCCCAGGTCTGGTCTTCGATTTCTCGAATGGTATTGAAGTTGCCAAAGCGAATACCCCTGGAGTTGCCAGTGGGGGCGGCTCTCAAGAGCTGCTTGATGGCTACTTCGGGGCCGGGGTTGGTCTTGTAGAAGCCCTGCGACTTGGTCAACTCATAGGCGGCAGTAGTGATGGGTAGGTAGCCTGTGCTCTGATGCCAGAATGCCTGATTCTCGGGCAGGGAGATAAAGGCCATGAAGTCGGCTACGCCTTTATAGTCGCCTTTGGGCTTGCCGTTTAGCACCCAGAGGCTGGCGCCGCCGATAATGGAGTTCTGGGGAGCGCCGGGGACATCGGGATAGTAGGGGAGGGTGGCTACGCCGAATTCGAATTTGCAGGTGTTCTTGAAGTTGGCATATCCACCAATGGATTCGAAGTGCATTCCTACGCGGCCTGAGTTGAAGAGGGGGTTAGCCTTGTTTTCGCGTCCGCCATAGATGAAGACACCGTCCTTGGACAGATCATAGATAGTCTGGAGGTGGCGGATGACGATCGGGGAGTTAAAAACCAGCTGGGTGTCCAGGCCGTCGAAACCGTTGTTTCTGGTGCCAAAAGACAGGTTGTGCCAAGCTGAGAAGTTCTCCAGCTGAATCCAGGATATCCAGTTGGTGGAGAAGCCGCCTTCCATGCCGGAGGCCTTCAGTTTCTTGGCCATTTCAAAGAATTCGGGCCATGTGACGGGGGGCTTTTCGGGATCCAGTCCGGCTTTCTTGAAGGCATCCTTGTTGTAGTACATGACCGAGGTGGAGGAATTGAAGGGGAGGGAGAGCATCTTGCCATCGGAGGTGGAATAGTAACCGGTGATGGTGGGGATGTAGACCTTAGGATCGAACTTCTCGTTGTTCTCTGCCATAAGCTGATATACCGGCTTTACGGCGCCCTTAGCGGCCATCATGGTGGCAGTGCCTACTTCGTAGACCTGGATGATGTGGGGAGCTTGTCCTGCCCGGAAGGCCGCAATACCAGCGGTCATGGTATCGCTGTAAGAGCCTTTATATACGGGCACTACTTTAAATTCTTTTTGGGTTGCGTTGAACTTATCCGCCAGAGCCTGTACCGTATCGGCGTTCTTGCCTGTCATGGCGTGCCAGAACTCGATGTTAACCTGAGCCCAGGCTCCTGCGATGGCGAGGAAGACCATTGCCACAAGTGCAATTTTCTTCATTACGATTACCTCCTTAGTAGGTTGAAAAAAGTACTGTCAAGTACTAAATCACGCGCATTCCAGTGTAACCCCATATAGGCTTGCTGACAATGAAAAATTTGCAAAAAGCGGGTTAAATCAGTCTATGCCATGTTCAACGCATTAACGTCCCAGGAGACTCAAGGCCCTGTCGGGGAAATCGGTGATAAGGCCAGTTACTCCCCAGGCTATGAGTTTTTCCATGTCCTTGACCTCGTTAGGGGTCCATACATACACATTGAACCCGGCCTGGCGCAGCTCCTGAACTGTTTTTTCATCCAAGTACCTGTAGTTGGGATTGAGGGCTACCGCATTCAGGGATCTGAGCAGGCTCACAGGATCGGGAATGGGTTTGTCGATGAGGGCTGCCACGGGAATCCGGGGCTGGGCCTTTTTCATTCTGGCCAGATAGGCATGGTTGAATGATGAAACCAAAACCTTGTCCTCTGTTTTCAGCTCGGATATCAGGGCGGCGGTCTTTTCCACTATCCATGCGTCGCAGGATCTGCCGGTTGCATCCTTGATCTCCACATTCACCTTCCAGTCCAGGTCCTTGGTCAGGGTGAGGGCTTCCTTGAGCGTAGGTATCCTAAGGCCGGCAAAAAGCTGAAGCTCGGCGGGGCTGACGCGGCCGGCGGCTACTTGGCCAAAGGGGTCGCTCGCCCCATACCAGGATCCGGCATCCAAAGACTTTAGCTCCTGGAGGGTAAAATCATAGACAGTCCAGGGCTTGCGCTCGGGGAAGCGCAGCTTGGCATTGGTGGTTCGAATTAGATTGTCGTCGTGCAGCACCACCAGTTCCCCGTCCGAAGAGGCAGCCACGTCCAGTTCCCAATAATCGGCGCCGCTCTCCCAACCGAGGCGGGCGGCGGAGAGTGTGTTTTCCGGGGCGATGCCTCTGAACCCGCGGTGAGCCATGACAAGGATGGTTTCTGGTTTTGCCATTGTGGTGTCCTTTTGGGGTGGATAGTTGGTTTTGGGGTGCGGCCCCGAACTGCAAGCCAGGGGCAGACTGGTGACGATCAGGATTAAAGGAAGCAGGATCACGTGAAAATGGAAACCTCGGCGCTCGTTTCCCAGTAAGAGTCGGGCTTCAATTTTTTTGATTAGATTCGGACGCACCAGATTATACTACGGCAAGGTAGGCAAGGTGTCGAGAACCCTCGTATGGGGGTAGGTGGATTCCAGTTTCTCCAGCAGTCCTCTGGCTTCCGAGATAGATACTTCTTCATCTGCACTTAAGAGGGCAAGGGCTTTGAGCCTGAAGGCATCGAAGACAAGCCTATTGTCGAAGCGTTCAAGCATTTCTGTCTCAGCCCAGGGTTCGACAAGGGATAAAAGTTCCTTCCTTTGGTTGGGATCGCCTGTATTCATTAGCCTGGCTTTGCTGATATCCCGGGACAGCGCCGGATAACCGCCTGCGGTTTGAAGCAGGAGTGCTATGCCTGCGCCTAAAAAGACGGTAAAAGCGGCGGCCAGGAGGGTTTTCCACGGAAAGCCTCTGCCCGGTCTTTTTTTCCAGAGAAATAAGCCTAGGGGAATGGAGAGAAGGCTTAAAACTATGCCTATAATCTCGGCAGCCGTGCGGCGGTATGCTAGCTCTACTTTTTCTTTTGAGGGGAAAATGAGCATAAAGCCCGGGGCGACAGGGTAGAGTTTTTCTCCACCTAGGGATTTCCATCCGGGAGCGTAGGATATCCTTATGTAATGGGCTTTTCCAGGTGAACTTGTGCTGAAGGATATGCTGAAGTTGTCCACATGCTCCGCGGTGATAAAAGGAGGGCTTGGGGTTTGGGAATCCGGTGAAGAGGATGCATCATCGCCTTTGGCTTCTCCCTCCTCTATAAGTGCTCTTTTGGCTAGATTCAGGTTTCTGTAGCCATCATAGCTCGGCCAGGATTGGCTCGAGTCGGCAAGTTTTGCGTAAAGTTCCTTGTCCGCAAACTCGGAACTTACAAAGGGCAGTTCATAGAGTTCGTAATCTCTGAAAAAACGGTAGTAATCGGTTCTGAAGCCCCCGGCTCCGGCCTCGATCACGTTCAAGGCAGACTCGGGCAGCACGCTCACATAGCTAGCCCGGTGGCTTTTGAATTCAAAGACTGAAAACTTCCCTATCTTATAATCAAGCCAGAAATCGGGATGTTTTTCAAAAAGACCGCGTATTTGCTCAGAGTGGGTAATTATGTATCGAGCGTTCAGCAAAAGAAAACGGGCTCTCCAGGATTCGGGATCTATTTTAGAATAAATGCGTTCGGCCTCGGGATCCACCGGATTAGGCGAGTAAGAGCTTTGCAGATAGGTGGCAGCCCTGGCCATCATGCTGGATCCGTAATGTATGCCTTCCGAACTAGGGAATCCCGTGAAAAGATACAGATTTTCGAAAGCACGCTCCGATCCGAAATCCCTGTTATCTCTTTGATCCTGCTTTTCCCAAAGAAATCGCCCATCGTCAAAAGTACCCTGGTAGCGTTCCATTAATTCTTTCATGGCAGGCCATTCCGATTTGGCTTGGTAGCCGGAATAGTTCCATAAGAACCAGGATGGCGCGTTGTGCGGCAGCATAACTCCAATCGCGATGCCCGACACTACAACCAACAGCATTGCGAAATCAGAAATAAGTGAGCTGGAATTTTTTACCACTGAATTATTCTTGGACTTTGCGCGTCCGCGTCCTTTCCTTCCCAGCCAATCGACAACGGAATCCAGGGCAAGGGACAGGCCGAGGGCGCAGAACAGAAGGGCCGTAGGCACAAAGCGGATATCGGGCATACCCAGGCCCGGGGCGATAAAGAACAAAAAGGCGCAGCAGGCGAGGGCGTAGAGGAAAAACATAAAAAGTCTGCGCTCCTGGGGAGGCCTCCGGCGATAAAGAGCCAGGAAAGCGAAGAGGAAGGCAGCGGGTCCCCACACCCATGCCAGGGTTTGTCCGGCAAAATCCTTGGAGGAGGAAAAGTGCCAGAGAAGGCTTATGGGCTGAGCCCAGCGCCGGGTAAGGATCATGGGAATAAGCCAGAAGGAAAGGATAAGAAGGGCTACGCCATAGGTGGAGAGCATCCTGTAGACGATGAGCGCTTCCTTGGCGGGCTTGCTTTTTGTCCGTCCAATTCCAGACTTTCGTGCGAAGAGTCCGGGAATCAATTTGAAGGCGGGAAAAAAGGGCAGAAAGAAGGCTGGCATAAAAACGAAAAAATGACAAAGGCCTATAAGCGCCAATAAAATACCACTTCCAATTCCGCTTCGTTTTTCCCGCCAATCCTTAGCCACTGATGCGACAAGGAGAGGCAGGAAGGCAATTGCCCAGGAAAAGCAGAACTCGCCTGCAAAGGTAGAAAGCCAATTGCCACCAAAAATGGAATACGACTCGTTAAAAAGAAAAAGAAGACTTAAAACCGCTGCCAAGGCTCCCGCTCGCCTTTTACCCCGGATGGAAGAGGCGGCCAGGAACATGGTGAGGGGAAGGGCGAAGCCTCCTGCCACTGTGGCCAGTTTCAGTGCGACACTCAGAGGTACAAGGAAGCCTAGAAGCGCTGCGGCGAGGAAGGGAAGAATAAAATAATGCTGGCCTTCCAGGTAGCCGAAAAAATTGGCTTGGCTGTACCCGAAGAGTCTCCCCCGGGGAAGAAAATCCTCTTTCAAGGTTTTCAATACCTGAAACCAAGAAGCGCTGTCCCCTCCGGTGAGAATAGTGTCCTGGAAAAGAAGGCGTAAGTTAAAACGGCTGGCCAGTACAGCGTAGACTGCAAGCAGGGTAAGCCATGACAGGATGTTCTCCGCTTTTGCGTCATAAGGAGGTTTTAAGAGGCTTGGATTGGGTTCGGTAGCAAGACGGCCAAATTTGCGCATGACCGCTTCCCTAGCCGGCGAGGAGGAGAATGGCCGCGCAGGCCAAGGCCACGCCTGCAATACGTCGCAGGCTGAGGCTCTCCCCAAACAGCACCGCAGCGCCTAGGACAACCAGAGCTGTCACTGCCGTGCCCATGAGGGGGCTTAGTTTGCTCAAGTCCTGTTTTCGCAGGAGGAGGGTATAGAAGATGAAGGAAGATGCGTAGAGTCCAGCAGCGCCTCCTGCCACAGCAACCCAAGAGGCGCTCATAAGTTTCATTCCCCCAGCATACTTCATAAGCAGCTGTGCCGAAGCGGAGAAGAGAATGCCGAGTATTAGCAGAAGGTAATTCAGGGCTGTCCTCCCCGTGTTTCAGTAAGCTCTTCGTAGGATCTTTCCTTGATCAGGTAGTGGGGCCGATGTTTGGCTTCCATGAAGAGTTTGCCCAGGTACTCGCCTATGACACCCATGAATATTAACTGAATTCCACCGATTATGAGGATGCTAATGAGAAGACTCGTCCAACCTTCCACCGTCTTGTCGCTGAAAAGCCTGATGATAAGCGCGTAGAGGGCGTAGATAAAACCGGCCCCAGATATGGCCAGGCCGGCCAAGGAGGCGAGCCGAAGAGGCTTTGTACTGAAGGAAGTGATTCCGTCCAGGGCCAAGGAGAGCATTTTGCCCAGGCTATATTTGGATTTGCCGCTTCTCCGTAGTCCGGGCGAATACTGAAGCTCGCTGCTGGAAAAACCTATCCAGGGAACGGCTCCCCTAAAAAACAAAGCCCTTTCATCCATGGAGAGGAGGGCTTTCACTGCCTTGCGGGAAAGGAGGCGGAAATCAGCCGATCCCGGCTCGATTCTCACTTCTCCTAAGGAATTCATAATGGAATAGAAGAACCGGGCGCTGAGCCTTTTTCCAAGGGATGTCCGCGTACCTTCCCCCAGTTCTGACTCGATCCGTTTCGTGTTTACCACATCGAAGCCCTTTTGGAATTCTTTGATCATGGCGGGCAGCAGGGTGGGGGGGTGTTGGAAGTCTCCGTCCATGGTGATTACGCACTCGCCCCGGGCGGCTTCGAGCCCAGCCCTCAGGGCGGCCTGGTGTCCGAAATTCCTGCTTAGGCTTAAAAATGCCAGACGGCTATCCTTGCCCGCCAGGTTTCTAAGCAGGGCAAGGCTACCATCGGTGCTTCCATCGTCCACAAAAAGTATCTGGAAGCTGCAATTACCTTCCAGGGCATCGATGAGGGCTGTTGCCAGGGCATTGATGTTGGATTCCTCATTGTACACCGGCACCACAACGGTCAGCTGCATCCTGGTTTCCCTTTGCTCATGGGACAATCCTAGCCCATCGGCTTCAGGTGCGCAACAGCGCGGCCTTCCCGATGGCCAGCCATCGGGAAGGCCGCGCCGCTCGCTGCACAATCAACAAGACCGCGCCCTTGATGTGCCAGCCCGGCTTCGTTAGGATGTCAGCCCAGGAGGCCTTTCGATGGTCGCAGGTGATGGCAATGGCGGACAGAAATGGGAAACCATTTCTACAGAGCGCAAGTATTCCGGGGGAGTGTTCTCGGTACTGGAAAAAACCTGTAGAGGCCCCGAAGGGCGACAAGGAGTATTCTCCTTCATTCAGGCCAGGGAATGGGCCGTTGTAGTTCCACTCCTGGGCAGGGGATCCGATGCCCGTTTCCTTATGGTACGCCAGTACAGGCATGGGTCAGAAGAGGCCAGCCTGGAGTTTCCCGGCGGTGTAGTGGAGTGGGGAGAAGAGCCTGAAAAGGCCGCTGCCAGGGAATTGTCCGAGGAAACCGGCTATATAGCCTCAAAGCTCTTTCACGCGGGCACTGTCTATCCCAATCCAGCCATTCAAGGCAACCGCTTCCATATATACCTGGCTCTGGATCCCCTTCCCCAGGCAGCACGAAACCTGGATGAGCATGAAATCGTCGATGCCGACCTTTTTCCAGCCAAGGAAATTTATGATGCCATGGGATCGGGCGAGCTCAGCCATGCGCTCATGTGCACAGCTCTCTTCTTAGTTGAAAAGTGCCTTATACGGATGGGAATCCAGGTGTTTACCTAACAGCCGTCAGCTGCTTCTTCTTGAAAAAATATAGTACAAGACTGCCCACGGCGAAGATGCTGAAGGAAGCGAAAAGCCAGCGGTAACCGGCCTGCTCCACGATCAATCCTCCGAGGGCGCTTCCAAAAAAGGCAGGAAATCCCATCCCCACTCCCAGGAGTATAGCCATTCCAGTTGTGCGGTCAGCAGGTGGGGTTTTTAGGTTGACAAACACGACAGCGGCAGGCTGGAAAAGACCATAGCATAGGGAGTGTAGCAATTGACCTGCGATAGCGCCGGCCTTAGACGGGAAAATCGCATACGTGAGCATTCTCAGCACAATAGCAGCAGATGCCAGGGCTATGGCCTGCATTGGGCTTCGCTTGGCCATGAAGCGCCAAGCCAAGAGCATCATGGGTATTTCCGCAATTGCACCCAGGGCTGACATGGCCCCAATGGCCTGCCACTCGAGTTCTTCCACCAGATAAAGTGAGAAAAAGGAATTTATGGGCGCTATGGCGATTCTGCCCAGAACGATGACCGCTAAACCTAAAAGGAATGTGCTGTCTATCCATCCCAAGGAAAGGTGTTTGGATTTTTTAGATGAAGGACCTTCGCCTGCTTCGGGCAGCTTTTTAAGGCCAACAAGGAAAATGCAGGTCAAGAACGCCATGACGGTAGCCATGACCATGGGAGAACTCTCTTCGAAGCCCGGAGTAAACTGCACCACAAGGGTAACCAGTACAAAACCCAGGGAACCTACTCCCCGCATGAGTCCGTAGGTTGGAGTCTTAAAACCCCTTTGCTGATCCTTTTCAATTGACTTTAAAAGAGACGTGTCCAAGACGGGTACAGGAGTTTTCAAGCCTAGGGAAACCAATCCCAGTCCAATCATCGCGGCTGTGCTGTGATTGATGGATACTAATAAACCCATGCCCAGAATTACCGCCAGGCCGGAGGCAACAAGAAAGGGGTTAAAACGGCCCATGGTGTCGGCTTTCCTTGCTAAAACTATAGGTCCTGCAATGCCAACGAGCTCGAAAAGGCCTAAGAGCAGCCCCACACCTGTCGGACTGTAGCCCAGGCGCCTTAAGATGACCTGGAGATAGGGTGTTAATCCATAGATGGCGAAAAAGAGAAAGTAGATTGTTCCGAATTGCCGTCCTGTCAGGCTTTTCTTATCCGCGGATTCCATGACTGATCAAGCATAGAAATTCCCGCCCTTTGCGTCAATCACGATGAGGGCAGGAAGTGAGCGAAGGCGTACAAGTCGGATTGCCTCCATGCCCAGGTCGGCATGATCGACCACACGACTCTCCACTACGTGATCCCGGGCTGTAATGGCAGCGGCCCCGCCGATGCAGGCAATGTAGACCCCTCTGGCTTGTGTTAGGGCTTGGATGGCTGAAGCACTCCTTCCTCCTTTGGCTATGCTCACAAGGGATGCTCCGGCTTGTGTGAATTCTCCTATGTATGGGTCCATTCTCGAGGCCGTGGTTGGACCAAATGAACCGCTAACCTTGCCGGGAGCGGGATCGGTGGGGCCAGCGTAGAAAACTGGATGTTCGGTCATATATGCCGGCGGTCTTGCTCCGCTCTGCATATGCGCTTCGATGCGGGCATGGGCTACATCCCTGGCGAGGGTGACTGTGCCCGATAGCAGAAGAGGGGTGCCCGAAGGCAGTCTTCGCAGCGCTTCGAGCCAGGCTTTCTTGGGGCTGTCGAAATCAATTTCCACGGCTCCAGGCAAAATAGCCGCCCCAGAAGGCAGAAGCCGTGCGGGATCGTCCTCCAGGCACTCTATATACCAGCCTTCTTCATCTACAAAAGCCCTGGCCTTGCGATGGGCCGAGCAGGAAATGCCTACTGCGACAGGAAGGGTAGCTGCATGACGGGAAAGGCGGATAAAGCGGGTATCCAGGGCCAGCTGGCTACCTCCCCACTGGGCTCCCAAGCCTGATTGAGCAGCGATCAAACCCATTTTTTCTTCCCATTCCCTGCTTCTCAAGGGTGTTCCGTCGCCTCTAGCCTCGGAGGGAAGCTTGTCCAAAAGGCCGTAGCTGGCCAGTTCCAAGGCGTAGAGGCTTTGAGATGCGGAAATGCCTCCCAAAACGGTGGCTATGGTATAAGGTGGGCAGCCTGCCACGCCTAAACCCTTTATGCGGGCTTCCAGGAGTTTATTCAATGCCCCGGGCTTGAGGAGAGCGGGGCTTTCCATGCTCAGGCTAGTTCTGCTGGTGGATCCCCCTCCCTTGGCGGCGAAAAGGAGTTGGAGCGAAGATCCTGCTACTGCCCTTATGTCGGTTAGGGCTGGCAGATTATCCTTAGTATTGCGCTCGGTGAGGGCAGACTTTGGGCCTAGTTGGGATGCCCTTAAGCGATGTTCAGCGTAGGCTCTTCTCGCTCCTTCAGCTAGAAGGGCGGCTATGTCGGCCTCCTGACCGCTACCCCGGGAGATTGAGAAATCCTCGCCCTTCCATCCATATATCAGGGCTGTGCCCGTGTCCTGGCATATCGGGAAAAGTCCTTCGGCGGCTACGGCTGCATTCCGCAGCAGAGTTTCGATTACGAAGCGTTCCAGGTCGGTGCAGCGTTCGTTCTTCAGCATTGCTGCGAGCTGTTCTAAATGACCCCTGGGATATTTGAAAGCTATCTCAGCAAAAGCTGTTTTCCCCAATGCCACCAGGGCCTCGGCTTCTACAAAGAGCCGGCCGTCTCTGCGTGTGGGCAAGGGTAGGTCCAGTTTCCTATAGTCATTCTTTTGGTCAAAATCGAGGAAGGAATATAGATCAGGCTGACTCACGAAGGTTTCCTTTCATTTTTGGGCCGCCTGAAGATTTTCCGTATTGATACGGCACCTACGGGGCAAATTTCATGACAACAATAACAGGTGATGCAGGCTGAGTCGTCTATGAGTATCTGATGCTTCCCTTTGCCTCCATCGCCCAGCACGAGAGCCTTGGCGGGGCAGATGCGTACGCAGGCCGAACAGCCGATGCACTTCTCTTTATCGAAGACAGGTCTTTCGGCGAGGATTTTTTTAACCAGAGGCTCGAGATAATGGGGGATTTCGGCGAGGGATGCATTGGATTGGGCCGTGTAGGGCAGGAGCTTGAAGTTTTTTGCCTTGTCCCTTTCAGGGGAAAAGGATCCTGTATCGATGGCCGGGGATCGGGGATCCATGTCCCTGCGTAGAATCGCCTCTACAAGGTAGGGTATTTTTGCAGGCTCGTAGCCGATCGTGGAGGCTCCAATCCAGTCCAGGGCCGCCGCATCGCTGGACGCGAACACGAGGCCTAGGGGGAAGGAGTCGCCATTGCCTGGGCCTTCGCCTTCCATGGCTACCACTCCATCCAGGAAATGGAAACTGTTCTTAATAGAAAGACCCAAGTCCACAAGCATGGTGCCGAACTGCAGTTTGTCAGGAAACCGCAGGTGCATGGCGCTCTTGCCCAGGGAAGGTACAAGTCCGAAGAGGTTCTTTATAGCCCCGGTATAGGATGTGAGCCTGTGTGTTTTCAGCTTGGGCAGGTTGACGACCATGTCGCAATCGTCCAGCACCGATGCGAGCTTGAAGCTTTTGACCAACCTGGCATCGGGGACGGGCCTGGGCTCTCCGGGGGTAAAATCGACCCAGAGAGCTCCTTCGGCCATGGCAGCCTGGTATATTCCCGAGGCCTTGCCTACCGCACGGCCACTCTGGTGGCCTGGCGAATCACCCACCATGATGGTGGCAGCCTGGTTTTTTCTGAGAAAGCGTATGACGGCAGCCACAAACTCAGGGTGGGTTGTCACCGCATCAGAGGCCTGTGCGGCCTTGAGAAGGTTGGGTTTTACGAGTATGCGCTTGCCTCGGATATCGGGAAAACCGGCCTCCCGGGCTGCCTGGGCTATGGTCTGGTCCAGGAGCTCGGGAGTATAGCTCCCGCAGGGTAGGACAGCAACTTTAACGCTGGTCTTAACCCTGGTCTCTTCCCCTCTCACCAGGCCACGCCGAAGCCTAGGCTGGCGGCCGGCGATGAAAGCCCGGGGTTGAGGTCGCCCGAAAGCCTCAGCATGAGGGATACGGGTACGTTATCCAGAAGTACCCTGGCTTCCAGCCCCATGCGCAGGGGGTTGGTGGCTGTCATGGGCATTGTTGAGCCAATATCGGCCTGGGCGGATAACCCGGCCATGATGCTTTGACTTTCATACCAAAGGCCTAATCCGGCCCTGCCCTCGAAGCTGGCAAGGGAGAAATCATACACAAGACCAGGGGCTATGCCCAAGCGGAGGCCTTGCACTGCGTAGGCCAGGGGAAGGCTCATCTCGGCCTCGGAAGCGGCTCCGGGATATTGGGGTGTAGAAGCGCTGTTCCAGGCGAAACGGCCTAAGAGGGCTAAATCAATGCCCGCAGGAGAACCCAGGCCTTGGAGGAATGACAGGGCAAATCCCGCGGCTGGCGCGACATCATAGGATCCTTCCAGGGCCATCATGGTACTTGAACCCAGCTTGAAGCCCAGGGCGATGGAGCCGCCCCTGGGATAGGTGCCCAAAATTTCAGCACTGGCCGGTAAAAGCCTGGAAATCTTGGGATCTGGGAAATACAGAAGTCCCGGCCTGGCAGCCTGGGCTCCCGAAGGAACGATCAGGGAACTGGAATCGATCCGGAGCTTGGTGGTGAACACTATGGCCGGATCGGGCTCGGTGCTCTCGCCGGTGGTTTCGGCTGTGCTCTCTTCCTGTGCGAGCGGCCAGAGAGAAAGGCCGAGGAGATACTCCCCGTCTGGCAGTATTTTGCCCGAATCGTCCCTGCCATCCCAGGCAAAACGTTGCGACCAGGTGGTAAAGACCGGTAGTTCTTTTTCGAGATACACTGTGCCGAGGCTATCGCTCACCTTGACCCTTCCCCGTCCCGGGGCGGTGATGGTGAAAGTCAGCACAGAGCGGCCATATAAGCCCTTGTTGGAGGGGTTGAACAGCTCGGGTTTGAGCTTCCATTCCCTTATTTCAAAGGCTGAAGGGCTCAGATTCACATTAAGGATCGATGTGCGCTGCCATTGCATGGTGAGGCTGAGCTTCTGCTCTTCGTAGCCGAATTTCTTGATTGCGATATTACGCCGGCCTACAGGAATTTCTACCATATAGCCTTGGACCTTCTGTCCGTCCACGTACACCAAGGCGTCGGGTGGGGAGATTTCCAGGGCTAGGTAGCCGGTATGGGGCTCTAGTTCGAGGCTGACGGTATACTTGGTATTCTCTAGTACTACTAAAGAAAATTGGGAGGGGTAGAAATCCTTCGCCCAGGCCGAAATAGTATGGGGTCCGGGAGCTAGGGTTCCTGACCATGTGGAAAAGGATGCCGTACCCCCGTCGATAGATATCCAGGCATCGGAAGGATCTGCGCTGATGCTGACAATTGCTTCACCGGGGCTTGTGGCTGTCTTCGTGCTCACAGAGATGGATGCAGGTTTTATGTCGAAGGCTGAAACTGTTAAGGCGAAGAGAGCAAGGAAAGCCGCGGCTAGAACATATTTCTTTCCTATCATAATGATAGAACCATAATGCATAGGAAAGCAGGGCGCAAGGGAGAAGCGAAACAAACCGCAGTAAGGTTATGGATGTGGGGAGCCCCGGGGAAAAACCTGAAAAAAAAACCAGAAAAAAGCGATTGCATCCATTCATACGTATCGATATACTAATATGATCCTGTAATACCCGGAGCGAGTGGTGAGGTCGAAATCCGGACCTTCGCATACAGATCTGCTGCTGAGGATAGCCAGTCTATCCTCTTTGAAAAACACAGTCTTTACCGTACTCTGCCTCATCGCCCTGATCGGCTCCAGTTTCAGGCCTATGCCTGGCCCCGATTTTGCCGTGGGCAGCGTCGATTCCACCACAATAATTCCCGATGCGGCCTCTATCGAAGAGGAAGACAGTGGCTTGTTCTACTCCGTGTACCAGGTTCAAAAGGGCGATACGGTATCCGGTATCGCTGAATCCCATGGGATTACCGTAGATACAATATTCAGCATCAACGAAATACAATCGGCCAGGGCGCTCAGGCCTTCCCAGCTCCTCAAGATTCCCAATATTTCCGGCATTCTCTATAACGTTAAAGCTGGGGACAGTGTCGAGTCCATCGCAGAGTCTCATTCCATTTCTTCCGACCGCCTGATCGAGACGAACGGGCTCATGAAAAGCCAGCTCGATGCGGGGCGAAAGCTTTTTCTTCCCGATGCCAAACTGCCCAGCGTAGTGCTGAGGGAGATTTCCGGCGACCTCTTCCGCTGGCCTGTACGGGGATATATTACCTCCTGGTATGCCTGGAGGAGGGATCCTTTCAGCGGCAAGAACAGTTTCCATAACGGTATCGATATTGGAGTACCTTCGGGCACCCCAGTGGCTGCAGGAATGGAGGGCAGCGTAAGCGAAGCAGGTTATTCACCCATCATGGGAAATTACGTCATGCTCCGCCACCCTAGCGGCTGGCAGTCCCTCTACGCCCACATGTCTTCTATCTCTGTAAAGAAAGGGCAGTACCTGGCCAAGGGTGGCAGAGTTGGGCTTTCGGGCAACACAGGTTACAGCACGGGACCTCACCTGCATTTCACTGTCTATAAAAACGGTAAATCGGTAAATCCCATCAACGTTCTCCAATAAGGACAGCCCTGATTATTTGACGATACGGCTAATATCTGTTACAGTCCTCCCATGCGAGAAATGCGCGGCGTCGCCGCTTCACCGGGCACTGCCATCGGCCCTGCCTTCCTCTTTGCCGACGACTCCAGCGCCCCTATCCCCGCCTATTCCATTCAGACCGAGGAAAGCGAAGGAGAATATGGACGCTTTGAACAGGCGGTAAACCAGGCTAAGGAAGAAGTAAGGGTTTTGCGTGAAAAAGCCCTTTCTGTCGCCGGCGAGGAACAGGCGGCCATCTTCGATGCTCACCTCCTTATGTTGGACGATCCCGATGTGGCCACTCAGGTACACGATAGACTCAAGAGTTCCCTGCTCAACGTGGAGAGCATTGTCTTCACCCTCGAACAGGAAATGATAGATCAGCTTTCTTCTTCCCAGGATCCCTACATTCAGGAAAGAGTCTCGGACGTCCATGATGTTATACACAGGGTATTAGGACACCTTCTTCACCGGGAGCGATTCAGCCTCGCCGACATAGACAAGGATGTCATCCTTGTGGCCCGGGATCTCTTGCCTTCGGACATGGTGGGCATGGCCCGTTCCAGAATAAAGGGAATAGCCATGGAAGCTGGAGGCCGCACCAGCCACGCCGCCATCCTGGCCCGGGCTTTCGGCATCCCCGCAGTTCTAGGTTTGGGTTCGTTCATGGCCGATGTTAGGGGCGGAACGCCCTTTATAATCGATGGGGACAGAGGCCTAGTGGTCATTGATCCTGACGAAGGGGCGCTCAAGAAGGAAAAGGCTGCCCGCAGTCTCAGAATCGCCAGGCAAAAAGAATTTTCCTCCATAAAGGATTTCCCCGCGGCCACCAAGGACGGAGAGAGAATTCTCCTCAAGGCTAACATAGAGGTGCCGGAGGAGATGGATTCGGTTATCCAACAAGGTGCTGACGGCATAGGGCTCTTCCGTTCGGAATTCCTCTTTCTGGGAGGTCATATCCCAGGCGAGGAAGCCCAGTTCAAGGCCTACAGACAGGTGGTAGAAGGCATGAAGGGCAGGCCTGTCACCATCAGAACCCTCGATATAGGCGGGGACAAGGTTTTGCCCGAGTTGGGAGCTCAGGATGAAAAAAATCCCCTCCTGGGCTGGAGGGCTATCCGATTCTGCCTTTCCAAGACGGACATTTTCCGGACTCAGCTCAGGGCTATTCTGAGGGCAGGTGTGTACGGAGATACACGCATCATGTTCCCGATGATTTCCACAATGGAGGAACTGGTGCGGGCCAGGGGCATTCTTGAAGAGGCTCAGTGGGAATGCCGCATGAGGGGGCTTGAGGTACCTGACCATATCAAGGCAGGCATCATGATCGAAGTACCCTCGGCAGCCCTCTGTTCCGATGTGCTGGCCAGGAGCGCCGATTTCTTTTCCATCGGCACAAACGATCTCATTCAATACACCATGGCGGTGGACAGGGGCAATGAAAAAGTAGCCTACCTCCACGATCCTTATAATCCCGCCCTGCTCAGGCTGATAAAAATGACGATAGAAGCAGCCCGCAAGGCTAATATCGAAGTAAGTCTCTGTGGCGAAATGGGTGCCGATCCTCTGGCAGCCCTCCTTTTAGTGGGCATGGGTTTACGAGAACTCTCCATGTCGGCGGTATCCATTCCCTTTGTAAAGAGTTTTCTTTTATCACAAACGCTCGAAGAGGCGGAAAACCTCGCGGCGACAGTTATGACTATGACAAGTTCGACCCAGGTGGCCGCACACATCGCCAATCGCTACAAGACCTAGGACGGTAAGCCCATGCGCAGGCAGGAAACGACAGATAAAGAAGAAAGTACGGCGGAAGTCCGGGACGAAGTAAAGACGCTTTTACGCTATGAGAATCTCCCTCTCGTAGCCTTGATCGGTAGGCCTAATGTGGGCAAATCCACCCTCTTCAACAGGCTTCTTCACAAGCGGAGAGCGATAACCGATCCCCGGCCGGGTGTTACCAGAGATCCTATCGAGGCGGAGCTGCTTCTCCCCGATGGGCGCTCGCGTTGCCGTCTGGTGGACACGGGAGGATTCAAACTGGACCGGGAAGGCCTGGACGACTTGGTAGTCGCCCGCAGTCTTTCTGTGCTGAACAAGGCCGATCTCCTTCTCTTCATGGTGGACGCCACCGACATTAGTCCGGAGGATGAGGAATTTGCTTCCCTCCTTCGTCCCATGAGCCAGCGCCTGATCCTCGTGGTCAACAAGGCCGACTCCCCCGAAAGGGACAACCAGGCCTGGACTCATCTTCGTTGGGGCTATGAAGACGTTGTCTTTATCTCGGCTGAACACAACAGGAACATAGATGTGCTCCTGGAAAAGCTGGCCACTCGCCTCGATTTCTCCAAAGTGACAGCAGTCGACATGGAGAGAGCCGATATACGCCTTGCTATTATGGGTAAGCCCAATACAGGCAAATCCAGCCTACTCAATGTCTTGCTCGGCGAGGAAAAGAGCATCGTGAGCGACCAGCCCGGCACCACAAGAGATGTAGTAGAGGGGCGTTTTACCTGGAAGGGTAGGGGCATAATAGTCCTAGACACGGCAGGCATCAGACGAAAGAAGAAGGTCCAGGATGATGTGGAATATTATTCGGTCACCCGTTCTATTTCGGTTGTCGAAAGGGCCGATGTAATTGTGCTGATGATAGATGCCGAGGAAGGGCTTACAGAACAGGACAAGAAAATCGCTGCCTTTGCCGTGGATGAGGGCAGGGCTGTAATATTTGTCTTGAGCAAATGGGATCTCATGCCCGAGATCAAGAATACCTTCGAAGCCTCCAAGGACAAACTCCGATTCTTTTTCGGCCAGATGGCCTACGCTCCTGTGCTCGCCGTATCGGCCAAGGAGGGCTTGGGCATAGACAAGCTTATGAATACCGTTATTTCCTGCCATGCGATGCTGAACAAGAAGATCGAGACTTCCAGGCTCAACAAGGCATTCTTGGATTGGATCGAGCATAACCCTCCGCCCGTTGGTTCGCGGACAAGGTTCAAGCTTCGCTATGCGGTGCAGACCTCCACTAATCCCCAGCGGTTTTTGGTATTTGTTACAAGACCCGACCTTGTGCCCGATTCCTATGTCTCCTTCCTGAAGAACAAGATCAGGAAGGAATTCACCCTGGACTCAATTCCAGTCAGCCTGGACCTCAAAGCCTCTCGGCGTGACTGGAATGCCAGGAAAAAATAATGAAAGCCTACAGCACCGGCGAGGTGGAAGCCCTCCTAGGGCTTCCTGCTTCTACACTCAGATTTTGGGAAAAAGAAGTCCCCTTCCTGGCTCCGCGCAAGGATCTCTTTGGAAGAAGGGCCTATTCCAGTCACGACCTCTGTACTCTCTCCAGGCTCAAACACCTCGCGCTGGTGCGCGGACTGGGGCTTAAGGCGGCATGCAGGGCTATGGAAGAAGAAATAACCGGCGGAGACCCATCCCTCAGGGCGGAAATCATGGAACTGCGAACACTTCTCTTCTCCTATTTCGCCGATATTCGCGAGCTGCGAAGGCAGTTGGCCTCTGCCAGGCAGGATACTAGGATTCAGAGTTAAGGAACGATATCGATGAACGACACTGCAAGAAACCTCTGTGATTTTCTAGACGCATCTCCCAGCCCCTACCAGGCTGTGGAAAATATGGCAGCCTACCTTATGGCTAAGGGCTCTACGGAGCTCTTCGAAAAAGATCCATGGCACCTGGAGCCAGGGGCTTCCTACTTTATCAGAAGGGGAGGCACAGCCCTCATTGCTTTTAAACCAGGATTCCATCCCCTGGGATCCGCGGGTTTTCTTCTGGCGGGTGCCCATACCGATAGCCCAAGTCTTAAGGTACGGTCTGGGGCTGAGCTTCTGGACCGATCCATGCTTCGACTGGCGGTGGAACCCTATGGCTCTGCCGTGCTCTCCAGCTGGGTGGATAAGCCTCTCAGTCTCGCAGGGCAGGTGATACTACGAGGCGAAAAAGGCTACACGCCTCGTCTTTATGATTCAGTAAGACCTATAGGCGTCATACCCGGACTGGCGATCCATTTGGACAGGGAACTCAACAGGGGCATGGAGTTCAAGGCTCATCAGCATCTTCCTGTATTTGTCGATATTCCAGACTCGGCTACGGCATTGGACTCCCAAGGTTCCTGGCTTGCATCCAGGCTGGCCGAAGAGCTGGCAGTACCGATCGAGAGCATTGCCGGCATGGATTTGTCTTTTTATGACAGTCAGAAAGCCGTGATCTTCGGGAGTGGGCTTGCATCCAATCCCCGCACATACGCCGGAACCCTCGAATCCGCTCCTGTTCAAGAATCTATGGCTGCCCAGCTTATCAATGCAGGCCGCCTGGATAATCTGGCCGGATGTAAGGCGATTCTGTATGCATTCTGCGCCGCTAAACCGGGAGTATCTACTCAGATAGCCTGTTTCATGGATGCTGAAGAAATTGGATCCAGAGCTCCCGGTGGAGCCGATTCCAGTTTTCTACGAGACCTGATCGCCAGGATCAATATAGCCCTCAAGGGTAACGCCGAGGACTTCTACAGGGCAGTATCCTCCTCGCTCTGCATATCCCTGGACGCTGCCCAGGCTTGGAATCCGGCCTATGCGGAAAAATACGATCCTCGCTATTCTCCTAGGCTGGGTTTCGGCCCGGCGCTCAAGCTGAATGCTTCCAAACGTTATGCCACCGATAGCCTTACCGAAGCCATTTTTTCTAGGCTTTGCGAAGAGCAGGGCGTGCAATGGCAAAAATACATGGCCCGCGCCGACAGCCAACCCGGCTCGACCATAGGTCCTATTACCGCGGCGCGACTGGGAATTCGCTGTATGGATATTGGACATCCGCTTCTATCCATGCACGCTTCCAGAGAAACGATAGACGCTTCCGATCATGGGGCTGTATGCAACCTGCTGAAGGGTTTTTTCCAGCAGGATACAAGCAGCTTAGGCCTCTTCTAAACCGCTTTCGGCTAAATCGCCTTCAGGACAAATAAATACCAAAAAACAAGGGCTTTCCGCTGAGGCGGAAAGCCCTTGTTGCATCCATAGGCGGTTTATAAGCCGCCCGATTCTCTCATCCTACTTTTTGGGCAGGGGATTGTAGGTCTTCTTGGGATCCCAGGTGCCGGAGCGGCTTTCGCCCTTTATAGCCGGGATATTGAGTACCTGATTGGGGAAGATCAAGTCGGGATTGGAGGGGTCCCTGAAGGTTTTCTTGTTCGCCTCGTACAACACGGGCCACTTCAGTGGGTTGTTGTAGATGAATGGATACTCGGCGATTCTCCACAGGCAGTCTCTGCGCTCCGGGATTAGGCGGACGATATAGACTGCGGGCAGGGGGGCGAAGGCCTTTATGTTAGACAGGGACTTCATCGCTTCCTTGGCTAAGGCCGAGGCATCGACGAATTTGCCTTCACCATAGGCCTGCTTGGACTTGGCCAGATCATCTCCACCCTTGGTGAACAGGTCCTTGTAGTTGTTCTCCGCATTATTGGCCTTGGCCCAGTCGTATCTGGCCTGGGCATTGTCGATTTCTGCGAAGGCTCCATCTTTTGCGGCATCGTTGACCACGGCTGCCTGTTTGGCTTCTTCGATCTTCTTGGCTTCCTCTTTGGCTGCCTGAACGGCCTCGGGAGTTCTGCTGGCAAGAACCTTGTTCATGAAATCGTCGGAGAGTATGGAGGAAACCTCACCGGCCAGATCGGCGGCGGGGGCATAGCGCTCGTTGGCATAGGCCAGCTCGGCGCCTTCCATGGCAGCTGATGCTTCCTTGTACTCAGCGGGGTAATCCTTGGAAATCTCGTTGTTCTCGGCCCAGGCCATTCTAGTCTTGGCATCGCCCATGGCTGCGTCGGCCTCTGCCTTGGCAACAGCGTTAGCGGCGGCAGCTTCACGATCGGCGAGCACTTGCTTCTGGAAATCGTCGGAGAGTATGGAGGAAACCTCGCCGGCCAGATCGGCGGCGGGGGCATAGCGCTCGTTGGCATAGGCCAGCTCGGCGC
>CAZHFN010000005.1:11871-43183 GCA_964531105.1 uncultured Treponema sp. | reverse complement strand
CCGGCCAGATCGGCGGCGGGGGCATAGCGCTCGTTGGCATAGGCCAGCTCGGCGCCTTCCATGGCAGCTGATGCTTCCTTGTACTCAGCGGGGTAATCCTTGGAAATCTCGTTGTTCTCGGCCCAGGCCATTCTAGTCTTGGCATCGCCCATGGCTGCGTCGGCCTCTGCCTTGGCAACAGCGTTAGCGGCGGCAGCTTCACGATCGGCGAGCACTTGCTTCTGGAAATCGTCGGAGAGTATGGAGGAAACCTCGCCGGCCAGATCGGCGGCGGGGGCATAGCGCTCGTTGGCATAGGCCAGCTCGGCGCCTTCCATGGCAGCTGATGCTTCCTTGTACTCAGCGGGGTAATCCTTGGAAATCTCGTTGTTCTCGGCCCAGGCCATCCTGGTCATGGCATCGCCCATGGCTGCGTCGGCGTCTGCCTTGTCGGCGGCTACCTGCTCGGCGATCTTTCCATCCACATAGCGTTCCGACATGCCGGCATAATTGATAGCCTCATTGGCGCTGGTGGTGGCATCGGTATACAAGTGATTGTCGTTCTGAATCTCGGCCCTGGCCAGGTTGTACTGAGCTTCGGGCAGGTACACCTTGTCTTCCACGCCGGCATCGGCAGCCTTGCTTTCGCTGGCGGCCACGGCTTCTCTGGCAGAGGCAATGGCTGTTTCGGCTCCGGCCTTGGCGGCTACCTGCTGCTTGGCATATTCGGAGTCCAGATAGGTGTTGGAAAGCCCTGCGTAGTTGGTGGCTTCGTTGGCACTTACGGTAGCGTCGGCATAGAGTTTGTTGTCATTCTGGATTTCCGCCCTTGCCAGGAAGTATTGGGCCTCGGGCAGATATACCTTGTCTTCTATACCAGTCTTGGCAGACTTTTCTTCGGTGGCGGCTACGGCAGTCTTGGCTGTGGCGAGTGCGGTCGCAGCTTCGGCCTTGAGGCTTCCGGAGGCTTCAGCCGAGGAATCGTAAGCCTCAGCGGCATCTACGTACCAAAGATAGGCACTCTCGTGGTTGCCCGCTGCCTGATTGGCTAAGGCTTCGTTCATTATGTCTGTGGCCGAGGCGAACTCCTCGGGGGCATTCTTGTCGGCTCCTGCATCCAAGGCTCTTGCCTGGGCTGCCAGGGCCATGTCCTTGCCTTCGAGGGCTCTATATTCAGCACCGGAGGATATGACGAACTCGTAGGATGCATTGGCATCCCTTAGGCTGGCTGCGCCTGCCTTGAGATCGTTTAAGGATCCGGCTTCCCAAAGGGATTCCTCAGCGTTGTACTTGTCTTCGGCCATGACGAAAGAGCTTTCGGCATACTTGGCATAATCGTTGTCGGAAATCTTGGACCTGAGCTGGTTAGCTTTGGCTTTTTCAGCTGCCACATCATAGGCAGCGGCTGCCTGCGTATAGGCAGGAATGGCCATGGAATAGCTGCCATTTTCATTGAGAGCATCGGCATCGGCCAAGAGGGATTCGGCTCCCTCGTAGCGATCGGCTGCGGTTTCACGAGCACCGGCTGATATGGCTGCCAGCTTGAAGCCTGCGGCTTTTTCGCTTTCTTCATCGGCCCTGAGAGGCATACCCTCAGCCAGAAGGGCTTCCCAGGACGCGGCGGATTTTTCCAGCTTATCTTTTACCGGGAATGCGGTTACCCCATTGTAAAGCGGCTGATTAACCACCGTATCATAGTCGGCGCTGGCTGCCTTGAACTCGGCGTCAGCCTTTGCGAAATCTTCGGGTAGAACCCTGTTGATTTCGTAGGCTTCAGCTTCAATTTTAAGAGAATTGGCCTGGCCGAATAGATTGCGCAGTTCGGTCTCGGACACCGAGGGCTGCTCGACGGCGACAGGCGTAGTCACGGGCTGTGAACCCGAACCAGTCTGCTCAGGCTGGGCTGGCACCTGCACCGTTGTCGTAGTCGTCGGTTCGGGAGGTGTTTCGGGTTGAATTTTTGGTTCCTTTGTCGCACAGGAGGCGAATGTCATTACGAGCATCGCCACCAACGCGATAAGAAATTTCCTGCCTTTATGCATAAAATATCCTCCTGCGAAAATATTATTCTTACTACAATTCAGTACTTCATTTCATGATAAACTGTAATGAAGGCATCGTCCACCGGTTTTTTCATAAAATCTTCTTTAATTTCGGCCATTTTTATGCTCGGCATTACACGGCAAACAAAGCCTTTTGTAAAATATATCACCCTCTGTCGCAGGCGACAGAGGGTGCAGGCAAAAAAAGAGCCGCGGAAGAAAGCTCTTTTGGACTTTCCCCCGCGGCTTATTTGAAGGCTTTATAGCGTCAAGCCTTCCGTATCGAAGCCAGCCAGGTTTTCTCCCCAGCCTCGATGGTGGTGGCTGCTTCCAAAACAGTAAAAGTCCATTGGGTGCCGGAGGCTAAGGTTTCGCCTGCTATGAGCTCGCTGAACTCCTCATAGGCTTCCTTGAGCTCGGTGTCTCCACTCAGGGTGAGGATTATGCGGTCGGTAACCTCCAAGCCGGATTCCTTGCGTAGATTCTGCACACCGCGGATCAGGTCGCGCACATAACCTTCGCGAAGAAGCTCGGGGCTGACTACCGTGTCCAAGGCTACGGTGAGAGTTCCCTCGTTAAGCACCTTCAAGCCCGGTCTTTCGGTGCGCCGCACCTCAACCTTTTCCTTGTCCAGCACCAGGCTGCGGCCTGCGATCTCCAGAGTAATGCTTCCCCCGTCCACCATCGCAGCTATCTCGCGTGGCTTGAGGGCTTCGATAGCCGCAGCGGCAATCTTCATGTCCTTGCCTAGTTCCTTGCCCAGGACGCGGAAATTGGCCTTGGCGGAGTACTCAACTAGCTCTTCCTCATTTTCCCTGAAGAGGACGGATTTTACATTGAGTTCATCCTGGAGGATTTCTTCCATGGCGGAGAGCACGGTTCTTTCTTCGGCCACCTTGGTGACCAGCATCACGGAGGCCAGGGGCTGGCGGGTTTTAAGATCGTTGGCTACCCGCAGGGCTCTGCCCATGGACACAGCATGGCGCACCGATTCCATATCGCGCTCCAGTTCGATATTGCGGTACCGGGCATCGTATGCCGGCCAGTCGCAGAGATGGATCGATTCGGGTTGGCCTTCCTGCTTCAGGTTCTGATAGATATTCTCGGTGATAAAGGGGATAAAGGGCGCAGCCACAAGGATTAGCTTGTGCAGTACCCTGTGCAGGCAGTCGTAGGCCTGGGCCTTGTCCTGGTCGTTCTCGGACTTCCAGAAACGCCGCCTGGAGCGCCGTATGTACCAATTGTTCAGGCTGTCGATGAAGTCCACGATAGGTTCTATGCCGCTCTGCATCTCGTAGGCATCCAGGCCTGCCGTAACTTTTTCGACCATGCGTTCGCAAACTGAGAGTATCCATTTGTCCAGGGGATTGGAGATAGACGCAGGATCGGGATCTCCAGGTTTCACTCCGTCGATATTGGCGTAGGTGATAAAGAATCCATAGGCGTTCCACAAGGGGATGATGACGCTTTTGAGCACATCCTTCACACCTTCGTCGGAGTAGCGCAGGTCCTCGCCTCTAGATACGGCTGAGTTCATCAGGAAGAGACGAAGAGCATCGGCGCCGAAGTTGTTCACCACTTCCACTGGATCGGTGTAGTTGCGCAGGGATTTGGACATTTTCTTGCCGTCTTCGGCCAGGACTAGTCCTGAACAGATGCAGGCATCGTATGCCTGGCTTTCAAAGAGAGCGGCCGCTAGCACGGTGAGGGAGTAGAACCAACCCCTGGTCTGGTCCAAGCCTTCGTTGATGAAGTCGGCGGGGAAATGGTCGCCGAAATTGTCCTTGTGCTCGAAGGGATAATGGATCTGGGCATAGGGCATGGCGCCGGACTCAAACCAGCAGTCCAGAACCTCGGGGATGCGGTTCATAGTGCCCCCGCACTCGCAGGGGAAACTCACCTTGTCCACGAAGTGCTTATGGAGATCCTGCAACTCGACTCCAGAGCGCTCTTTCAGCTCGGCCCGGGACCCTATGCATTCTGTCTTGCCACAGGACTCGCAGCGCCAGATGGGCAGGGGATTGCCCCAGTAGCGGTTGCGGCTTATAGCCCAGTCCCTGGCCCCTTCCAGCCACTTGCCGAAGCGACCGTCCCTGATATGGGTGGGAACCCATAATACTTTCTTGTTACATCCCACCATGTGGGGCTTTATGGGATCGATCTTTACGAACCAGGAGCCCACGGCCCGGTAGATGAGGGGGCTGGAGCAGCGCCAGCAATGGGGGTAGGCATGGAAAACCTGCTCGCGCTTGACCAGCCTGCCTTCGGCCTTGAGCCTTTCCATGATTGCTTTGTCGGCATCCTTGACGAATTGGCCTTTGTAGTCGCTTACCTCTTCGGTGAACTTGCACTCCGCGTCCACAGGGCAGACCGTGGGTACACCCGTGCCTTTTAAGACTTGATAGTCGTCCTCGCCGAAGCCCGGAGCCGTATGCACGATGCCCGTACCGTCTTCGGTGGAAACGTAGTCGCCTAAAACCGTGACGAAGGCTCCCTGATCGTGAAGTGCTGCGAAATAGGGGAATAGTGGCTCGTAGCGGATGCCTGCCAGTTCCTTGCCCTTCTTTTTCCAGGCGATGTTCAACGTTTCTGGATGCTTGTAATAGGCAGAAAGCCTGGACTCAGCCAGGATGTAGCGTTCGTTGCCGTCAACAACACAGACGTAGTCAATTTCCGGCCCCAGTGCCAGCGCTAGGTTGGAGGGCAGGGTCCAGGGGGTGGTGGTCCAGGCTATAAGAAATGTGGACCCATCCACCAGGTTGGCCAGGGCATCAGGCGCTTCGGTTATCTTGAAGCGAATCGTTATGGCCGGATCGTGTACGTCCTTATAGCCCCCCAGTGAGAGTTCGTGGGTAGAGAGGACGGTGGAACAGCGGGGGCAGTAGGGAAGGATATAGTGGCCTTCGTAGACGAGCCCTTTGTTCCAAAGCTCCTTCATGATCCACCAGATGGATTCCATGTAGTCCGGCTCCATGGTCTTGTAGTCGTTGTCGAAATCCACCCAGCGGCCCAGGCGGGTGACGATGGCCCTCCACTCGTCCACATAGCGGAGCACCGAAGCCCTGCAGGCTTCGTTGAACTCGGCGACGCCGAATTTTTCTATATCGGTTTTGGAGTTCAGCCCGAGCTTTTTCTCAATGAGGTTTTCCACTGGAAGGCCGTGGCAGTCCCAGCCGAAGCGGCGATCCACCTGGAAGCCTTTCATGGTTTTATAGCGGGGAATAATATCCTTGATGGTGCCGGGCACAAAATGCCCAAAGTGGGGAAGGCCTGTGGCGAAGGGGGGGCCGTCGTAGAAAACGAATTTTGGGCTGCCCTCCCGCTGGGATACTGATTTTTTGAAAATATCGTTCTTCGCCCAAAAGCCTACGGTTTCTTCCTCTTGCTGTGGGAAATTAGCCTTCGGGTCGACATTCTTATACACGATTGCCCTCCTGGATATCGAATGAGTATGCCATAGAGAGCGATCAATTTCTAGAACGCGAGCCCGGCTTGGACAATAAGGCCTGAACTCCAGCCGCTTGCAGCGGTTTTTTGAAAGAAAAGGTTCGCCCCATAGTCCATGTAGCCCAAAGACGAAGCGGAAAGGGACAGGCCAAGGCGTAAAAATTTCGGACTAGGCTGGAATACCAGGGGCATGGCGAGGGAGAACCATTCATCGATCGTCCAGGCAACGGTAGCGTAGGTGCTGTGCGTTGCGGTTTCATCCGGGGTGAAGAGATACTCGGCCGAAATGACAATGTCAGCTATCCTGGTTTCTCCCCCTCCCATAATCGAGTAGCTAAAATCCCAGTTGCTGTATGGATCGAATACGAAGGCGCTCTCGGCATACACTGAGACAAGGGGCAGATCGAGGCTGAGTTCGGCGCCACCCAGAGCGAGTTCGGCAGAAGATCCTTCCTCCCTTTGAATTCCTGCCGATACGGCGAGGGTTGCCGCATCGCCAAGGCAGGTGTAAGCCCGCAAGGCCAGGGCCTGGCCCAGCTTGGAATAGGGTGAGAGGACAAGCTCAAGGCTGGAGGTGGGGCCGGGATACCAGAGTGCCTTGGCCAGAAGCAGAGCGCGACGAGATGGTTGGCCTGAGGAATAATCGATATCGGTAAAATAGTCGGCGGGGCTGAAAGCCCTGCCTAGGCCCCAGTTGGCATGGCTCAAACCGGCTTCGAAGGCAAATGGTCCGGTATAGCTGCTGAGTGCCAACTCTTCCAGAGCCAGGGCAAGAATGACTGAAGGGGCGACGGCAGCAGGATCGAAGGCGGGCGACATGAGAAGATAGTCGCCTAAGGCGCTGGGCATTGTTTTAGCCAGCCAAAGCTCAGATGCCTCGTTGCCCTGAAGCAGGGAAAGGCTGGCTCCTGCTCTCAGCGAAGCAGTACCCCTGGCGCCTTCGAGCCGTAGACCGAGGCTTGTGGCGCTTCCAATCGAAGGGGCCGATGTAAAACTGAGATCTGAGTACAATGAGGCTTTGGTAGTTACGCGGGTTGAGAACTGCAATCCCTCATCAGCGCCAAGGGCGAATAGGGGGGCGAGCAAAAGGAGCGTGGTAGCGATTACAGTACGAGTTTTCATCGCGAAAAAGCCTGCAGACTGAAGCGGCTTGGGTCGATGGACGGATCGATCTCGATCGAGTCCATGGTTAGTACGGTTCGGGAATTCTTTTTAAGTTGGTCCGAGTATTCTACGACCGAGGGGAATCGGCGCCCCTGGACAGAATAGGTGCCTAGGACCCTGAGCACCTTGAGAAGAGTCCCGCTCTTGGCGTACAACTCGCCCCTCTGGATTGTGAAATGCTCCTTGTCCACCCAGAGTTTGCGCCGTGGATAGTGAACGCCGCTTGCGCTGGATTGCAGCTCCAGGATATAGCTGTCCCTTCCTTCCAGAATTTCAGAGCCTGCGATGTTGACAGTATAAAGACTGGAAAGCTCCTCCGAGCTCATTGCATCCTGGTATGAAAAATCCGAGCCCATGATGCCCTGGCGCAACATGGCTCCGGAGATTTTCACCGTATCCCGTTCCGATGGAAAGTACATCCACAGGCTGTCCTTTAGCTTGAGCATTTTTGTGCCCCTGTCTTCCGGATTGGTGAATTCTATAAAAGACTTCTCTTCCCCTTCTGCCCAGGCCTTCATGGTTTTTACCTTGATTCTGCTGCCCGATACTATTTCCATTTTGCCCTCATAGTAGATGGTCGAATACATCTGGTTGGCATCGACTCGGGCAAGAATATCCTTGGCACTCAGGGCTTGGGCCGCGATAGGTGCTACACTAAATGCGAATAAAAAAAGCAATGAAAAAAACAATGAAACGCGTTGCGCGATTTTCATACTAACTCCTCTTCTGCCCATGCTTAAAGGGCCTTTATGGCGGCTACAGGTGACATTTTTGAGGCTTTTCTCGAAGGAAGGTAGGCTACAACTGCCGATACGGCGCTTCCTATTACTATTCCTAATGCGATTGCCCAGAATGATATGTAGGGATAGATAGTATTATCCATTGGCCAGGAGAAGCCCGCCATGGCGCTGGTTAAATCGAAGCCTTTTATCCCCACCAGGCTTACCAAGAGGGCACCTAGCAAGGTACCGGCTATGGATCCGGCAAGGCCTAGCATTGTGCCTTCGGCGAGGAAAAGGTGCAAAACCTGTTTTCTCGGCATGCCCATAGCCATGAGCAAGCCAATTTCCCTTTTTCGTTCCAGGATTACCATTGTCATAACGTTGGCAATGATAAATGCACCTAAAAAAGCCACAAAAATGAAAACCCAATAGTACATGATATTCAAAAGCTGGATCATCGAAGGATAGCTGCCGATAGCAGTCCAGGGTAAAACCGATAGCGTGCCGCCTGCGTGATCAGCATTCACCAGGTTTTCAATAAGGGGAAGCGCGCGTTTCATTTTTCTCTGGGATGAGAGCATAATGGCAATCTGCTGGCTGCCGTCTTCGATTCCGAGAAGAGATCGCGCATCTTCTAGGCTGAGTTGAAGCAAAGTTCCGTCCAGCGCATTTACTCCGGTTTTAAAAATGCCTGAAATCATGAGCTTTTTGAAACCCAAACCCCCGTCAGCCTTTTGGGTGAGTAGCTTGAGGGTATCACCTTCCTTAAGACCTAGATCCCTGGCCAAACCTTCACCTAGGATAGCAGTCCCTGAACTGTCCAAATACGAGCCGCCCGATACTATTTTTGTATCCAGCATCAAAAGACGGCGTTCCAATTCCGGATCGCCTGCAATAGCAATGGCTTCCTTATTGCCCGTATCCGATGACAGCATTAAACCGAAGCGGATTCGCTGGGCTACTATTGCCTCTGGATCTAAATTGGAAAGCCCCTTTTGTAGGTTTTTTGCCAAATCGGTGGAGGACTCTATGTATTCGTCCACAGGCATGAACTTGGCTCTTTCCCTATAGCCCGGGGTGGCGATATTTATATGACCGGTTTCATTTTTTATATAATTCTTGACCATGGAATCCATGAATCCCTGAAGGAATCCGGCCATGAACATAACCAGAAGTATGGATAGAAAGACAGAAGCGGCGGCTAAAATGCTTCGTCTTTTATTCCTGAGAAGGTTTCTGTATGCAAAGGGTAAAAGTTTCATGCAGCGTCTCCTTTAGACGAAGCGAAGGGCTTCGGTCACTTCCAGCTTGCCTGCCTTTCTTGCTGGTATGCGGGCAGAAAACCATGAAGCTGCTACACCGAAGAAAAAGCTGAAGGCCATGGTACCGGGGTGCCATTCACCCCGCAGGCCGTCTCCGATGGGGATAACTCCCATGTCGAGACCTCCGAAATAGTCGCCGATGGGAATGCCCCAGCGAATAGACCACCACACAAGAAGACTGCCAAGGACAAGGGCAGCCGAGCTTCCTATTATGCCTATAAGCAAACCTTCAATTGAAAAGAGTCTTTGTATTTGAACGGGCATCATGCCGTAAGCGCGCAAGACGCCTATCTCTTTTATACGAGAGTACACACTCATTAAAATTGTATTGACTATGCCTACCCCAGCTATCAGAAGGACTATGAAAATGATGAGGGATGAGTACTTGGCTTTCATGTCGCGCATAGCCAGATAGTCGTTAGCCGCTTCTGCTATAGATACCGCTTTCAAACCTTCGAATCTATCTTCAATTATTGATGCTGATGCAATGGAATCGCTCAACTCTTTGCTAAGATTGGCAGGCCTTGGAAGAGAAACAGCCAGTGTAGTGACCGGAAGGTCTTCCCCAAGAAGTTTTTTCGCTTCGCTGTAGGAAAGGAAGATTCCGCTTTCATTAAGAGCCATATCAGGGATATCTAGTATTCCCGCTATTCTGTACTCATCGGCGTTCATGCTGTCGTCGGTCATTCTGGCGGAAAGGAGCATCCAGTCGCCTTCTTTCAGGCCCAGGTCTTTGGCTAAGAGCTTGCCGACAAGAATCTCGGAGTTTTCAGTAGTTTCTGAAAACCAGGTACCAGAATCTATTGTATCCTGCAATTTGAAAACCCTTGAATCTTTAACGGGGTCTATCGCATAACCGAGTACTGGGACGTTGTCGATCCTGTTGGAGGCGAAAGCCATAAAAGGCGTTCTCGGAGTAACCATCGCTTCGGGTAGAATAGATTCTATTTCGGCAGCGAGCGTGCTTGGAGCATCCAGGCCAAAGCTAATAGGCATAGTTCTTTTATTGTCGTAATACTCGCTGCTCATGATTTTCAGCGATGCGTCGTTGAATTGGACCATGGAATCTATGGTCATTCTGTCCATACCGGCTAAAATGGCATCGAAAAATATGAACATACCTATGCCTACAGTGAGCACGATAGCGGAAATAAGGCTTCTCCGCCATTGGCGCACAACGTTTCGGAATGCAATGGAAAGCAGCGTTTTTTTCATTATCGCTTCCTTTCGTCTTTTACGATGAGACCATCATGCAGATGGAAGACTCGAAGAGCTTCCTCCATGATCATTTTATCATGAGTGGAAAAGATAAAGGTCGTGCTCAGCTTTTCGTTCATAGATTTCATAAGTCGGATAATTTCTTCAGCGTTGTGCGAGTCCAGATTTGCCGTAGGTTCATCCGCCAATACCACCGAAGGTTTTTTTACAAGGGCTCGGGCTATCGCAACCCTCTGCTCCTGGCCTCCTGAAAGCTCTCTGGGATATCTGTCTGCCTTATCCGCTATGCCTACCGCATCCAGCATTTCCAAAGCCTGTTTTCGCATCTGTGCGTTGGTGAGAGAACCTTCAATAGAGAGAGGTAGTTCTACATTTTCGGCTACGGTTAAAACAGGAATAAGATTATAGGATTGAAAAATAAAGGAGACATGTTCCCTGCGATACGCGGAAAGCTCTTTTTCTCCCATAACCTTGAGCTCCTGTCCCTGATAGCTGATTATTCCCGATGTAGGCTTGTCCAGGCAGCCAATGATGTTTAAAAGCGTTGTCTTGCCAGAGCCGGAAGGACCTACAATGGCGCAGAACTCGCCTTTTTCCAGTTCGAGATCCACTCCTCCTAGAGCATGTACCTCGATCTCTCCTTTTTTGTAGGTTTTCGTGATCTTGGATAATGAAAGAATGGCCATGATTCCCTCCTTGGGGTTTTCTTTTAGGACTTGCCTGCGCGCACTAATGTGAGCATTGCCTCTAGATCATCCAGGTAGCGCTCCAGTGCCGCGCTTCCCAATGGGCTGAGACGTATCGCCGTATGAGGTTTCCTGTCCTTAAAACTTTTGTGAAGCGTAATGTATTGCGCATCTTCCAGTGTTTTTAGCTGAATTGAGAGATTGCCAGCACTCATTTCAAGCGCCTGTCGCAGAGTTGGAAAACTCACCTCTGCGTCCGGGCTCGATGCAAGGTATACGAGGATCCTGAGCCTGGCTCTTTCGTGAATTATTTTCTCAGGATCAGGTGGGACTGTATTCGGCATCCTCAGGCTCCGATCTCCGACTCTTCCCTCGACCTGGCCAGCCCGACAATCCCAAAAAGACCAAAACTGGCGATAAAAATAAAGGCCATCCACAGCCAAGGCGCAGTTTCAATGAAGAAAAGAGCCGAGAGGCCGGAAATCAGGGAAGACCAGGCCATGACCCTATACTCCGGCAAGTCGATAAGGAAGTCCAAGGTGTGGGCAGCAAAGGAAATGAAGATCGAAATCATTGGGGCGATATACCAGGGGTGACCAGATTGGAGTATGAAGATTACACCCACCAGAATGCAAAGAGCCGCGCTGGCAAAGAAACTTCCAGCCTTTCCGCCATAAATTGCCCGGAGTACTGCCTTGAACCCCCCGTTGGGGAGTCGGCCTGCGATGCGGTTTGTAAGTAAAAGCTTTACCGTACCTCCAGCGACTAGAAGGGCAGCGATGAGAATCCAGGAAGAGCCTTGTCCGGAGAGTGAGGGCATAAAATAAATAGCTAGGCAATATGCGCTCATAAGTATTCCTAGCACTAGGGCGAGGGTAGGGTAGAGCCTTGATACCGCAACTGTCTTGAGAATAGGGTTATTTGTACGCACCGATTTGCGTAAATCGGTTAGTGTTTGGGCTAGGCTTTCCAAATCTACGGCACCGGCACTTGGTGTGCTGTCATTTATATTCATACTGACTCCATAAACAAGTTTATATCACAAACCAAACATAAAACCTAAGGCTAAGCCTGTCAAGGGCTAGAAACATAAAAGCTAGGCAAAAAAGGGAGTATATGGTATCCTGTTATGAATTATCGCGCTGTGCAGTGCGCCAAGGAGCAGAGGCATGAGGAGTGAGGGCGCAGACCTCGAGATTCGATACTTTCAAGAGACTATAGATCCCGAGGCAGCGGAGCGCCTTGTGGTGCGAATCCCCGAAGGCATCATTACCGTAAAGACTTCCGCGGACAACTTCATACATGCCGAATACGAACTGCACGGCAATGCTTCCCTCATCTATCCCTGGAGACCTTCGGTGCGAAGGCACGACCGGATTCTTATCTTTTCCAACGAAACACCCAAGGATGTATACACCGCAGGGGTGTCGGTGAGCGTCCCGTCCTGCATAAAGGATCTGGAGATTCACAGCATGAAGGGCGAGATAGACGTACGTGACTGTGAAGCGGATATTCTAGCTATTTCAGAATTCGGAGCGATTCATATCCATGGAGGCCGCAACGTGGAGGCTTCCAGCGTGCAGGGTTCAGTAACCCTGCTCAATTGCGGGTCGGCGACGGTCAATACTATTGATGGTTCGGTAAAGTGCTCAAAGATAAATGGTTCGCTGCATATAGAAACCCAGGGCGGAGATATCCAGGCTACCAGGGTGAAGGGCAATGTTATAGCCCTCACCAAGGACGGCGATGTTTCGGTGTTCAAGCCTGAAGGGAGAATTCGCCTGATATCCCACGATGGAGATATTGAGTTAGAGCTGTCGGGCAACTTTGGCGGAGGTGAGGCCACCACCTACTCGGGGGATATAAACCTTATGCTCGAGCAGGCCAATGTGGAATTTAGGGCCGAAACGCTCTCAGGCCAGATTAGTTCGCCGGGTACCACTATCGCCTCGGGAACAGGCCCAAGGCGATGCGCCTACAGGATAGGCGAGGGTACCAAACGGCTCCATGTGAAGAGCGTGCTCGGCGACATAGAAGTCGAGTAATACAAATCTAGAGCAAAAAATAAGGCCGCTCCAGTAAGCTTGAGAGCTTACTGGAGCGGCCTTGGATTCCTATTCTTTAGCGAAGAGACCTCGTATCTGTTTCTTGTATAACTCCACTATGGCATGGCGCTTTATCTCCTGCTTGGCCGAAAGTTCCCTACCAGGCTGAAAAGCCTCGGGCAAGAGGGCGAAGCGGAAAATTCTCTCGAAAGGCTTGAACCCATTCTTGGGGCTTACGAGACTCGAAACCTCGGAGTCAATAAGCTCCTTTACCTCAGGCTGCTGAAGCAGGGTTTCGTAGTCATTGTAAGGTATGCTGCTCTCATCGGCCCAGGCGATAAGGTTTTCCTGTCTGGGTACTATGAGTGCCGCCAGGAATTTTTCATCCTGTCCCAATACCACGGCCTGCTGGATATAGCTGCTTTCGCACAGTCGCTGCTCGATGGGAAGGGGTTCTATATTTTCACCGCCCAAAAGCACGATAGTATCCTTGGCTCGTCCGGTTATTTTAATCTCGCCGTCATAGCTCAGCATTCCCAAGTCGCCGGTGTTAAGCCAGCCGTCCTTGTCCAGGATTCGGGCGGTGAGATCGGGACGCTTGTAGTAGCCCTCCATCACCTGGGGACCTCGCACGTGGATTACACCCTTCTGTCCGGGACCGAGGGTTTCACCCTTTTCTCCCAGGATCTTTATCTCGGTTCCCCTATGAATAGGCCCGACTGTGCCGATTACTGGGTGATGTTTCAGCCTGAACCCGAGCACAGGGGCTGTTTCGGTTAGTCCGTAGCCTTCCAGTATCAATACGCCTATGGCATCGAAAAAGCGATCGACCGCTCCTGGAAGAGCGCCTCCGCCTGAGACTCCGGCAATGAACCTTTTGCCCAACTTAGCTTTTATCTTCTTGTAGACAAGCACATTGCCCAAAGCCCATAGTGGGGCGAGAAGAATAAACGGTACCAAAGCCAGGGCCATCTCGATAATTCGGCTGCGGGGGCTGAACCGAGGGTATCGACCTAACATATGATTGCGGAAATAGGCGAAACTCTCTCCGACTCCCACAAAGAAGCTGAATAGCGCGCGTTTTACCTTGCTCGACTGCTTGATGTTCTTATAGATTCCGTCCTTGACCGATTCCCATATGCGGGGTACCGAGGGAAACCAGTGAGGCTGGACTGCCTGCATATCGGCCAGGAGAATGGAGCCGATAGGCTTGGAATAGGCTACCGTTGCTCCGGACTTGAGTATTATGTACTGGAGTATGCGCTCGAAGGAGTGCCATACAGGCAGTACCGAAAGGAATATCTCGCCGGGATTTACGCCTATGAGTCCGGGGATGTAATCGGTTTGGTGCAGGAAATTGCCATGGCTGAGCATGACACCCTTGGGATCTCCGGTAGTGCCCGAGGTGTAAATAATTGTAGCAAGATCTGTCTTCGTCCCCTTTGCAACTTCTTCCTTAAAGAAATCCGGATGGCTCGTAAGGTATTTTTTTCCGTCTTCGAGTACTGTCTCGAAGACGTGGACGGCCAATCCCTGGGCTGTTGCTTCCTTGAGGGCTGCTTCTTCGGCAGGGTCGTAGAGGATGATTGCCTCTAATTGGGGCATGGAGGAGCGGGCTTCAAATATTTTTTTAAGCTGCTTTTCGTTTTCCAATATCGCGAGCTTGCACTCGCTCCAGGATAGGATGTAGGCAATTTCCTGGACTGTGGCGTCGCAACCCCTGGGCACGTCGGCAGCGCCCAGGCCTATAATGGCCAAGTCAGAACTGAGCCATTCCTTGCGGTTATCGGCGATAAGCCCCACCTTGTCGCCTCTGGCTACACCGAGATTTTTCAACCCCGCGGCAAATGCGGCCGCGCTGTTATACAACTCCTGGTACGTAGTAGGCTTGAAGACACCCTTCGAATCTTTGGAAAGCTGTGCGGCTGTTTGAGGCTGCCTGGCAACCAATTCTAAAAACATCTGGGCTAGGGTCTGCGCCATGAATGCTCCTTAAGGTCAAGTTTTACACTAAAACTATAATTGTAAAACTGTTAGCAAGTCAATAGGAGAGGATGAGATACCTGTCGTTGGGGACCTGGGAGAAGTAGGAGTGGAGTTCTTGATTCATGACGCTCAGATTGGGGCTGTTTATGATTGAAAATTTGATATGATGGGCGAAGGAGAATTGCTCGCAGTAATAGGAGAAAAAACGTCTGGCACTCTCCAGCTGCCAGGCTCTGGGCAGATAGAGCTCTGCCAAGGCGAGAAAGCGAAGTCCAAGCTCCAGTCTGTCGATGCGCTTTTCGCGTGAAAGCGGGGCGCGAAGGACAGAGAAAATCCAGGGTTTTCGAACGGCTTCCCGGCCTATCATGACAGCGTATACTCCAGGGCCTTCCGCATTGGCCTTCTGCGTTCCGAGGAGGGCCGCTACCTGGCTTGAGCTTGCTATGTCGCCGTTGGCAACCAAAGGACAGGAAATATCCCGGGCTATCCTCAGGCTGAACTCGTGACGGGGGCTACGCCTGAACTTTTGATCGTCTGTCCTGGGGTGGAGACTTAAGAAATCCAGGCCCTCGGCGGCCAGGGCTTGGCAAAAGGCCAGAAGTCGCGGGTAATCCTCATCGGGGCCCATGCGCACTTTGGCTGAAAGGGTGCCCGGCCAGGAAGCCCTGGCCGCCGCCACCAGTTCGGCAGCCTTGAGGGGGTCGGAACTCCAGGCAGATCCGCCCCCCGATTTACGAATATGGGGAGCGGCGCAGCCAAAGTTGATGTCTACGCCCGCAGGGAGGACTTCCGCCGGCCTGTCCTTGAGGCGAAGGCAGGCTTCAGCTAGGGTTTTTGCGCTGCGGGCGTAGAATTGCACCGAGGTGAGGGCCGGATTAGGCCGTGGATCGGTGTAGTCTGCCTCGAAAGGTGCGTTGGATATATAGGCCTCTGCGCTGGCCATTTCGGTAAAGGCATAATCGGGGCCACCCAATTCATCCAGAAGAGTTCTGAAGGCACGGTTGGTGATTCCCACCATGGGAGCGAGAAGAAGGGAGCCCCTGGAAAATGGTAACATTGAATGGATAGTATATAGCCGAGAATGGTATGACAACCAGGGCTTGGGCTAGTCCAGCGCTCAGATCCTAGCAAGGGGACATTTCTACTTTGTTCGCGTGGGGACATTTCTACTTTGGTTCAACAGGGTTTCCCCGACGAGTTGACTTAAAAGGGCTGTTGGGATATAAAGTTCGAGCGCAATTCCCCGATTCGGATCCTTAAGCCGGGGGTATGTGATTCGCAATGAGGATCCAAGTTCCCTTAACTGTTTCAGGAGGAATCCGTGAGCGTGAAGATAAGGCTCAAGAAATTCGGTGCCAAAGCCCGTCCTTTTTACCGCATCGTTGTCATGGACAGCCGTCTGCCTCGTGATAGCAAGACCATAGACGAGATTGGTCTGTATCACCCCATTGAAGCCGTAGACAAGCAGATTCTGATCGATGAATCCAAGGCTAAGTTCTGGCTTGAGCGGGGCGCCCAGCCCAGCGACACTGTCCGCGCGCTTCTCAACAAGAAGAGCATCCACGTCAAATAGGGAGTAGCTCCGCTTGAGTCCGCCGGAGAAAAATCTTTTCCGGCGGCCTGTTCTTTTTTAAGGAGAAACCCGTGGAACGAGACTTAGTCGAATATATTGTAAAATCGCTGGTTGATGAGCCTGAAGCTGTCGACATCAAGGTAATCGAAGGCGAAAAGTCAACAATTCTGGAACTCAAGGTCGCCGAGGCTGACATTGGCAAGGTAATTGGAAAAAACGGCCGTATAGCCAAGGCAATCAGGACGATATTGTCCGCCTGCGCCAACGCTCAGTCCAAGCGCGTGATTCTGGAGATTCTGGACTGAGCTTTTTTCGATGAACGACAAACCTGAACCTGAACTTCTGGCCGTCGCCAAGCTCGGCGCGCCCCGGGGAGTGAAAGGTTCGCTCAAGGTTCACAGTTATTCCGGTGAATATTCGCACATAGAAGGGCTCAAATCAGCACTGGTTGCGCCTGAGGGCCGTCCGGGCGATGGGCACAGGCTTCCTATAGCCTTTGCTGAAAGGGGCGATTGGGGGCTGGGCCTTGTCTTTGCAGGCTATGAGTCTCCGGAGAAGGCGAGAGCTCTCACAGGATTGTTAATTTATCTGCCCCGGGATGAAGCCAGCCCTCTCGGCAAAAACGAATACTATATTCATGACCTTGTAGGATTGCGCGTTGTCTGCGGTGGAGAAGTTGTGGGTTTGATCCAGGCTGTACTAGATGGTGCCTCGGATCCTCTGCTGGAGGTCAGCAGGGCTGGTTCAGGCGGGACCTTCCTACTTCCCTTCAGGAATGAGTTCGTGGGAGAAGTCGATCTAAAAAAGAGAACGCTGGATCTTCTCGCAGGATGGTTGATGGAATGAGACTTACGTTGCTCAGTCTGTTTCCTGAGATACTGAAGGCGTATTTCGAGGCTTCGATCATGAAGCGGGCGGTCGCCGCAGGCCATGTGGAGTATTCCCTGGTCAATATCCGGGACTATGCCACCGACAAGCATCATAAGTGCGATGACGAGGTTTTCGGGGGCGGAGCCGGAATGCTCATGAAGCCCGAACCCTTGGACAGGGCTCTAGAAGATGCGGGTTCGCCGGCTGTGCGCACTATCTTCGTCACTCCTTCCGGAAGGCTTCTGACCCAGTCCTATGCCCAGGAGCTTTCACAGGAAAAGCAGCTGGTGATTCTCTGCGGTCGTTATGAGGGTGTGGATCAACGTATAATAGCCGGCAGGGTAACCGATGAGATTTCGATTGGAGATTACGTGTTATCCAGCGGTGAGGTGGCGGCCATGGTAGTGGTGGACGCGATCTACCGCCTTATGCCTGGGGTGATTTCCGGGGAATCCCTGGAGGAAGAAAGCTTCTCGAAGGGGCTTCTCGAGTATCCCCAGTATACACGTCCTGCAGTTTATGATAGTATGCGGGTCCCCGACGTTGTTCTGTCGGGGAACCATGCACAAATCGCACGGTGGAGGCTCAAGGCAAGCATCCTAAAGACGCTGGCCTACCGCCCCGAGCTTCTTACGAAAGACAATCTGGCGGAAGATGTCGCCCGGTTGTTACGCGAGGCAATCGATGAAGGGGGATGGCATGAACCTGGTACAGTCCATTCAAGCCGAACAGATGAAGAGTGAGCTCCCCGCGTTTAAGGTGGGTGACACCGTACGCGTGAGCTTCAAGATCGTGGAAGGTAAGACCGAGCGTGTCCAGGCCTATGAGGGCCTGGTGATAGCCGTCAAGAATGCTGGCATCGGCAAGACCTTTACCGTGAGGAAAAATTCCTATGGCGTCGGGGTTGAACGAGTGTTCCCCCTTAATTCGCCGAGAGTGGAGAATGTAGAGGTGCTGCGCAGAGGTAAAGTACGCAGATCCAAGCTCTACTATATCCGCAGCAAGGTGGGTAAGAAGTCCAAGGTTAAGGAACTCATTGTTTCCAGCAAGAAGGACGAACCAGTTGCCGCACCTGCCGCAGCTCCCGCCGACAAGGCATAAAAGAATTATTCTTGATTCCAATCGGCTGCCCTTGTGGGCAGCCTTTTTTTTACCCAGACGACTGGTTTGAATCCCAGGTGGCACTGATGAGCGTAGAGGGAGGGTGGAAACATCTATTTCTTCCACGGGTTTCGGCAGAGCAGGCGAGGGTTTAGTCGCGGACCTTCTCGAGAATGAGGGTTGGGTTCTCTTGGACCGCAATTTCAAGGCTGGCAGGGGTGAGATCGATATCATCGCGGAAAGGGAAGGTATTATTGCCTTTATCGAGGTCAAACGATGGAGGAAAGCCGGCTGTATGGACCTTGCCAGGTCAGTAGGCAGAGATAAGAAGCGCAGGATTATCGAAACTTCTAAGATTTTCCTCTCCAAGTATCGAAAATATAGGGACAGTAGAATTAGATACGATGTCATTTTCCTTTTCCGCGACGGAGTTCCGATGCGTTATGAAGGAGCGTTCGACGAGACACTATGAAAAAAAGGGAAACTACTCGCAGAAATACGATGGACTGGGCGGGGTCCAGCCCCGCTTCAGGTCCTGCATCAGGTCCGCCACCCCTGACAGCTGGTATAAGGGATGTTTACAGAGTCCGCGAGATGCGCCATAAATTGAATGATGATGGGTATGTGGACGACGCGGTAACCAGAATCGCCAGCTTTCTGACTAACACATTGGAGAAAAAGGAAAAGGATGGAAAATAACGGAAAAAATCCCAACGGGCGCCAGGGAGAAGGCAGTAAAAAGCATAATCCTCGACAGGGCCAGTCCCGTCATGGGAATCATCCCCGAGGGGCTCATGGCCAAGGGGTTCATACCCAACAGGCCAAGGTTCCCAGGGATAGCTCAGTCCTGGGAATCCGCAAGGACGAACAGAAGAAAAATCAGCCGCCCCAGCTATGCGTGATCTGCGACAAACCCATATTCGATCTGGCTGGAGCCCTTTCAGACAAGGATAGCGGTAATCCTGTGCATTTCGACTGCGCCCTTGAAAGGGTTTCTGTAGCCGAAACTCTGGAAGCCGGTGAAAAAATCGTGTATCTCGGAGCTGGTTGTTTTGGTGTAGTGGAATACCGCAAGGGTAACGATGGCAGTTTTGTGGTGAAGCGCAGAATTCGCTGGGAGAAGGAAGGGGAAAAGCAGACCTGGCGAAGGGATCTGTCATCGTACATAACCAGAATATGAAAAACGCCGTAAGGGGTACTAGGATATTCCCGGCATGAGCAGAGCCTTTGTGAACGAGGATGCAGGCTCGGACGAAACCGACGACATGCACGATATCCCTCTTCCATTGCCACCGGGTGTACGCAACTACATGACCCCTGTTGGGGCTCGCAGGCTGGCAGAGGAACTCCGCAGTCTAAGCGATGAGCAGAGGCCGAAAGCCGCCGCCGTACTGGCGGCGGCTGAGGACAAGGCCGAAGCGCTCAGGGCACTTTCCCAAATTGACCGACGTATCGCGTATTTGAGCCGCATGAAGGCATCCTTGGAAGTTGTAGAGCCGCCCGCGAGTCTTGAGCGGATTGTTTTCGGCCTTGTCGCGGAGGTGAGAGCCTCGGATGGCTCCGAATCCAGCTACAGGATTGTAGGAGTCGACGAGAGCGACCCCGAGCGGGGCTGGATAAACTGGGCAAGTCCTGTTGCCAAGGCTCTTATAGGCAGGGCTGTAGGTGACCAGGTTGTAGTAAAGCTCCCCATGGGTGAGAGTAGATTAAAAATAATTGGCATTACCTACGCCGAAGAAGCATGAACCGCCCTCCTGAGTCGCTGGATCACAAAGCTGAAACCCCTGTTTTTTCTGAACATCCAAACCCAAGCTGGGTAAGAAAAACCTGGATATCTCTCGACGGACTCTGGGATTTTTCTCGACTGCGTGAATTCCGGATGGGGCGACGCCTAGGCGAAACCCTTGCTTCGACCAACTCTGGCGATACGCGTGATCGGCCAAAAGAACAAATTAGAGTTCCTTTCCCCATAGGGAGTGAAGCTTCGGGAGTGATTTCAAAGGATAAAGGAGTCTGGTTGTATTCCAGAACCTTCTTCCTGCCTGACAAACCGAATAGGCGCTGGATTCTCCATGTAGGAGCCTGCGATTACGAGGCTCGGGTCTTTGTCAACGGCAAGGAAGTGGCTGGACACAGGGGAGGGTATTCCTCTTTCTCTGCCGATATGAGCAAAGCCTGTATGCCTGGCGAGAATCTTTTGGAAATATTGGTCAGGGATTCCCGGAGTCCCTTTCAGGTGCGGGGCAAGCAGAGCTTCCTGCCCTTTCCCTTCCTGGTCTGGTATCCGGGCATTGCAGGCATCTGGCAGAGCGTTTGGATAGAGGAGACGGGAGAACGGTATCTAGCCGGCGCAAGGCTTGAGCCGGATTTCGACAGCGCGCTGGTACGGGGCAGGGCGTGGCTGGTCTCTGATGCTTGGGAGCTCGATGATCGGCCGGTGGAGTCGAACCGCAGCATAGCGGCAATGCCTTCGCCCGAAGACCCACTTAGGCTGGAGGTCTGCCTCAGGCATCCTGATGGTTCCCAATCCTACATTGAAGCCTCCGGGCCAGGTTCAGAGGGGCGATTTTCTTTCGAGTTTGGATTCGACCTTGTGGGTGGAGCCTTCTGGTCGCCCGAGAACCCGATCCTCCATCCCATTGTTTACAGACTTCTGCGGGGTAAGGAGGTTCTGGACCAGGTGGAGAGCTATTTTGGGCTTAGAAAAATAGGTCTTAAGGGTGGGGAATTCCTTTTAAACGATCGAGCCCTATTACTCAGGCTTGTGCTCATTCAGGGCTATTATCCCGGGACTTCTTACGCGGCGCCCAGCAGGGAGGCTATGGAGAAGGATATCTTAGCCGCCAAGGCCATGGGCTTCAACGGAGCCAGGATTCACCAAAAGGTAGAGAGTCCTTATTTTCAGTATCTCTGCGACAAGCTGGGTTTTTTTACGAGTTTCGAGATGCCATCATTCTACCTTCCTTCCCGCAAGGCGTTTGAGGACTATGAAGCCGAGCTGCGTTCTCTCATCGCCAGGGACATGGCCCATCCCTCCTGCGTGCTGGGGATTTTATTCAACGAAACCTGGGGCATTTGGGGTATCTATGGCCGAAAATCGCGGACTCGGCGCTTCGTTCTAGAGATGACAGCGCTGGCCAAGGCTTTGGATCCCACGAGACCTGTCATCGACAACTCGGGCTGGGAACATTTTGGGGGTGATATAATCGATATTCATCACTACCTGAAGAGTCCGAGTCTGGCCAGGGCTTTTTACGCTGCTCTTAAGCGCCAGGACATAGCGGTTCTCAATAATCTGTCGGTTCCCAAGGTTCTAGCCTTCAATCTTTTGTATCAGGTGGCGACAAAAACTCGAAGCCTTTTCGTGGACAGCGACGCTCGGATCGGTGAAAAACCCCTATTCTTGAGCGAATACGGAGGTTTCGGATGGTACAAGACGGAAGGAAATACCGAGACTGCCGAGCTGATCAGGGAGTACACGAAAGACGCCCTGGATTCGGGCCTTTTCTGCGGTTATTGCTATACCCAACTCTATGATGTGGGTACCGAGACCAACGGGCTTTCAACCGCTGACCGCAAGCCTAAGGTGGATATAGTCAAAATACGAGAAATCAATAACCACGAGCCTGGTTCAAATTAGAGAGGAAGCCTGCCGTTGATTCACTATCAGGATTTATTTTCGCCTGATCTCAGAGAATCCGCAGTAAGGTATAAGGGCGGGGGGCATGGCCACAGAGCCGTCGGCCCGCTGGAAATTCTCCAGCACGGCGATTAGAGCCCGCGAGCAGGCTATTGCCGTGCCGTTGAGCATGTGGACGTGCTTGTTCTTGCCGTCATCATCCTTGTACTTGATATTGAGGCGCCTGGCTTGATAATCGGTGCAGTTGGAAGTGGATGTCACCTCGCCCCACTCGCCGCCGTTGCGGCCGGGCATCCAGGCTTCCAGGTCCCATTTGCGATAGGCGGGAGCGCCAAGATCGCCGGTACAGGTGTCCACCACCCTAAAGGGTATGCCTAAGCCGGAGAAGATCTCTTCTTCCACGCCTCGTAAGTACTCGTGCATGGCGCCCGATTCTTCAGGCGCGGTGTAGGCGAACATCTCTACCTTGGTGAACTGGTGCACCCGGTAGAGGCCTTTTGAGAACTGGCCTGCGGCGCCTGCTTCGCGCCTGAAGCAGTGGGAAACCCCAGCGAGCTTCAATGGCAGACTGGCCTTGTCGAGGATGGAGCCCGAATAGTAGCCGCCCAGGGTGATCTCCGCGGTGCCGATGAGACAGGTGCCTTCCCCTTCCACGGTATAGATGTTGGATTCGGCGCCCCTGGGATTGAAGCCGATGCCTTCCAGAATCTCGGTCTTGGCGATGTCGGGGGTCTGGAAAAGGGTGAAGCCCTTTTTCATGAGTATATCCAGGGTGTAGCGCACCAAGGCTATCTCCAAAATGACGGCTTGGTTTTTCAGGTAATAGAACTTGGTGCCGGATACTCTTGTGGCGGTGTCGAAGTCGATGAGGTCGAGCTCGGCTCCCAACTGGACGTGGTCCTTGGGCTCGAAATCGAATTTTGTGGGTTCGCCCACGCGTTTGACCTCGAGGTTGTCCTTGTCTTCCTTGCCTCGGGGGGCCTCGGGGTGGGCCATGTTGGGGATTTTTGCTCCCTCGACGCTAAGGCGCTGATCCAACTCGGCCAGGCGGGTTTCTGCCTCTGAAATTTTATCTTTGAGGAGCTTGCCTTCCTCGATTCTAGCTGTTCGGGTATCCGGATCGAGCTTGCCTTTCATAGCCAAGGCGTTGTCGTTCCGCTTTTTCCGCAACTCCTCAACATCGCGCTGAAGGCTGATTTTCTCGTCGTAGAGGGAAACCACAAGATTCGCATCCGCATCCATGTATCGATCGGCGATATTCTTTTTTACATCGCCGAGATTGTCCTTGATAAATTTAAAATCCAACATAGTCCGATATGATACTTGGACTGGCGCGGACCGGCAAGGCCACCGGCTCGGCTTCTTGAAGCGATAGCCTTTGCCGGAGTACCATCGAAGGGTGAATGATAGAATAGAAACAATACGCAAACGCTTGCACCAACTTGATGAACAGGCAGCAGACCCAGAAGTCTTCCGCGATCAGGCTTCCTACAGGGAGCTGATGCGCGAGAGGGCTCATCTTAGTGAAATCGACGAGGCTCAGAAGCGCTTTGATGGGCTTTTATCCCAGATTGCCGATGCCCAGGCTATGCTAGGCGCCGAATCCGATTCCGAAATGCTCAGCCTGGCTAGGGAAGAACTGCAGTTGCTCGAGTCTAAAAGGGAAGGATTAGAAAAAGCCTTGCATGAGCTTTTAGCGCCAAGGGATCCCCTGGCAGACAACCCGGTGATCATGGAAATCCGTGCAGGCACCGGAGGCGATGAAGCCGCGCTCTTCGTCGCCGACCTCTATAGGGTTTACTCCAGGTACGCAGACTCCATGGGCTGGCGCGTCGAAATAATGAGCGAAAACGCCACCGAATTGGGCGGCTTCAAGGAAATTATTTTTTCTGTCACCGGTGATTCGGTGTATGAGAAAATGCGCTGGGAATCGGGCGTCCATAGGGTGCAAAGAGTGCCTACCACAGAAGGTTCTGGAAGAATTCACACCAGCGCCGTTACCGTGGCGGTGCTTCCTGAAGTGGAAGAAACCGAGATCGAGATCAGGCCGGAGGATCTACGGGTCGATGTCATGCGCTCCGGTGGCCCGGGTGGGCAGAGTGTTAATACCACCGACTCGGCGGTGCGCCTAACCCACCTGCCGACAGGGCTTGTAGTCCATTGCCAAGACGAGAAGAGCCAGATAAAGAACAGGGCCAAGGCTTTGCGAATATTGCGTGCCAGGCTTTTCGAGATGGAAGACGCCAAGCTTCAAGCCGAGCGCTCGGCGGAGCGAAAGAGCCAGGTTGGCACAGGTGAGCGTTCGGAACGGATACGCACCTACAATTTCCCCCAGAACAGGCTCACCGATCACAGAATCGATTTAACGCTGTACAAACTCGATCTGATAATGGAAGGCGATATAGCCGAGCTGGTGGACGCCCTGGTTCTGGACGCGAGGCAGAAGGCGCTCGACGAGGGACTCTAATGTCCTTTCGCTCAGAGGTTCACAGTTACGGGGAATTCCTGGCACTCCGCGCCGCCGAAAACCGAAACAGCGAAACGCCATTTCTGGATGCCAGCCTCATTCTCGCTCATTGTCTAGGCATTTCCCGTGACAGACTCCTCGCCGCTCTGAGTGAATCCAATACCACGATTCCTTTGGAATTCGAACAAGCTTGGGCACGGCGTCTCGCAGGGGAAAGTGTGGCTTCTATAATTGGGAAAAAGGAATTCTACGGCAGGGAGTTTTTTGTGGACCGGCGGGTTCTCATTCCTCGGCCTGATACTGAAACACTGGTGTCCGCCGCGCTCGAGCTAGGCGATAAACGCCTCGCTCGCATAATGGAGTCCCGGACAGCCGAAGTAATGGAAGATACTTTTTCCGTGATCGACGTCTGCACAGGCTCAGGGGCTATAGCCATAACTCTAGCCGCAGAAAGACCTGCATGGAAGATCTGTGGGTCGGATATTTCCGATGATGCGCTCTATGTGGCTCGGCACAATAGCCTTCGGATTCTCGGTAAAGAACTTACTTATTTCAGGTCCGACCTGCTTGCCGATCTCGATGTCGGCTCTGGCATCATCAGCCCTGGCGTCGAGAACCACGCCCAAAGCCGTTTCGACCTGATAGTCGCCAATCCCCCCTATGTAAGCAGCGCAGAAACCGCAGGTCTTATGGCCAAAGGCTGGGCTGAGCCCGCCCTTGCTTTGGATGGAGGTCCCGACGGACTGGATATTGTCCAAAGGCTCATAGTCCAGGCACCTGGGCGCTTAAAACCCGGCGGGTTTCTTTTAATAGAAACCGATGCTTTGCAGTGCGATCAGGTTCGTGATATGTTCGAGAAGGAAGGCTTTCGCGATATCAAAATTTGGAAAGATTTGGCGGGACTTCCCAGGGTAACATCGGGCATACTGGCCTAATAGAGAGGAAGAGATGGACGAGGCGAGCATCCAGTCTGTCGAAAATTTTCTTGTAAAATCCAAAGAACTCTTCGGGGCCGAAGGTGAATCACTCATCTCACGAGCCTTCCAGTGGTCCAAGGACCGTCACGGCCTTGCCCTGAGGGCTTCCGGCGAGCCTGCTTGGGCTCATGATCTCCGTGTTGCCTCCACTCTACTGGATATGGGCTTGGATATGGATTCCATAATCGCTGCCCTGGTTCACGACTGCACCGAAAACCGCAGCTCCGGATACAAGGCTTCCCAAGAGACTCAGGCACCATCCAGGGAGAATGAACAGCAAGCCCAGGAAAGCACTGCTCTCGCCCGCGAGGCAGAATTAGTTCAAAGCAAAACCCAGGCGAGAAAAACTGCGCGGCTGGATAAGAAAAGCGAGGAAAAAAAGCGAGAAATCAGGATAAAGGCTCTCGCCGCCTCGCCGGACAACCTCATCGCTGATTTATTCGGATCCGAAACTGCCAAGATCGTAGCGGGAGTCGCTAGGCTTTCTACCGTCAGGGCAAAGAACAAGACGGTTCAGGCAGCGGAGACCATGCGTAAAATGCTCTTCGCCATGACTGGCGATATAAGGGTTATCATAGTCAAGCTGGCTGATAAGCTGGATTCTATGCGTACCCTGCGTTGGCTCCCCGAGGATCGACAGAAGACAATAGCGGCCGAGACTTTGGATATCTTTGCTCCCCTGGCTGACAGGCTCGGTATTTCCTGGCTCAAGGATGAGTTGGAGGACCAGGCGCTCAAGGTACTCAACAGGGAAGTATTCGATCAGATCAGGGATATTGTATCCAAGAAAAAAGCCACGAGAGAAAAATTCCTGGCCAGGGTCAGCGAGGATATCCGTAGGGCTTCGCTCAAGGAAGGCCTTTCGGTGGAAATCAGCTCCCGGGCTAAGCACTTCTATTCCATTTACCAGAAGATGCGGAAAAAGGGGAAGCCCGCTGAGGAGCTTTATGATCTCATGGGCTTGCGGATTATCTGCGAAAGCGATAACGACTGCTATTCCCTATTAGGGCTTGTGCACAGACTGTGGAAACCCATAGAAGGCCGTTTTAAAGATTACATTGCCATGCCCAAGGCTAACGGATACCGAAGCCTGCACACAACGGTGATGTGTTATGACGGTCAGCTTCTAGAAGTCCAGATTCGCACTAAGCTCATGCATGCCATAGCCGAGTTCGGAGTAGCTTCCCATTGGCTGTATAAAAAAGGAAGTAGCGCCGAGCGCCCTAGTCTCGAACAATTGCCTATAGTAAATCGGCTCAAGCAATGGAATGAATTTCTGGCTCAGGGGGCTGAGTACCTGGATGAGATAAAGAAGGAGCTTCTAAAGGACTCCATTTTTGTCTTCACCCCCCAGGGGGATGTGATTGAACTCCCCTCAGGAGCCACAGCCATCGATTTTGCCTTCGCCATTCATTCCGATATTGGGGCGCACTGTGTGGGCGCCAAGGCAGATGGGGCCATCATCCCTCTGGATGCCGAGCTTAAAAATACCCAACTGGTGGAGATTCTCACCTCTCCTCTGGCTAAGCCCAACCTCAATTGGCTGAAGTTGGCCCACACATCCAAAGCCAGATCCAAGATCAGATCCCTCTTGGTCCAAAGTGGCCAGGTACTAGCCATCGACAAGAGCATTGTCGTGGGCAAAAGGCCTGAAAAGGAAAAGGCTGAAGAAAGGCTCAAGGAGCAGGCCGTCCAGGAGGAGGCTCGCCTGCAGGCCGAAAGGGCGGCTGCAGCGATTTCCCCGGACCATGGCCGCACCGAGATGGAATTCCGCAGCTACTCTCCTCAAAAAGAGATAAGCAGTGACAAGGTAGGGCTGTCCATAAACGGAGCCCACAATATGCTCATCCGTATTGCGGGGTGCTGCAGGCCTGTCACTGGCGATTCCATCGTGGGGTATATTTCCAGGGGCAGGGGAGTGATAATTCACAGGGCTGATTGTAAATCAATTGCTGCGGTAGCCGATTTCGAGCAAAGGAAAATAGAGGTTCGGTGGGAAGATGCATCACTTTTTGTGGTTCGCTACAGGGTGTCCACCAAGATGGTTCCTGGAATATTTTCAGAAATTGAATCGGCGGTGCGCAAATTCTCCGGCAGACTCAGGGAGGGTAAGCTGGGCGAGCGAGGCGATGGGAGTCTTTCGGGTTTCTTCATTCTAGAGGCCGACTCTAAGGAAAATCTGAAGAAAACAAGCAAGGCGCTCCGTGGGCTGCCCAGCATCATCTCACTGGAAGAGGAATAGTCGGTTCAATACCCTTTTTTTAGCATCATTTTTTCCACCAGAGAGCGTTGCCGGGACTGATGAGTTCGAATCCATAGGTATCGAAATTTTTCTTCTTGACTGCATAATCCTCGGGATTGAGGCGGATGGCAATTACTTCCAGATTCTTCATGAAGTATTCGTCAGCAAAGGCGACGATATCCTTGGAAGTGACCGCCTTTCGTGCATTAACCACGGTCTCCAGCCGCTTAAGTCCTCCGAGTACCCAGGCATCCATAAGATGTTCCACAGCTACCTGAGGATCCGTGTTACCTGCATTTTTTTCCAGCGTAACTTTGGCATCCTTAAATTCATCGGCACTAAAATAATTAGGGTTCGTTTTCATGGCGTACATCTCCGTACCCCGCACTATTTCCTTGAAAGCCAGAACAGTGTCGGCCGGATTTGCAGTCCCGCTTACCATGATACTCGTCTGTACCGAGAACCAGGAGGCGTTTTTGGATAGATGGTAACGTGCCTGGATAGTGGAAGGCTCCGATGCTTTGGGCATCCCCTTGGTCAATGCCTTAGACAGCTTCGATTCGAGCTGGGATGCCATTTCTGCCCAAACCTCTGCTGCAGCTGAACGTGCGGAAGCTACATCCGGACCCCTATACCGCATCTCCAGAACAGCGCTTCCCTTTCGCTGGGAAGGGTCGGGGTAGACCATTAGGGTCGGCCGCGTGACCCCGGGCTTAGGCAGGGCGAGAGGAGGATTCTTCAACGGGTCTTCGGCCTTTTTCCATGATGCAAACGATGTAGCTACCAGGTTTCTTGCTTCTTCGGGATTAAAATTTCCCGCAAGGATGAGCACTGCATTATTAGGCACGAGCCAGCGTGCGGCAAAGGATTTTAACGTCGATTCCGTCGCCGCCTTGATTACTGTTTCCGATCCCAGAGCATCCAACCTCCAGGGTGCCGAGGAAAACAGTTTTTTTGCCATGGCATATTCGAACAAGACATCCGGATCAGCCTTTGCTTTTTCCAGACGATCTATACTGGCCAGCTTGGCTGTTTCCAAGGCCCTGGAGTCCGATAAAGCAGTTTCTATTCTCAGTCCGGAAAATAAATGAGCCATGGTGTTGATTCCCTGGGTCAGCAGTGCAGGGGACAGGCTCAAAGCAAAGGAAAACCGGTCGGTCTGAGCCCCTCCGTCGAAAGCCGAGGCTTCGAGCGCTTCGATAGCCCCAGCCGGTTCAGGTTCTCCCGGTTCAGAGGCTCTTCCCCTGAAAAGCACCTGTTCCAGGAGGTTGAACATACCTGCAGTGGTGCTTGTATGAACCTCTGCTCCTCCCTTGAAGGCAATGCCCATGGAAAGATTTTCGGCACTCTCGATAGGCAGAAGTATCACCGTCATTCCGTTTTCCAGGGTATAGCCTTGAGGCTGGGCTTGGGCAGCTAGGCCAAAAAGTGACGAAAAGAAAAAGAGGACAAAGCAACTAATGAATACTATCTGAAAAAGGTTTTTAGGCAGATTAACAGGCTTGCCGGTAGTAAGGAGCGAGACCGAGGCAGGTGTGGAAGGAAGTCTTTTATGATGCGGTTTCATCTTTAGATAGTAGAAAAAGCCGAAGGCACTGTCAACCTTTGCAGAGTTTAGGGCTATTTGGGGCCGAACAGACCCATTCAATGCTGCGTCCTGGCCCTTCAAATGCCTGAATATTCTCTTTACTGCAGTGCTTAAATTTCCTTGCGCCGAGGACTGCCGGGGGCTATTATGGGCTCCATGAAGAAACTGAACAGTGCTGGCGTGGTGACTATTAGTGGGGCGGAGTCGGTGCGCGAGGAGAGGACTGCTCTTATGGCCTCCTATGGCATGGGCAAATTCTTGGCCGAATTTCTCACCGGGGCTTTCGCGTCTCTCGTGTTCAAGTTTTATGAAACAGAACTGGGTCTTGGCGCCGGCCTGGTGGCCTTGGCCGTGGTTTTGTATTCGGTCTGGAACGCGGTAAACGACCCTCTTATCGGCTTCCTCACGTCCAGGCCTACATCCCTCGCCAAAGGATTTGGAAGACGATTCCCTTGGATTTTCATAGGCACGCTCAGTTGTGCGATCGCCTTCATCTTCATCTTTGCCGTTCCACAAAACGCATCCAGCGGCCTCATATTCCTCTGGCTCCTAGTTTCCATTTGTGTCTACGACACGCTCTATTCCACCTGGGAAGTTAATTACCAGTCACTGTTTCCAGACAGGTTCAGATCCGAAGCTCTCAGGGCAAAGGCTGCGGGAATCGGAACCCTGATAGGAGTATTCGGAGTGGCCGGAGGCGCTGTCGTACCAACCTTCATCGTGCGTTACGGACAACCTTCGACGTACTTGCTGAATGCCCTCATTTTTGCGGGAACTGGAATCATTGCCGCAGTGCTTCTATTCCCCGGCACCAGGGAAACTCCTGAGATGATCGAGCGCTACCTTCAGCAGGAATCGGAACGGAAAACCAGGGCATCTTTTTTCGCACAACTCAAAGAAGCCCTGTCTTCCCGCAATTTCCTCGCGTTCATCCTTTTGTATTTCTTCTATCAGTCAGCAACTATATCCATGACAGCTTCAATTCACTACGTAGGTGACTACCTTTTAGACGGACAAAGCACGACACTCATCTTTGCGGGAATGCTTTTAGGGGCTATTGCGGGAATTCCTCTCTGGCTGGGGCTTAGGAAAAAAATACCATCCAACCAAAGCCTTCTAGCCTTGGCTGCGGCGAGCTTGGCTGTGTTCTGCATTCCCCTCATGTTCGTCCGGGGATATTACAGCTTTGTCGCTGCCATGTTCGTCTGGGGGCTGGGTTTCGGCGGTTTCTGGATGCTCATGACGCCAGCTCTCGCCGATGTAATCGATGAGGTAGTGGTCAGGACGGGTAAAAGGGACGATGGGGTGTATATCGGCTTCAGGGCCTTGGCAGGCAGATTAGCCTATGCAGTCCAAGCTCTGTCCTTTTGGATAGTGCACAGCCTCACCGCCTTCTCTAAAAACCCCAGATCCGATCTTTCCCAGTTGGGTATACGGCTGCATACCGCCCTGATTCCCGCCGGCCTTCTCGTGGTGGGAGTAGTAGTATTTCTATTCATCAACAGACTGGGACCCGAAAAATTAAAAGAATACAGGGAAGTCTTGAAGTCTGGGAAATTATGAACGCTCGGGACCCATCAGGCCATTGAAAAAATCGGCCTTGGCCTTGTCCCAGAGCATGGAAAGTTCTTCGGTAGTATACCCTTGCTGATCTACCCGCGGGTCCTGCAGAAGTTTCCAGTGTTCAACGTTGAGCGCTTTGCCCAGCTTGGCCAGGGATTTGGGAGAAACCCAGCTTCTGCCGGTCTCCAGGTTGGCGATAAAGCCGGACGCCAGGCCTGCTCGTTCAGCAAGCCCTTCCTGGGATAAATGATGGTAAGCCCTGCGCATCCGCAGGTTGAGAGCCAGGCATTCACGGATATAATCCATCGCCTTTACCATATCCTATGCGCAGGTTTTATCCATTTACTGTTGGAAAGTATTTCGCTTTGTAATAGAGAGTGTCACTTACTCAAGACAATCAGCGCTTTATTCTTTGTTGACCAGGTCCTCCCATGGGCATAGTATGGGCCCATGTTTGAAACCCCGGTTTATATTGAACGAAGGCAAAGACTCTGTGCGCTGATGAGGGCTAGAGGAGAGCACGGATTCGTGCTTTTAGCCGCCCACTCACAGAGCCCAATAAATTACAAAGCTAACTGCTATCCTTTCAGGCAGGACTCCAATTGGCTTTACTATATCGGTCTGAATGAGCCCGACATGGTGGCTCTTGTAGATATTCAAGGCGGAGAAACCTGGCTGTT
>CAZHFN010000005.1:8547-11771 GCA_964531105.1 uncultured Treponema sp. | reverse complement strand
ATGAGCCCGACATGGTGGCTCTTGTAGATATTCAAGGCGGAGAAACCTGGCTGTTCGGCGAAGACCTTTCCATGGATGATCTTATCTGGACGGGGCCGCGTCCCTCTTTGGAAGAGATGGCCGCCGCCACGGGAGCCTGGAAAAGCCTGCCGATCTCCCGGCTGGGTTCAACCCTGAATACTCTCCTTAAAAAAAGACCATCTTCAGGATCTATAGAAAATCTCCACATTCCGCCCAGTTGCAGATCCGAAACCCAGGATAGACTGGAAGGGCTTCTTGATATACCTCGAAAAGTCCTAAATGAAGCTAAAAATGATGCTCTGGTCAGTTCGATTATCGCCATGAGGGAAATCAAGGAAACCCGGGAAATTGCGGAGATTGAAAAGGCCGTGGACCTCACCGTGCTTATGCACAAAAGCCTTATGAGCGCTTTGAAGCCCGGATGGACCGAGGCAGAAGCCGCGGCCTGGGTGCGCCACGAGGCAGAGCGAAGAGGCTGCTCCCTCAGTTTTCCCTGTATCGCTACGTTGAGCGGCGAAGTACTCCATAATCATGTCAGTAAGGCTATATGCGACGAAAAATCGATGTTTCTTCTGGATGCCGGGGCTGAAGTCCAATCAGGCTACGCAGGCGACCTCACCACTACATTTCCCGTTGGGCCTTCGTTCAGCCCCAGGCAAGCGGATATCTATTCACTGCTTTTAAGGGTTTTCGAAGGTGCCGCTGCGGTTATAAAGCCTGATGTGCCTTTTTCTCTCGTCCACAGGACGGCCTGTCTTGATCTTAGCCGTGGCTTGAAGGAATTGGGGATTATAAAAGGAGACCCCGAGGAGGCAGTGGAAGAGGGAGCGCATGCGCTTTTCTTTCCCCATGGAATTGGCCATATGATTGGCTTGGATGTTCACGATATGGAACTCCTGGGCGAGGACAGGGTGGGTTACTCAAGCCAGCCTAGAAGCTCGCAGTTTGGTCTTTCAGCCCTGCGCCTGGCCAAGCCCCTCAAGCCCGGAATGGTCCACTCCGTTGAGCCAGGCATATATTTTATTCCAGCGCTTATAAATAAATGGGAGGCTGAATCCCTCCATGCATCCTTCATCGATTACGACCAACTCCGCGCATGGAAAAATAGCGGCGGAATGAGGATCGAGGAAGACTGGCTGGTTATGGATAAGAGCGCCAGAAGGCTGGGATCCCCCCTGGATAAGAGCCTGAAGGCAATCGAGAACGCAAGGAGCCGCCCATGAAGACTGTTTTCACTTCCACATTCCAGGATGAGGCAATGGTGGTGCAGAGCCTGCTGAAGTCAGCTGGCTTGGAGGGTACGCTGATGTCCAACTCGATGCTCAACATGAATCCTATGTTTGTCATGGATATCCGCGGAGTGAGTGTCGTAGTTGCCGACGAGGATGAAGCCGATGCTCTGGCTTTGGTGGAGGATTATAAGGCTCGGAGCGCAAAAAGCCCCGTAAAGTGAGACTGATTAGGGAAGTTGGGCCGAGGGGGCTCTAGTTTTCTTTCTGCCGTCTCTTTCCCTGAAGGGATTTTTCTCGTACTTCATGAAGGTTTTATAGGCCGCGCAGGCGGCGTAATACAGGTCAGGCCCCTTAAAAGAGGAAAACTCATCGCAGCGGAAAAGCTCCAGAAGAAGAGGAAATCGCCTGTCGAAGACAATATCCTGTACCGAAGCTATGGGAATACGGGGAAGGGCGGCGGGCATCATGTGCCAGCGGATCATGAACGATACGTCTCCTGTAATTGTCTCATCGAAGCCTAAACCGCGCAGGAACCTCGCAGCCAGGGTTGCCCCTATTTCGGCATGTTTGTCGAAGCGGCGGCCCTCCCGGGCCGCCGATCGGGCTTTGCCGATGTCATGCAGAAGTATGGCCAGTGAAAGGCGCAGATCCCTGCTCTTTCTGTGGCCCAGAGCTTCCATGGTATGGGACCAGCCGCCGCCTTCGGGGTGACAATCCTTGGCGTGATCCACTTGTACCAGAGCAGCGAGGTCTGGCCAAAATTTTTCCACAAATCCGCAATCTCGAAGGTACTCCAGGGCTGCGGCTGAGTGCGGCCCTTGGAGGATGAGGCTGAGAAGGTCTTTTTGCCACAGGCGGGAGAGAGATGAAGGGAGCCCAGGTTTTACAAGGCTGGATGCATCCTTGATACCGAGACGGGAAAGAAAAAGGCTTGTTTCGAAAAGCAAGTTCTCCCCGTACTCGCCTTCCGGATCGAAAATCCCATGCCTCAAGTCTGAATATACTCCCCTGGGATCGTAATACCGCCCGTCTTGGGGATCTCGTCGAAAGTCTGTAAGGGCCAGGCAACCAAGCCTCGGGCGCTCCAGGCTGTCTGTGCAGAGAAATCGAAACGCCCCGGAATCGGCAAGTAGTTCGACACTTGCATCGGCATAGGGCAGGGAGGGATATTCCAGGGATTCGAAAACCCTGGCTAGATCGACAATGCTTCCTTGTACGAGATAGAAATGGGGATAGTTGGAGGGGGAGAATCCACAATATGAATCCACCGCGGTGATACCGAACTCCCTGAAAGGGATTCGGGCCGCCGCAATGGCTTTAGCTGCTTCGGTCATCCATAGAAAGATACGTGCCCGGGGGAAAAAGGGCAATCAACCCCGGCTTGATCCTTGGCCACCGATCTTATTTTTCAGCGTGGCAAGAAAATCGCTTTTGGGATCTACCGCAAATCTCAGAATTCTCTTTCCCTCAGGTTTTTCATAGTGGACATCGAAGGAAGAAAAGGGCGTTCCAAAGAGGAAATCCAGAATTTTTTTGGGAGGGGTTTCTACCAACAGCATAGATGCGAAGGGGATGAAGATGTCTTCGTTTCCATCTATGCTTACAGAAGCCGATGAAGCCTTGAAGAGTGAAGAAAACCAGTTCTGTCCCGGAGTCTGACGAAACCTAAGGCCCGTAGGGGATAAGACCAGGAGCCCCCAATCACCCCTGTCTTTCGGAGTACTGAAGCGTTGAGCCATGGTCCGGGCTATGACTTTTTCTCCCGTCTCCTTCTCAAAATTCGCCCAGAAAGCCTCGATGTTTTCTTCCATGCTTCCTCCAGCACCCCGAGTATATCACGACGGTTGATTAAGGTGCAGACTTGTCTTGGACGGCCATTTTAGCGTCCGCGACAATCCGCCGTACAATCCACGCAGCCATAATATGCCCCGCCGCCTGGGGAACGAAGGGACTCGATCCTTGAGTCAACCT
>CAZHFN010000005.1:0-8447 GCA_964531105.1 uncultured Treponema sp. | reverse complement strand
GAATCCACGCAGTCGGCATGGTATGCGCTTGCTGGGTCAATAATTTCCTGGGCATCATCGCCGGAAAAGAAAATGCGGCGCTCAATCACGGAAACTGAAGGATTTATTTCCCTAGCGAAACGGCTGAATACTTCCGTCTTGGCCTGGCCTATGCTCTCTCGATATCCAAAGTAGAGCCTGTTGAGGTTGCTCTTCTCTACGCGGTCAAAATCCACCACGTAGAGACGGCCTACTCCCGCCCTCACGAGATCCATCGCGCAAGCAGCCCCCACGCCGCCCAAGCCGTAAATAGCCACGCTAGCCTTGTTCAAGGCATCCATGCCTTCGTCGCCTAGCAGAATAGCCGTCCGGCTCCTGAATCCTTGGGACATCACCATGTCTATCTCTCCAGTCCGTAGGCGTTTATAAAATTTCTTCTAAGCAACATTTCCATCTCAAGAATTTCGATTTTTCTGGTACCTGCCATGATTTTTACAATCTCATCCAAATGAGCAGTCCTTGTCCATTCGCTGCCCCGGGGCGGCTGCCAGGGTGCATCTGTTTCAGAGAGAAGCCTATCTTCAGGGAGGGCTTTGCAGGATTCAAGACCATGAGCGGCCTGCCTGAGAAGGGGGGTGCCAAAAGAAAAGTATGCATTGATTCCCTTTTCCAGAAAGGCCTTCGCATCATGGATTCGGCCCGGCCAGCCGTGGAAAACCAGAGAGCGCAGTCGCCTCAGCTCTGGAGCATAGGCCAGGAGAATATCGGTAGCCTTGCGGGAGTGGATGAGGAGGGGCAGGCCGGATTCTACTGCCAGGGCAAGCTGGAATTCAAATATGCGGCCTTGATCCTCCAGGTTTTTTCCATTTCTGATCCACTCCGGCCTGTCTCCGAAAAACTCAAACCCAGCCTCACCTATGAAGGCTATACGTCGATTTTGGACAAGATCAGCTAGGTAATCCTGGGTATCGGTACGCAGACCCTGGGGGTGTATTCCAAAACCCAGAATACTGCCCTTTAGCGCTGATAAATAGTTTTCTGAGGCTTCGAACTCTTCTCTGTCATGGCACACAGCAGCTCCACGCCAGTCTTCGCCGACCAACAGGCTTAGGAAATCAGGCTCTTTGTGCGCAAGATCAAGCAAGTGGAGATGGGCATCGCTTTGCATTGTCTCCATTGTCGCCGCTGTACCTCCCGGGGTCAATGTGAAAAATTTTTAAAAAAGTACTTGAAAAATATTTTGCTGTAAACTATATTATGTAATACAAGGTATTTTTGAAATGGAGGATACTATGGAAGCGAAGCCAATGGAACTGAGGCGCGGAACGCGCTCGTTCCGGTCGCTGCTGCACGCGGTTTCCGGTGCAGTAAGATCCACAACCCTCCGGCTTGTCCTGGGCCACTCCATGAATCGTTCCTTCGGTGATAGGATGAGGAAGGATTTCATGGATATGTACGGAAGGCCGGGCAAGCCGGATATGGTCTCAGACCGGAAATTTTTCGAGTTTTTCGCAGGCAGGCCCTGGGGCGGTATGTAGTATTCTCTGCTGCCCAAAAGGAAGGTTCGATGGAGAGGGATGAAGAACTCCTGGAAAAATGGAAAAGCCAATTCCGCAAGGGATTTCTCGAGCTCTGCCTTCTCGAGCTCCTGTCCGCCGAGGGCAGGAGCTATGGGTTGGCTATCATGGAGCGGATGCGGGAATTAGGTTTAGACATCAGCGAAGGCACTTTGTATCCCCTGCTCATGAGGTTGACTAAGGATGGCAGTATTGCCTCCAACTGGGAAACCCCCGAGGTAGGACACCCTCGGAAATATTACATCATCACCAGTCTAGGAAAGGCGTTGCTCTCCGCCATGATAGAGGAATACGATAAAAGCCAGGCTGTCAGGGTAAGCATTTCCAGGGGAGGAAGGGCAGAATGACACGAAGCGAATATATAGATGAATTGTCCCAAGGCTTGATTGGTTTCGATGGGGAAGCCCGGCGGGACATACTCCTGGAAATAGAAGACCATATCGACGAACTCCGCAGGCAAAATCCCACGAACAGTGAGGAAGAAATCGTAGCAGGCCTGGAAGCTCCGGGCAGTCTCGCTAAAAGCCTATTGCAGGAAGGGGAGGGCGTCGGAGAAAGATCGGCCAAAGCTTCAGGCAAGTCCAGTAGCGATGACTCGGCAGGAAGCGAAGGCTCGGCAGGAACCGTGAAACCCGAGGGCGAGAAAACGGGCAAGGCCAAGATAAGCATCGACGGAGAGGACCTCAGCGATGTTATCAAAAAAGCCCTCGATCTGGCTGGCATGTTTCGCAGAAGCAAAGTATTCAGGGAAAAGAGCGCCGACATTCAGGGTAAAATGAGCAGAAGTCTCGACATGGAAGACATCGCGGTCGATGGAATAGAGAAAATTGAAGTTCACAGCAGGTCCAGTGATCTCCGGATTTTTCTTTCGCCCCAAGGCCTTTCTTTAAAAGCCCATGGCGAAGAGAGTTCGGCTATTGAGATTGAAGATGACGAGAAGGGTACTTTAACTATTTCAACTGGCAAGGATAGCCGTGAACCAGATAGCTTGGAGCTCCGGATTCCCATTTCTGTAGACGAGCTTTCTATTCACAGCCTCTCCGGCGACATCGAAGTGGTAGATAGGGTTGGAGCACTTGATGTTCAAACCGCTTCTGGCGATGTGGAAGTCCTGGCTTGCGATGGAGAAGTAAAGGTCTCCACCGCTTCCGGGGATATATCAATCAGCGGCTGTTCCCAATCCATACAAGCACGAACCGCTTCGGGGAACCTTGATATCGAAACCGACTCCAGAGGAGGCGAGATCTCGGCCAGGAGCGCATCCGGTGACATAAGTCTCCGCTACGAAAAAGATTTTGACGCGCTTGTGTCATGGGCTACCGTCTCGGGATCTGTCGACTGCGATGTAAAAAGAACAGGTTCCCGCGAGGCACTGCTCGGCTCGGGCCTTACCCCGGTAAAGCTTTCAACCAGCTCAGGTGATATCGAGATCCGCAGGCTGTACTGAGCTGCGCTCAGAGATAGCCTAGCGCCTTGGCCTGGGCTACCAGCTCATCCCTGAAGGCTGGGTTGGCCACATTTATTAGTTCCCTCGCCCTCTCTCGAACCGTTCTTCCCCGCAGGCGGGCTATGCCATGCTCGGTAACCACATGGTCCACCAGGCTTCTATGCAACGTAACCGCCGAGCCCTCGGGCAGCATGGGCACTATGGTCGATACGCTGCCCTTTTTCGCTGTGCTGTAGCAGGCGATGATGCTTTTTCCCAACCCGTCGAAGCCCGCCACCGCGCCGGTGGCCGTATCGGCCTGTCCTCCCGTGCCCGAGTACTGGGCAGGGCCGATGCTCTCGCTGGCGACCTGTCCGGTGAGATCCACCGAGATGCAGGTATTGATCGACACCATCTTGGAGTTTTGGGCTACTACCGAGGGATCGTTTACCCAGCGACCCCGCTGGAACTCTACGGCTACGTTGTCGTCCAGCCAATCGTAGAACTTCCTCGATCCCATCGCGAAGGTGGTGATGAATTTTCCCTTTTTCAATGCCTTTTTTGCATTGGTCACCACCCCCATCTCGTACAGTTCCATCATCGAGTCCACGAGCATTTCGGTATGGACACCCAGATCCTTTTTATCCCTAAGGGCTAGGGCAGCGGCATTGGGAATGCCACCAATGCCCAGCTGAATGGTCGAACCATTGTCTACCAGTTCGGCGATGTGGGCTCCGATAGCCATGTCGGTTTCGTCAGGGTTGGGAGGCGGGAGGAAGGGCACTTCCTGGTCGTGCTCCACGAAGAAGTCCACCTGGGAGACATGAACCTGGGTATCCCCAAAGGTCCGAGGCAGACGGGGATTCACTTCTAGAATTACTGTTTCAGCGGCTTCCACCATGTCTTTTTCATAGGTCACACCCAAAGAGAGGGAGACGAAGCCATGCTTATCCGGAGGTGTGCAGGTGCCAAAGAAGAACTCGGGCTTGTGGGCGTGGATTCTGTCGGAAGCCGCTCTGTGGAGCATATTGGGCACATAGGTCACCGTGCCAGTGCCGGCTTTCAGGGCTGCCCTGGAGCCAGGGGCGTGGAACCAGGATGCCAGCTCGAAATGCCCCTTCATCTCGGGCTTCATGTAGAAGTCGTAGGGCTTGAGAGTGAGTACCGAGAATACTCTGGCGTTCTCCACCTTGCCGGCTACTATATGAAAACGTTCCATGCAGCCCTGGGGCTCTGAAGCGCACTGACCGACAATAATATCGCTGTCGCTCCTGATTTTAGAAACCGCATCGTCAATGGAAACTAGCTTACGTTTGTAAATATCCAGCCAATCCATGGAACACTCCTTACACATACTATCGAGCCAATTTCAAAAGTCTGTTAACTTTTGAAATTGGCTTTGTAGTTTCGTCCATTTTTATGCTAAAAGCATGAAAATGGACGAAACATACGCACCTTCAAGGTAGCTTTTGCAAAACTCGTCTGACTTTTGCAAAAGCCTCTATTTTATTGCGCATAGAAGGATTTCAGGCCCTTCTAACTGCTTTACTTCCTCGCCCGCCTTTATTTCTCCTACAACCTTATCAGCGAAGCCCCCACGGCCAGACCAGCACCGGAGGCTACCAGGACAATCAAATCGCCCTTGCGAACCCGGCCAAGGCTCAAAGCCTCATGGAGGGCCATGGGAATGCAGGCAGAACCCGTATAGCCATACTTGTCCATCACTGTGGTGGTTTTCTCCATGGGTTCGCTCAGAATTTCCATAACCTGGGCTATCACCGAGCGGTTGATCTGGGTGAAGAAATAATGGGCGACCCCTGACTGGGGAATGCCTGCCTTTTCTAAAAGCCGTTGCACGATGGGCGGCCAGAGTTTCACGTTTCTGTCCCCAGGAAGGCGCTGCAGCAATTCAAGCCCGTATTTTCCCTGATCCAGCAGTTCCCTGGTCACCGGTTTTTTCGTGCCGCCGGCGTATACTCCTACAAAATCCCACTGGGTGCCATCGGCCCTAAATACGCCCTCCAGATAACCCGAGGCCGACTCCAAACTGGGCAGATGGGTTTTTTCCCCATCATCTACTCGCTCCAGTAGCACCGCGCCTGCACCGTCGGCGAAGATGGACCATCCGAAGGCGTCGCCATCCCTGATATAGGCGGGCATATTGTAGATTCCTACAACTAGGGCGTAATGAAGGCTGGGATCTGAGACCTGAAGCCGGGCTACCATGTCCAAGGCTGTCACGAAGCTTGCACAGGAGGCTCCCACATCGAAAGCCCTAGACTCGCATTCCTTGCCCTGGAGCCTGCCCTGGAGCAGAATGCCCGTGGCCGGGGAAATGTACTCAGGCGTATCGGTGGCCACCACAAAAAGCCCGACATCTTCAGGATTAACCCCTGCTTTTTTAAGGGCAGCCCTGGCCGCCTTCTCGGCGAAATCAGCGCTACTCTCTTCCAAGCCAGACAGTCTGGCAATGTGCCTGTGGACGATTCCCAGCTTGGCTTCATGTTTGGCCGCATCGAACTCAATGCCCGTAAGCTTCATAAGCCTGCTGTTGTCGATAGCTTCGCCTGGAACATAGATGCCTGTGCTTCGTATTACAGCTCTTGCCATCCGAACCTCCCCCTTAGTCCAGCTTTCCGTCTAAACCTTTCTTATAATAATTCCCAATTTCCATAATGAGGGGCTTGGTCTTCTCCAGAGACTGTCCCAAAAACGTTTCCAAGCCCAGGTAATGCGCCACTCCAAGCATGTACTCGATTGCGCTACCTGCATCTATTCTTGTGTAGGTGTCACCGAATTTGATATACCCCTTCACAAAGGCGTCGTAATAGGATTTGACCACGGCGGGAAGCACAAACTCGGCCTCTCGAACGAGTCTGTAGCAGTGCCTGTCCAAGGAAAGAAAGATGATAAAGAGCCAGAGCCCCCGCAACTCTCGCTCCACCCGATTGAGCGAAGGGTCGAGGTTCAATGAAATAAAACGCCGAACCTCCCTGCCCACGCGCTCTATCAATTCCTTATAAAAACCTTCCTTTGTTGGAAAATAGGTATAGAAGGCTCCCGTCGAAAGTCCGGCAGCCTTCGTGATCTCGGAAATATTGGTTTCAAAATAACCCTGCTGTCCAAAGAGACCCTTGCCTTCCCTGAAAAGCCGCTCCCGGGCATTCGGCATGATATCGATAGGAAGAGGATTGATTGAAGTTGAGAATACGCGGGCGATATCTACAGACTGAGGATCGAAGAGTCCGTGTTCAATGATTTGCTGGATGCTATCGAGCTTAACTGGAACATTTTGCAAAGCAGCGCGTATTGCGGCAAACCGCAGACCCCCCAATGAAAATATATACCCAGCTTGGGAGATTTTTTTATTCAAGGTTCTGGCCAAAGCCTTGGTATATACTTCTTCGAGTCTGCGCTCGTATTCAAGAAATCGGTACTGACCTTCCCGAAATACCCGTATCAAGGTGGGATTATCCCTGGAGAACTCAAAGATAATCCTAGAGAAATCCCTCAGACGTTCCAGGCTTCCCTTGCCAGAAATTGTCATCAGGGCTTCCTCGATCCGATTTATCACAAACTCGAGAATTTGCTTGAAAATCTCTTCCTTGCTTTGGAAGTAGCGATAAAAAAGGCCGTTTGAAAGCCCCGCAGCCCTGCAAATTTCCGCAACCGATACAGTTCCGTACCATTTTGCAGAAAATTGCTGTATGGCCGCCTGCACGAGTCTTGCCCTGCTTGAAAGCTCCCCGTCGTGGATCGCGGCGAATACAGCCATTGCAACTCCCTCTTCTATAATGAAAAAGCAGAAAATTCAGTTCCCAGCTCTAAGAGATTTAAACTCATTTCCCAGCACGGTGAGAGACGATTCACTTTTCCTTAATTGAGTATAGGACTCTTATTCTAAACGCGCAAGATTAAATATTGAAATTATTTGTGGCTCATCAAGATTTCACTAAACCCTGGTGTCACAGAATAACTTAAATATATACAAAAATGATAAATAAATATTTCAAATAGAAGACTACACTTCGGAAAAATACTAAAAAGTATTAAAAAATGAAAAATCACTCTTGACGTATTGTAAAAACGGAGCAGATAGTAGTGAGAGATGATTCACTGAATATGGAGTATCTAATGCATATAGGAATCGCTGGTATTGGTCTCTACTTTCCCAGTACACAGTTAAGTGCGGCAGATCTCGCTGCCCAGACAGGGGTGCCGGAGGATGTGATAGCGCTCAAGTTCGGCATAAAAAGAAAGCCCGTGGCCGGGCCTGAAGATACCACTGCGGACATGGGGTATAAGGCAGCCCGGGAGGCTCTGGAAGAGGCCGGCATCGCAGCTGCCGATATAGACCTCGTCATCTGGTGCGGGGCTCAACACAAGGACTACCCCTGCTGGCTCGCCGGCCTCAATGTGGCCAACAGGCTGGGCGCCTCCAAGGCCTGGAGCTTTGACATGGAAGCCATGTGCGGATCCATGATGGCCGCCCTGGACGTAGCCAAATCCCTCATGCTGGCTAGGGAAGATCTCAAGAATGTCCTCTTGGTCTCAGGGTACAGGAATAACGACCTCATACAACTTTCCTATCCTCCCACCCGCTTTATGATGGACATAGGATCCGCGGGCTCGGCCTGTCTCCTTGTAAAAGACTTGGGTAAAAACGAACTTCTAGCCTCTTCTTTCAGAGGCGATGGCTCCCTGTCCGAGATGTGCATAGTGCCGGTACTGGGCTCCAAGAAGTGGCCCCCCGAACCCACAGATGCGGCCGAGCCATATTTCAGGGTTCCCGACGAGGCCGCCTTCAAGAATAAGCTGGGCGAGGTCACGATGCCCAATTTCTATGCCGTAATCCGAGAATCCATGCGGAAGTCGGGATTCGGAGAAAATGAAATAGATTACCTGGCCATACTCCATTTCAAGCGCAGCGCCCACCTGGCCGTGCTCCAGGAGTTGGGCCTGAAGGAAGAGCAGTCCACCTATCTGGATGAGTACGGCCATCTGGGCCAGAACGACCAGCTCTTATCCATAAAACTCGGACTGGAAGCCGGAAAGATACAAGACGGATCCAGAATTGTGCTCGTGGGCGCCGGCCTGGGCTTTGTGTGGGCCAGTTCGGTAGTGCGATGGGGTCCAGTGGCTGGGAGTAAGTAGGCAGTCACACTTCGTCGGATGAGAGTGCTTGCGCTGCATTGCTGGAGTGATGAGATTAATTTGGGGAGGACCATTATGGATAGGATGAAAGAAAAGATCTGCGTTGTCACCGGAGGAGCCCGGGGAATCGGCCGGACTATTGTGGACAGATTCGCCGAAGAAGGTGCCAAAATGGTGTTTGCATTGGATGTGAACGACTCTGCCTTCGGAGAGCTGGAAGCCGGCCGGAAAAACGTGCGGGGCGCAGTGGTGAATGTCACCGATACGGCACAGATACAGGCATTCGTGGAAAAAGTAGTAGCCGAGTTCGG
>CAZHFN010000004.1:69139-80209 GCA_964531105.1 uncultured Treponema sp. | reverse complement strand
CCCATCCAGCATTCAGCCTGTGGCTTGCCTGGTTGGGTTTTTATGCCGCAATAGAGGCTCAATCCATCGGTACTGCCCCAGGGATAGTCCCTGATGCGGTTGTCGAGTTCATAGAGGCAAGGCTGTGATTCTTTCATGTATCTCCCTTTCTCAGGCATTGTAGCTTTTGCATCGTCAGTCGTCCAGAAAGCGGGGTATTTCTCTTTCCAGCACTTCAATCGAACCGGGTATGAGCTTGCATTTGGGAAGGCTGTCGATAAAGAGTCGGCCATAACCGGCGGTGGCCAGACGCTGATCCAGAACTACCGCGACTCCCCTGTCCTGAGAATGGCGTATAAGGCGGCCGAAGCCTTGTTTGAATTTTATGATCGCTTCGGGGATGCTGATCTGCGCAAAAGAATTGCCTCCTGCTTTTTCAACTGCTTCGGCTCTGGCCTGTTGTATGGGGTCATCGGGTACCTTGAAGGGCAGTTTTGTCAGCACCACCATGGAAAGGGTTTCGCCTGGAGCATCCACACCCTCCCAGAAGGAGTCGGTGGCGAATAAAACGCTGGATATATCGTTCTTGAACATGGCCAGGAGGCGAGATCTTTCGTCCATGCCCTGGCGAAGACAGGTAATACCTTGGGCTTCCAATTGGGCTTTGGCTTTTTCATAGCTCAGCCCCAGCATTTCGTAGCTGGTAAAGAGCACCAGGGCTCTTCCCCGGGAAGCCTTGAGAAGGCGGAGCACCGAGTCTGCCACATAGGTTTTATAGTGTTCCTTCTGCCTTTGAGGATGGGGAGCCCCGGGGTCCATGGCAAGCACCGCGTTACTGGAAAAGGGGAAGGGCGAGGGATAGATTTTCGAATCCAGATCCGCCCTCTGCCTGGAAATACCCACACGCTGCATCCAGAAATCAAATTGACCGGCCACTGTAAGCGTCGCTGAAGTACAGACGACGGTGCGCATTTTTTCGAATACCGAGCGTTCTAGAAGAGGAGCCACGTCCAGAGGTGTGGCATTGAAGACAATGAATATTTCCTTTTGGGAAGTCTTGGCCTTTTCGATCCAAAACACCGTATCGGGGTTGGCTTCAAAATCCTTGAGCCGGGCTAGAAGATCGGCCGTCTCGTTGAGATTTCGGGCTACCATTCGCGTTTCGAAAGCGGCACTTTCCTGAGCCAAGGAATCCGGCAGGACTTCTATGATGTCGGCTATACCCTTGGTGAGGGTGAGGATAGCCCTCTGCAGGTGTCCCGCAGGTTCACAGATGGAGAGGACAATCTGCTCCGTCCTTTCCTTAAGCCGCAGGGTCGCCTCCGAGCCCAGAAGCCCTAAGGTTCCTGCCTCCAGGGACGCCATGGAGCCCTGAACTTCCTGTAGGCTTGTTTCAAAGCCCTTAATGAGGATTTTCCCCACCGCCGGGGAAGCGGCAAGACTGGCGATGGATCCGAAGTGGGTTTTACCTCGCCTTCTCCAGAGTTGGGACAGCTTCTTGAGAAGGGAAAACCTGGACAGGCTTTCTGTGAATAGGCTCGTGGCGCTATCCTCTATGGAATGAGCCTCATCCAACACAAGAGAGTCGTAGGAAGGGAGTATCGAGGTCTGTTCGAGCCCTGAACTTCTTTTCCGTGCGTAAATATCAGCAAAGAGCAGATGATGATTGACCACAATGATCTGCGCGTCGGCGGCATTTTTACGCACTGCGATGACATGGCAGCCTTCCCTGTGGGGACAGCGTATGGAAACGCAGGCTTCGGCTTCGGAGCAGACTCTACCCCAGGTTTGGTCGTCCACCCGGAAGGGAAGTCCTGCCCTATCGCCCGAGGCCCCTGCGGCATCCCAAGCCAGGAGCCTTTTCAAGGGACTTTGCTCATCCAGAAGTAGTCCTTCTTCTTCCAGAGCCTCCATGAGCCTACGTTTGCACAGATAGTTGGCTCTTCCCTTGACTAAGACGGTCTTGGGCTTTTTCTTGAAAATTGAGGAAACCAGAGGAATATCCTTGGCAAAAAGCTGGTCCTGGAGGTTGATAGTGGCTGTGGAAATGACCACTCTTTCTTCATTGCCCTGGGCCCAGGCTATGGCAGGCAGAAGATAGGCAAAGGATTTTCCTACCCCGGTTCCAGCCTCGGCAGCCAGTATGCCTCCATGGTTGAATACCGAGGCTACGTCGGCTGTCATGTCCACCTGGGAGGGACGCGGCTCAAAGTCGCGCATGGCTCGGGACAGCTTGCCTCCTGAGTCCAGGGCTCCAGCCAGGCCTGCCTCGTCCAGCATTCTCACGGCCCTTCTTCTGGCGGGCTCGGCCACGATAAACACGGATTGGGCTTTGTTATCGACAATGTAAGAACCCACGCCGTAGGATCCGGCCTCGGCCGCGATGGCCACGTCGGCATCCGAGGGCTGGAGCCTTCCCGAGGGATGGTTGTGGATTAGCACACCCCCCTTTTCAAAGAAGGAGGCCAGTGCGGGTACGGCCTCGGTGCTGCCTCTGGCTACCACATCGATGCTGCCCACCCGCCCTGTACTATCCAGAGTCCCAATGGCGAAAACCTCAGCCCCCCCCGCTGATTCTATCGCTTCCTTCAGCTCAGCGCAGACGGCAGGGCTAAGGCGGGTTTGGGCTTCCACTATGGCGCTGTGGTTTTTCTGGGTCATATACGCATACCAAAGGCGAATCCGAAGAACAGAGCTTGGCCGCCGGATAGCCTTGTATCGAAGGCATAGGCGGCCTCCAGAGTCAAACCCAGCCTGCCTTCGGCGGCCAAGCCCGCCATTATCGCCAACTCCATATCTAGAGAGAGAAAGGCCGAAGTCGGGAAGGCGAGTACCTGGTTTTCCATGAGAACCGCAGCTCTCATGCCTCCCCTCATGTCCAGCCTGCCCAGAGTCCATGTAGGAAGCCAGGGCATTTTTATAAGGCCAATAAATCGCCAGGGTTCGAAGGAGAAGAGGCGAATCGCAAGTTCGCCATAGCCATACCAGGGTGAGTGGCTGGTTAGGGCGGCATATTCCTCATAGGAGGGATATGCTGCGGCCAGGGCTGAAGGATAGCTGAGGCCTCTAGACTTGAATCGCCGGCCGGAAGGTGAAAAGCCCAGGGCTTCGGATAGACTCACGGCTCCGTATACCGACAGCCTTAGACCAGGCTTGCCTAGCGAATACCCCAGGTATGACGAGAGGGAAAAACTTTCTGCTATTCCGGGCAGCTTTTCATACTCGGTTCCCAGGATTGCCTTAATGCCTTGGGTATCTGAGGGCGGAAAGGGTAGGGAATACTCGTCGGAATAGCCCAGCTTTATGCTTCCTCCCAAAGAACTGTAGGCCAAGACAGGTGCAAGGTATCCTGTCAGAGAAGGAAAAAGATCGATGCCCGCGACATTGATAGCAGCGGATGCGGTAAGTCTTCTCTGAAAGGGGAGGAAGTGGAATGCGGTATCATAGCGAAGACCTGAGCCTAGTATGCGTGCGAAGGGCCTGCTGTCGCCCTGGTCGGCATAGTAATCCTGGGCGTTGAAGTTGAATAGCTGGGCATCTGAAGCGAGTTGGATAGCCATGGAAGCTTCGGGCATGGCGGCGTTAAAATGCCAGCCCGCCGAGCTTCTCCATGATACGCGTTCGGTGAGATCCATACCTTCAAACTGAAGTCCCAGAGAGTCCAGGTCGATGTAGGGATAGCGGCTGTTCTCCCAGATCCTGGGAAACAGACGGTTCGGTAGAATTTGGAATTCGCTGGAAAGGTCCTGACTCCCGACAAAACCCCGATTCTCCCTGTACTGCTGAAGGCTTACCCAAGATGCCTCGATAGGCTCGCAATTGACGGCTAGATATTCTTCATCCAGCGCCAGCAGCTTTAGAGCCTGGGTGCCGGAGCCATTCTGTGACAAATAGACTAACTCGTCGTCATTCAGGAATACTGGGCTTTCGGCTCCGCCGGCAGCTGCCTTTTTTTGTATCCACAGTCTCCAGGCTCCTGAATCCTCTTCAAGAAAAGCCAGGCGCGGAGGGCTTGCGGGTAGGGAAACTTGAAGGGCGAATACCCTGCCTTTGGCGCCGGGAAACCCGTACTCGGGTCCTGTAATGGATGAAACAGCGTCCAATGAAGTCAGCAGAAGATCCATGGAGCCCTGGGCATTCACCCTGGCGGGTACAACCGCTGTACCCATCCTGATCAGGCCGTACGTGAAGCCTTCGGTTTTGTCGATTTGGGGAGCGTAGAGAAGGGGAATGCTTTCAGGCTCTGCGATATTTTTTACCGCATCGCCCGGGGAGGCTTCATCTCTAGTGCCTCGATAGCTGAGCTTTTCATCGGCTGGATCAACTACGTAATCAGCCGCCTCCAACCTCCCTGCCATGGTGGAGCGCCGCCATCGGAGAAGAAGCTTGTTCTCTCCATGCAAGACTTGCATGTCTTCCACAAGGGAGTCGACGGCAAAAAGTCTTCGGGCTTCTTCCTTCTGCTTGGGGACAAAGGAGTATAAGCCCCGGCGCTCCAGGTCGATGAGGTACACTCGATCCCCGAGTGAGGTATAAGCACCTATGCGGCCTTCGAACAATACTGGGTCGATGGACAGCTTAGCCTCTAAGGTTTTTCCGTCTGTTTGCCCGATTTCGCCCTTGTCCACAGTGTCGGGGCTGTCCAGGGTGTTTAAAAAATCCTTCCAGACAGCCTTGAGCGGCAGCGAATATGCTGTCTCGAATACTCCTTTGGAGAGGAGGGTGCCATCGAAACCTCTGGCCAGGTTGCCCTTGCTCGATTCTCTCCAGAGCAGCCCTATGGCTTCCGGCCCGAAGCGACGAGCAATATAATCCACAAAAAGTCCCCCGTATAAGTAGGGGAGTCCGCCCGATCCAGGGTGCTCCGCGAGCCCCGACACTTCCCAGGGCTCTCGGACCAGATCAAGAGACTGGTCTATATAGACATCCTTGAGAGCCCCCGGATCATGAAGTCTACCGGGCATTCTTCCTTCTTCGGTCTTCAGCAGGTTTTCATCGGATATCCCGTAACTCGACCAGTCCATGCTCTCCATCCAGACAGAAGTTCCTTCGGAGAGCATTTTGGGGGCTATCCATGCGCCGGGAATAATATAATCGCCTAGAAACCAGCTTAAGATGGACCAGAGAGGGGAGGCTGCGCCCAGGGTTATAGCGTGGCTCAGTTCATGGATAAAGACATATTTTAGCTCATCATCAAAGGAGCTGAGCTCTCCCTGGGCTCCCGCATCAACGAGGTTGATAGAGATCCTGTCCGAGGGATACGCGGTGTAATATGCATTGAAAAATGGACTTCTATTCGAAATAAGGACGGGAAGCCTTTCCCAGGAAGCCTGTATGCCGAGAATGGATTCCATATCTAAAAGCACGGCATCGGCATAGGCTGCGAGCTGGGAGGCCTGATTGGCGAGGTTTGTGGAATAGTAGATATCGAAACGCTCGGTGCGGATATGGTCAGCCTTATCCAGGGCATCGAGAGTCTGAGCGGCCGCTGGAGTGGATATCGAGAGAAGGCTAATAAAAATGAGGATGGCGACGAATCGGAGCTTCACGGAAATGAGTATAGCATCCCCGGCCAGGATGCGACATCAAGCAGGGTATGGCGCAGGGACGGAATTCGGGATATTGTACTGACCATACCATGGTACCTGAAACCGGCATCACCACCAAAGCCTTTTTTCTTGGAACTCGCCGCTATCGCGCCGACTCCTACAGGGAATATAGGGCTAGAGGATGCTTTGGTTCACCGCTTTCAAGCAAGGCCGAAGTCTTTGGCAAGGCATTGCGGGAGCTTTCGGCGGAGGATGAAGAAATTCCCCTTCCCGATGAACAGGGACCTATCGTATTCAAGGACGGAATCTTCCAGATTGATGTTTCGGATTCCCAAAAGCCTGCCCAGATAGATCCGGCGCTCAAGGGACTCATCGATTCCATCCTGGGATCCTGAACAGCCGGGGGTAGGGAATGAAAACACTGCGATCATGGAATGTCAATGGAATCCGGGCCTGTGCCGGCAAGGGTTTCCTGGATTGGCTGGCCGCCGAGGACGCTGACTTTGTGTGTCTGCAGGAGACTAAAGCCCATCCCGGCCAGCTTCCGGCCGAGCTTCTCAATCCCCGCGATGGCCAAGGCAAGCCCTATGCTGTGTACTGGTCCAGCGCGGTGCGCAAGGGGTACTCGGGCACGGCCATTCTAGCTCGCCGCGAAGCCAGCCGCATAGAAACCCTGGGAATCCCCGAATTCGACGACGAAGGGCGCACGGTCATAGCCGATTTCGACGATTTTATCCTCATATCAGCGTATTTCCCCAACAGTCAGGACGGAGGCGCAAGGCTGGATTATAAACTCCGCTTCTGCGCCGCCGTGCTGGACTATTGCAATGCCCAGCGCGCAAAGGGCAGGCACGTGGTTGTGGCCGGTGATTACAACATCGCCCATAAGTCTATCGATTTGGCCAGGCCCGATCAGAACGAAGGCAATCCTGGGTACCTTCCCGAGGAAAGGTCTTGGATGGACAGCTTCACCGGCGCAGGCTATATCGACAGCTTCCGCCATCTTTGCCCCGAACCCGGGAATTACACCTGGTGGACCTACAGAGTGCCATCGGCGAGGGCTAACAACATTGGCTGGCGCCTGGATTATCACTGCATCAATCCCGAGCTTTTACCCGCCCTCCTCAAGGCCGGTATTCAGCCTGAGGCAAAAGGTTCCGATCATTGTCCAGTGTCCCTTGTCCTGGATCTTTAAGACTCGCAGCACCGCTCCGGGACTCCGGACGGTGGGGAGGATAGGCCATGAAAATCCGCTATAACGCACCGGTAACGTTGACATTCACCTTCTTCTCGGCACTGGTGCTCGTTCTGTCCATCACGGTGCTGCCGTCCCTGACGGCCCTCTGGTTTTCAACCCCGGCACCCTTCAGGGCAGGAGTGTTCGGCGATTATATCAAACTTTTCACCTACATATTCGGCCATGCCTCGGTTCAACACTACATGGCCAATTTTACCATGATCCTTCTTCTCGGTCCCCTTTTGGAGGCGGCCTACGGATCGGGTTTTATCCTTCTGAGCGTGGCCATAACCGCGGCCTTCACAGGACTGATGAATGTACTTCTCTTTCCGAATACCGTCCTCCTTGGCGCTTCGGGAATAGTATTCATGATGATAATTCTCTCCTCAATTACTAATTATAAAAAGGGAGAGATCCCCTTGAGCTTTATTCTTGTGATGATTGTCTACCTGGGCGGACAGATTTGGGATGCCCTGGCCAAGCAGGACAATATCTCCCAATTCGCTCATATCGCAGGCGGGCTGGCGGGCAGTGTCATAGGTTTTTTCAAGGCTAGGCCTCGATCCTGAAGGAGGACGGCATGTACGCTTCGTTAAAGACCGAGCTGGCTGGCAAGCTTGCGGCTATCCGGGAAGAGGGGCTCTACAAGGACGAACGCGTGCTATCCGGGCCTCAGGGCAGCCTTATCAGAGTATCGGATGGCCAAGAAGTCCTCAATTTTTGCGCAAACAACTACCTGGGCTTGGCTAACAATCTGGAGTTGCGCAAAGCGGCCCGGGATGCCCTGGATCAATGGGGTTACGGACTGGCATCGGTGCGTTTTATTTGCGGCACCCAAGCTCCCCATAAGGTTTTGGAGCGACGAGTTGCCGAGTATCTGGGCATGGAGGACGCCATACTCTTCTCATCCTGCTTCGATGCCAACGGTGCAGTATTCGAACCTTTGCTGGATGAGGACTGCGCCATAATCGCCGACAGTCTCAACCATGCCTCCATCATCGATGGCGTACGGCTCTGCAAGGCCAAGCGCTGGGTTTACAAGCATGGGGACATGAGGAATATTGAGGAAAAGGATCCAGACACCGGCAAGGAATCCAAGGGCTTGGAGCGCTGCCTCCAGGAGGCCTCCAAGGCCAGAATTCGAATGATTGCCACCGACGGCGTATTTTCCATGGATGGGGATGTCGCAGACCTTAAATCTATCTGCGATTTGGCTGATCGTTACGATGCCCTTGTGCTGGTGGACGACTCCCATGCCACGGGTTTCATGGGATCCCGGGGTAGGGGAACCTGGGAGCACTGCCACGTAGAAGGTAGGGTGGACATCATCACCACCACCTTCGGCAAGGCCTTGGGCGGCGCATCGGGCGGCGTAATCGCCGCCAGGACCGAGATTGTAGAATATCTGCGGCAGAAGGCGAGGCCCTACCTCTTTTCCAATACCCTCGCGCCTTCGATTGTGGGAGGAACCCTGAAGGTTCTGGATATTCTCGACGCATCTTCGGCGCTCAGGGATAAACTGGCAGCTAATACCAGGCGTTTCAGGACGGCCATGACGGAAGCGGGTTTCGACATCCGGCCCGGTATCCATCCCATATGCCCGGTCATGCTCTATGATGAAAAACTAGCCCACAGAATGGCTTCGGAACTTTTGGACGAGGGCATCTATGTTATTGGTTTTTCATACCCGGTGGTACCCAAGGGCAAGGCCCGGATCAGGGTGCAGATTTCAGCTGCCCACGAGATAAGCCAAATAGATTTCGCCATCCAAGCTTTCAAGAAGGTGGGGAGAAAACTGGGTCTTAAGAACCTGAGCGGCTCTACCTCTTTACCTTGAAAGCGCTTTTTTATTATATTTGCTGTCGAACAATCACATCTTGCGTGTACTATCGAGGTAGCAGTAATGCCTACATATGAATATGAATGCCGGGACTGCCATTATAATTTTGAAAGATTTCAATCTATGTCGGATGAACCCGTCCGTATTTGTCCCCAATGCGGAGGTAAAGTCCGCCGGATGATTGGTGGGGGAAGCGGCATTATTTTCAAAGGCAGCGGCTTCTATATCAACGATTCCCGCAAGGCCACCACCGGCTCTCCTGCGCCAGCTAAAGCCTCAGCTTCGGAAAGCAAGGCAGCTGCTACGGCAAAGGCACCGGATTCCGCTGCGGGAAAGCCTGCGGCTCCAGCAGCACCTGCTGCACCCAAGGCTGCCAGCGAAAGCGCCTGATATTCTCCCCCATATTTTAAGATAATCCTCTACTGCTAATGCCGAAACGGCATTTTTCGTGGTATTTTCATACATACGAGACATAGCTGAGAGTGTAGAACTCTCATTGCAGCGCTGAATAAGCGATTACTCAAAGGGAGGTGTGGGAGGGCGCAAGATACGTATACGCCGAGGAGGTGCAGCTAGTGTTCAAGGTAAGTAAAGAAGACGTATTCGGATTATTGCATCCTGCCGTAGATGTCCACACCCTGGGCATTCTTTCCTTTTCCCAAGTATTGGATCAGTGCGGCATTAGATCATGGATAGCCGACGAGGATGTCAGTCAGGATCTCGAGGTCATAGCACGGGGAGCTGGGGGCAGGTACTTGCGTACTTGGATCCGCAATAAGGGAATAAGCCTATTGGGCTTGAGCTATAGGCTGGATCCGGTCGACGCCCTGAGAGTCTATTCAGCCTTGCGGGAATTTCTTAAACGGGAGAAGCTACTTTCCGCCGACGGTGGGCATGTGCGCGGCCTTTTCTTCGCCGGCCTTCCCGAGGCCTGCGAGGCGGTACTCCAGCGTTTTCCCGATACTGCCGAAGTATTTTTAGGCGATGAGACTCCCCATGAAACCATGGAAAAGCTCGGGATCCCCCAGGAGCTAATGCCCGTGTCCATGTCCGAAGGCCTCAAGTACGACAGCGCGCGAATGAGTTTCGGAGAGAAGATAGTCAGGGATAAGAGTTATGAGGGCGTAAAACCTGTAGAACGTTCCGGCTACCGGGGGTATGGATTAAAGGGCGACAGGCTCACGTCCAGGGTAGAGCATGGTATTGCCCATAGCCTGCCGCCACTCACCAGGGTTCACGCAGGCCCTTACCTGCCCGACAGAAAAGAAGCGGTTAAACTATTCCTGGATTGGACTAAACGCTTGGCTTCAGGCCGATACCTGGATGTTCTCTCCATAGGCAGCTCGCAGCTGACCCAGTCCAGTTTCGGCGAAAGCTGGGAAGGCAAGAGCAATGGGGGAGGAGTACCGATAGCCAGCCGAGAGGAATTCGCGGCCGTATGGGAAACCGCAAGACCCATGCTGGTGAGAGCCTACGCCGGCACCAAGAATGTGCCCGCCCTGGCCAAGCTCAACGAGGAAACCATAGACATAGCCTGGCATGCCCTTTCGCTGTGGTGGTTTTGTCAGCTGGACGGCAGGGGACCCAACTCGGTTTTGGACAATCTCAAGGAACATTTTCAGACTCTTTCCTACATAGCGTCCACGAATAAGCCTTTCGAGCCCAATGTACCACATCATTTCGCATTCCGGGGCTCCGATGACCTGGGCTATGTATTGTCCGGTTTCGTGGCGGCTAAGGCAGCCAAGCTACAAGGAATCCAAACCCTCGTGCTCCAGACAATGCTGAATACTCCAAAATACACTTGGGGGATTCAGGATCTGGCCAAGGCTAAGGTTCTGCTACGTCTGGTTCGCGAGCTGGAAGAACCCGGTTTCCGGGTATACCTCCAGCCCAGGGGAGGACTGGATTATTTTTCGCCCGATGCCGACAGGGCCAAAGCCCAGCTTGCAGCAGTTACCGCCATGATGGACGATATAGAACCCAGGGACGGGACCAGCCCGCAGATCATCCATGTGGTGAGTTATTCGGAAGCCTTCAGACTGGCTGATCCCGAAGTAATGGAAGAGAGCATTAAAATCACTATTCATGCTCTCAAGGAATATAGAAGCCTGCGGGCGAACGGATCTGTTGAGGATATGGGCAGGAACGAGGAATTGGCGTATAGGGAGGAAGAACTCTTTCATCAAGCCAAAGCCATGATTCAGGCCGTGGAATCTCTTATCGACAAACCTTACAGTCCTCTGGGCTTTTACCAGATGCTTAAAGCCGGGGTATTTCCCCTCCCTTGGCTTACTCATCGCAAAGATGAATTTCCCGAAGCCGATATACCCACGGGCCTTGTCAGGGGTGGGGTAAAGGCTTTGGATGGGACAGGGAATCCCCTATCGGTTGAACAGAGGATAGAAATTATAAAAAGCAATCTGGCTAGAGGGCGCAGCCCTGGAGGTAGCCATGGCAGGACC
>CAZHFN010000004.1:55706-69039 GCA_964531105.1 uncultured Treponema sp. | reverse complement strand
TATAAAAAGCAATCTGGCTAGAGGGCGCAGCCCTGGAGGTAGCCATGGCAGGACCTAGTAGCTGGGATGAAGTGCGGCGGATCCTCAAGAGGGTAAAGGATAAGGGAAAGAAAGCTGTATGGTGTGTTGCTGGCGCAGGCAACGGCGGACTTGCGATGGCCGGGCATCTTGGGTACATGGGCTTTGAAGTGAGGCTCTATAACAGAACCGATGAGCATCTCAACGCGGTTCGCTGGTATGGGGGCGTGGACCTGGAAGGTGAGGTGGAAGGCTTCGGTCCGGTCCATACAGCCACATCTTCCATTAAAACAGCACTGGACGGTGCAGATGTAGTAATGATAGTAACCCCGTCCACAGCGCATCTTCCGCTGGCCAAGGCCATGGCACCCTTTTTAAGGGATGGACAAATCGTAGTGCTGAATCCCGGCCGAACCGGAGGGGCTCTCGAGTTCAGGGAAGCCTTAAGGAGCCTGGAGACAGGACAGAGGCCTGTCATAGTAGAAGCCCAGACCTTCATCTATGCCTCCCGGATGATAAACAGGCACAGAGGCCATATTTTCCGGGTAAAAAATGGCGTACCTGTGAGCGCCCTGCCTTCACACATAACTCCCGATGCCTTGGGAGTGTTAGGGCAGGCCTTTCCCCAGTTCACCGCAGGGAGCAATGTGCTGGCTACCAGCCTGGAGAACATCGGCGCAATTTTCCATCCAGCCCTCACCCTCTTGAATGCCGGCTGGATAGAGTCCACCCAGGGCAATTTTGAGTATTACATTCAAGGTGTTTCCCCTGGTGTGGCCGAGGTGCTTCAGCGGGTGGACGATGAAAGACTCGCCGTGGCCAGGGCGCTGGGAATCCGCACCGTATCGGCCAGAGAGTGGCTTTATTTGACCTACGATTCACCGGGAGATACACTCTGCGAAGCAATAAAGGCTACCTCAGGGTATTCGGGAATCAAGGCCCCTTCTACAATCCAACATCGCTATGTCTGGGAGGACGTGCCCATGAGCCTTGTGCCCCTGGCATCTCTAGGACAAATGCTGGGCGTTGCCACACCTGCCATAGACTTGGTGATAGACCTGGCCGAGATGATGAATGATGCAGATTACAGGAGTGGGGGTAGGACGGTTAAAACCCTGGGCATAGATGGCATGAGCGTGGAGCAAATTCATAAGCTGGTAGCCGACGGTGGAGCCTGAAATTCTTTCGAGAAATATACGACATTAGGAGGCATAGATGGAGTTCAACACTATAATAGATTCTTTCCGTTCTTTTTCTCAGGGTCTGCCGCCCATCGCAGGGGCTTTGCTCACCTTTATTTTAGGATGGATAGTCGCTGTCCTCGCGCGAATGCTCATTCCCAAGCTTCTGGGGCTTTTGCGTTTCGACCGCTTAAGCGAGAAAACGGGCATCGCGAGTTTTTTGCGTAAGGGCAATGTGCATCATTCTCCTTCGCGGCTTGTGGGCTATCTGCTTTACTGGTTTTTAATGATCGCCGTTCTTTCCAACACTGTGGCACGGCTGGATGAGGGAGTGGCCAACTCGCTGTCGGCCTGGCTGCGCTCGGCGCTGCCCAATCTGCTGGCTACCCTCATCACCGTCATCATAGGGCTCGTGGTGGTCACATTTCTTTCCAACTTCATCATAACGATAGCGCGCAACGCGGCAGTGCATAGTCCTGATCTCATAGGAAGAATTATTAAGTACTTGGGATATTTTATCGTGGCTACCATGGCGATGGAACAGATGGGCTTGGGTCAGACGATAATCAGTACTATTTTTGTGCTCATTTTTGCCGCAATCGCCCTTGGAGTAGGCCTTGCCTTTGGCTTAGGCTGCAAGGATATGGCCAAGAGAGCCTTTGAGGGGTTTATCAAGAATTTGAGAGAAAAACAGAGAGTAGGCCAGGGCAGCGATCTGGAGGGTTAATCCCTTCTTGCTCTGCGCACAAGGGCTTCGGCGAGCATTTGCATCGGATCGAGCAAGGGTACTGCGATATCCTTCTGGCTGAGCGCGAGGGGAACTTCGGTACAGCCTGCGACTATTGCTTTTGCGCCCTTGGAAATAAGGGATCGTGCCGCCTCGATTAGAAGCGTCCGGGGATGCTCTGTGCGATTCCCGGCCTTGATGCCAGCCTTGCCGTAAATAGCTTCCATTACCAATGAAGTTTGCTCGTCTTCATTAGGCCATAAAATCGCATAACCTGGGAGTGCGGTTTCATATAGCCTCGCAGTTTTTGTGCCGATCGTGGCAAGAATACCTAAAGTATCAATATTCTTCCCAAAGCTGTCGCGCAACGCTTCGGCCATAGTTTCCAGTGCAGACACGAACTGCAAATCCGAGGCTTTTCTTATGCGGGGCAGAAAGGTGTGTGCTGTCATGCAGGGTATTCCCACGAGTTCCGCTCCTGCGGCCATGAGCCTTTGGGCCGATTTCAGCATGGCTGGCAGAGGGTCCGGACCTTTTCCGAGAATAAAGGCAGTGCGGTCGGGAATGGAAGGGTCGCATTCCACCACTATATGCAGGTGATCTTGGTCCCGCTCGGCCTTGTCATAAGAGAGGAGGCTAGAGAAAAAGCTGGCAGTCGCCTCTGGCCCCATGCCGCCTAGGATGCCTATGGTTTTCATGTGCTAATCCTGCATCCTGGCCGGGGATTGTGTAAAGTAGGCTATCGGCCATAGAGACTGGATTGAAAAAAATACCTTTCAGGTAATAGAAACTCAGGGCTTAAATAAAATATTTGCGTTTACCGAATTTTAGGAGTATGATTCCTGTTGGTTGTCGCCCGCTCGGTTGCGATGTCGCCTTGCGAGGCGGGATTTTCGAGCATATTCCTAAGGAGGAATGAAGATGGCTGCAAAGCAAGAGAAGCGCGGGATCTTAAGTTGGTATTTCAAATCCAACCTGCTTGCGCGCATACTCATCGGTCTCGTTCTAGGCGCGATCGTGGGTATAATACTCGGGTTCTTCCCCGACTCGGTCAAACCCTTCGTGGACAACTCCAAGTTCTTCGGCGATCTCTTTGTAAGGCTCTTGAAGATGATCGTTGTGCCCGTCATCCTTTTCTCCCTGATTGCAGGAGCGGCTAGCATAGCTCCGGGACGCTTGGGCAAGGTTGGCGTCAAAATCATGGTGTTCTACCTTCTCACCAGCGCCTTCGCTGTTCTCATCGGTCTGGTATTTGCGAATATCCTCCAGCCTGGTGCAGGCTTCAACATCGTGGGAGCAGCCGGTGTACAGGGCAAGGCGGCGGCAGCGCCTACCATTGCCACTATTCTTCTCAACATTGTGCCCACCAATCCTATAGATTCCCTGGCCAAGGGAGACGTGCTGCCCATCATTTTCTTCGCCGTAGTCTTTGGTATCGCCCTTTCCTACATCAAGGACGCGTCGAACAAGGATCTGGCCAAGGCCGGCGCCACACTCGTCGATGTGGTGAACGCAGGCGCTGAATCCATGTACAAACTGGTCGGCGGCATCATGCAGTATGCCCCTATCGGCGTATTCGTTCTTATTGCCCAGGTCTTTGCCCAGCAAGGGCCCAAGGCTATAGGCCCCCTCCTCATCGTCACGCTCACTGTCTATATTGGCCTGATCGTCCACCTTGTGGGTGTCTATGGCGGACTGTTGTCTGTCTACAAGCTGGGATTCGTCAAATTCCTGAAAGGGGCCAATGAGGCGATGATAACGGCCTTCGTAACCCGTTCTTCCGGCGGCACCCTGCCCATCACCATGCGCTGCGCCGAAGAGAACCTGGGAGCTCCCCGTTCAATCGCATCCTTTACCCTGCCCCTGGGCGCCACAATCAACATGGACGGCACTGCCATCTACCTGGGCGTCTGCGCCATGTTTATCGGCAATGCCATTGGCCAGCCCCTCACGTTCAATCAGCAGCTCACGGTCATCATCACCGCTACCTTGGCATCTATCGGTACCGCAGGCGTACCCGGTGCCGGAGCCATCATGCTCCTCATGGTGCTGGAGTCCATAGGCCTCAAGGTAACTGAAGGCTCGGCGGTAGCCGCAGCCTATGCCATGATTCTGGGTATCGATGCCCTTCTGGATATGGGCCGCACCTGCATCAACGTCACCGGAGACTTGGCCGGGACCGCGATTGTTTCCAAAACCGAAAAGGAACTCGATCTCGCGAAGTGGAAGTAAGTTCCTCGAACCTTGTTGGTAAAGAGGCCGCCCAGGGTTCCCTGGGCGGCCTCTTCCTTTGCAGGCTGTATCGGTGCATTATTCTAATAGCTCGAAATTCAATAAATATGCATAATAATCCCATAAACCCCTTGAAATATTCATAATATATGCATAAAATCCCGGCCATGAAGAAGAAGATAGTATTAGCCTATTCAGGCGGCCTGGATACGACTGTGATCGTGCCATGGCTTAAAGAGAACTATGACTGCGAAGTTGTCGCCGTCTGCGGAGATGTGGGTCAGGAAGCCGACTGGGCGGGAATGGAAAAGCGCGCACTCTCATCGGGCGCCCAGAAATTCATCCGCCTGGATCAGAAAGAAGAATTTGTTTCCGAGTATCTCTGGGCTTTGGTAAAGGCCGGGAGTCCTTATGAAAAGAAATATCTTCTGGGAACTTCCGCAGCCCGTCCTCTCTTGGCCAAGGGTCTTGCCGAAGTAGCCCTGGCCGAAGGAGCCCATGCGGTAGCCCATGGCTGTACGGGAAAGGGCAATGATCAGGTGCGGTTTGAACTGGGCGTAAAGGCTTTCGCTCCTGAAATGGAAGTGATAGCACCCTGGAGAATCTGGGATATCCAGAGCAGGGAAGAAGAAATCGAATACCTGGAAAAGCGCAATATTCCAGTGCCTATGAAGAAATCGGATTCCTATTCCAGGGACGACAACCTCTGGCACATAAGCCACGAGGGCTTGGACCTGGAAGATCCAGCCAATGAGCCCAGGCTGGAGGGTATGCTTAAAATGTCGGTGCCGCCCGAAAAGGCTCCGGACAAGGCTGAATACATTACCCTGGGATTTGAAAAAGGCGTACCGGTCTCGGTGAATGGTAAAAGGCTGAATCCCGTTGCCCTGGTCAAGGCTTTGAATAAAATAGGCGGAGCCCACGGGGTGGGCATCGTCGATATGGTAGAAAACCGGGTTATCGGCATGAAGTCCCGGGGGGTTTATGAAACCCCGGGCGGGGCTATAATCATGGAGGCTCATGACAAGCTGGAACAGCTCTGTCTGGATAAAAAAACCCTCTCCTTCAAGCTCACCGTAGCCCAGCGTTTTGCTGAGATTCTCTATGAGGGCGAGTGGTTTTCTCCGCTCTGCAGGGCTCTTAACGCTTTCGTGGAGTCCACCCAGGAAGTGGTGACCGGCACGGTGACACTCAAGCTTTACAAGGGTTCTATTAACCATGCCGGCGCCTCCTCCCCCTATTCTCTCTACGACGCCAGCCTGGCCAGCTTCACCACCGGCCCCCTCTTCTCCCACAAGGATTCTACGGGCTTTATCAACCTCTTTGGCCTGCCCACAAAGGTGAGGGCCAGGCTGGAAGCCCGGATAGCCAAGCATGGAAGCGCCGCCGGTCCCGATGTGGTAAAACCGGGCTCTTCGGGCTATACTGCTCCTGCGGGCGACTGAGGCTCGGCACTCAAGGCAATTTCGACCACGCTATAATTGGGGCGCCGCAGAGCCTGCACAGGCTGCGGCGCCTTTATTTATCATGGTGGAGCAAAGAGCAAAAGTCTGTAAACTTTTGCAAAAGCCTCAGTAATGAAGGAAAAGAATAATGGCAAAACTATGGCAGAGCGGTGGGTCGAATACGGGTCTTCATCCGGAGGTGGAAAAATTTCTTTCCTCCCTCGCGGTGGACACAAAACTGCTGGGCGAGGATCTTGAATGCTCCATAGCCCACGCAGCCATGCTGGGTCGCAGGGGAATACTGCCGGCAAGAGAAGCCCAGGCCATTGTCACAAGCCTTGAGTCGATGCGGCAGGAGGCTGACCTAGGCAAACTCGTGCCTGACGCCGAAAGCGAGGACGTGCATAGTTTTATAGAAGCGGAGCTGACCAGGCGACTTGGCGAGGCGGGCAAGGCTGTGCACGCCGGCCGCAGCAGGAACGACCAGGTGGCCACGGCGTTCAGGCTCTACGTACTCAGGGCTTTTGACAGAACCGAAGCAGCGGTGTACCAGGCTATAGAGGCAATACTGGATTTAGCCGAGCACCATACCCTAAGCCTGATGCCCGGCTATACCCACCTTCAGCGGGCTCAAGTAATTACACTGGCCCACCATCTTCTGGCCTGGGCTGCGGCGCTGGAGCGGGATGCGGCCCGGCTGCGCGATGGGCGCAGCCGGGCCGACGAGTGCCCGCTGGGCTCGGCCGCTCTGGCGGGTTCTGGTCTGCCCACGGACAGGGAGGATACTGCCGCCGCCTTAGGCTTCGCACGCCCCTCCCGCAATACTATGGACGCTGTGGCCGACAGGGATGCCTGTACCGAGTACCTTGCATCCTGTGCCATTCTCATGGCTCATCTCTCCAGGGCTTGTGAGGATATTGCCCTCTGGGCTTCCACCGAATATTCCTTTGTGCGCGTAGGTGATTCGGCCAGTACCGGTTCTTCCATAATGCCCCAAAAGAGAAATCCTGATCCTGCTGAATTGATCCGCGGTAAGAGTTCCAGGGTATTCGGTAATCTCCAGGCCCTCCTGACGCTCCAAAAGGGGCTTTCCTACGCCTATAACAGGGATCTTCAGGAAGACAAGGAACTTTTCTTCGATGCAGAAGCGACATGCATTGCTTCGTTGCAGGCCTTTGCGGTTTTAGTATCTTCTCTGGAGCCCAAGGTTGATAGAATGAGGAAATCCGTGGATGAAGGCTTTCTGGAGGCTACCGATGTCGCCGAGTACCTGGTCTCCAAAGGGCTGCCCTTCAGAACGGCGTATCAGGCGGCCAAGGCTCTTGTACAGCTGTGCATAGGGGAGGGGATACGCATTTCTTCGCTCAAGGAAAATTTGGCTGCGCAAGCTCACGCGGCCTTCGCCGATTCTGGCTTTAATTGGAAGGATCTTTTGGCCTATCTGGAACCCGAAGCCTGTGTTAGGCGGCGTTCCCAGACAGGCGGACCGGCGCCAGCGAGGACCGCAGAGGAAATTGCCAGGCTGAGGGCTGTGACGGTTCATGGCTTGGAATCGGTGCGGCTCAGGCATCCCGGTATCAGCAGAGGCAACTGAAGACAGCTGATGGATCCAGGCTTAACGAATCCCTATCCCTGCATAATTCTAGCCGCGGGGGCTGGCTCTCGAATGGGCAGACATTCCAAACTTCTTCTCCCATTAGGGGAAAGGACAGTCCTCATAAGGGCTCTGGAGGCTGCCTCTGTCTTTTGCGATCCCCTTGTTGTGGTGACCGGCGAGGATGATAAGGTTCTGCGAATCAATCTTGATGGTTTTAATACCAAAGGAAGAAGCCTTAGCATTATTCATAATGCTCACTGGAAAGAAGGGCGGGTGAGTTCCCTCATCTGCGGGATGGATGCTTTGAAGGGAGAGTACGGAGGCTTTTTCATAGCCCATGCCGACATGCCCTTCGTCGATGCATCGGTCTATCTCCGCCTGTCTGATGCTGCCGCAGTTAGGGCGGCTTCCGGACTTCAGCCTGCGGTGATCTTCCCATCCTGCGATGGGCGACGAGGACATCCGGTGTTTATCCCTGACTACGCTGCGCCTGGGATTTTGGCGCTTCGAAGCGGGGAAAGTCTAAAAGCGTTAATGGAGACGTTGCGCTGCATCGATGTGGAAACAAGCTGTACAGGCATTTTCGAGGATCTGGATACCCCGGAGGATTACAGGGCTCTCAGCGCACGTTATGGTTTTTTATCCGGTAGCGAAGCACTGAAGGGGCAGGCATGAGCAAGCTGGACAGAACCAATGCGGCGAGGCTAGCCGAGGGCGCTGGCATAGCTTTCGAGCTCCTCTCCTATGATGTGGACGAAGATCTTTCGGCGACTCATGTGGCGGGGGTACTCGGGATGGATCCCGACAGGATTTTCAAGACTATCGTCCTGGTAGGAGAACGCAAAGGCGCATTTGTCTGTATAATCCCAGGTTCCTGTGAAATAGACCTAAAGAAAGCCGCCGCGGCTTTTAGTGCCAAGTCCGTTTCCCTTCTCCCCCTGAAGGAATTGGAGACACTCACCGGTTATGTCCGGGGGGGCTGCTCTCCTGTGGGCATGAAAAAGGCATTGCCTACTTTTATGGACGAAACAGCTATTCTTTTTGAAAGGATCTCCGTAAGCGCGGGGAAGAGGGGTCTGCAGATGCTGATCGCTCCTTCCGATCTTCTGCGCCTTGTGAACGGGAGCCTGGCAGATCTTGTTTGAATGTATATTTATGCAAAAAATATACGAAATACCCCGAGGTTAATAGCTGTCTACTTGAATAAATTCATTGATCACGTTATTTTATTCAAAAATCGCCACATAGCCTGAATATCGTCCTTTCCATGTCCGGGGGCGAAGTCTAGGCTAGCTTGCGAATACTGAAGCAGGTTATCGGATAGAAGCTGGACAAAAGGAGAAACAATGGGATCGGTAAAACGTGCTGCCAGTCTCCTGCTCGAAGACGGCACAGAGTTTTTGGGCCAGGCCTTTGGGGCTCTGCGCGGCACAGCAGGGGAAGTTGTCTTCTCCACCGGCATGGTAGGCTATCCCCAATCCCTCACCGATCCATCTTATAAAGGACAGATCCTCGTGCTCACCTATCCGCTGGTGGGCAACTACGGCGTTCCCTTAGGAGGAGCCGATCACTACGGCATTCCCATAAACTTTGAATCGGAAAAAATTCAGGTCTCAGGCCTGGTTATCTCTGAATTGAGCGAGGAGTATAGTCATTACAGCGCCAAGCGAAGCCTCTCCAATTGGATGGCCCAGGAGGGTATTCCGGGCATCACGGGAATAGATACGAGGGCTCTTACTCAATTGCTCCGAGAAGAAGGGGTAATGAGGGGGCGAATTGTGGTGGACGGCTGTCCAGAACCTCAGGAGGCAGAGCTTTCGGAGGAACATCCGGTAGCCGAAGTATCCTGTGTTTCACCTAAACTCTATAAGGGGAAGCCAGGCGGACCCACAATAGCACTCGTAGACTGCGGGGTGAAAGCCAATATTCTGAGGATCATGCTGGCATCGGGAGCCAGCGTGTTCCGCCTGCCTTGGGATGCTGACTTGAGAAATCTGGAATGCGACGGCATTTTCATATCCAACGGTCCGGGCGATCCCAAGGCTTGTACCAAAACCATTGCTGCGGTCAGGCGAGCGCTTCAGGGCGATAAGCCCATTTTTGGCATATGTCTGGGCAATCAGATTCTGGCCTTGGCCGCTGGGGCTGATACTTACAAGCTGCCATACGGACATAGGGGGCAAAACCAGCCAGCTTTGGAGGTAGGCGGCAAGCGCTGTTTCATGACAAGCCAGAACCATGGCTATGCCGTAAGGCCAGAGACGATTCCCCATGGCTGGGAACCCTGGTTTGTCAATGCCAACGACGGCACGATAGAGGGCCTGCGGGCTAAGAAGAAACCTTTCAGCGCCGTGCAGTTTCATCCCGAAGGCTGCCCTGGGCCTCGGGACACGCAGTTTCTCCTGGAAGCCTTCATCCACCAAGCCGCAGTCCAGGCGGGAAGGAAGGGAAAGTAACATGAAAAAACCAGGAAAGGTGCTCGTGCTCGGCTCGGGAGGGCTCAAAATCGGCCAGGCCGGCGAGTTTGACTATTCCGGTTCCCAAGCCCTCAAGGCGCTGCGTGAGGAGGGCATAAAGACTGTCCTGATTAATCCCAACATTGCCACAATCCAGACTAGTGAGGGTATGGCCGACTCCACCTATTTCCTACCGGTTACCCTGGAATTCGTCAAGAAAGTAATTGAAAAGGAAAGGCCCGATGGGATTCTCCTGGCCTTTGGGGGGCAGACAGCCCTCAATTGCGGCATACAGCTTCATGATGAAGGCATCCTCTATAAATATGGTGTAGATGTCCTGGGTACTCCGGTAGAGGCCATACGCCTAACAGAAGACAGGGAACTATTTGCCGAGCGCTTGCACAGCATAGGAGCTAAGACACCCAAAAGTGAGGCCGCACTCTCGGTGGAGGATGCTTGCCAGGCTGCCCGGGACATAGGGTATCCGGTGATGGTGCGGGCTGCGTTCGCTCTAGGAGGGGCAGGCTCGGGGCTCTGCAGGAATGAAAAACAGCTTGTTTCCCGGTGCGAAAAGGCCTTTTCCCTTTCACCCCAGGTGCTGGTGGAGGAGTGGCTGGGGGGCTGGAAGGAAGTGGAATACGAGGTGGTCAGGGACTGTTATGACAACTGCATCACCGTCTGCAATATGGAGAATTTCGACCCTCTGGGCATCCATACGGGGGAGAGCATCGTTGTGGCTCCCTCTCAAACCCTCACCGATAGGGAGTACCACCTCTTACGCTCCGTAGCCCTCCAGGTTATCCGCAGCATTGGCATTGTGGGCGAATGTAATATCCAATACGCCTTGGATCCGGCTTCGGAGGAATACAGGATTATAGAGGTTAACGCCAGGCTCTCCAGATCCTCAGCCTTGGCTTCCAAGGCCACGGGCTATCCCCTGGCCTATGTGGCGGCCAAGCTTGCCCTGGGATTATCCCTGGCCGAAATCCCCAACAAAATAACCGTGGCTACCATGTCCTGCTTTGAACCGGCTTTGGATTACTGTGTGGTTAAAATTCCCCGCTGGGACTTGGGCAAGTTTAAGGAAGTGGATACCCATCTGGGAAGCGAAATGAAATCCGTAGGCGAGGTGATGTCCATAGGCAGAACTTTCGAGGAAGCCCTGCAGAAGGCTATAAGGATGACGGGCACCGGAGCTCGAGGATTAAGCGATGAAAGCCGTCTGATGGACAAGGACTATACTTCTCTCAAGACGGCCCTCCGCCAGCCTACCGACCGAAGGCTTTTCGCGATATACAAGGCATTTGCCGAGGGCTGGACAGTCGATGCGATACATAAGGCTACCAAGATAGACCCCTGGTTTCTGGGCAGGATCTCTGCGGTTCGCAAAGTAGAGGAAAGCCTCCGTGCTATGGCTGCTTCGGGCAAGACCAAAGGACAGGCCTTTGTGGATTTGCTGAAAACCTCTAAAAAAATGGGGTTCTCCGATGAAGGCCTAGCATCGATTCTGGGCAAGAAGGAACAGGAAATCAGGGCCTTTAGGGAAGCCAAGGGAATCCTGCCCTTCGTCAAGCAAATAGATACCTTGGCCGCAGAGTATCCGGCCGAAACCAATTACCTCTACGTGACCTACTCGGGCACCAAGAATGATGTAGCCCCCTCGGGCGCTGGCATCATAGTGCCTGGATCGGGTCCGTACAGGATAGGTTCTTCGGTGGAGTTTGACTGGTGCTGCGTTAATGCAATTCAGACAGCCCGCGGTCTGGGACGCCGCACTATCATGGTCAACTGCAATCCTGAGACGGTGAGCACCGACTACGATGTCTGCGATAGGCTCTATTTTGAGGAACTCAGCCTGGAGAGGGTTCTGGATATCTATGAGTTCGAGAGACCCGAAGGGGTGATACTCTCCATGGGCGGGCAGATTCCCAACAACCTGGCCATGAAGCTCTACGACGCGGGGGCTGTGGTTCTGGGCACTTCAGCATCCAACATAGACAGAGCCGAGGACAGGAACAAGTTTTCGGCGCTTCTGGATGAGCTGGGAGTGGATCAGCCCGAATGGAAGGATCTCACTACCATTGAGGATGCGGCCGCCTTTGCCAGTTCCGTGGGTTATCCTGTGTTAGTCAGGCCAAGCTATGTGCTTTCCGGAGCTGCCATGAACGTAGCCTGGGACGAGCACAGTCTCCGGAAATTCCTGGGTCTTGCGGCAGATTTGTCGCCCGAATATCCCGTGGTGGTGTCCAAATTCATCGAAAACTCCAAGGAAATCGAAATAGACGCGGTGGCCAAGCGGGGCAGGATAGTCTATCACGCTATCACAGAGCATATAGAGAATGCGGGCGTCCATTCCGGCGACGCGACGGTGGTGCTGCCCGCCCAGAGGCTTTATATAGAGACAATTCGGCAAATCCGCAGGATCACGGAGAAGATAGCCGCCGAGCTGGAGATTACCGGACCATTCAATATTCAATTTATCGCTCAGCGGAATAAAATTAAAGTTATTGAATGCAATCTGAGGGCTTCCAGAAGTTTTCCCTTCTGCTCCAAGGTCTCAAGAGTAAATATGATAGACTTGGCCACTAGGGCTATTCTGGATGCCGAATTGCCCAAGACAGCTTCCTCGGCTTTGGACCTGCCCTGGGTAGGGGTGAAGGCAGCCCAGTTTTCCTTCTCCCGCCTGCATGGAGCCGATCCAATCCTGGGGGTGGAAATGGCCTCCACCGGCGAGGTGGGCTGCATAGGCACCGACCTGGACGACGCGTTTATGAAAGCGCTCCTCTCGGTGGGCTATCAGATTCCCAAGAAGAACATACTACTGTCCACTGGCCCCCTCCAGGACAAGCTCGAATTTCTGGACAGCGCAAAAAAGCTCTCCGCCATGGGGTATTCCCTTTTCGCTTCCGGCGGAACCGCCCGATTCCTCGCCACCAATGGCTTGGCCTGCACGCGCCTGCATTGGCCCTTGGAAAAGACCGAGCCTAATATCGCCACCATGCTCAAGGCTCGGCAATTCGATCTGGTTATCAATATTCCCAAGAACAATGAGGAGAGGGAGCTCAAGAACGATTATCTCATACGGCGGGCAGCCATAGATTTCAACATTCCCCTTTTTACGAATATCAAGGTGGCCAAGCAGTTTATTGACGCGCTGGAGAGCCACAGGATAAAGGGCTTTGAAATCAAGGCTTGGGAGGAGTATCGCTAAAGGCTTTCAGATGGAGTATAGTGAATCACCATACTCCAATGAAGGCGCACAACGCTACTTATACAACGAAAGTTCTCGCTTATGTAGCCTCTGAAAAACGGTACGCCGCCACTGGCCTGATGACAATGCTGGCTATCGCCGCCGGGAGGGTAGTTCAGCCCCTGATTCTCAGGGCTATTATCGACCGAGCAGTGCCTGCCGGCGACACAGGTCTCCTCCTACGCTACGCCGGCCTCTATCTCCTTTTGGTGCTCGCCTCGGGCTTTCTGGGCTATGCAGGATCCATCCAGATGGCCAAGCTCGGTCTCGCGGTAGTGACAAAGATCAAACAGGATCTGTTCTCCCGTTTTCTGCGCCTCCCTGTCTCCTATTTCGATGCCCATCCAGTGGGCGAACTCATGGCGAGAACTGAGAACGACACAGAGAAAATCAGGGATCTTTTTTCTTCTCTTGGACTTACCTTAGT
>CAZHFN010000004.1:49812-55606 GCA_964531105.1 uncultured Treponema sp. | reverse complement strand
AGAACGACACAGAGAAAATCAGGGATCTTTTTTCTTCTCTTGGACTTACCTTAGTAGTGAGCGTTCTCATGATGGGAGGGATGTTCTTTGTAACAGCCCTTATTGCCCCGTTATTGTCTTTGGCGATGCTGGCGGTGGCTGCAGGCTTCTTAGCTATTCTGCTGCTCTTCTATAAACGGATCATCGGATTGTACGAGTCCTCCCGTTCCCTCTATGCATCCATCGTGGCCAAGCTCACAGAATTCGTCCAAGGGATGGAAATTCTGAAGGCCTTCAACCGCCGGGAATGGGCTGAAGGAAGCCTGGATGAAGCGGGAAGGAAAAAGCGAGATAACGACACAAAAGTATCATTGCTGGAGTTTTCGGCCAGTTCGGCCTTGGAAGCCATGGCCGGACCATTCTTTATCGTCGTCTTGATCCTGTTCTACGGCGAAAAGGTCGCCGCCGGCTCCATGAGCCTGGGCACGCTGTTGCTCTTTATCGAGTACGGCGCTTCCCTTATGCGGCCTGTACTGGAGATCGCCGAGAGCCTCAGAAGAATACAGCAGGCGAAAGCTTCGATGAACAGAATTTCCTCGACCATGGCGCTGGAGCCAGAGTCCAGCGTCTGGGGAGGCAAGCCGGCTGCTCTGGATAAAGAGATTCGCTTCGATTCGGTGTGGTTTTCCTACCGAGGAGAGGATTGGATTCTCAAGGATATATCCTTCAGCCTTCCCAAGGGGAGTACGACGGCGATAGTGGGTTCATCGGGTTCGGGAAAGTCCACTACGATAGGTTTGCTCTGTGGTTTTGCAAAGCCCCAGAAAGGTTTTTTAAGCCTGGACGGCTGCAATTTGAGCGACCTGGACCTGGAATCCTGGCGTCGAAAGATAGGGCTTGTCCTCCAGGATGTCTACCTTTTTCCCGGAACCGTCCTGGACAATATTAGAGTCTATAACGAGGAGATCAGTCCCCAGCGGGTGCAAGAGGCTCTGGATCAGGTACATGCTTCGGAGTTTGTGGCATCCTTGCCCGAGGGCATTATGACAAATCTCTGGGAAAGGGGAGGAAATCTTTCGGCCGGGGAAAAACAGCTTCTAGCCTTTGCCCGCGCCCTCTGCGCCAATCCTGAACTAGTTATCCTGGATGAAGCCACCTCCTCTGTGGATATGGAAACAGAGGAAAAAATCCGCTCTAGCCTGGCTACTCTTCTCGCAGGAAGGACTTCGGTGATTGTAGCCCACAGGCTCTCCTCGGTTATCCATGCCGACCAGATACTCTTTTTCTCTCAGGGAAGAATTGCAGCGCGAGGAACCCACAGCCAGCTCTACAAAGATTTTCCCGAGTACAAGGAATTGGTGGACAGGCAGTTTATCGCCAGGAGCGCCCGATGAAACTAAGTAGCCATCTGGCCTGGATCTGGGGGGTCTGGCGGCAGAAAAAGGGGCTTATTCTCCTTCTGCTCTTTTTAAGCCTTCTCTCTAGCCTGGTAGCCGTAAGTCTTCCGCTGCTCACCAAATCCCTTCTGGACCTTCTGGAGAACGCTGTCACATCCACCAGAAAGGAGGGGCTTGAAACTGGCCTCACCAGGGCAGCCCTGTATTTTTCCGCACTGGGTCTGGCTGCCCTTATTGCGGGTTTCTTCCCCGGCGTCAGGGGCGCTATCAACAATATCTTCGATTATCTGCTACGAAAGCGCTATTTTTCGTCGGTGGCCGAAAAGGATTACCGCTTCTTTTCGGCCTTCAGCTCTCCGGACATAGTCACCAGGCTGAGTTCGGACATCAATGATTTTCCCAAGCTGGCCTGGTTCCTCTGCTCGGGCATATTCAGGGCCGTTGAATCGGGTTCGAAAATAATTTTCTGCGCCGTTGCCATGACGATCCTGGACTGGCGGCTGGCTATCTTTTCCTTTCTCTCTCTTCCGCTGATGCTGGTCATCTTTTCTAGAGTCCAGTCCAGGATCTATGACAGGGTGAAGAAGAATGAAGAAGCGATTTCCTCGGTCAACGAGCAGCTGGAATTGAGTTTTTCCGGAGTGCGGATACTAAAATCCTTCGCCTCCGAGGCTAAATACGACCGTTTCTTCGCCGACGTGCTGAAGCGGCGCTATGAAACCGAGATGGGTGTGGCCAGGCTGGACACCTTTCTAAACATGTTCTATCAAAATATCAACTACGCCGCCCAGATAGCTCTCATATTCGCCGGTGGTCTTATGGTAGTCAGGGGGAGGACGAGCATAGGCACCTTTTACGCTTTCTACAACTATCTGAACCTTCTCATCTATCCCATGCTGGATATTCCCCAGCTCTTTATCTTCGGCAAACGTGCTTTCGTGAACATTGACCGCCTTAAGGAGATGGAGGACTTCCCCGCGGGAAACGACGGAGCGAGACACGAAGATGAAAGTACGCCCTTAAAATCGATTTCCGGATTCGAGAAAATTACTGCGGAAGCTATCTCTTTCCGCTATCCCGGCAGAGAGCAACCCGCCCTAAATAATGTGTCGGTTGAGTTTAGGGAAGGGGAGAAGATATTGATTGTCGGTGGTGTAGGGAGCGGCAAAACCACCTTGCTCAAGACCATCGCCGGCTTGCTTTCTCCCCAGGAAGGAAGTCTTGGCATCGACGGAGTGCCTCTTCAAGAGATTTCAGCCTCTTCATGGGCTGCCATCCTGGGTTATGTACCTCAGGAGCCTCTCCTCTTTTCTGCGTCGGTCAGGGAAAATGTCGCCCTCGGCTCTCCCAACCCGACTCCCGGCATTGAAGACGAAGAATTATGGGCACTTCTAAAAACCGCCCAGATTGAAGAGGAAGTCCTGGCATTCCCTGAGCGGGAGAATACAAGAGTGGGGCAGAGAGGGGGAGGAGTCTCGGGAGGGCAAAAGCAGAGAATAGCCATCGCCAGGGCTTTAGCTCGGCGTCCCCGGCTCCTTCTGCTGGACGATATGACGGCCAGCCTGGATACGAAAAACGAGGAGGCACTGTGGAAGAGTCTTGAATCGCAGGGGATGACGATCCTCGCGGTTTCCCATCGATTATCCTCGGTTCAATACGTGGATAAGGTGCTCTTTCTCAAGGCCGGCAGGGTTCGGGGCTTTGGCGCCCATACGAGTCTTCTCGAAGAATGTCCGGAATATCGCGATTTTATTGACTTCGCGGTTTCAGGAAGTATAGGCTTAGACTCATGAGAAAAAGCGGATGGATCCTGGTGCTGTTTTTTTCCTTGCTGGTGTTGACCTAGCCGGCCGCCCAGAACCGACTGGTTCTGGGCGGCCGGGCGGTGATTATGGTAGCCGACGCGGTCTACCTCTTCCCTGGCGCGGGAGAGCGGGTACTGGCCATCGCTGGGGCAGATCAGGGGCTCGGGAGCTTCCTTTCGGCAATAGATCCTGGCTATGAAAAAAAACCTGTCCTGGACAGGAATGCCGGGGTTGAAACCTACGCATCGTTACGGCCCGATAGGGTTATCCTTAAAAGCGCCATGAAAAAAAGTCTGGGGGTGGGGCTGGATGCCCTGGGCATTCCCCAACTGTATTTGAATCTGGAAACGCCAGAAGATTATTTTAATGATATCCGCAGCCTCGGCAGCCTATTTGGAATGCAGGCGCGGGCCGAGGCGGTTGCGGGCTTCTATCAGAAAAAACTGAACTGGCTCGAGGCGCTGCCGAGACAGGGGAGGGCGCCCAGGGTCCTTTTAGTCCAGGCTTCCTCAGCCCAGGAAGGAACCTGGGACGTTCCTCCTGCCGCCTGGATGCAGACCAAGCTGGTGGAAATGGCCGGAGGAGAGGCTGTCTGGAAGGAAGCTAATCCCGGTTCAGGATGGGCTGCCGTGAACGCCGAGCAGATCGCCGCCTGGAATCCTGAGGTGATTCTGGTGGTAGATTACCGAAGGGATTCCCGCATAGCGGCCAAAGCCCTGGCTTCGGTACCCGCTTTGGCTGTCACCAGGGCAGTAAAGGAAGGCCTTGTGGTCGGCTTTGCCCAGGACTTCTATTCCTGGGATCAGCCTGATGCCCGCTGGATCCTGGGCCTGGAGTGGTTGCACCGGGTTCTGTGGCCAGGTGCCCATTCCTCAGGCACAATGTTGGATTCGGCCAAGGAATTCTTTTCTTTTATGTACTCTATGAATCCTGAGGTTTTTTCAAAGACGATATTACCTCGCCTTTCAGGCGATTTCGATCGATGAACTCCCCTAGGGAAGAGAAGAGCTTTCGCTTCCCCCTACTGATGGGGGTAGCCCTCGCCGCCGGCTTTTGCCTGTATCTGCTGGCGGGCCGCTACCCGCGCCCAGGCCTTTTAAACCCCTTCAGCCTCGGGCAGGACGAGATCGCCGTGCGTGTGCTTCTTTCCCTGCGCCTGCCCCGAGCCTTGGGCGCCCTAGTCCTGGGCGCGGTGCTCGGCGGCTCGGGTGCTGTCTTTCAGACAATTTTCGGCAATCCCCTGGTGGATGCTGGCTTTTTGGGAGTTTCCCAGGGAGCGGCCTTCGGCGCAGCCCTAGCCCTCCTTGCGGGGGCAGGCGGCTTATATGCCGTGGCCGGGCTTTCCTTTGTCTTTGCCCTGGCCGCCCTCTGGATCAGCATAAGCCTCTCTAAAGCCTTCACCTTTGGCGGCCAGGTTCTGCGCCTGCTTCTCGCGGGGCTGGCGGTTTCAGCCTTCTTTTCAGCACTTCTCGGAGCTGTCAAATACGCCGCCGACCCCCTGTCTCAGCTTCCTGATATCGTCTTTTGGACCATGGGTTCCCTCTCCCCCATGAGCTGGCAGCGGCTTGAGTTTGTCCTGCCTCCAGCCCTGGCAAGCCTTGCGACTCTCATTCTTTTACGCTGGAGGGCAACCCTCCTTTCCTTAGACGATTCGGTTAGCAATTCTCTCGGCCTGAGACCAGAAACCGAGCGTGCGCTTCTGGCAGCTGCCGCCGCTGTTGGTGTTGCCACGGTCACCGCGGTATGTGGAGTAGTCTCCTGGGTGGGCTTAGTGGTTCCCCAGGTGGTACGCTTGAGAACCGGGGCCGATGGAAGATCCGCCATTCCCCTTTCCATGGTGGGAGGTGCGCTCTTTGTCCTGATCTCCGACGGTATAGCCAGGGTACTCTTTCCCGGCGAATTACCCCTGGGCATAGTGACCTCGATTCTCGGCGCACTGGCCTTCGCCCTTCTCCTCACCAGGAGAAGGATGGAGCTGCTGCGATGATGTTCCTCGAGGCCGAGGATGTCTCCTTTTCCCGGCCTGGAAGGGGAGAGATGCTCTTGAGCATTTCTCTCTCTCTGGAACCCGGCAGGATCATTGCGATTCTCGGTGCCAACGGAGCGGGCAAGACAAGCCTTCTATCCGTTCTAGCCGGCAGGCTCCATCCCAGCGGCGGCAAGATCAGGATTGAAGGAGCCGAACTTTCTGCGCTCTCTCCCAGAGAAATTGCCCGGAAGCTCGCCTTTCTTCCTCAAATTGAAAGACTCCCTTTCAACTACCCAGTTCTGGACTTTGTGCTTCTAGGAAGAGCTCCGCATATCCCAGCCCTCTCGCTTCCTGGAAAAAGGGATTACGAGGCTGCCCGGAGAGCTCTGGAGGAAGTCGGAGTTGCCAGCCTTGAAGATAGGGGAGCCGCCACTCTTTCAGGCGGGGAATTCCAGCTTGTCCGCATCGCCCGCTGCCTGGCCCAGGAGGCTGAGATCCTCCTCCTGGATGAACCTACTTCCCTTCTCGATCCAGCCCACGCGGCCTCGGTAGCCATGCAGCTTTCTCTTCTGGCAAAGCGTGGCAAAGCGATAATCTTTACTACTCACGATATTGGTCTGGTCCATTCAGTGGCTGACTGGGCT
>CAZHFN010000004.1:29132-49712 GCA_964531105.1 uncultured Treponema sp. | reverse complement strand
CCTCGGCGCCGAACAGCACTCCCTCTAGGATGATTTCCTGGTCACCTGAGGATATGTCCAGCTCATAGGCGCCCCTTGTTTCGGTTTCCCAGACCGGGGCGGGGGCGGCAAGCTTGAGTCCATAAGAGAAAAAGTCATTCTCCAGATCGGGAAGGCTGAGGAATTCCTGGCCTGTTAGAGGAATGGATAGCAACTGCTGCCATGCTTCCTTGGGAAAGCGGGAATAGATGCTTCTGGCAGGATCGAGAAAGAGATTGTCGGTGGAGTATTTTTTGACGAACACCCAATCCTTTACATAGCCTGCGTCGAAGGTTGTGTCCACGATGTACCAGCGCCCCAGGATCTGCACCAGGTTCCAGGCGTGGGAATTATCCTGGCTCAAGCCCCGGGAGCCCCTCTGGTTCTTTACATAGCCCGATACCGTGACACAGGTAATTTTTGCGGCATCTGCCATAGCCTGAAACACCCTGGAATAGCCCGAGCACACTGCCTTTCCGCCGGCCAGAACGCTCTGGATGTCCTGGTTTACCGCATTGCCGCTCTTGAGCATGGCCGCGTCGTAGGCTATGGTCGCGCAGATCCAGTCGTGAATAAGTTTTACTCTTGTAAAAGGATCGTTCTCGCCTCTTAGGAGGCTTTGGGTTATAAGACCCAAAGCCTCCTGTGCCGAACCGCGGAAGGCGGCTTGTATGGCAGGGCTGGTCTGGATCCTTGCCCTCGGATCTATCCTGCCTGTTCGGTAAAAATCCAGTGAAGCCGGGGGCGCGGGCATCGCGGCTGCCGAAGGCGCTACGACGACACCTGTGGCTACCGAGCGCGCCGCAACCGTCGTGCTCGTAGTCGTGCTCGGACTCGGCGGGAGGGGCTTGGGTGGGCGCAGCTTTTCCAGAAGACTGCAGGAATCAAGAGAGAACGCTGCAATCAGCAGGAGTAAAATCAGGAGCTTCCGCTTCACCTGAGAGCCCTTCATTTTCAGCTAGAGTATCTCAACCCTCAAGGGTTCTGAGTGCATTCCTCGACAAGGCTGCCTTGAGTACCGCGGCGGGGTTCTTGAATTTGCCCAGGAGTATCATTGCAGCGATGATGTAGGGCTTATAACTGGCCTCCAGATACGTGTCGTCTCTATAACGGTCGAATACCGAGGCCGCCACCTCCCCCGCCTTGCAGGAGACATCGGTGATATCGGCCGGCAGGCAGTGCATGTACAGGCCCTGGCCGTACTTGGGGTCGGCCTTTCGGGTAAGTTTCATCTTTTCTTCGGTGCATTCCCAGTCCTTGTGCTTGGCGTTGTTGGCCAGGCAGGATTTTTCCAGTTCCTTAAGTCCTGCCTGATCGCCTGCGTGCAGGAGGGGTACGCGCTGGAGCATGACATCGTAGGGAGCCCAGCTCTTGGGATAGACGATGTCGGCGTCCTTGAAGGCTTCGTCCATGGAATGGCTTATGCTGAAAGAGCCCCCCGACTCCCCAGCCTGGCGCCTCGATGTCTCGATCACATCGGGCAGCAAATCGTAACCCTCGGGATAGGCTAGGGATACTTCCATGCCGAAGCGGCTGGCCAAGCCGATCACGCCTTGGGGTACCGAGAGCGGCTTGCCGTAGGATGGTGAATAAGCCCAGGTCACCGCGATTTTCTTGCCCTTCAGCTTGTCCAGGCCGCCGTAATAGTGGGAAAGATGGAGAAAATCGGCCATGGACTGGGTGGGATGATCGATATCGGACTGGAGGTTGACAATGGTAGGTCTGGAGGGCAAAACCCCCGAGGCCACACCCTCGTCCAGAGCCTTGGCTATCTCTCGTTGATAGCGGTCGCCCTCGCCCAGGTAGATATCATCCCGAATGCCGATAGCCTCGGTGAGGAAGCTGATCATGGTGGCCGTTTCACGCACCGTCTCGCCATGGGCTAGCTGGCTCTTGCCCTCGTCCAGGTCCTGGACGTAAAGGCCTAAAAGATCGCAAGCCGAGGCGAAGGAAAAGCGGGTACGAGTGGAGTTGTCCCTGAAATTGGATACCGCGATCCCCGAATCCCATATCCGCGGGCTGATATTGTTCTTCCGCATGGCCTGTAGAATGTCAGCCACCAGGAAAGTAGCATCGATCTCGTCTCTGGATTTCTCCCACGTAAGGAAGAAGTCCTTGCCGAGCATGTCGATTTTCTTGCCCGACAGAGCTTCGATTGTCTTCATAATTTTTTGCCTGTCCATACTATGCTCCTTTAGTATCCATGTCATCATTTAGTATTATCAAGCGAAGCCGAGCAGCTTCGGTAAAAAGAGAGAAATCTCGGGAATGTAGGCGACAATGAAGAGCGCGATCACCTCCATGATGATGAATGGGAAAATCGCCTTAGAGAGCCTGGCCAAGCTGATCTTGGAAATAGAACAGGCCACAAAGAGGCAGGCACCTACCGGAGGCGTCATCAGGGCAATGTTGAGGGAAAGCACCATGATTATGCCGAAATGGATAGGGGCTATGCCGATGCCCACGGCTATGGGGTGAAGTATAGGTCCTAATATTATTAGAGCCGCGGCGATATCCATGAACATGCCCACTATCAGCATGAGTATGAGGATGAGCAAGAGAATGAGCTTGGGCTCTCCCGTGGTCCTTAGTAAAAACGCGGCTATTGCCTGGGGTACCTGGTTGATGGCGAGCACCCAGGAGAGGATGGAAGCCATGCCTATTATGAGGAATACCGAGCCGGTGATCTTGGCTGTTTTGAGCAGCATCGGGTAAAGATCCCTGGGCTTTATTGATTTCAGAACGAAAAAGCCGATTATCAGTGCGTAGAACACCGCCACTGCTGCGGCCTCGGTGGGCGTAAAAAGTCCGGAGAGAATGCCTCCTAAAATAATAATCGGCATGAGCAAGGGAATGATTGCGGCCTTGGTCCCAATGAGTTTTTCCTTGAAATTTCTTTTAGGTCCCTTGGGATATCCTCGCTTATACGATAAATAAGCCGACATTAGCATGAGCAGCACCGCGAGAACCAAGCCCGGCATAAATCCCGCGGCGAAAAGCCCGGCGATGGAAACATTCATTAGTGAACCGTAGATGACCATCATGTTCGATGGCGGAATGGTCGGTCCGATAATGGAAGAAGCGGCTGTTACCGCCGCGGAAAAATCAACATCGTAACCGTCGTCCACCATCGCAGGGATCAACATCGTGCCTATGGCCGCCGTATCGGAGACAGCGGCGCCTGTCATGCCGGCGAAAAAGACTGAGGCTATGATATTCGCGTGGGCTAAGCCTCCCCTCCAATGACCAACGAGGATATTCGCGAAATTGACCAATCGCTTGGTAATTCCCGCTTTGTTCATAAGTTCGCCGGCCAGGATGAAAAAGGGCATGGCCATGAGGGTGAACATGTCGAGACCGGAAAAATACTGGAGTGGCGCCATGGAAAGAAGACCAACGCCGGAGCCCATGAGAAGAAGACCCACCACTCCTGCAATTCCCAGGGTAAACCCTATAGGCACGCCAATAACCAGGAGGGCAAAGAAGACAATTACGATGGATAAGAACATGGCTGCCCCCTAAATATCCAGGTAGCCGACGCTCTCGCCGAGCTTTCCGTCTGGGCTGGAGAGAATCTTTAGCGATACCAGGACTACTTGCAGGGCTGAGAAGCCCATCGCAAACGGTACCGCGAGCTTAGGCAGTACCATGGAGATTCCCAGAGCCTGGGTAATCTGTGTTCTAGACTCAATTGTAGCGGGAATGGAAATGATGAACATAAACAGCAGAAATGCAAAAACGATGGCATTGATTGCTATGGCCATGGCCTTACGGGCAGAGACTTTTTTGAGTGAATCGAGTATGACGGTAAGCCCCACATGTTCACCGGCGCTTACCCCCAGGCTTATCGCGAGGGAAGCGCCCCATATCATCAGATACCGGGACACCTCTTCAACCCAATTCAGCGGAGAGGATAGAACGTAACGGAAAATCACTCCCAGGAATACAATAAAAGTCATAACCCCAATAAATGCAGCACAGGCTACACCTAAAAGAAGATCGATTCGTCTAGAAAACTTTTCGATAAAATTTATTTTAACCGCTGGCATTGGAACTCCATGGGAAGAAGAAACGCGAGGGTTGCCGACAGGTGTGTAAACTGCTAGCAACCCTCCACGAACTGACCGTCTGGCTGATTTCAAAACTCATCGGACTTCTAAAAAATCTCGATCAATACCCTAGCTCTTTTTCGGCCTCGGTTATCGCGGCGAAGAACTTGTCGACCCAGGCTTCGCCTTCTTTCTTGTACTGGGCGGTCATGAATTCCTTGGCTGCGGGGATGGCCGCGTCGCGGAACTGGACCATCTCGTTTCTGGTGGGGACATAGACTTGCATCTTTTCAGCCAGAATCGGCAAACCCTTGTCCGAAGCGTCGATAATTCGCGAAAGGCCGCGGCCGGCGAGAATGCCGGTCCTGGCAGCGTCGTCGACAACCTTTTTAAGATCGGCCGAGAGACCCGCATAGAATTTGGGATTCAACACCCACACATAGGGAGCGTAGAGGTGGTTGGTCAGGGTGATGTATTTCTGGACTTCCTGGAACTTGGCCATGGCGATGATGGAGATGGGATTCATCTGGCCGTCTACGACACCAGTCTGGAGGCTTGTGTAGACTTCGGCCCAGGCCACGGTGGTGGGCGAGGCTCCCAGGGCTTTTACGATAGCCTGGTGGAGGGGGAGGGCCATGGTGCGGAGCTTGATGCCCTTCATGTCAGCCGGGGATTTAATGGGGCGCTCGGAGTTGGTAATAGCGAAAAAGCCGCCGGACTCGCCGAAGCCCAGGACCTTGAAGCCAGCTTTCTTCTCTATGTCCGCCGCAAGCTCCTGGCCGAACTTCCCATCGTACACCTTATAGCCTACGTTGTAGCTGGAAAAGGCGAAAGGCATATTGGTCACGTCGATGAGAGGGTAGAACTGAGCCATGCCGCCCGAGGAAGCGATGTAGGATTGGACTACGCCGCTCTTGACCTGGACCATTGTCTCGGCTTCCTTGCCCAGGACACCATTGGGGTAGATTTCTACCTTGATCTGGCCGTTAGAATTGGCTTCCACTTCGCTCTTGAATACCGCGGCCATGGCAGCCGAAGCCACGTCGAAGGGCTGTTGGGCATTTAAGTGTGCCAGCTTGAGAACTGTCTGCCCGAAGACCATTCCAGGCACGACAACAGCAATGACGAGAACGATCGCAAGGATCCTGTTTTTCATTGGATACCTCCATGGGCTGGGCGGGCCGGGTGCCTTCAGGGCACTCGCCTTTGTCCGCCTCGAGAGGCTAAGGATAGACGATGAATGTCACTCTCGTCAACGAAGATTATATATGCAGTAAATTGAGTATTATTATATAAAATTTAGATTAAAAACTAATGACAATTGAGGTTTTTATAAAAATTAGACGAGTTTTGCAAAAGCTACCTTTAAGGTGCGTATGTTTCGTTTATTTTCATGCTTTTAGCACAAAAATGGACGAAACTACAAAATCAATTTCAAAAGTTAACAGACTTCTGAAATTGACTCAATCTCTTACACCTTAAGCAAGATTTCGCCTTGAGCCGTCCCAATTGAGTCCTTTGGATAAACTCGGAGTTCCAACCCCAAACCAATCTCATCAAGATATTCCACAAGGGTAGATACTTTCATATCCTTCCGCTTTTCAAGTTTGGATACAGCGGTTTGGCTAAATGTTGAGAAATCGGTTTGCTTAATGCCACGGCGCTCCCTGAGTTCGGCGAGCTTGATCGCAAGTATTTCACGTTCGGCAATGGTGCGGGCATGACGTATCTGTTCCTCGGTCATCATTCCTTCCATCGCTTTGATTGCGTTTTTCTCGATAGCCATATTAGTCCCCTTCATTGCCTATATCGCTCGATGAGTGTTTCGGCGGCTTGGATCAAACTCTTGTAGAAGTCCCTTTCGTTCTTACCTTTCTTGTCACCTCCGATGAGGAGTAAGACCTGACGGTTTTCGTCGAAGTAGTACAGAACGCGAAGAACATGACCACTTGTCCTAGCCCGAAGCTCCTTGAGGTTCTTAACCCTGCTTCCCTTTAAAGTGTCAGCATGAGGCCGCCCTAAGTGCGGACCGAAAGTCTCGAGGAGCAGAACCTTTGAGAGCACTGCGTCCTGGACGTTTGGCTCCCGCTCGCGGAACCATTCGAGGTACTCTTCGGTGGCATCAATGTGCCACATATGAGTAATATGCACTATAGTTCATATGGTGTCAAGTTCATAACAACCTTCGATTTCGAATGATGGCGGTTCGCTCATCGCTTCAACGCTCCTAGAATCACTTCGATGCTCCTCATATTCAGTCTATGAATCAGTCCGGCATAGATATCGGGGTCCATACCGCAGCATTCACAGTCAGCTTCTTCACATAGCTGGCCTTAAATTCGTCAGTATCGGTGTCGGTGAGAGGTTGGACTACTTATGCGACCCTGTCCTTGATATAACAACCAACAGCCCGCATTACCGCTTCAAATTTGGTGCAGGGTATAACATCATGTTTTATCTAATACAGCCCCTGAGATTGTTATTGCTTAAACTCACTTCCCTAAAGCCCGAAGTATACGTTCAGGCGTAAAGGGCCATTCCCGCATCCACACGCCCAGGGCGTCGTGGATGGCTATGGCTATGGCCGGAGCCGCTCCGTTCATGGATATTTCGGAAACACTCTTGGCGCCGAAAGGCCCCACCTCGTCCTCCACGGGCATGAGTTCGACATGGAGATCTTCGGGCAATTCGGAGGCCATGGGAATCTTGTAGTCCAGAAAGCGGGGATTAAGGCAGCGACCCTCTTTGTCGTAGAGCATCTCCTCATAGAGGGAATGCCCGATGGACTTGAGCACGGCGCCGTAGATCTGTCCCTTGGCCAAGGCAGGATTGATGGGAGTGCCGCAGTCCTGGTAGGCGTGGTAGCGCTGGACCTTAACCTCGCCTGTGCGTTTATTCACCGCCACCTGGACAAAGTGTGCCCCGTAGGGGAAGGCGGCGTGCTCGGTCTTGAAGCCGCCAAAGCCCGTGAGCTCCGAATGTCCGTCGCCCTGCACAGATTTATGTCCCAGCTCGGCCAGGCTGATCCTGCCCTTCCTGCCCACCACCATGCCCTTGTATTCGATTCTGAGGTCTTCGGGTTTTTCATTCAGCATGGCCGCAGCTGCTTCGAAAATCTTGCGCCGCAGGTCTTCGGCGGCCCGCAGGGCCGCTCCCCCAGAGAAGAAGGTGCCCGAGGAGGCGTAGGCACCCTTGTCGAAGGGGGTAATGTCGGTGTCCCCCGAGACGACGCTGACATCGGCCAGGTCTAGGCCTAAGATCTCTGCCGCGGTCTTGGCCGTCACCGTGTCCAGCCCCGTGCCCAGGTCGGCACCCCCCGAAAGCATGAGGAGAGTCCCGTCGGAGAGGAGCCGCAACTCGGCATTGGCTGCATCCAAGCCCGGGAGTCCCGAGCCCTGCTGGATAATCACCGCTCCACGTCCTATCTGCCAGTCCGATTCAGGTGCATCTGGTTTGGGAGAATCCCAGCCGAAGTTTTTCCTGCCCCGGGCTATCATTTCCTTAAGCCCGCAGCGCCCCAATGTGACCGGGGCTCCCTCCCGACCTTCGCCTAGGCTTTTTAGAATTTCTATAGTAGTGCCCGAATCCACCCGGTTTTTCTCTATGAGTTCCAGCTGGTCGATCCCCAGCTCGGCGGCCAGTTCGGCCAGGGCTGTCTGGAGCGCAAAGGAGCCTTGAGGCGCGCCGTAGCCCTGGTAGGCCCCCGCGGGGGAGAGGTTTGTATACCAGGAACGCACCTGGAAGCCTGCGTTATCGCAGATCAGAAGAGGTAAACTCTTGGAAATGGCATTCATAGGCACCGTGAGGCAGTGTTGCCCGTAAGGGCCTGTGTCGGCGTCCAAATCCATCTTTATGGCTGTGAGCTTGCCGTCCCTTTTAGCGCCTAGAGTCACCTTGATATCCATAGGGTGCCTGGTACGGCTGGCGATAAATTCCTCTTCCCTGCTGAGGCGGTAATAGACGGGCTTGCGGGTCTGCCAGGCAAGGTAGCCCGCCAGATCCTCGACGACCAGGTCCTGCTTGGCACCAAAGCCGCCTCCTACGCGCTCCTTGATGACTCTGATCTTGTTTTCCGAGATGCCCACGACCCTGGCTACAATGCGCCGCACGTGCCAGGGCACCTGGGTGGAGGCATGAAGAACCAGGCGTCCCGATTCTACCTTGGCCAGGACCACATGGGGTTCCATGGGCGTGCACTGAACACGGTTGGCGCGATAGCTCCGTTCCAGTACCACATCGGCCTCGGCGAGACCTTTTTCAATGTCTCCAATGCCTCCAGATGCCGAGGCCGCCAGGTTACGGTGTGGATCTGCGTGGAGGCTGAATTGGTACACAACCCCGTCATCCCTGCCGTCGCCATTGACGGAAATGCCCTCAGGTTTCTCGCCTGAAGCGTAGGATACATCGCCTGAATGTAGCACAGGGGAGCCCTCGGCCTTGGCCTGGGCTATGGACAGTACCGGTTCCAGGACTTTGTATTCGACCTTGATCTTTTTAAGCGCCATTTCGGCAATTTCCGGGCTTTCGGCCAGAACCGCCGCGACCCTATCGCCTACATGCCGCATCTTGCGGGGGAACATAGGCTGATCGTAGGGCGATGGCTCAGGGAAGCCCTGACCGGCACTCGTATAGAGAGTGCGTGGGGTATTGAGATGGCTCAGAACCGCGACGACACCGGGCAGGGCTTCGGCTTCCGAAGTATCGATCGACGTAATCCAGCCATGGGCTATGGAACTGCCTAGCACCTTAAGCCAGCAAATATCCTGTGGCAGCCTGTCCTCCACGAAGGCGCGCTCGCCCTGGACAAGCATCTGGGCGTCCACCTTCTCCCTGTCCTTGCCCACATGGCGGAGGTCGGGGCGAAATTCCGGTCCGGCAGGCAGCGCATAGCCGGGGTCGGCAAGTCTGGCCGATGTGAGGTGAACCGCCTCGAAGAATTGCTTGTAACCCGTGCAGCGGCAGAGGGTACCCGAGAGGGCGTCGGCTATCTGGACATCCGATGGTTTGGCCGAGCGTTCCAGGAGCTCACGTATCGCCAGAGCCACCGCCGGAGTGCAGTAGCCGCACTGAACGCAGGAAGCATCGATAAGTGCACGCTGGATTGTCCTCAGGATCGGATCTTTGTTGTAGTATTCAATGCTTATAATTTTCCTGCCCTGGGCTTCCAGGGCGAGAATCATGCAGGAGTTGACGAGCCTGCCGTCCAGCAGCACTCCGCAGAGACCGCAGGAGCCCTCACCGTCGCATCCCTGCCGGAGAGAGACTAGACCGGCGCGGCCCAGAGCCGACTTAAGGCTTTCGCCAGGAGAACAATCCAGACGCAGGGGCTTGTCGTTGAGTATAAACGAGACTGTCATGGGCGCTGCTCCTTAAGAGAAACCAGGACATCGGCTAAAAGCACCGCGGCGCGGCGGCGCTTAAAGGCGGCGCTGCCCCGCAGATCGTCGATGGGCGAAAAAAAGTCTTCAGCCATATTTTCGATTTCCGCCTTGGAGGGCAGGGGCTTACCCTCCAGTTCTTGTTCTATGGCCGGATAGCGTTGGACGTGGGCGGAAAGACCGCCCAGGACTATCCGCAAATTATCCAGCCTGCCGGCGCCCATATCGGCTCTGACCGCGCAACCTATGAGGGCTAGATCGCAGGCGCTGCGGGAATACTTGCCGTAGGCGAACCTACGTCTTTCCGTTAGGGCGAACTCCACGGCAGTGATAATGCCTTCAGGGTTTTCTCTCCAGCGCTCCGCCGGAATGGGGTCAGACCCCGCCCGGTGATATACAGCTTCAGCTGCCAGAAAAAACGGTATTAAGCTTGAACAGGACCTGTCGGCGCCGATATTGCCGCCTACGGTAGCCCGGTTTCTTACATTCCTGTTGGCCATTCCCAGGGCGGCCTGGCGCAGGGCTTGGGGAACCAGCCCGGAGTCTACCAGGTCCTGAAAGCAAAGCCCTGCGCCGAGCGTAATGCTGCCGGCGCTGCGCTCGATACCTTTAGGCAGAAGCGAGGAGATTGCAATCGCAGTAATCGGCCTATCCTTGAACTGGGGGCTTAAAAGATAGCTGCCCCCCGCTAAAAGTCGGGCGTCCTTTTCCCGCCCGAGAAGCTCCCGGGCTTCCTCCAAGGTCTCAGGTCTGTAATATGCGTATACCATCGTTCCTTCCTTCAATTCGGCATAACACCGTAAGGGTAAAAGCGCATCGCCGAGGGACTCTTGCGACGCCTAAATAATCCCCGCTTTAACATAAAGCCTTTGCGCCGCTTTTTCCGCATTGATCCGTATCTCTCCCTCATCCGCCATCGCGAGCTTCCCCGAACGCACGACTAATTTCCCATTCACTACAAGATGATCGACCCTATGGTCGCAGCCGGCGAAGAGGAGGGCCGCCACGGGGTCTGACTGGGCGCCCGTGTACTCCAGCTTCATGACATCGAAGAGTGCCAGGTCGGCCAGGGCTCCCGGCTCAACCCTGCCGGCTTCCTCGAAACCTACCATGGAGGCTCCGCCCCGGGTTGCGAGGGATAAGACTTCCCGGGCCGATATTCCCGCCGCCCCATAGCGTATACGCTGCAGGAGAAGAGCTTGCCGCGCTTCGCCCAACATATCCGAAGAATCGTTGGAAGCCGATCCGTCCACCGCTAGGCTTACCTTGACACCCCTGTCCAGCATTTCCCGAACCCTGCAAATACCCGAACCGAGCCTCATGTTGGAAGAGGGACAGTGAGAAACTCCCGTCCCTGTTTTGGCCAGAAAATCCAGTTCCTGGTCATTGAAAAAAATGCCGTGGGCATACCAGACATCGGGACCGACAAAGCCGCAGTCCTTCATAACCTGCAGAGGTCTTCTGCCGTACATCCGAAGACAGTACTCGTCCTCGTCGGCGGTCTCAGCCAGGTGGGTGTGCAGGCGCACGCCGTAGCGCCGCGCCAGCGCGGCGCTACGGCGCATAAGGTCCTCTGATACCGAAAAAGGCGAGCAGGGCGCCAGCGCTATTTTGCGCATGGCATCGGGGGCTGGGTCATGGAAGCGCCGGATCGTTTCCTCGCTGTGCTGAAGAATAAATTCCTCGTCTTGGACAGTGGAATCGGGGGGAAGACCGCCATCCTTCTTGGATCGGCTCATGGAACCCCGGGTGGGGGCGAATCGCAGACCTATCCTGCCCGCTGCCTCGAACTGGAGCGCGGGGATATCTCTGTCAAAGCCCTGGGGATAGAGATAGTGATGATCGCTGGTCAGGCTGCAGCCTGTCTTGGCCAACTCGGCCAGGGCGAGCATGGAAGACCAGTAGACAGCCTCGGGATCCAGCCCTTTCCAAATTTCGTAGAGGTAGACTAGCCAGCGGAATAGTTTTGCGTCCTGCACCGCCGGAATGTTCCTGGTTAGGGTCTGGTAGAAGTGATGATGGGTGTTGACCAGCCCGGGCAGGACTACATGCCGGGAAGCGTCGATTATCTCGGTGCGTGCAGGGGCTTCCAGATCCTTTCCGATCGCGGCGATTCTGTTTCCATCGATCAGGATGTCCAAGCCGACCAAATCGGCCGCTGTTCCGGTAAAAATCCTGTAACAGCGCCGCAAGAGAATCATGCCAGAATCTCCGCGTTGAACTCCTCTATCATGGCGTCGAGGGTGTCAGCCTGATCGTAGAGGGATCCCCAGTAATTTCTGTAGTCGTCCCACTGGGCCCTGAGTTCGTCCAGGGATTTGCCCAGCTGCTCTATCCAGGTGAAGTATTTGAGGTTATGGACCCTGCGTCGGTCCACATGACTCAACTCGAAGGCGTAATCCACCGAGAGACTCTGCAGGCTTTCCATGTCCCTGTCGGCCTGTCGTTGGCCATAATCGCCTCTCTCCTTTTCGAGTTCGACAAGGCGGGAGCCATAGAGTTCCATGGAATCGGTGAACATGGTGAAGACTATATCGTTTTCTCCAAGCTCATAGTATTTCGCCATCTTTATGGCCCCTATGAGGTTGCCTACCCCCGAAATGCCCAGCCAGTCCAGTTTGGCCACGGCTTCAGGGTCGGCTCCGGCCTCCAGCAGCATATCCCTCCCGGCTTTCTCGTTGAACAAGCGGATATAGCGGATAGCCAGCTCGTCGTCCACGCCCACCGCCATGTCGGTGTCCCTGAAATTATGAATCCAGGGAATATGCTTGTCTCCGATGCCCTCTATCCTGTGTCCGCCGTAGCCATTCTCCAGAATCGTGGGACACTGGAGCGCTTCACCCACAGCTACCTTCACTCCGGAGAATTTTCGCTTGATATAGGAACCCGAACCCAGGGTGCCTGCGGAGCCCGATGAGAGAAGCACCGCAGCTAGGTGATCCTTGGCTCCTTTTATCTTGAGGAAAACCTCCTCCATGGCAGGGCCTGTCACCTCATAGTGCCAGAGGTGATTGGGAAGCTGATCGAACTGATTGAATATCACCGCGTCAGGCCTTGTTTTTTCAAGCTCGATACACTTGTCGAAAATTTCCTTCACATTGGATTCGCAGCCTGGGGTGGCGATAACCTCTTCGGCCATGGTAGCCAGCCATTCAAAGCGCTCCCTGCTCATCTCGGCGGGGAGAATCGCGATGCTGGGGCAGGAGAGGAGCTTGGAGATATAGGCTCCACCTCGGCAGTAATTGCCCGTGGAGGGCCATACTGCCTTCTTTCGAGAGGGATCGAAACGCCCCGTAACCAGTTCGGGGGCCAGGCATGCATAGGCTGCCCCAACCTTGTGGGCTCCGGTGGGAAACCACTTTCCCGTAAGGCCAACAATCCTCGCCTTGGTGCCGGTAATTACCCTGGGAATCTCCAGATAATTCACCCCTCCAAAGCCACCGCCCCTCTCCACCGCCTCGTTGTGCCAGTTAACTCTGAAGAGATTTCTGGGGTGAACATCCCAGAGGCCGATGCCTGAGAGTTCTTCTTTAACCGAGGAGGGGATCTTCGCCGGATCGCGCATCTGAGCAAAGGTGGGGAGGAGAATTCCCTTTTCCCTGCAGCGCTGGACATTCTTTTTTCTCTGTTCGCCGTTAACCCTCAGATCGATCATCATCCGCTCCTTGGTACTATCTTTCCGCTGCCTGGGTGGCTTCGAAAACCATATGTCCGGGCTTGGCGGAGGAATAAAAGTATACGATGCTTTTGAGGTTTTTTACAGGCTAATTTACTGCATGGCAGCAAGTCGGCATGTTTTGCTTTCAACCAGAGCCGAGAGCGAGGCTTATGGCCATCACGCCCATGCCCCCCGCCAGGCCCAGCATGGCCAGGTGACTCTTGCCATACTCTCTGGCCGAAGGGAGAAGTTCATCCAGGGATATATAGATCATAATGCCCGCAACGGAGGCTAGGACTATGCCGAAGGTGGGTCCGCCTAAAAGGGGCATGAGCAGCAGATAGCCAAGAATGGCGCCGATGGGCTCAGAAAGCCCCGATGCAAAGGAGTACCAGAACGCCTTAGCCCTGGATCCAGTGGAATAATAAACTGGAACCGATATGGCGATGCCCTCGGGAATATTGTGGATGGCTACCGCCAGGGCTATGGTTACGCCCAGTTGCTTATCCTGGAGGGCGGCGAAAAAAGTTGCCACCCCTTCGGGCAAGTTATGAAGGGCTACTACAATGGCAGTGAGAAGCCCCGTCCTGAGCAGCCTCCCTTTCCTCATGCCAGGGTGTTCGTCGCAGGCCTGGAGATGGGAGGCCTCGAAGCGTGCAGCCTCGGTAGCCCTGGCTTCGTGAGGGTTAACCGCAGCGGGTACAATCCTATCGATTAAGGCGATAAGACCCATTCCGAACAGGAAACCCCCTATCGCCCCCCAATAGGCGCCCTGTTCACCCCAGATGAGGGAGAGCTGCCTGCGCGCCTCGTTAAAAAGCTCGACCAGGGATACGAATATCATGACACCTGCCGAGAATCCCAGGGAAATGGAGAGAAATCGAGGTGTGGTTTTCTTGGAAAGAAGGGCAATGAAACTTCCCGCTCCGGTGGCAAGCCCCGCCAGGAGGGTGAGAAGAAAAGCATGGAGAAGGGCTGAATCCGACATAAGGCATAAGTCTCCTCGAACAGTCTACCCGAAAACGCCCAATCGTTCCAAGCTAGTGTCCTATCCTTGACAGTCTGAGGGCGAACGCGCGATTATGGGCTAATGATAATAATTCCTGATAAGGAGTGCTGACATGGATCTTGTTCCAGAAAAAAAGCCCATTCCGGGCATAAAGCGAGTTATAGGCGTGGTGAGCGGTAAGGGTGGCGTAGGAAAATCCACTGTGGCCGTACTTCTCGCCCAATCCTTGTCCGCACGTGGCCTCAAGGTAGGCATGCTGGATGCTGATATCACCGGACCCAGCATTCCCAGGCTCATGGGGATCGACTCCTTCAGGGCTGAATCCGACGGCTCCAAGCTTATTCCCGTCATAAACGAAGAAGGGATAAAAGTTCTTTCCATCAACCTTTTCAATGAAAAGGAAGACGAACCGGTTATCTGGCGGGGTCCCTTGCTGGGTAAGGCTATAGAGCAGTTCTGGGGTGATTCCGAATGGGGAGAGCTGGACTACCTGGTGATCGACTTCCCTCCTGGCACATCTGATGTAGCCCTTACTGCTTTGCAGACCATTCCATTTTCAGGAATCATTGTCGTGGGAACCCCTCAGGACTATGTTTCCATGATCGTGAGCAAATCGGTAAAGATGGCTTCCATGCTCAAGGCTCCTGTTTTAGGCATTGTTGAGAATATGCGAACCATTGTCTGCCCCCACTGCGGAGAGGAAACTAAGCTCTTCGACGATGGAAATGAAGGGGGAAGGGCGAGGATAGGTTTACCCGTTCTGGCCGAATTACCCTGGCGCAAGGAAGTTGCCCAGTCCAGAAGCATCCGCTGGTCGGCTCTTTCGGAAGCGGTCAGGAAAGATGCAGACAAGATTGCGACGGAGATGGAACTAGCCCTGGCGAGCTTCAAGCCCGCCAATGAAAGGTAAGGCCAATGCCTCGCCCACCTATCGAGCGTCGCCTCGGCGCCGCCCTCATGCCACGTCTCATGAAGCCGGCAGGGATTCCCGCCAGGGAACTGGAGGAATTAGTCCTTGGATTCGACGAAGCGGAAGCCCTGAGGCTGGCAGACCTGGAAGGCCTGTACCAGGAAGCGGCGGCCAGATCCATGGGCGTTTCTCGACAAACCTTTGGAAGAATAGTGGAAATAGCCAGGCGTAAGGTAGCTGACGCCATATTGAACGGAAAGGCCCTCAGGATAGACGGGGGTGAGGTAATCTTTACTACCCAAGGAGATTCAATCATGAAAATAGCGGTGCCATCCCGGGATGGGCTTGTGGACGAGCATTTTGGTCATTGCAAGGAATTCCTTATATACAGAGTCGAAAAAGGTGGACTTGTGGAAGAGCAGGCTGTGCCATCTCCCGAAGATTGCGGCTGCAAGTCGGGCATTGCGGCGGTGCTCGCCCGTTCAGGGGTCACTCATTTGGTGGCAGGCAATATGGGCGAAGGCGCCGTACGGGTGCTGCAGGCCCAGGGCATTAAGGTTCTACGGGGTGCCTCAGGCCAAGCTAAGGCCGCCGCTGAAGCCTTTGCTGCGGGAACGCTGAAGGATTCGGGCGAAGGCTGCTCTGGTCACGGAGACCACGGGCACGACTGTACCCACTAACTTGCTCTATAGCCGGGCTCCTACACCCAGTGCTGCGTGTCCGATATCCTTGAGCCCTGAGCCGGTGAGGAGGATAACGACAGTTTCCTCCTTTTCGATTTCATTCTTTACCTTGAGGTAGGAGGCGAAAGCGCAGGCGCTGGAAGGTTCGGCAAAGAGACCGCTACCCGAAGCAAGGAGGTGTTGGCTTTCCAGTATTTCCTCGTCTGTTACAGTGACTGCTTTGCTGCCGTATTTCTTCATCTTTTCGAGGGCGAAAGTACCGTTGCGCGGCACATCCACAGAAATGGAGTCGGCCAACGTTTTTGAAGGAATCGCATTGAATCGTCCGGTGTTCAGCGCTCTCGCAATTGCAGAAGAGCCTTCCGCTTGACAAGCCCAGAGAATGGGCATTGTGTTTACCAAACCCAACCGCAGCATATCCTCGAAACCCTTGATAATGCCTGACAGTATTACTCCATCGCCGGTGGGCACAAAAACATGGCCGGGAGAACAATACTTGCTTTTAGGGAGTGCGCCGTCATTTTTCTGTGTCGCGCAACTTTTCAGAGCATTGCTGGTTTCATTAGTATCGCGCAACGTGCCCAAATCTTTTGCAATTTCGAAAGAAGCGGTTTTTTTGCCTTCTATCGTGAGGGGATTATAGGCTGTATTGCGAGATAAAACCTTTGTTTTCGAAGAATATTCCAGAGAATCGTCAAAGGCCTTGTCGTAGGTTCCTTGTACCTCCACGAGTTGGGCACCGTATTGGAGAACCTGAATCCTTTTGGCGGCAGGCGCCGCGGCGGGAAGGAAAACCTTTACGCGTATGCCCGCCGCGGCGCCGATGCACGCCATGCTGGACGCAGCGTTGCCTGTGGAGGCCAGGGCTATCTCCTTAATACCGTGCCTGATGGCAAAGGCCGCTACAAGATTGCTCGCCCTGTCCTTGAAGGAGCCGGATGGATTGCAGGTATCATCCTTGAGAAAGAGCCCCGGGGCATCCAGAAGCTTCCTGAGCCGCACAGGCGCCCAGAGGGGAGTGTCGCCCACAGGAATGGAAGGGAAGTATGTAGCCTCTACCGGTAGGGGGATGGTTTTTCCATTTTTTGCGCTTTGAAATTCGGGATCTTTTTCCTCAGCTTCCCATAAGCACTCGAGAACCCCTTCCAGAGGCTTATCAGCTTCCTGCCCCGCTGCACAGGACTGGCAGAGATAGGTGCCGGGAGCTATGTCATATGTTTTTCCGCAACAAGGGCAGGAATAGAACCATCTCATGAGCGCTTTTCCAGGGCATAGGGCAGGGCCGCATAGAAGGCCGTGCATTTCTCCAGGTCGTCTATCTTGTTCACCTCGTTAGGCGCATGAGCCTGATCCTCATCGCCCGGCCCGAATCCTATGCAGGGAATCTGATGCCGACCGCAGATGGCCACGCAATTTGTGGAGAAGGTCCATTTGTCCACCACAGGCGGCTTGCCATAAAGATCGCCATAGGCTTCCACACCGGCGCGCACCAGAGGATGATCGGCCCTTATTTTCCAGGTGGGGAAGTAGAGTTCCTGGGCATAGACTTTCCCAGTATATGCCGGCTGTCTGTACTCGGGCATCTTCACCGTGAAGCTGTCCACTCCAGCTTCACGCAGGACTTTTTCAACCTGGGCTATGGCGATCGCATCATTCTCGCCCCAGGTCAGGCGCCTGTCGCAATAGAGCATCGCCTGGTCGGGCACGGCACACTGACTGGGTCCCTGAACCTTGATTTGAGAAACGACAATGGTACCCTTGCCTAAAAACTCATCCTCATCAGGCTTAAGTTCGCTGTTAAGCTTTTCTATCGCCAGGGCTGCCCGGGCGGCCTTGTAGGCCGCCGAGTCTCCACGCTCGGGCGCCGAACCATGACATGAGCGGCCCCTGATATCGATCTGGATCTCCATACGGCCCCGATGACCCCTATACAGCCTGCAGGATGTGGGCTCCGTGGATACGACGAAATCAGGCACCAAGCCTTCTTCCTCAATAAGGTGCTTCCAGCATAGGCCATCACAATCTTCTTCCATAACGGTAAAGGTGAAGAAGACCGTGAAGTCACCCTTGTAAGCTAAATCCTTGAGTATTCGTGCGGCGCTAATCATGGATGCAGCTCCGCCTAACTGGTCGGTGGAGCCCCGGCCATGGACGAGGCCGTTGGCGATCATGCCCGAAAAAGGAGGGGTTTTCCATTGGCTTTCATCACCGATTCCCACAGTATCGATATGTGCATCGAACACCAGCTTCTTCTCGCCATTGCCGATCTGGCCGATGAGGGATCCCAGTCCGTCTATCCTGAGATTTTCCATCCCCGCTTCCTGGCAAAGGCGCTTGAGTAGTTCTATTCGAGGACCTTCGGTGCCGCTGTGGGCGGGCACTTGTATGATCGTGCCCAGCGTCCTGGCGCTGTAATCCCTGTACTCGGCCGCTTTTTGAAGAATTGCTTTAGAAATTTTCATTGAAGTCCTTCCATGTTTTTCCATAGTCGTGATGCCTGCACTCTCGCTTCGGCTTGAATAGCCTCATAATCGAAGAGGGGCTTTCTGTCCTTTATTCTAAGCGCTCCATTGACGGCTACGCTTTTTACCGATCTGGAGCTCAGACCGAATGCCAGATGGCCCGCCAGGTTGGCGGATTCCAGTGGAGTGGGCGGGTCGTAGTCCCAGTGAACCAAGTCGGCGGGGTAGCCTACCTTGAGCTGGCCGAAACCTATGCCGATGTAGGTTTCCATGAGACGATTACCCCTGTCCAGACAGCTCAGAAAATCCCCAGGCCACCAGGGGCCTGTGCTCTCTCTGTGTCGGAATACGGCAAACTTTAACTCCTCTAGCATATCGGCACCCATGCCGTCTGTGCCCAGTACAACATTGGCCTGGGTATGGAGGAAGCTATTATACCCCACCGCATTGTTCATGTTGGATCGTGCGTTGTGAGCCAGGAAAGCCCTGCGCCTGTTCATCAGCTCCACCTCGGCGCTGGAAAGCCAGAGGCCATGGGCTATAATGCTTTTTTCGTTCAATACTCCCAGCTCATCCAGTCTGCTTATAAGGTCTTTGCCATAGCGGCTGTGGGACTCGGTGGCATCGAATCTATCCTCAGCCAGGTGAATGTGGATGCCCCTCTTTGTTCTGCGGGCGGCATCGGCCAGGAGTTCCATGCTTTCCGCAGACAGGGTGAATCCCGCATGCCCTCCTATAGCGGCTTGAACTAATGAAGCGCTTGTTTTCGATTGCCCTTTGTCCAGCTCCTCGGCGAAGCGGATATTCTCCCGCACTCCTGCAAGAGCGCCTTCCCTGCCATTTCTGTCTGTTGTCTCGTAGCAGAGAATTCCCCGGATGCCCAGGCTTTCATACGCATCTCGTATCACCGAAAGGCTCCCGTCGATGCAGGAGGGGCTCGCATGATGATCCACCAGGGATGTTACGCCGGCGAAGAGGGCGTCGGCGCAACCTGCCGAGGCGCTAGCCCTGAGAATGGGAAAATCTATGGCTCTGTCCAGCCTCCACCAGAGATGCTGGAGAATTTGGACAAAGTCGCTGGAAGGCTCGATAGCCGTAGTGATACCCCGGGCGAGGGCTGAGTAGAGATGAGTGTGGGCGCAGACCAGGCCGCAGGATAGATACCCGCCGCTGCCAGCCTTTTGGGCTTTGGGATAGAGCTGGGCTAGATTTTTTCCTATAGCGGCAATGTGGCCAGAAGATTCCCCACCCTCTCCGGGTTCCCACGCTGCGAGGTCCAGAGGGCCTGATACTTCCGGAGGATTGAAGGATAGGAGCCTGAGGTTTTCAAAAAGTATCATGAGCGCTTCTCCAGCAAATAGGAATGATTCCGGTAGACTTCCCGGGCAAGGGCGATCATGGCAGCCGCCTTGGGGATTGATGAACTGCCGTTCCAACCCGAGTAATCGAGACTAAAGACTTTAGCACCTGCCTCGGCTCTCAGCACAAGGGAGGGAAGGGAATCCAGGACGAAGGCGAAGCCTGGATTGGGCGATGCTTTCAATTCGTCAGCATTGTCGAAAAGCGTGGGCTTATCCTTGCAGGGATCGCCTTGATAGGGACAGAAAAAGCCGCAGTTGCCACATTCATTGCAGTACCTGTCCATGTGGAGTATCTGGGACCACTGAAGAAAGGGGCCTGGCGATTCAATAAAGAGATTGGCCCTGTTGGGGCAGACTTCCACGCAGCGCAGGCATGCTGAATCGCAGGAAAGGCAGCGCTCGGCTTCCCGGGCGGCAAATCCTGGGTCTTCCGCATGGAGGGAAAAAAGCAGTTCTCCCCGCTTCAATAGCTTTTCTTTCTGGACAGCGGGAGCCTTATAGTCTGGAAGTGGGAGGATCTTGCCCATACCTGCAAGAATTGAAGCCGCTGCCGCTCTTCCATCGGCCTCAGCAGCAATTATCGAAGAAGGTCCTCGTCGTGCATCACCGCCTATATACAGTCCTTCTACTTCCGTAGCCATGGTTTCTGGATTGATCTCCGGAAGTTTTCCGACTTGGCTTTTAAAGCCCAGGTTTTTTAGAAGAGCCAGATCAGGGGTTTCTCCTATGGCGCTTACAAGAAGATCGCAGGGAATATCCATGCTCTCACCCGAAGGCAGGGGTTTTCGCCGCCCCGAAGAATCCTTTTCGCCGAGGTACATTTTCCTCAAGCGTAACCTTCCCGGGCTTGCGCCTTCGGGAAGGCTCAGTTCCAACAGTGCTGATGAAGCTATTTCCATTATAGGTTTGGATTCCGACAGCTTTGCATTTAACGCGGCGGCTTCGCAAAGGGCGTTCTCCAGTTCTTCCTTGTCAGCGGGCATTTCTGCCCTGCTGCGCCTGTAGGAGAGGAGGACTTTTTCCACGCCCTCGATGCGGGTGGCTGCCCTCAC
>CAZHFN010000004.1:26181-29032 GCA_964531105.1 uncultured Treponema sp. | reverse complement strand
GTGGAAGGCGCAGGCCAGGCCGGCGGGCCCGGCGCCTATCACCGCCACCTTAGAACGCAAGGTCAGGGCTCCGGTTTCTCGGCCGGAAGCCTGGGCAGTTGCGGCATCGGTAGCGAAGGTGTCGAGTACTCCAACCTGTACCGAGGACGAGGCCTCGGCCAATTTTTTCACGTCCCTTATGCGCACAGAGCCTTCGTAGTCCACCCTGGAGCAGTGGTCCTGACAGACATGGTCACAGAGAGTTCCGGTGATGGCAGGAAGAGGATTGTCCGAAAGCACGGTGGCCAGAGCCTGATCAGCCTCGCCCCGACTCATGGCGTCGATATAGGCGGGGACTTTTTGCCCTACCGGACAGGCGGCGATGCAGGGCGCGGCGAAGCAGTCGAAGAGGGGAAGCTTCAGGGGAATCGATGCTTGTCCCTGCTTCCAGTCGGCCTTGTATTCAGGGGCGTTCAGCGTTTTTTCAGCCAGGGCTGCCAGGGCGCCTGGATCCTGTTGACCCTGCTCTAGGGGAAGGGGAAGGGCATCTGCCACAAGCCGGGCAATCTGGGCCAAGCGAAGATAGCCACCCGGCTTGAGTATGTCGGTGGCCAGGGTGAGTGGACCCAGCCCTGCCTTGATCAAGGCTCCGGCGTTGAGGGCGGATACGCCTCCTGAGTAGGAGAAGCGCATGGTGGGGTCTCTCAGCGAGGACTGGAGCTGGGCCGCCAGGTGTATGGTAAGGGGGAATAAGGCTCTGCCCGACATATAGCGCTCCCCTCCTGGCAGCCTTTCGCCCTCGTTTTCGTTGGCCAGGGTATTGGACAGCTTTATTCCGAAGCGTCTTCCTTTTTCCTTGGCCGCCGCCCCCAGATTTTTGCAGAGTTGGAGTGCGTCGCCTATCTGCAGGTCCTGCTCGAAGCTCTCCCTTTTAACTTTGATTCTCTCCCAGCCCAAACGATCCAGGATCGAACGGGCCTTGTCATAGCCCAAGAGTGTGGGATTGAGTTTTATGTAACTGTCGAAGCCCTTTTCCTGCAGCAAGTACCTGCCTATGCCTTCGATTTCCGCAGGCGGGCAGCCGTGCATGGTAGAGAGCGTTACCGAGTGAACTGGCCGAACGGGCATATGGGCTGCCAGTTGTCTGGCCTTTTCCGCAGCCGCTTCTCCAAATGCCCGGGCAAAGGGAGGGCTTTTTATAAAGGCTTCTAGCTCTTCCATCGCCTGGGACCAATAGGGAAAGGTCTCGGGTCTGCGCATCCCTTCTATGAATCCGTCCATTTTTTGGGTTTTTATGCCTTCCAGGCTATAGCCGACGGACATATTGAAAAAAAAGTCGCCGGGTTTCCTGGACCAGAGGAATGCGAACAGATTCACTAGAATCCATGCGTTGAGATACTCTTTCCTGGCTTCTTCAAGGCTCAGCTCGGTGGACCACTCCACATTGTGCCCTTCGTCCAGGGCATCGATGCAGGGCTTGTCCAGTTCAAGCCTATCCTTGATCTGCACGGTCTTGAGTTCGAAAACCCTGGAGCCGGCCAGGTATGCCGAAAGGATGTTGGGAGCGATCTGCGTGTGGGGTCCGGCGGCCGGGCCAATGGGAATACTGGCTCTTCCGGACATTATAGTCATGCCGGGGCTTTCGGCTTCCAGCTCAAAGACCGGGAAAAACAGGGCTGAAGGTATTTCGAATATGGAGCCCTTGGCCTTGTACTCGCCGGAAATTCTGCCGAGCAGATAACTAAGAGAGCTCGGTTTCATCACTTTATTCATGGTGTATATCCCCATCGTAGAAATTTGCCGCTTCCTGGGCTCGCGTTAATCCATCCCTGGGACTGCCCGGGCCTTGTCCGGTTAGTAGAAACTAATCCCTTGGCGCTCAGGCAGGGAGTTGCATACACACAGGATCCTCTCACAAAGGTGCCCGCGATTCGGCCGGCGAGCCTCATGCCTGTGAAAGGGCTGATATGGCTTTTGCTCATCATGTCATCGGCCTGCAGGAGACTCGTGGCATCTGGATCTACCAGCACGAAATCGGCATCCATGCCAGGTTTAAGGCTACCCTTGGCTCCGTCGATTCCATAGCGTCGGGCTGCTCCTTCGGACACAGCCCGGACAAAGTCCCTAAGCTTCATTCTTTTCGCGAAGAGACCTTCGGACAAGAGGTAGGGAAAGAGAGTACCGGTGCCTGGAATCCCGCCGTAGGATCTTAAGGGATCGGAGGTGAACTTTTCATAGTCCGGAGCCCCCGCATGGTCTGAGGTAATAAAATCGATAGTTCCTTCGGTCAGATGTCTCCATAGCAGGGCCTTCTGGGCGGCTTCCTTTACTGGCGGAGCGGTCTTGAGAGAAGCTCCCAGGCGGGAGAAGTCTTCTTCATCGAAGGCCAGATAGTGGGCGCAGGTTTCGCAGGAGGCGCCGGCGGCCTTGGCCAGGGACGCGGCTTTGGCGGTTCCCACATGGACTATGTGCAGGGTTTGAGCCTTGTCGGCAGCCAGGCTCAGGGCTTTGACGCAGGCCGCAATCTCCGCTTCCATGGGCCTGGATGCGTAGTAGTCCCGCCAGCTATGGCCTGTCCCCTTTTTTTCGGCTTTATCCCCCCTGACTGTCTCCCTATATGTGAGTAAGGCGGCCTCGGCCTGGGCAATGATATCGGGATCCTCGGCATGGAGGAGAAGGGGACGGCCTGCCTTGTCGCAGGCTTGAATCGCCGCTTTAAACTGGCCTTCCGAGACGGCGTGGAAGCTATCCATCCCAGAGATGAAATAGCATTTAAATCCCAGCACCTCAGAGGCCAAGGCCTCCACGGTCTGGACAATCTCTTCCTCATCGGCCATGCCCTGCAGTCCTCCAAAAAAGCCGTAGTCCACCA
>CAZHFN010000004.1:22541-26081 GCA_964531105.1 uncultured Treponema sp. | reverse complement strand
TCACCGCTGATTTTCTCGATCCTGGAGCCTCGGACGCGCAGCTGTACCCTCTTGAAATCCTCCTCTTCCGGAAGGGCTGCAAGGACATTCCTGATCAGCATGGATTTCTCCCACTCAGGAAGGCTTCGATCTTCTCAGGAATGAAGGGCAGATCATAAAAGGCATTTCCTTCGGGCTTAGCCGCTCTTAGTGCGTCCAGGAGGGCAAAGTAGGCGGCGATGCCGTACTGGAGAGGCGGTTCGCCTACGGCCTTGGAATTAAAGGGAGTATAAGGGTTTTCCCTATCGGGCAGAAACTCGATATCCAGCCTTTCGGGCATGAAGGAGGCATCGGGCAGCTTGTAGGTGGAGAGGCTGTCGGAGAGAAGCCTGCCCTCCTTGCTGAAGCGCAGATCCTCCAGGAGGGTCCAGCCCAGTCCCTGGGCGAAGGCACCCTCTATCTGGCCTAAATCCACCGCTTCGTCCAGGCTGTTGCCCGAATCATGGACTATCGTAACCGACTCCACCTTGCAGCGAGCCCTCAGCACGTCCAGCCTGACCACTGCTGCCGCTGCTCCGTAGACATGGTAGGCAAAGGGTTTACCCCTCTCGGTCTTCATATCGTAGAAGAGTCCGGGTGTGGCGTAGAAGCCGTGGGCCGATAGATCGATCCTTGTTCCGTGGGCCTCCTCCACTAGTTTTTGCCAGGACAGCTCGGCTTTTTTGCCTTCATGGAAGATTTCTCCGTTTCTTATATCCATATCCCCTGATTGGGCAGAGAGCAGGTCGGCAGCCTTGGTAAGGAGCCTGGCTCGAAGTTCCTGGCAGGCAAGGGCGGCGGCCATTCCGTTGAGATCGCTGCCGGTGCTGGCTGCAGTGGGTACAGTATTGGCCACAGTAAGGGTGGAAGTGCGCTCCACCCTCACCCATTCCTTGGGGATGCCCAGGGTTCTGGCGGCGACTATCCCAATCTTGCGGGATACTTGCTGGCCCATTTCTATAGCCCCAGTGGAGACTAAAACCGATCCGTCTTGGTAAATATGGACTAAAGCTCCTGCCTGGTTCATTGGAAGCTTTGTAAAGGATATGCCGAAACAGACGGGAATGATTGCGGCGCCTTTCTTCTCCATCCTATGGTTCGCATTGAATGAGTCGATTCCAGCTTTCAGGTCTTTCCATGCGGTTTTTTCTATAAGCCTGTCGAAGGCTTCCTCCGCCCGCACAGACTGAAGGGGCATGCCGAAATAGGTATGGTCGCCCTCCTGGTAGAGGTTTTTTTTCTGTACTTCCTCCCGTGGGATGCCTAAGCGCTGCGCAAGGGCGTCCAGCGCCGATTCGAAGACAAAGAATGCCTGGGGGGCTCCAAAGCCGCGGAAGGCTGTGAAAGAGGGAAGGTTTGTACGGCACATATGACCCGTTACCTTCACATTGGGCACCTTATAGGAGCCTGTAGCGTGAAGGAGGGTTCTGGAGAGAATGGCGGGCGAAAGATCGCAGGTGCTGCCGGAATTCTGGAAATACTCGGCTTCGAAGGCGAGTATCCTGCCTTCCTTGTCGGCCCCTATTCTGAAATCGCTAGTATAGGGGTGACGCTTGCCCGTGGCGCAGAGGTCGGTCTTCCTGTCCAGGTAGAGTTTTACAGGTTTGCCGCTGATTCTTGCCCCTAGGGCGGCTAGGCACGCCCAGATGGCGGCTTGGTCTTCCTTGCCTCCAAAGGCTCCCCCCAGCTTTCTGGCTTCCACCTCCACCTTGTTCATGGGCAGACCGAGGCTCCGGGCTATCGCGCGCTGGACCCCGGTGGGGCTCTGGGTGCTGGAAACGACAAAAACCGAGCCATTATCTCTCATTTCCGCATAGGCGCCCTGAGTCTCCAGATATACATGCTCCTGACCGCCGGAGTCCACCCTGCCCGATACTACTACAGCGCAGTCTAGAAAGGCCTTTCCACTGTCTCCCCAGGCGATGCTGCGGGAGGGCAGAACAAAGTCGGCCGCGGCAGCCGCCGCCCTGGGGTCGGTGCAGGCCGGCAGATTTTCCGCCTGCACAGCCAGGGCGGCGGCTGCTCTCCTGGCCAGCGCCCTTGTGCGCGCAAGCACCAGTGCTATGGGCTGCCCCCAGTATTCCCATTTGGTCTCGGGCAAGACCAGCTCATCGGGCTTTGTAAAACCAATTTGGTTTTCTCCCGGAATATCCGAGGCTAAAATAACCTGTACCGAAGCATCCAGGGCGAGTGCAGGCTCAGGATCGATGGAGAGAATTCTGCCCCTGGCGCTTCCGGAAAGCCTTACCGCCGCCTGGAGGCAATCCCTTGTTTCGCCCAGATCGTCCAGGTACCTGGTTTCGCCTTTCAGATGCTGGAGGGAATCATCCATGCTTTTCATGGTTCAAGCTCCTCGGCAATGCCATCCCTGGCGAAAAAGCGAAGGAAATGAGCCTTGATAAGGCGGCCTACCATAGCCCGCCTGTAGAGCGCAGAACCCCTTACGTCGCCGATAGGCCTCACTTCTTCCTGCGCAACCCGGGAAACATAGCTGCAAAGCTCGGCCAGGTCCTTGGCTTTAGCTCCCTTGATCCTGCTTCCCTCCATGAGGGCGGCGGCCTTGGGTAGAAGGAGAGGAATTTCGGCGACGCCGCCGGCGCTGATGCGTACCGATCGGGCTACGGTATCGTCCAGGCGGAAGGCCATAGCCGTATTGACCGCAGCTATGTCCAAAGCCTGCCGCTTGGCGATTTTTTCGAAGGAAAAAAACAGCTTGCCGCCCTTGGCTCCGAAACCAATACCTCCCTCGAAACGCCCTGTAAGAGATTCACCGCTCTGCTCACCATCGTAGGATCCTGAAGTGGAGAACTCCGAGCCCTCGGGACTGGCGGGTATGTAGATAGCAGAGAGAAATTCTCCGGGCTGGAGGTCTACACTTTTATAGCCTAGGAAGAATTTTTCCAAAGGCAGCCGCCTATGCTCCAGGCTGCTTGTTGAAGTCTTGGATATTTCTGCCAAGGCTCCCAGACTAAGTAGAATGGCGCTCATATCGGCTACAGGTGAAGCGTTGACAATATTGCCGCCAATAGTGGCCAGATTGCGTACCAGTGTGCTGGCGAAGAGCCCTTCATATTCCTCTATGCCGGGAATGCTCTCGCGCACGGCCTGAGAGGCAAAAAAATCGCTGATCCTCAGGGCGGCCCCCAGTCGAAGCCAGGGTTTGGCTTCGCTGTCCACTCTTTCGATGCCCGAAAATTCCGAGGAGCTGCCCAGAAGAAGGGGAGAGAATCCATCGAGAGGCTCGGGATTGCGCACATAGTAATCCGTGCCCCCGCCCAGGAAGATCCTGGAATCCGAATTTTCTTTGTCCATTAAAGGCATTTTAGTTTTTTCATCTTCCGTTTTGTGGCCATCCATACCTGCAAGAGAAGCAAACTCCAGCACCGAAGCGGGCAATACACTGCGCTCCACAAGACATTCGAGCCTCGCCAGACCTTCGGCGGGTAGGTCGGCAAATTCCTTCACGAGAATTTCCGCCGCCCTGCGTATAGACCCATAACCCGTGCAGCGGCAGAGGTTGCC
>CAZHFN010000004.1:19452-22441 GCA_964531105.1 uncultured Treponema sp. | reverse complement strand
GAATTTCCGCCGCCCTGCGTATAGACCCATAACCCGTGCAGCGGCAGAGGTTGCCATCCACGGCCTTCAAGGCTCCTTCGATATCGAGGACGGCGCTGCCCGCCAGCCAGGCGCTCAGGCTGATCATAAAACCGGGGCTGCAGAACCCGCATTGGCTGGCGTTTTCCTGGAGAAAGGCCTTCATGACAGGGCTCAAGCCCTCGGACACCGAGGCAAGGCCTTCAATTGTTATGAGGTGCTTGCCGTCCAGTTCCGCCAGGGCCAGGAGGCAGGAGGGCATAGCCCTGTAGCGGGGGATAGCTTTCGCTGTGCCGGGGCTATGAAGCGGAAAACCTGAGGTTCGTGATTTTTTTTTCTCATCAGCCTTGCCTGGCGCGGCTTCCCTGCAGAATTCGCCCACCAGCACCGCGCAGGCTCCGCAATCGCCCTCCCTGCAGCCTTCCTTGGTACCTTTGAGTCCCATTTCCTGTCTGATAAAATCCAGGGCCGGCTGGCCAGGGGATGTGCTGGGGCTTACCCAGGTGTCATTTACAAGTATTCTCATTCTTCCACTCTCGACTTAGTTTTTGGATCATACGTAATCCGCGTAGAGGTCCACCGGGCTGAAGCGATCCACATCTATGAGGCCGGCATCGGTGATCCTAAGACTGGGAATTACCGGCAAAGCCATAAAAGAAAGGGTCATGAGGGGTGAGGCGTTGCCGATCCCTTCCTTCACAAAGAGTTCCTCGAAGCTCCTCAGCCTGTCGATCACGAAGTCAGCATTCCTGTCGCTCATGAGTCCCGCTACTGGCAGGGGCAGATCCATGAGAATCTGCTCGCCCACTGCATACACAAGCCCTCCCTTGAGCTTGTTCAGATGTCGGGCTGCCTTGAATATGGATACGTCATCCACCCCGGCGATAATCATATTGTGCGAATCGTGGCTGATCGTGCCGCCCAAGGCGCCCCTCTTAAGGCCCAGGCCGCGGATGAAGCCCTTGCCAATTCTGCCTGAGCCCGAATGGCGCTCTATGACGAATATTTTCAGCAAGTCCCTTTCCACGTCCGATACGCAGAGCCCGTTTTTTAACGTGGGTCTTTCGATTCCCTGTCCTGTGATTATGGAGCCTGGCTTGGTCTCTATGACTCTTATGGCCTTGGATTTATCCGGTATGGAGAAATCCCCGGCTGACAGAAGTTTGAGATTGACCGAATCCCTGATTGGCATAGGCCTAACGCTGAAATCCTCCAGAAGCCTGCCCTGCTCGGCTATAAGATTGCCAGCCTTGAATACCTGTTCAGCCCGGAAGTCCTGGAACGAGGAAAAAACGACGAAATCGGCCTTGCAGCCTGGAGCGATAGCCCCGAATTCCCTCATCCCAAACCACTGGGTGGCGTTGAGACTGGCGATTCTGAAGGCATCCACAGGCTCAATGCCCCCTGAAAGCAGAAGTCTCAGGGCATGGTCCATGTGGCCTTCATCCCTGAGATCGTTGGAGTGCCTGTCGTCGGAGCAGAGCATGAAACGGGTGGCGTTATTGGGCTTTATCGCGGGCAGGAGGCTGCGAAGATCTTTGGCGGTGGAGCCCTCCCTGAGCATGATGTACATACCCTTGGAGAGTTTCTCCATAGCCTCTTCGGGGCTGGTGCATTCATGATCCGAACCGATGCCGGCCATGATATAGGCCGAGAGCGCCGGGCCCGAAAGCCCGGGGGCGTGCCCATCTATGGGTTTGCGTGCGCTTGCAAAGAATGCGATCTTGTCCATGAGGCCCTGTTCCCTGGCCAGAACCCCCGGATAGTTCATCACTTCTCCGAGACCGAGCACACGCTGATCGTGCAAGAAGGGATACATATCCGAGGCGTAGAGGGCTGCTCCGGAGGTGTCGAACTCGGTGGCGGGCACGCAGGAGGGGACCATGAAAAAGATATCCAAAGGCAGGCCTTCGGAAGCGGTCAGCATGAAACGCATGCCGTCATAGCCCAGCACATTCACGATCTCGTGAGGATCGGCCACCACGGTGGTGGTGCCTCGGGGCAGGACTACTTTGGCATACTCAGGCGGCGTTAGGAGTGATGACTCTATGTGCACATGGGCGTCTATAAGCCCCGGTGCCAGATATTTTCCTTTGAGGTCTATGGTTTGACGAGCTTCCAGCGGATCGTTGATGCCGACGACATGGCCGTTTCTGATGGAAACGCAGGCATCCTCGATAATGCGTCCGCCCAGGACATCGACAAGCCTGCACCCGGTGAGCCTCAGGTCGCAGAGTGACCTGCCGGCGGCCGAGTCGATTCGTTCCTTGTCCATTGCGCCTCCCCAGGTGGTCTGCAGGCCTTCAATGATAGCCGGAAACGCCGGGAGACGCAACGTTTTTCTCCTCTTCGGGCTGGCTACTTATCCTCCCTCATGTAAGCCTGGCTAAGGGCTGCTGGAGCACCTACTTTTTTGGAGAGGGCTTCCCACCAGGTCATGAGCACCAGCACCGCGATTGTGCCCAGATAGGGCAGCATATTGAGGAAGGCCGCCGGTATTGTGGTGCCCGAAGCCTGGAGCCTGAACTGCACGGCGTTGATGCCTCCGAAGAGCAATGCTCCCCAGAGGGAGCGAGCGGGATTCCACATGGAGAAAATAACCAGGGCAACGACAATCCAGCCGCGGCCCCCGGTGATGTTTTCCGCCCAGCCTGGAGTGTAGGAGAGGGAGAGGTGGGCTCCCCCCATGGCGATGAAGATGCCACCGAGAATTGTGTAGAAGTACTTGGCCTTTATCACATCGATGCCCATGGCGTCGGCGGTCTGCGGATCCTCGCCTATGGATCTTAGCCACAATCCCGGCCTGGTTTTATACAGGTAGAACCAAGCCAGGGGTATGAGGATATACACCCCATAGGTGAGGAGATCCTGGTTGAATATAGCCCAGACTATGGGGATTTCCGCAATGCCTTCGATGGATGCGGGCATGAAGCGGGCACCCTTCAGGCCTACGAGCCTGAAGTTGTTGGAA
>CAZHFN010000004.1:15598-19352 GCA_964531105.1 uncultured Treponema sp. | reverse complement strand
GGATGCGGGCATGAAGCGGGCACCCTTCAGGCCTACGAGCCTGAAGTTGTTGGAAGCAGGTCCAAGACGCAGGCCCAGGAAACTGGCGAAACCGCTGCCAAAGAGGGTGATGGAGAGGCCGGAGACTACCTGGTTGGCCCTCATAGTCACCGTGAGGAAGGCATGGAGGGCAGCCATGGCGGCTCCCACGGAGGCTGCCACCAGAAGGGCTACAAAAAGATTCTGGGTGTAGAAGGATGCCGCAAAACCCGTGACGGCGCTCATGAGCATGATACCCTCGATGCCCAGGTTGAGGATGCCCGCTCTTTCGGTGAGAATCTCGCCTATGGTGGCGAACACCAGACTGGTGCCCGCCCGTATCGTAATGGCTAGAATCGAGCTGATCATATCCATCAGGCTTCTCCTTCGGCGCAGGATTCCTGGCCTCGCCCGGGCTTTCTGCCCACCAGGCGTACCCTGTACTCGGTAAATAGCGAGCCGGCGAGCATGGGGAATAGAATCAGTCCCTGCATCACCGTACCCATGGCCGAAGGAAGACCCATTATCATCTGTACCTGATCGCCTCCTACCAGGATGCCGCCCATGAGGAGGGCTACGAAGGGAATAGCCAGGGGATTGAGCTGGGACATCCATGCGATGATGATGGCGGTGAATCCATATCCCAGGTTGAGGCCTTGCTGGAGGCGATGGGATATGCCGGTCACTTCGCCGGCTCCCGCCAGACCCGAAATAGCCCCCGAAAGAAGCACGGCGAGAAGGATATTCCTCTGCACCGCGATGCCCTGATACCGAGCAGCCCTGGGGCTGGCTCCAATGATGCTCAGTTCAAAGCCCCAGCGAGTGCGCCTCAGCAGTACCCAGAGGATGATGGCGATTATGGGCACGAAAAAGAGGCCCACATGGGCGCGGCCGAAAATCCTGGGCAGCCAGGCCGCATCAGGAAAGGGAGCCGAGCCAGGAAATCCATATCCCTTGGGATCCCTCCAAGGACCGTAGTAGAGATATTCGGCAGAGAGGATAGCCACGTAGTTCAGCATGAGCGTGACCAGGGTCTCATCCACAGCAAGCCTGGTCTTGAGAACTCCTGGAATGCTGGCCCAGACGGCACCTGCCATGCAGCCTGCCAGAATCGTGAGCGGAAGTATGAGGAAGGAGGGCAGGGAAGGGCTTATGAAGAGTGCTACCCAGGATGCCGCTATGCCTCCCGCCACAAGCTGGCCCTCTGCGCCGATATTCCAAAAGCGGAGTTTGAAGGCCAGTGCTACACCCAAACCCGTGAGAGCCAGGGGAATAGCCTTGACCAGGGTTTCTGAAAAACCATTGGACGAGCCAAATGCCCCGATGACCATGGAGCTGTAGGTCTCAAAAGGGTTGGCGCCGGAGAGCAGAAGCACCAGTCCGGTGAGAATGAGGGAGATGAGGAAGGAAATGGCCGGTACGGCAAAGAGTACTGATTTCGCCGTGGACTTGCGTTTTTCAAAGATCAGCTTCATGGCTCTACCCCCGCCATGAGGAGGCCGAGTGCTTCGTGGCTGGCTTCGGTGGCCTTCATGGTGGCCATGATCCTTCCTTCAAAGAGAACGGCGATAGTATCGGCCACCTGGATGAGCTCATCGATATCCTCGGATACGAAAAGAACTCCCAAGCCATCATCCCTTTGGGCTACCAATTGGCGCCTTACCGATTCTGTAGCCCCAATATCCAAGCCTCGGGATGGATAGACAGCCACCAGAAGACTGGAACAAGCCCTAATTTCCCTGGCTAAAATAGTCTTCTGAATATTGCCTCCGGAGAGAAACTTTAGATGGGTGTCCGGTCCGGGGGTCATGATCTTGAAGGCCTCGATGAGCTTTCGGGCCATAGAGGTGATGCGTTGGGGCAGGAGGAAAATTCCCGTTGAAAGGGGAGGCTTGCGATATTCCTTCATGGCCAGATTGGATGCCACGCTCATGTCGCCCACAGAACCTACCGAAGACCTGTCCTGAGGTATGTGGGCTACCCCGGCCCTTATCATGGCTATGGGCGTAGCGTTGCTCATATTCTTGTTATCGAGCCTTACCGTGCCGGAATCCACCTTGCGTAGACCGGTGATTACCTCAGCCAATTCTTTTTGTCCATTGCCTGCCACACCGGCTATGCCGAGAATTTCCCCTGACCGTATTTCCAGGTCCACCGCCTTCAGGGCTGTGAGCCCTCTATCGTCCTTGGCAGAAACTTTCTCCAGTTTAAGTAAGGTTTTTCCTGGGGCGAAGGGTTTCTTGTCGATGGAAAAGAGCATTTCCCTGCCTACCATAAGCCTGGCCAGCTCGCTCGGGCTCGTTGTATCCGTCTTCAAACCGGCTACCGCCTTCCCTCGCCTCAAGACCATCACCCTGTCTGAAAAACTCATCACCTCTTCCATCTTATGGGTAATGAAAATAGCCGATTTACCCTCGGCCTTCATCCTATGCACAACCTTAGCCAGTTCTGCCGATTCTTGGGGAGTCAGCACCGCCGTGGGTTCGTCCAGAATAAGGATCTCGGCCTTGCGGTACAAAAGCTTCAGGATTTCCACCCTCTGCTGCTCTCCCACAGAAAGCTGCCAAATGGAAGCATCGGGATCTACCTTGAGATTGTAACGCTCTGAAAGCTCCAGAACCTCTTTTTTTACCCTGCGCAAGTCCAGCACAAGGGGCTGGGCGCGCATTCCCAGGATTATGTTTTCCAGCACAGTCATGGAATCCACCAGCTTGAAATTCTGGTGTACCATGCCAATGCCGAGGCTTTGGGAATCCCGGGGACTCTCTATAGCTGCTCGTCTGCCCTTGATCCAGATTTCTCCCGAATCGGGTCGGTAAAGCCCACAGAGAATATTCATCAGGGTGCTCTTGCCCGCCCCGTTTTCCCCCAGGAGTGCGAGCACCTCGCCTGCGAAGAGTTCAAGATCGATACAGTCGTTGGCCTGCACGCCGGGGAAGGATTTGGATACCGCCCTCATGCTGACCAGAGGAAGAGAATGGCTGTGTTCGGTCACGTTGATTTTTTGTCTCCGGGATACTGGATTGGATTACTGTCCCTGTGGACCTGAGCCAGTTTCAAAAGTCTGTTAACTTTTGAAAAAGCCTCACATGATAAGAAATTAAAATGCCCCAGCCCGGGTGAGTCCCTGAAACATGAGAGGGGACAGAACCCGGAGCTGGAGGCAATCTCAGGCTAGATGTTCACTGAACCTTGCCAACTACGCCTTCGACAAACCAGTCCATGCCGAGCTGGGCACCGTCGGGCACAACCTGGCCGGCCGCGTAGACGACCTTGCCACTCTGATCCTTGAGGGGGCCTGAGAAGATGGACCAGCCGCCCAGGATCTTTTTCTTGGCAGCCTCAACCTCGGCCACTACGGAAGCGGGAACCTTGGGGCTGATGGAAGAGAGCTTGGCGACGCCGTCCTTGAGTCCGCCCCAGTATTCGTGGGTCTTCCATGTACCGTCCAGGGCCTTCTGAATGGTGTCGATGTAGTAGGTGCTCCACTCCCAGACTGCCGATGCCAGGACGGAGTCGCCCACGAACTTGCCCATGTCGGAGTCGTAGCCGATGGAGTACTTACCCCTCTCCTGGGCTGCCTTCTGGGGCTCGGTGGTATCCTGGTGCTGGGCGATAATGTCGGCGCCGGCGTCCAGGAGAGCTACGGCGGCTTCGCGTTCCTTGACCGGATCATACCAGGTATTGGTCCAGACAACCCGCACCTGGGCCTTGGGATTCACCGACCTGACACCCA
>CAZHFN010000004.1:3048-15498 GCA_964531105.1 uncultured Treponema sp. | reverse complement strand
GTATTGGTCCAGACAACCCGCACCTGGGCCTTGGGATTCACCGACCTGACACCCAGGGTGAAACCATTGATGCCCCGGACAACTTCGGGAATGGGGAAGGCGGCGGCATAGCCGATGATGTTGGACTTGGTCATACGGCCGGCGATAATGCCGGTGAGGTAACGGGCTTCTTCTATGCGCCCAAAATAGGTGGCCATGTTGGGGGCTGTCTTATAGCCCGAGCAGTGTTCGAAGATAACCTTGGGGAAATCCTTGGCCACCGCGAGGGTGGGATCCATGTAGCCAAAACTGGTGGTGAAGATCATGTCGAAGCCCGCCGCCGCATACTGACGGATGACGCGCTCAGCGTCGGGGCCTTCAGGCACGTTTTCTATGTACTTGGTCTCGATCTTGCTGCCGAAGTGCTGCACGGCGGCCAGGCGGCCGCGATCCTGTTCATAGGTCCAGCCCATATCGCCCGGGGGGCCGATATAGACAAAGGCGATCTTAAGCGGCTTCTTGGCCTGGGCCGCCAGTGGAGCGGCCAGGGAGAAGGCTATGGCGAGTACCAATACTCCTAGAATGAGCTTTTTCATCGACATCTCCTTGTGCGTCTATGGTTGGTCTGGGGTACCTACACCCCGGGCGAGGGATTCTGCCTGGGGCCATACTACCTTTACGCCAAAGGCGATGTCAATTTAGTTTTACTGGGTGATCCAGGATTGTTCGGCCCCTTTTACGGATTTTGCCGCCTGAAGCCATTTGGATGCCTCGGTTCGGGAGGGGTAAGGGCCTACCCTGACAGTATACCTGCTCTTTCCATCCACCTCCTTGACCTGTATGGAGACGGGCAGCTTTTTCTCCTCAATAAGCGCCTTCAAGGCATCTGCGTTGGTTTTGACGGAGAAACTGCCAGCCTGTATCCAATAATCGCCGGAAGAACTCTTCGCGGTCACTGGAGCTGGAGGCGTGGAAGCCTTTGGGGCGGTTATTGCAGGAGTCGTAGCGGCCTTTGGGGCTGCGGAAGCCGGCTTGGATGCTGTAATGGTGCTCACGGGCTTGATAGTGGTAGGTGTAGACGGCTTGATAGTGGTGGTTGTCGGAGGCGGCACCGGCGTGCTGGGAGTCTTGGCCACAGGGCTAACCACGATGGTCGTAGGGCTGGAGGGAGCCGCGTTCGGTGCAGCTGTTGTGTTTGTACTGCCTGGATCATTGCCGTAGACAATAATTATATCGCCTGAACTTGTGGTCTGGGTGCTGAGACTGTCCTGGGGAGAATCGGCCAGATAATCGGAGGGTGTTTCCTGCCGCGCCTCGGTCTTGCCATTTAAAGCGAAGGGAGCGCTACCGCTTTCCTTGCCGGGGGAAAAGAGAAAAAAAGCCGCCGCTACAACAACAAGCGCAAAGAGACTGACCGCCAAGGCCAGCCACAAAACCTTCTTGGAATGTTCAGACATGTGGGGGATCCTCCACCCATGAGTATCGGCGGTATCGGCACAGGGATAGAGGGTTTTTTACTCCAGGAGCCGGAAAAGCTTAGCCTGCGAGGGAAGCCAGGGCTCTTTTTACTTCCGCCTTGAGCATTGAAATATCTCCGGCATTGGAAATAAAAACCACGGGCGGTTCTGCCTTGGGTCTTTGTTTCCACAAGGCTCGCTGGCTGCCAATTCGCTTCAGCACTGCCAGAGGCCCCAGGCCGTCTCGCTTTTTGCCCCTTTTTATTCTGAGATGGAGGGGAGACGTGACTTCCAGCACGAGTGAGCACAAGCCTAGTTGGGGAAAGCGGTAGAGGAGAGCGGCATTGATGCACGATCTGTCCCACAGCCTGAGTTCCTCATCCAGGAGCTGGAGCATGGCGGGGTGGATGATGGCCTCATGCCGTTTCAATGCTTCCGGGTCAGAGAATACTATAGCGCCCAGGGCTTTGCGGTTTATTCTACCATCGGAGTCCAGGATGCCCGTACCGAAGGTCTTAGTAAGAGTAGTGGCCTTGAGTTCAAGAGCCTTATGCCCCAACTTGTCCACATCGATAACCCTGAAGCCTTCTGCTTCGATAAAGCGCGCGGCTTCATTCTTGCCCGAGCAGTATCCTCCTGTAAGACCGATGATCGTTTTCATCAGTGCATATCGCCCCAGGAGAAGGCCGATTCCAGACTCACCTTGAGGGGAATGGAAAGGCTGGCGGCGGCTTCCATTTCTTCCCTTATGAGGGCACTGGCCTTTTCCACCGCCGCTTCGGGCGCTTCGAAGAGAAGCTCATCGTGCACCTGGAGAAGCATGGATACCTCGGGAGCATCCTTGCGCAGACGTTTGTCCACCCTCAGCATGGCTAGCTTCACAATGTCTGCGGCCGTGCCCTGTATGGGAGTGTTCACCGCAACCCTCTGGGCGCCCTGGCGCTCTGTCTTGTTTCGCGAGTCTATAGCCGGAATTCTTCTTCTGCGTCCGAAGAGGGTAGTGGTGTAGCCAGCTTTTTCCGTATCCTGGATAGTTTTTTGAATGAATTCAGCTACGCCCGAATAGGTGCTGAAATAAGTATCGATAAAGCTCTGAGCCCTGGCGTTGGGTATTCCGAGATCCCTGGCGAGCCTGAAGGCGCTCATGCCGTAGATGACGCCAAAGTTTATTGTCTTGGCAATTCTTCTCTGGTCGGGGCTTACCTCAGACTCGTCTATGTCGAAAATAAATGCGGCTGTCCGCCTGTGGACATCCACTCCCTCCATGAAGGCGGCCAGAAGGTTCTTGTCCTGAGAAAGATGAGCCATCACCATGAGTTCTATCTGGGAGTAGTCGGCTGAGATGAGAAGCTTTCCCGGGCCTGCGCTGAAGGCCGCGCGAATCCGCCGTCCTTCTTCGTCTCTTATGGGAATATTCTGGAGGTTGGGATCTTTGCTTGAAAGTCTTCCGGTGGCGGCGCCGGTCTGGATGTAGGTAGTGTGTATCCTTCCTGCGGGGCTGCGCTCTGCCAGTTCAGCCAAGGTGTCCACATAGGTATTCTTGAGTTTAGCTAAAAGCCTCTGGCGAAGGATTAGTTGGGGCACTGGATCCAGGGCGGCCAGTTCTTCCAGCACCGAAGTGTCTGTGGAAAAACCAGTCTTGGTCTTTTTCAGCGTAGGCAGCTTCCGTTCAACGAACAGCACATCCTGAAGCTGCTTTGTGGATGCCAGATTGAATTCATGGCCTACCAATGCCCAGACCTTGATTTCCAGTTCCTTCAGTTCTTTTTCCAGTTCTTCACCGTAGGTATGAAGCTGAGCGGCATTAACCACAATGCCTTTCGCCTCCATGTTGGTGAGAATTGGAATAAGGGGCATTTCCATAGTGTAGAAGATATCTTCCAAGCCATCTTTTTTCAGTGCTTCACTGAAGCGCAGGTAAAGTCGATAGGTGAAGTCGGCGTCTTCACAGGCATAGCGCGTTGCGCGATCTATTGTGACAGACTCGAAGGTAAGGCCTTTTTCCACTACATCGCTGAAGGAAAGGCCTTCTAGACCTAGTATCCTTGAAGCCAAACTTTCGAGAGAAAAAGAATTGGATTCGGCATCAAGCACCCATGAGGCAATCATGGTGTCGAATATCTTTGCTGTGACGTCTATTCCCAGTTTTTTAAGTACGTGAAGGTCATATTTAATATTATGACCCACTACGCAGGAATCGGAAGATAGAAGTCTGGTTAATTGACGTTGTGCGGCATCTACTGAAATTGTCTCTGAGTCTGGCGACTTGATAGGTATGTAGCGCGCATCGCCTGACTCGAGGCATAAGGAAAAACCAATAAGATTTGCATGTATCGCATCGAGGCTATCGGTTTCCGTGTCGAAAGCGAATGCCTTCGCCTTAATGCAGCGGTTCACGAATTCCGCCAGTTCTTCTTCGTTTGTGATGGCTGTATAGGTGGATTCAGTCTTTATTTCGAGGGAGATGGGGGTTATTTCTTCTGAAACTGGTTGAACAACAGCAATGTGCGATTGTGCATCAGAAAAATCCAGCTCGCCACTCTGGCGCTTTTTTTCTTTGGCTGAGGGGGGAGTTGGGCTTTCCTCGGGTGGCGGGCCTAACACAAGGCTTTTCATGCCTTCTCTCAAAAAGATTGCCGATGCCGCCTTCCGATCCAGGTTTCCCAACTCCAGTTCATCCAGGTTGGGAATTCCAATATCCAGATTGTCGGCGAGGGTTATGAGCTTTTTTGAAAGTTCAGCCTCAATTCTGCCCGACTCGAGCTTGTTCTTGAGAGAATCAGGCTTTACTTCGTCCAGATGTAGGTAAATGTCATCCAGGGACTTGAAATTCTGCAGAAGCTTGAGGGCGGTTTTTTCTCCAATGCCTCGGACACCCGGAACATTATCAGATGCATCTCCAGTAAGGGAGAGAAAATCCAGGATGCGGTCGGGACCGACCCCCCATTCCTCCATCACTGCATGGGAATCCAGTTCCTTGAAACCAAAGCCCTCCTGGGGTCTTAACGCGCGTACCGAAGCACCCACCAATTGGAGAAGATCCTTGTCGCCAGAGACAATGTAGCATTCCCGGCCTTCCCTACGGCAGCGTTCTGCGAGGGTTGCGATGACATCGTCGGCTTCATAGCCCTCCATTCTCAGGCTCTTCACCTTCAAGGCTTCCAGAATTTCCTCCACCAATGGCACCTGATCTATAAGATCTTCGGGAGTCTTCTGCCGCGTAGCCTTGTAGGCCTCGTACATTTCATGACGGAAGGTCTTGCCCCTAGAGTCGAAAACAGCAGCGAAGGACTGAACCTTTCGTTGCTCAAGGAGGGAAAAGAGAAAGCGGAAGAAGCCGTAGACTGCCGATACGTTTTTACCCGAGGAATTCCGCAGCGGACGGGAGAGAAAAGCAAAGTAGGAGCGATAAATAATGGCATACACATCGAGAATATAGAGGGCTTTGGATGGTTCTGCTCCGTTCATCGCTTACTTCCTGGATTCTTCGTAGGTTTCTATTATCTGATAGGCAGCATTTATTTTCGTGCTGGTCTCGGTCGCCTTCTTGTGAGCTTCGGGGGAGGAGGAGTTTCTATCGGGGTGGTATTTGAAAAGTAGTTTCTTGTACGTAGCCTTTACCTCCGCAAAGGGGGTATAAGGTTTCAACCCCATATATCGGTAGGCTTCTTCGATTACCGTCGTGGTGCTCTCTGTGGAATTGCCCGAAGCGTAGCGGCGGCTTTGCTCCTGCCTAGCCCTCTGCTCCCGCTGAGCCTGAGCCCTGGCCGACTCGGCTTCCCTTTTTTCTGTCTCCGTCTTGCTGGTATCCAGAAAGTCGTCCAGTTCCGCCATGGCGGCATCCAGGTCAGGATCTCCATAGCTGTTTCGCCTGGCGTTTTGTCCCCGGGGCTGTGAGTCGGACATGCCGGAATTAACCCAAGCCTTCACCAGCCTTTCTAGACGCTCAAAAATCTGATCCACCGAGGACTCCTTGGAATGACGAGGCTTTGCCAACTTTACTCCAGGGGGCTCCCATTCGGCAACACCTACCCTGGCGATGAAGCCCGGACTATGGTATCGGGCATGTACAATTCACTTTTAGCCGTGTAGGATACTTTCACAAAAACTATGGAAAAATCCAAGTTCACCCATGGTCCCGTGGTTGTGATCGGCGGCTCGAATATCGACATTCAAGGCCAGTCTTTCGCCCCCTTCCGTCCGAAAGATTCCAACCCCGGCACAATCGAAAAGGCTGCAGGAGGCGTGGGCAGGAACATAGCCGAATCCTGTGTCCGCCTGGGCTTGAAGGTGCGCCTAGTTACGGTTTTCGGTTCCGACGCCGACGGCCATTGGTTGGAGAAGGACTGCAGAACCAAGGGTATCGATACCGCATTGAGCCTCCACTGGGAAGGCTCCAGCCCCAGCTACCTCTGCACCCTGGATTCGGATGGCTCTCTGGTAGCCGCGATTGCAGATATGAAAGCCATGGAAAGCCTGGTGCCTGGAGCCTTGGAATGTTTGAAGGACGACTTGGATGAGGCCGCCTGTATTGTGGTAGACACCAATATACCCAGAGAAAGCTTGGAATGGCTCTGTGCCCGCTATGGGCGCACGAGAGGCCTTGCCAGGGCGGTGGGCGGGGACAGAGAAAGCCAAAAAAGCCAAATTGGTATAAGCGGACCGCTTCTCTTTCTGGACCCTGTTTCAGAAACCAAGGCTTTGAAGGCCGAAGGGCTTACAGGGGAATTCCACTGTATCAAGCCCAACTGGGCCGAGGCCAGGGTGCTGGCGGGCTTGAGCGCTTCCTTGGAAGTTGCAGGAACCGCTTCCCCCGAGCCTGAAGCTCTCAGGCTCCGGATGGCAGGAGCAGGCAGGCTGCCTGGTGAGGTGTATACATCCCTGGGATCTGGGGGCATATATTATTATGGCGAGGAAGAGGAGGGGAGACTCCCCCTTCCTCCCGAAGATCAGAGGCCTAAGGTGCGCAATCGTTCCGGTGCCGGCGATGCGGCCTTGGCCGCCCTGGTATGGGCCAGCCTGGAGAATTTTCGGCCCCGCCGCAAGGCTGCCTACGCGATGGCCGCGGCCCTTCTGGCCGCGGCTTCTTCTTCGCCCGCGCCGGAAAGCCTGAACAAGGGAACGCTTGACAGCCTGGCTGAACGCATTGCTGCAAGGGAGCATAAATGATGAATAAAAACCTGTGGATCGCCGAGGAGGTTGGGGCAGCCCTTGCTCAGGGCAAGCCCGTGGTAGCCCTGGAGTCGACAATTATCAGCCATGGCATGCCCTGGCCTAGAAATCTAGAGACGGCGCTGTCTGTGGAGGACGTGGTGAGGGCTGCCGGTGCCGTGCCCGCGACGGTGGCGGTGATCGGGGGCAGGATGAGCGCAGGCCTTTCCAGAGCCGACTTGGAGGCGCTGGCGAAGGCGGGTCCGGCGGTAACCAAGGTGTCCCGGAGGGATTTTCCCAGGCTCTTGGCCGAAGGCGGCATGGGAGCCACCACCGTCGCGGGCACGATGATCGTTGCATCCTTGGCGGGCATACGGCTTTTTGCCACAGGCGGAATGGGCGGTGTACACAGAGGAGCAGAAACCAGCTGGGATGTCTCGGCCGACTTGGAAGAACTGTCCAAGACCAGTGTTTGCGTGGTCTGTGCTGGCGCCAAGTCTATTCTCGATCTTCCCAAAACCTTGGAATACCTCGAAACCAGGGGAGTTCCTGTTCTGGGCTATGGCACAAGGGAATTACCGGCTTTCTATACCAGCCACTCGGGCATCGAGCTGGAAGATATGGTTAACAGCCCGGAAGAGGCGGCATCCATTCTGAAGGCTAAATGGGAGGCAGGTTTGGAGGGAGGGGTGGTGATTACCAACCCCATACCGGTTGAATTCGAAATGGAATCTGCTACTATTGAACCCCTGATAGTCCAGGCGGTAGCTGAGGCGAAAGCCCAGGGCATTTCAGGGAAGAGGCTCACCCCCTTCCTCCTGGAAAAGATAGTTGAGATAAGCGGTGGCGACAGCCTGGAGTCCAATATTGCCTTGGTGAAGAATAACGCCCGGCTCGCGGCGGCCATCGCCTCGGCCTATGCGGCAAGACAATGAGCACATCATATAAGGGGAGGAATGCATGAGAATCGTACGTTTTCTTCATGAGCGGGAGGAGTTTTACGGCATCGTGGATGGAGGGGAAGTGCGAATTCTCGAGACTTCGCCCTTTGAATCCCTCAAGCCGGGGAATAAAAGGCTCAGGCTCTCCGAAGTGAAGCTCCTGGCTCCCGTGGTACCCGGTAAAGCGCTCTGCATAGGGCTCAACTATAGGGACCATGCCAAGGAATTCGATCTGCCCATACCCACCAGCCCCGTAGTCTTCATCAAGCCCTCGACTGCCCTTCTGGATCCCCAAGCCGAGATTGAACGTCCAGCCATATCCAGGCGGGTGGATTACGAGGCCGAACTCGTGGTGGTTATAGGAAAGAAAGCGCGGCATGTGGATCCCTCCAAGGCGCTGGATTACGTACTGGGGTATACCTGCGGCAACGATGTCACTGCACGGGATCTGCAGCCCAAGGATGGACAGTGGACCATCGCTAAATCCTTCGATACCTTCATGCCCATAGGACCCTGGATCGAAACCGATCTGGACCCCACCCAGCTGGCTGTAGCCGCGTACCTGAACGGTGAAAAAAAGCAGTCGTCCAACACCTCCAATCTCATTTTCGCCGTGCCCGAGCTCGTGGCCTTCCTCTCCTCGATAATGACCTTGGAACCCGGGGATATAATCATGACCGGCACACCTTCGGGAGTCGGACCCATGAATTCTGGAGATACGATTGTCGTTGAAATAGAGGGAGTCGGACGACTGGAAAACAAAGTACGATGAGTTCGCTCCCCGTCATCTCCCGAGTAATGGCCATTTTTGTCCTCATTCTTGTTGGCTATATTGCCCGCAAGGCCAAGGTCATGGACAAGGCTCTGGTAAAGGGTCTTTCGGGCTTCATACTCAACGTGGCAATACCTTTTACCGTAATCGCAAGCTTTGACAGGAGTATTCCCAAATCCTCCTTGCCCGATCTGCTGAAAACCGGATTCTGGGCAATCGTGCTCCACAGCATAGCTATCGTTTTTTCCAGCATGGTCTACCGAAAGCTTGCAGATCCGGAACGCAAGGTGCTTTCCTATGGAACTGTATTTTCCAACTGCGGCTTCATGGGATTTCCAGTTGTGGCCAGCGTGTACGGCAAGGTAGGGGTCATGTATGCGTCCATTTACGTAGTTGTATTCCAGACCTTCATCTGGACCTATGGAGTGGCGCTCTATTCGGGAGGCAAAGCTTGGGGCCAGCTTAAAAAAGCGTTTTTAAATCCTGGTATAATTTCTGTCATCATAGGAGCCTTGCTCTGGCTCGCGCCCTTCGATCTACCCAGCTTTTTAGGTGATTCCATAGCCTTTATGTCCGACCTCACCACACCCTTGTCCATGGTTGTGGTGGGAGCGAGTCTGGCTGAGGTTCCACTAAAAGGGCTTATCAAGGGCTGGGAGCTCTGGCTTGGGACGGGTGTACGTATTCTTGTAATTCCCCTGGCCGGCCTAGCTATACTGACAATTTTAGGTATAAACAATCTGCCGGCCAGGGTGGCTGTGTTTCTCACAGCCATGCCCGTAGCCGCCCAGAGTGTCATGTTTGCCGAGCGTTATGACGCCGATGTGGGGCTTGCCTCACGGCTGGTATTTGTGACAACGGTGCTCTCGGCCCTTACAATTCCCCTGTTCGCCCTGGCCTTGGCCTAGGGTAACCCCTTACTGAGCAGGGGGCGAGCTAGTCTTTTCGGCAGCTAGCGCTTCTTCAATAAGCGTGGCTAATTTCATGAGCGTATCGTTGGAGAGGGTGTCCACCTTCGCCACCAGGGTTTGAATTGTCGATCGCGCATCCTCCAGTTCCTTGGCGGTGGCCTTGATCGCCTCTATGTCGGTCTGCATGGTTGCGACGGTGACCTTCATCGCATCCACTTCTTTTACCGCGGTTTCCGTGCCTTCCCAGGCGCTGCTTATCTTGATGAGGCGTTCATCCATGGATGCTTCGAGGGCAACGAACTCGGCCTTGGAAACCCCTCCCATGGTCTTGAGCATGGACGCGCAGCCGCTTAAGGATACGACAAGTAGTGCTATGAAGGCGATGCAAAGATAACGTTTCATGGCATCCTCCTTCGTGCATTGTAGTGCAGGAAAGGGATTCCTACAAATTTATATATGTACTATTTAGCTTTTTTTCTCCAATACTTGAACAAAGTCAGGTAAAGCTTGTCCATCCAAGATTCGGGGACAATTTCCAAGGCCAGGAGCATCCATCCTGTGCCTAGCCTGTAATATGGTTTAGGCCTGGGCGTTCCCAGTACTTTCGCGAGGAGCCTGGCGAAACGCTTAGGATCATTTTTCCTGTCCAGCTCCCAGGCCATGAGGGGCCGCATGCGTCGTAAGACCTCGCCGTAGAGCTTTGTGGCAGCGGAAACCTTATCGAAACTTTCGAAAATAGAGTGCGTTAGTCTGGTGTCGAAGGAGCCTGGCCTGAGTAAAATGACCCGGATGCCCAAGAACATGAGCTCTCTGCGCAGGCTGTCGTTATAGGCTTCCAGGGCCCGCTTGGAAAGGTAGTAAGGCCCGGCAAAGGGCTGGGCTTTCATCCAGCCCGCTTCGGATGAGCAGTTGACGATCCGGCCTCTCCCCGCCCTGATGAGGTCGAAGAAAGCATGGTTGACTCTCGCAGTACCCAGGACATTGATTTCCAGGAGTCTCGAGATTTCATCCAGGCTTTCTCCCTCCACAAGTGAAGCAAAGCCTGAGAGTCCGGCCAGATTGACAAGGGCATCCAGGCCTTCCGTATGGAGACCGACCACTCTTCTGGCTTCCTGGATGCTCTGAACCGATTTAAGGTCCATGAATAGGGGCAGGACATTGGGTAGACTTCCCAAGTATGCCAACTTGTCCTTATTGGTGCCTGCGGCAAAGACCTTCCATTTTTCGGTACGGGCGAGAAGCTGCACACAGGGAATCCCCAAACCTCCGGTGGCTCCGGTGAGCAGAAGGGTTTTCATGTCTGAATCCCAGGCCTCCCTGTATAGCATCTTTACTGCATCGGTCAATTGATGTACTCAAGCTCGGAGTACAGTCTATACTAGGCTTTATGAACACCGAAGTCTATTTGCGGGAACGGGAAAAGGAATTAACCTGCATCTATTCCATTTGCTTGCTGGCAGCCTCGGCGCCGGTACCGGAAGCCGCGGCCCATGGCGTAGCCAGGGCACTGTGCGAAGCAATGAGTCATTCCGAGAGTTCCCGCTGCAGGATAGATTTTGCCAATGAGTCCATGGGGGGTAGGGTATCGGTAGCTTATGGTTTTGAAGGTTGGGATGCTCTTTCATACACTAGAGAATCCCTGCCTGCTTCCCAAGCCCTGCTTGCGGCCGAACTGGACAAGGATAAGGCAGATGGCTGGGTTGGAAGGATTGAACTCAGCTATGGAAGCCCTGATCTGCGATTCATTCCTCAGGAAAAATCCCTTCTGGAATCGGTGCTGGTAGTCCTGGCCTCTATGCTTCGGACCGCCAACCTGATAGAGAGGCTCAAATCCGCCGGTGAGAGATTGGAGGCCAAGAATACCGCATTGAGAGAAGTTCTATCGACGATAGAGCATGAGCGCTCCCAGATCGCCAATGTCTACAGGGAGCGCCTGGCAGTGGATATTCTGCCCCTCGCCGAGAGGGCGAAGGATGTTTCTTTAAGCCAATCCAGACGAGAGTCCTACCTTTCGCTTCTCGTGGGGGAAATACGTCAGCAGATGACATTAATCGGCACGGGACCTGAGTCGGATCCTTCATTGAGCCCCCGGGAAAGGGAAGTGGCGGTACAGGTAAGGAATGGGAGAACGAGCAAGGAAATAGCCGAGCTTCTGGGCATTTCGGAAGCCACCGTGGAACGACATCGCCATAATATTCGCCGCAAGCTTAAATTAGTGGACAGGTCTGTCAATCTTTCGAGTCATCTCTCAGCCCAGGTTGAAGGAAAGAACTTGTAGATAGATATACAGGAAATATACAAGTTATCTGAGACTGTCTTCTACTTTTTTAAATCCTTATTATCTGAGTACACATCACGCCATACATGTCAAAGGAGGGCAAGGATGAACGGAGTTGTAGTACTCACCGATGGACTCAAGAGGCTCAATGCCCTCGTAAAATTGCTTCGCACAAACCGTAAGCACGATAAGGCCGCAGCCCTGGCTAGCAGGCTTTCTTTCCTCCAGGCCCAGGAAGCGCGGGGTTCGATGGCCAGGCGCGTTTGGCCTAATTCCAAGGTAACCGTGAAAAACCTCAATAGTGGCGAAATGTACACATACAGGCTCGTCTATCCCAACGAGGCCGATGGAGCCAGGGGTTCCATTTCCTTGCTGAGCCCCCTGGGGATGGCACTGATCGGGAGAGAGGAAGGCGAGTACTTCAGCTTTGAATCGCCGGGAGGCTTGATGAACATGATCATGCTGGAATTGCACGAAGCATAGACGGACATGTTGCCGCCTCCTGCTTGACTCAAGTATAGTGGGGTATTCGTTACTTCTGGAGCGAACCTCATGCAGGAAAAAGTGAAGAGCGGTACCCTGAGCAAAGCCACCAAACTTGGCTTTGGCGCGGCTGACCTGGGCGGCAACCTTTTTTTTACGGCCATGGGTTTCTGGACCCTCAATTTTCTCACCGATACCGTAGGCCTGGGCGCTGCCGCGGCGGGGGCCGCGGTTATGGTGGGCAAGCTCTGGGATGCGGTAACAGATCCCATGATGGGCTTTATTTCGGACAGGACCAGGAGCCGCTGGGGGCGCCGAAGGCCTTACCTGCTTTTCGGCGCTGTTCCCCTGGCGCTCACCATGTGGTTTTTCTTCACTAACCCCGGCATAAAGGACCAGCTATGGCTGGGTATCTGGGCAGCCGTGGCTCTCTGCCTGCTCAACACGGCGTATACAGTAGTCAATATTCCATATTCTT
>CAZHFN010000004.1:0-2948 GCA_964531105.1 uncultured Treponema sp. | reverse complement strand
GTGGCTCTCTGCCTGCTCAACACGGCGTATACAGTAGTCAATATTCCATATTCTTCCCTGACTCCCGAACTCACCAACGATTATCACGAGCGCTCCTCTTTGAACGGCTATCGGTTCGGCTTTGCGGTGATAGGCACTATCCTGGGCGCCGGGGCGGTATTGCCTCTGGTAGGAGTCTTCGGCGACAACAGATCGGCGGGTTTTTCCTTCATGGGCGCGGTGTTGGGCTTTCTTATGGCAGTAAGCACCCTGGTTACCTTTTTTGCGGTCAAGGAACCCGACCACAGCCACGAAGCCAGGCCGACTGAGAAGTTCTTTCCCACTTTTTTGGCGGTCTTCCGCAACAAGCCCTATGTAATTGTATTGGCTACCTATGCCCTCAACCTGACCGCCCTCAACTTTGTCCAGGGCATACTGGTGTACTACTTCAAGTACATCTACAGAAATGAGGCTCTCACCACCCTGGCGATGATTCTACTTCTCGTTACCGCCATGGTCTGCATTCCCATCTCAGTACTGGTGTCCAAGCACATAGGCAAGAAGCGCTGCTACCAGATCTGCTTTGCCGTCCTGGCCTCAGCCTGCCTCATCATCTATTTCCTGGGGCACAGGCTGGGCTCGGGCTTCTTTTTAGTGATGATGGTCTACGCCGGCATCGGGGTGGGCTTCGGCTATGTGGCTCCCTGGGCTATGGTGCCTGATGCGATAGAGGTGGATGCGGTGCGTACCGGCAACCGCAAGGAAGGTGCTTTCTACGGCATGTGGACCTTCACCTCCAAGGTGGGCACTTCCCTGGCCATTGCCCTCACCGGGCTTATCCTGGGCGCGGCAGGCTATGCGGCAAACTTGGCAGAGCAGAGCCAAAGCGCGCTGGGAGCCATACGCCTGATTATCGGTCCCATACCCGCCGTCATTTTTATCGCTGCCATGATTCTCATAGAGCGATATCCCATAGACGAGGCTACCTACAACGCGATTGTGGGCAAGAAAGCCTCTAACTAGGGCAGGGGATTCCATGAATCTGCCTGAATATCTGCGCTGGTATTTCAGATCCACCCTGGGGGCGGTTAACCTTCTCGCTACGGGTTTATGTCTAGCCGGGGCATTGGCTCTTGGGCTGGCCTTTCCTGCGGCGGTGGCCGCCGCTGTGGGATTGGGCCTGGTTCTGGGGGCTGGCGCCTTGTTTAGCGGGCTGGGTGCCAAGGCGGCCACCGCCGCTCGCCAAGCCTTGACTGACAAGACAACTACAGAACGCCTTGCCGCAGCGAGGGCTGTTCGCGAAAAGCTTGCCCGCCTGCGGCTCAACCCAGGCCTAGTGGCAGATGCGCTCCACCTGGTTCTCCTCACCTCCGGGGAGTATCTGGAAGCCTGCGTAAGAGAAAAAAAGCATGATCCCTTGGCCTCCGAGGCCTTGAATGATGCCCTCGACCTGTTGAATATCTACCTGAAGGAAAAAGACGAAGCGGCCACCGAGCGTCGGTTCGGCCTTCAGGATGCCGATCCTTTCGTTGATGCGGAGTCCAGGGTAGTACTGGCCCTCAATGAAAAGGCAGCCCTCCTGCGGGAGCGCAGAATTCAGATCGACGGAGGACTTGCCGCCGCAGGGCTCATGGCGGTCAAGGAGGATTTACGATGAATCGATATGCCAAGATTGGCTTAGTAATAGTAATGCTTCTCTTTTCCTTGCTGGGCGCCTGGGCCTTGGACGCATCCCTGGACTCAGCGGACATCACCGTCGTTCTGCGCACCGACGGCAAGGTTGACATCTATTACAGCCTGGAGTGGAGCGCCTCGGGTGGCCAGATGCACGGTTTTTATTTTCAGGGTGAGGCCTTCAAACCTGTGTGGGATTTAGAGGGCTGTTTTGCCGAAATCAATGGAACCAAGCGCCTTCCCTTGTCCATAAAGGATATGGGTTCGGGCAAATACGATGTAGTTTTAGCAAACGGAGAGGGGTTTTCCGGCAAGGCCTATTATTATCTCCACTATGCCGGAGATTTTCCTGCTGCCGGCTTGCTCGGATCTACTGCAAGCCCGGAACTGGGTGAGCTTGTTTATTTCGATTGGGCTCCCGTGGAATGGGACCAAGGCCTGAAGTCCAGGACTGTGCGTCTTGTGTTGCCCATTATGGTGGGAAGTCAGGAGCTCTCGGCCGCCGAAAGAGAGGCCGTGCCACTCAAGACTGAAACCTGGGTGAACAATGAGAACAAGATTGATTATTACGGCTCCCCTGGTACTGATGGGGCCTTTTATCTCACGCTGCGGTTTTTCCAGCAAAACCCCAGGGCTGGCGATTCCCAGCGAATAGCCCTCTACTTTCCCGTCGGCTATCTGCCGCTCACCGTGGCTTTGCCGCAGGGCAGCGGCCCGAGCCCCGGCCAATTCGGCAGCCCCCAGGGCTCCGACGATTCAGAAGACGATTTCTGGCTTACCGCGCCCCTGGCCTTGGCCATAGGAGCCCTTCTCATCGCCCTGGCCATGGCTCTCTACTATGCGAACCTGCGTCGTTATGGGGCTCGGGCCGCCCTAGTCAAGAAAATCGCCTGGGCAGGCGACTCCTGGCTGCCGCCCAAGCTCTTCGCAGGGAGCTACCAGGTTTCGGGCAAGGTTGCAAAGGATTTGCATCCCGCCGAGGTGGCCCTCCTCTTCGAGCTTCCCCTTTCGAGGGTAGTGGCGCTCATGATCGAGGGCTTGCAGGCCAAGGGTATCGTCACCCTTGTGAACGAGGACCCCCTGCAGATTTCCATCACAAGTTCCAAGTCTGGCGAGGGGATGGAAGAGGCTTTTCTCGCCTGCTTCGATCCCGAAGGCAGACCGCTATCAGGGCTCCTGGCCGATTTTTTTGAGGCCTTGATCAAGGATTTGCAGGAAAAACTCTGGGATTGCGACATGGAAGCCACCAAGACCTACTATAGGGAACTGCTTTCGGAGGCTGAGCGGATGGATGC
>CAZHFN010000003.1:72964-81583 GCA_964531105.1 uncultured Treponema sp. | reverse complement strand
TTGTCTTTCGTATCCATGGGAGACAAGGGTATCAGAAATCGGCCTGGCCGCCAACGGGAGCGTTGCTCTGGTCTGGCTACAGGGCAGGAGCGAGACGGCAACGCTGGCGCGTAATTGCCACAGGTGGCAGCACTTCATCAAGGTTGACGAGAGTGCGCCGACACCACTATCCTTATAGTACACTCCATTTTCCGCAAGGAGGAGATATGGTAACAGCTCATACAGCCAGACCTTTCCAGGACAAGGAATTCGATACTTTCACCACTGCCGCCGGCAGCTTCGATATTTATTTTCTGGGTCATGGTTCGCTCGCAATAGCGTTGGGCGATTTCGTTACCTATATTGATCCTGTAAGCGATCAAGGCAACTTCACTCACTATCCCAAGGCCGATCTGATTCTAGTAACACATGAGCATGCGGATCATTTAGATAGGTCTGTCATAAAAACCTTAAGCAAACCTGGCACGAGGTTGATACTATCCAAGCCCGCCAAGGAAAAACTGGGTTTTGGAGAAGCCCTTGGCACCTCAGAAGCTACGGTTGTTGCCCTGCCCCAATGGGCAGTCGAAATGACGATTAAAGCTGTACCAGCTTATAATATCAGCGAGGGGCGCACTCATTTTCACCCCAAGGAAAGAGGCGATAACGGCTATGTGCTTAGCTTCGCGGGGCTTTCCCTCTACGTGGCCGGCGACACAGAAGACATTCCCGAAATGGATGGACTAGGGCATATCGATATAGCCTTCCTCCCCATGAACCAGCCCTACACCATGCTGCCCGAGCAAGCAGCCAGTGCGGCCAGGCGCATAAGACCCAAGATTCTCTACCCTTACCATTTCGGAAACACAGATACAGCGAAGCTTCTGTCCCTTCTTGAAAAAGACAAAGAAATAGAAATAAAAATTAGAAAGCTCAATTAATTGTTACAATATCAGCCAACGTTACTGTCGCGTTGGCCGACACTTAATTGTAAAAACATTTAATGGTACTCTATAAAGATGCTGTCGCTCTATCAGATTTTTTATCACTGCGAAGATTCCTCGGTAACAAAAGAGTGATCGTATCAGGGGCAATGGAGAAAAAAATACCGAACCCAATCCTATAAAAACCTTGAAAATTTGGTTGACTTGAGGAGTGATGTCCGTATAATGGTCTTTATGGGTCGCTGGGTGGTGCTCTATCGCCTGCACCCTTTAAAAGCGAAACATTATCTATCATTTTCTGGAGTTCATTAAGTGTCTGTTCGTTTCATATGGTTTGACCTGGGGTATACCCTGCTTTATAACGAGAGGGAGAAGCTGTTCGACGAGTTGCTGAAAAGCAGAGGCTTGCGCCGCACTGAGACCGAGATCGACCGCGCTTTCCATTTCATGGATAAGCGTTTTATGCGGGAATACCCGGGTCTCCTGGGCCAGTCGGCTAAAAAATTCATGCCCCTATACTTCGGCCAGCTCTGCGAATACCTGGGCTTGGATAACGACCTGCCCAGCTTTCTGGAGCTATGGCTCAAGGCATGGAAGGAAGAAAGGCTGCAGTGGCTGGCCTATCCCTTCGTGCCAGGTTTGCTGGAAGAGCTTCGGCGTCGGGGCCTTAAGCTGGGCGTGATCTCCAATTGGGATCCCAGCGCCAAGCCAATTCTCGCCAAGCTGGGACTTCTGGATTTCTTTGAAACAACGATTATTTCCAGCGAAGTCGGGGTTACCAAGCCCAATAAGGCTATTTTTGACATAGCCCTGCAGGAGGCGGGCGTCAAAGCCTCAGAATGCCTCTATGTGGGAGATAATTACTACGATGACGCAGTGGGCGCGAAAAGCGTGGGCATGGACTACCGTATCATCAACCGTTTTGACAGCTTCGGCGTCGAGGAATTAGATCCTTCCATACTTATAAAGGACGTTACTGGACTTCTGCCCTATTTGGACAAGGAGAGCAGATGAGCGAGTTTTCTCTCACCATCGTGGGGCACTGGGGAGCCTATCCCGGTAAAGGCGAGGCTAGTTCCTGCTATCTGCTGCAGGCCGATGAGTGCGCGGTGATTCTGGATTGCGGTTCGGGTGCCTTGTCGGTTCTCCAGGAGTTTGTTCCCCTGGAGGATATCGATGCGGTGGTCTTGAGCCATTATCACGCCGACCATATCGCCGATTTAGGCTGTCTGCAGTATGCGGCCAGAATAGATATGGATCTGGGCAAGCGCAGCCAGCCGCTGCAGGTCTACGGCCACAGTCAAGCGCCCGATCTGGAACGGCTTACATATAAGAACTATGCCATCGGGCACACCTACGACCGAACCACGAGCCTCGCAATCGGCCCTTTCAGGTTCAGCTTCATGCCTACCAACCATCCCGATCCCAACTACGCCATACGAGTAGACTGCGGTTCCTCATCCCTGGTGTACACTGGGGATACCGAAGCCTGCTGGGAACTGGTGCCCTTTACCGAGTCGGCTGACGTTCTGCTCTGCGAAACGAGTCTTTACGATCTGTATAAGGGTAAAATCCCTGGCCACATGAGCGCAGGCGAGGCCGGAGAGCTGGCCTTGGCCGCAGGAGTAGGCAAGCTTATCGCCACCCACCTGCCCCACTGGGGCGTGCACAACGATCTTCTGGACCAGGCCAAGGCCGCCTTTGGCGGAGAAACCCTATTAGCGCAGCGTGGACTGCGGCTGGAGATATAATTTTGATGCGATACTGCCTTGTTTATGCTAGAATTCACTTTGGAGGGCGTGACAACTGATGGATCTACTTAGATTTTTCGCCAAACGCTTTTTCAGGCTCCTCCTCACGGTCTTTATAATTTCCACCCTCATATTCTTTGTGATACGAATCATCCCCGGCGACCCGGCCCTCATAATAGCAGGCGTGGATGCCACGGCCGAGGACATTCAGATTATCAGGGAAAAGCTGGGCACAGACCGCTCCCTGCCCATGCAGTACCTGGGCTGGCTGTATTCAATTATCAGGTTCGATTTCGGCAACTCGATGATCTCTGGCGAGCCGGTGACCAAACTCATATTCGAGCGCTTCCCCCTCACCCTCACCCTAGCCCTCATGGGCATCGCCATAGGAATTCTGGTAGCCATACCCTTGGGAGTGATGTCGGCGGTAAAACGATGGTCGATGTGGGATTACTTTGGCCTGGTATTCTCCCAGGCAGGCATGGCTATTCCGAGCTTCTGGCTCGGCATGGTGCTGCTGCTCCTATTCGCGGTCAAGATACCCATTTTCCCCCTCTTCGGATCCGAATCCTTCGCCCACTATATTCTTCCCGCCCTGTCCCTGGGCTTTGGAAGAGCTGCGGTAATACTCCGCCTGGCCCGGGCATCCATGGTGGAAGAACTGTCCAAAGAGTATGTTATAACCGCCAGGGCCAAGGGGCTTACCGAGACAATGGTCAAGTATAAGCATGCCCTCAAGAACGCCCTTTTACCGGTCATCACCATCACCGGAATCGAGCTGGGCTACATGCTGGGCGGCGCTATCATCATCGAGCAGGTATTCTCGCTTCCGGGCTTGGGCAGGCTCTTCCTCTTCGGCATTTACCAGCGGGATTTCACTCTCATCCAGGGCGGCGTGGTGTTCGTGGCCATCGTCTTCTCGATGATCAACTTCCTGGCCGACATCCTTTACAGCGTTGTCAATCCCAAGATAAGGGTCGAATGATGGCTGAAAATCAAGAGCTGCTGAAAGTAGAAAACCTTGGGGTTTGTTTTACCCATGGGGCCATGGAAGCCCATGCCCTGCGGGGCATCGACCTGTCGTTCTACCGGGAGGAAATCCACGGCCTGGTGGGTGAATCCGGCTCCGGCAAGACTGTCACCTCCACCTGCATCATAGGACTTTTGCCTTCGCCGCCCGGGAAATACACATCCGGGCGCATACTCTTCGATGGGGTGGACCTCCTCGCCCTTAGTCAGGCCGAAATGCGGAGCTACCGGGGCAGGAAGATCGCCATGGTCTTCCAGGAGCCTTCAAAGTATCTGAACCCCGCCTTCAAGATTGGGGAGCAGATCACCGAAATGCTGAAACTTCACCTCAAAATGAGTAAGGAGCAGGCTCGTGAGAGAGCCAAGGAGCTTTTAGGCCTGGTGGGTTTGGGTAAGGATGGACGCGTTCTGGATTCTTATCCCCACGAGCTTTCCGGGGGCATGAAACAGCGGGCTATGATAGCCATAGCTATCTCCTGCAATCCCCAATTCCTCATAGCCGATGAACCCACCACAGCCCTGGACGTCACGCTCCAGCTGCAGATTCTCAGACTGATAAAAAAGCTGAAAGACCTCCTGGGTATGGGCGTTCTCTTCATTTCACACGACCTCGGCGTGGTCAAGGAAGTAGCCGACAGGGTGTCGGTGATCTACGCAGGCAGGATCGTGGAGAGTTCGACAAAGGGAAGGCTGTTCGACAATCCCCTCCACCCCTACACGAAGCTTTTAATGCTTTCGATTCCCGATGCCCGTAGGCGGGGTCAGCGCCTGGCGACGATTCCCGGCCGTGTACCCGATGCGGACGCCACGCCCTCAGGCTGCGCCTTCCATCCGCGCTGTCCTTTGGCGGACGAACGCTGCAGAACCGAGAATCCGGAATTGAAGGAACAGGAAAACGGGCACCAGGCGGCGTGCCACCACGCAGGTGAGTCATGGAAAATTTGATAGAGTGCAAGGATATCGTTAAAATCTACCGCGGCCGGGGAATCGGCGGGGCATCCCGGGGATTTAAGGCCGTGGATGGAATCTCTCTTTCTATTAAGAAGACCGGCAGTTACGGGCTGGTGGGGGAATCGGGCTGCGGCAAGACCAGTTTTGCCCGGTCTCTCCTCTTTCTGGATCCGCCCAGTTCTGGCAAGATTTTCTTCGACGGCACAGAACTGGGGGCCCTGAACCGCAAGGAGCTCAGGGGATTCCGCAAGCGGATGCAGATCGTGTTCCAGGATCCCAACTCGGCCCTCAACCCCAAGATGAGCATTCACGACTCCATGTCCGAAGGGCTTATCAATCGGAAGGTGCCCGAAGCCGACCGGGTCAAGCGCATCAAGGAGCTTTTGGAACTGGTGGGCATCAGTTATTCCTATCGGAATCGCTATCCCCATGAGTTCTCAGGCGGTCAGAAGCAGCGTATCGTCGTAGCCAGAGCCCTTACTATGGAGCCCGATTTTATTGTCCTGGACGAGCCGGTATCCAATCTCGATGTTTCGATTCAAGCCCAAATCATCAATTTGCTCTCAGACCTGAAAAAAGAGTTCTCCCTAACCTACATGTTCATCTCACACGATCTTAACCTCGTGTCGTACATGTGCGACACTATAGGAGTTATGTTCAAGGGAAGGATCGTTGAAGAAGCTCCCTCGGAACTCCTGGTTTCATCGCCGAGGCATCCCTACACCCGTAGGCTTCTAGCCTCCATCCCCGGCGGAGCCCAGCGAAGTGGTGCCGAGGACATGAGCGCCGACGAAGAATCTGTGGAAACCATGACTGCCCGCGTAGCTTCGCGGCAAAAAGAAGCCCAAGGCGGGAAGGCCTGCCCCTACTATCCCTTCTGTCCCCTCGGGGACGGCGAGTGTGTCTCGTCGGCCCCTTCACTGCGAGATATCGAGACAGGGCACGTCGTGCCCTCGGGACACAAAGTGTCCTGTCACAAAGTATGACCGACCGCGACTTTGGGTCGGTAAAAAAGGAGAGCGCGATGAAGAAAAGAATCATCCTTAGCCTGCTCGTTCTGGCGCTGGTATTCGCCACCAGCAGCGCCTTCGCCCAGGGCAAGGGTATCCTCAACTTCGGTCTGTCGGGAAATCCGGATACTCTAGATCCCCACAAGACCTCGGGAACCCTGACCTTCCAGGTACTTAAAAGCTTCTATGACACCCTGATCGAGCCTGATACAAAGGGCAATCTGGTTCCCGCCCTCGCGGAGAGCTGGACAGCCTCGGCGGACAGCAAGACCTGGACCTTCAAGCTCCGCAAGGATGTGGTGTTCCATAATGGCCAGAAGTTTGGTGCCAAGGACGTCAAGGCCACCTTCGAGCGCATCAAGGCCAAAGAAACCGCATCGCCCAAGGCTAGCGAGTTCGCGGTTATCGCGAATATCGAGACTCCCGACGATTACACGGTTATTTTCACCCTGAGTTCGCCCTATACCCCCCTCTTGGCCAGCTTGGCTTCGGGCTGGGGCGCTATTCTCCCCTCCGGACTCATCGCTACCGGGCATAACTTCGCCTCTGAGCCCGTGGGCACCGGCCCCTTTAAGTTCGAAAAGTGGGTGAGGGACAACAAGATCACCATGGCCAGGAACGATTCCTACTGGATGAAGGGACTGCCTAAGCTTCTTGCGGTGGAATTTAATATCATCCCCGAAAGGGCCGTGCAGGTGCAGGGTCTTCTTTCCGGCGCCATCGAGGCGGTAGAGTTCGTGGATCCCGAAGACCTTCCCGTATTCGAGGGCAACAACAAGGTCGTCATAAAGAAAGAGCTGACCTCCCTCATCATGGTCATGGGCATCAACAACTCCAGGGCGCCCTTGAACGATCTCAGGGTACGCCAGGCTATTTCCCACGCTATCGACAAGCAGGTTGTCATGGATGTGGCCTATGGCGGCGGAAAAGTGGGCCATACCTTCATGGATACCGGCAATGCCTACTACACTGACTTCCCCTACTATACTTACAATCCCGAAAAGGCCAAGCAGCTTTTAAAGGATGCCGGCGTAGGTAACAAGGAATTCACCATTGCCGTGCCCCAGAACTATCCCCTGCACGTTAAGGCCGCCGAGCTGTATCAGCAGATGCTGGAAAAAGTGGGCATGAATGTGAAGCTGCAGTTGGTGGACTGGTCCACATGGCTCTCCTCGGTCTATACCGGCGGCAACTATGACCTCACCGTCATCAGCCACACTGGCAAGCTCGACCCCGACGGCACCCTGGCTGGCTATGGTGGCGGCAAGTACGTCAAATGGATGAACGCTCCGGTGCTGGACAAGATCAAGAAAGCCGTGACCATTTCCGACTTCGCCGAGCGCAAGAAGCTCTACACCGAGGTGCTGGATACCATGGCTAAGGAACTTCCCCATTTCTACCTGGGAACCTCCTTCCGCTATGGCGCTACCAGATCGAACGTGGTGGATTTCAGGATGACCCCGAATATCGACACCTTCGATTTCAGATGGACAGAGTTGAAGTAATATGATAGTGGCCCGTAAGTCGCAGAAGATCCTCTTCTCCCTGGCTGTCCTCTTTCTGCTGGTACTGGTGGGCGCGGCCTTGGCCGCGCCCCTGGTGGCTCCCTACAATCCCACGGAGCAGTTTCTGACCAAGCGCTTCAAGGCGCCTACTCTGGAAAATCTCCTGGGCACCGACAACTACGGCAGGGATGTGCTTTCGAGGATTATCTACGGATCCAGGTCGGCCCTCATCGTGGGCATAGTCACCGTTTCCATCGCCCTTTTCTTGGGCGGCACGATAGGGCTCCTGGCGGGCCTGGGCTCGCGTAATCTGGACAGCATTCTCATGCTGTTCATGGATTCCATACTTTCTTTCCCGACGATACTCCTGGCGATAACGGTGGTGTCCTTCTTAGGGTATGGGCTGGTACAGGTAATGCTCGCTCTGGGCATTATCTCCAGCCCCGTGTTTGCCAGGCTCGTCAGGGCGGAGACGATGGCCATCAAGGGCGAGGGGTACGTAGAAGCAGCCCGCGCCCTGGGCACTCCGGTGGTCAAGATCGTTTTCAAGCACATTATTCCCAATATCCTGGGCAAGGTGGTGGTGCAGTGTTCCATCGTCTTTGCCCTTTCCATCGTCACCGAAGCCTCTTTGTCGTACCTCGGCGTGGGTACTCAGCCCCCTGAGGCGAGCTGGGGCTTGATGCTGAAGGACGCGCGCAACTATCTGGTGCAGGCGCCCTGGCTGGCCATTTATCCCGGCCTGGTCCTGGCCTTCACGGTCTTGTCCTTCAACATTATCGGCGACACCTTGTCCGAGCGCCTGAATCCCAGGCTCACCGGGTCCTCTTAGGGCTCTGGGGGCGGCTGGTGGGCGTTCGCATAGGGCTAGTTTCGGATATCCATGTCGATTTGAACAGGATCAAAGGCGAGGAGGTGGTGACGAGCCTCCTCGCCCGGGAATCCCGGAAGCGCACGCTGGATATTCTTCTTGTGGCCGGGGATATTTCCTCGGATTATGCCCTAACCCTTAAAACCATCGCGGCGCTGGAAGCAGAATCCGGGGCTCGCGTTCTCTTTGTGCCGGGTAATCACGATATCTGGAACGAAAACTATCCGGGGCGTAAGGCTTGGGATAGCTATAAGGCCTTGCTGGAACATCCGGGCAACCTAGGCCGCGGGGCCGTAGCGCTTCCAGGTGACTGGACCGTGATCGGCGATTTGGGCTGGTACGATTTTGCCTATGGAGATTCTTCTTTTACCCAGGCTGAATTTCAAAAAATGAAGCACGGAGGCCGCACCTGGCAGGACAAAATCAAGTCCATTTGGGATAGACCGACACTTGACATGCATAAGCTTTTCATGGAGCGCCTTGAGGCACGTCTTCAAGAATCGGCCAACGCGAATACTTTATATAAGTCGCACAACCTTATTGTTGGCGACAAGCCGCCCAATGCGAACTTCATGGATG
>CAZHFN010000003.1:12571-72864 GCA_964531105.1 uncultured Treponema sp. | reverse complement strand
AAGTCGCACAACCTTATTGTTGGCGACAAGCCGCCCAATGCGAACTTCATGGATGTAGCGGCCAACGCGATGCAAGCTGTCGATAAGGCGGTAAGCCTCGGCACCCCTGCCGCCCCGCAGAAGATTATTTTTGTCACCCATGTGGTGCAGATCAGGGAATTCACCGTCCAGAACCCTGGACCCCAGTGGAAGTATTTCAACGCCTTTTTAGGCAGCCCTGAGTATGGGGATCTGGCCCAGCGATATAAGGCGAAGCTGGCGGTCTGCGGCCATGTCCATTACAGGCGCCAGGTTCTAAAGGGCGGAACTCGATTTGTCTGCCCCTGCCTGGGCTATGTCACGGAATGGCCTGCCCCAGCTGATCCTGAAAGGCAGATTGCCGAAACTTTGCAAGTTTTTGAACTCGGGTCTCAGGACGCGATTGCGCTCTAGCGGTTGAATAGTCCTGCAGTGCCGGAGTATCATTCCGGAACAAGTTCCGGAGGAAAAATCCTTGAGCCCTAATCCCTTTATCTCGAAACGTAAGCTGACAATCTTTTTAGGCTACTACAAGCCTCATATGCGCCTCTTTTTGTTGGATATGGGCTGCGCATTCATCATTTCCCTGGTCGATCTGAGCTTTCCCCTCCTATCCCGTTATTCATTGAACACTCTCATTCCCCAAAAAGCCTGGAACGCTTTCGCTATCCTTATAGGTGTAAGCGCTCTGGCTTTTGTGATGCGAGGCTTTCTGCATTATATAGTCACCTACTGGGGACATCTTTTAGGGGTTAGGATGGAGACGGACATACGGAAAGACCTCTTTGTCCATCTGCAAAGGCTTCCCTTTTCATTCTACGACAAGACCAGGACAGGCCATCTCATGTCCAGAGTGGTGAGCGATCTTTTCGAGATTGTCGAACTGGCTCATCATGGCCCTGAGGATCTATTTATCTCCGCCATAACTCTGACAGGCTCTTTCATAGCTATGGCATTTATTTGGTGGCCTTTGGCAGCGGTGTTGGCTGTATTTGTTCCTGTAATTGTCATTTTTACCGCCCGGAGAAGAAAGGTTCTGGCTCAGGCGGCTTTGGATGTCAAACAGAAGACCGCGGGCATCAATGCCAATTTGGAAAGCTCGATTTCCGGCGTGCGGGAAACTAAGGCCTTCGCCAACGAGGAGTACGAGGTTGAGAAGTTCCTGGAAGGCAATGGCCGTTATCGCCAGGCTCGGGGCGTGTATTACAAGGCCATGGGGGTATTTCACGGGGGCATGGAGTTCGCCACCAGCATCCTTCATGTTATCGTGCTGGCCTTGGGCGGCTATTTTGTGATGAAAGGCAAGATGAACTATGCCGATCTCATCGCCTTTACCATTTACGTGAGTACCTTTCTGCAGCCGATAAAGCGGCTGGTGTCCTTTTTCGAGCAGTACTCCACCGGCATGGCAGGCTTCGACCGTTTCGTTGAACTCATGAGGGTGGAACCGGACATCCAGGACAAGCCGGAGGCCATCGAACTGAAGAACCCCAAGGGTGAGATAGAACTGTCCGACGTTTCCTTCTCCTACAACGACTCGGTGAGGGTCCTGTCTGGAGTGAATTTAAAAATAAGAGCGGGCATGAAGCTGGCTATCGTCGGACCCTCCGGGGGAGGCAAGACTACGCTCTGTAGGCTTATCCCTAGGTTTTACGAGATTCAGGGCGGTTCTATAAAAATCGACGGCGCGGATATTCGGGACCTGAGCCTTGCTTCGCTCCGGGAGAATATCGGTATTGTGCAGCAAGACGTTTTCCTTTTTGCGGATACCATCAAAGAGAACATCCGCTACGGCAAACTGGACGCCACGGACGAGGAAATAATCGCCGCAGCCAAGCGTGCTAATATCCATGAATTTATACTTACCCTGCCACAAGGCTACGATACCTATGTGGGCGAGCGGGGCGTAATGCTCTCAGGCGGGCAGAAACAGCGTATCAGCATAGCCAGGATATTCCTCAAGAATCCGCCCATCCTAATTCTGGACGAAGCCACCTCTGCTTTGGACACTACTACCGAGCTGGCTATCCAGCACTCTCTGGAAGAGTTGATGGAGGGCCGTACCAGCCTGGTGATAGCCCATAGGCTTTCGACCATACGAGACGCCGACGAGATTATCTATATCGATGACGAGGGTATACGAGAACAGGGAACGCACAGCGGACTGCTGGAAGCCCAGGGGGCTTATGCCGCCCTGTATAAAGCCCAGTTCGGGGACCTGGTGCCCCTGAATTAAGCACCAGTTTTCTTTCTCTTTACGCCCTTTTTGCCTTTGCCGAAAACTAGCAGATTCTGTTCGATTCGTTGAGCTATAAATTTTCTTCGTTTTAAGCGCGTACCTAATTGTTGAAGGCGGGCTGTTTCCTCGGCTGAGTCGGCCGGGGCCGCGCCGCCGTAGACTTCTTTTTCCAGGGCGTGGACGATGGCGAGGGCGCGGCCCCGAGCGGCCTCGAATTGGGCTTCCATGCGCTGGGCGTACTCCCTGGGGGTTTCGCTGCGGCCTTTGGCCGCGCCGCCGGCGCGGCCTGCTTCCAGGAGGCGCAAATACGCGGCCTTGGCGGGGCTCAGGCCGCGCCGGCGGCTCCAATGCCCAATAAGCCTTGCCGCAATCCCCCGTATCGATACCCACAGGCCTTCGAGCCAGGCAAAAAAGGAAATTGCCTTCGCCTCTTTAGGTTTCTTCTTGGTTCGGGAACCCAGGAATTTTATGAGCATCCAGAGAAGGAGGAGGAGGATCGCCAGGGCTAGCAGGGAAAGAAAGCCTACAACAATCCACATGACGACAGAGGACATCTCCTTGCCTGCCTCCTCCGCCAGGGATGGGGGCTTGAAACCCTCAGATACAGTTTCTACTGCAACAGCCTTGCGCTTTCCCGAGAATAGCCAGACGAGAATATCGGCTAGAACCTTCAGCAAAAATCCTGATGCTTCCTTCAAGCCTTCGGCCGCAGCCTTGGCCGGCTCGAAGAGGGCTGGTAAAAGGAGGAGAATGGCCAGGGCTCCTAGAAGAAAAACCGAAGCCGCTGCAGCTGTCATGGATCCCCTGGAGCGACGGGAAAGGCCTCCCCGTCTGCCTTCTTCTGCCTTTACGCTCCCCAGGGCTAAGATGCCGAATATGAAAAATGTAATAGTCAGTCTGGGAGGAAGGGGGTTTTCCAGCTTAACAAGGGCTGCAAAAGAAAACGTGGCTAAAAATAAAAGCAGCCCCTCATCGAAGCGCAGAGCTGTGAATTCGTGGCCTCCGTCTTGGCGTCCCAGCCATAGTGCCCTGAGCCAATAGACTGCCAGGGCGCCGGCTATGAAAATCTGCGGTGAAAGCCCTCCAGGCCCCCCAAACAGTGCCTGCCAATCGCCGCCTGCCGAACCATCGATGAGTAAGACCAAAAAGAGGGAACCGCAAAACGCCGCGAGCTGGATTAAAAAGTAAAAGATGACCCTCATGCCCGTGGACTTGAGGCCGCGCTCCAGGATCAGGGCGAAAAAGAATGACAGGCTCAAGGGCAGGATGGGCAAGCGCGTTCCAGGAATGAGGAAGAAATACGATGCAAGACAGTGGAGCTTGAGCAGTTCCATTGCGGCAAGGAAAAAGAGGGAGGACTTCACGGGTTATCATCTCCCGCTATGGCCTTTCCCTGGATGGCTTTTTCTAGCTCGAGGCTGTCCTGGGCGATGACCGCGTCGAAGAATGTGCAGGGCTGCAGTGCCGCCGCCTCGTCGCGCTTGCTCCTCTGGGCAAAGACGAAGAAAACCCTGTCCTTTCTTGGAAAGGCCAGGTGAAGGTATTTTTTTGCGTAGTCCCCGCCTTCCCTGGCGATGATCAGGTATCCCGAGCCCTGGCTGCCTGAACTGGCGATCAGGGGGAGCATGGCCTGGCCGGGGGAATTGGAACAGCGCGCTAAAAGCTCCAGGCACATGCCCAGATGATCAGGCCCCCTGCCCAGAGGAAGGATGGGCGAAAAACCCTCTACCTTCCGATCCGTGGCAATGGAAAAGAAAGCCCCTTCTTCGGAAAAGAAGGAGGCCAGGGAAGCGGCCACTTCCAAGGCATACTCGAATCCTTCCCTGTCCTCGACCTTGGCGAAGCCTTCGCCATCCACGAGAATCATGACCTTATGCTCCATGCTGGGCTGGAATATCTTTTCCTGCAGTTGATTGAGCCTGGCGCTGGCCTTCCAGTGAATCGCCCGTGCGGATTTTCCGCCCGTATACTCCCTCGTGCCTTCGTACCAGGCCGGGTCTTCCACAATGCCTTCCGTGGTTTGGCTGCCCAGGTATTCCCTGAAGGGGAGATCCAAAGCCGTCAGCGCATGGATCCGGGGATACACGATGATGCTCTGTCCCAAGGCGATGCGCCGCTCCCTCCTGTATAGATCCAGTATGTCTCCCGCGCTCAAGGTGGCGGGGCCCAGGCGGTAGACGCCTCTTCGCTCGGCCTTGAATCGCCAGGTACCGGTGATTTTTTCAAAGGGAAGGAGGGAACATTCACCCTCCAAGCCTTCCTTCGCCAGCGCACTGATGGCTTCGGGGTGGGCCAGGGAAAGAGTGATCCAGACCGGAAGCAGTTTGGCGTTGGACAGCTCCCCTGCCAGGCCGAACTCGTCCCCCCTAAACAGCCTATGCGCATCGAGGGAGAAATGGACGTGAAGCCTGGCAAGGCCGAGCCTTCCGTTAAGCCGCAATGCCGCCATAAGGACGAAAGCGATGATAGTGAAACCGGCCAGGGCCATGGATGAAGCAGCGGTGGCGATAAAAGCCAAGATGCCTAGCAGAACCAGGGAGATGGGAATTACGAAATAGCTGGAAACACTATAAGAAGCCTTGTCGAATTTCATGAAAAGCTTTTATACCGGCGAGGGCAGGGGAAGTGTGGCTATAAGTTCCTCTATGATATCCTCAGCCCTCACGCCCTTGGCTCTTTCCTCTTGGCGCAGAATAATCCTATGAGTTAGTACCGGTACCGCCAGTTCCTTGACATCGTCGGGTAGGGCAAATTCCCTGCCCCGTACCAGCGCGAGGGCTTGGGCCGAGCGTGTCAGTCCTAAGGAACCCCTGGGACTGGCTCCGTAACGAATCTTGGGATGTTTTCGGGTGGCCCCTACCAGATCGGTGATGTACTCCCTCACGGGCGCCGAGACGATTACGTTTTTTCTCTCCGCCTGGAGTGCGAGGATTCTTTCGGGGCTGGATACCGCGCTTAAATGCACCATGGGATCCTGGCTGATAAAGCGCTCGAGGAGACTCAGCTCCTCCTCCCGTTTAGGGTAGCCAAGGTGAATTTTCATGAGAAAGCGGTCCAGCTGGGCTTCCGGAAGAGGAAAGGTTCCCTCCAGCTCTATGGGGTTCTGGGTCGCGATGACAAAAAATGGCTTCGGCAGTTCCAGAGTCCGCCCGTCCACGGTCACCTGTCCTTCTCCCATGCTCTCCAGAAGGCTGGCCTGGGTTCTGGGTATCGTCCTGTTGATCTCGTCGGCCAGGAGGACATTGGACATCACGGGGCCTGGATGAAAGACGAATTCTCCGGTTTTCTGGTTGTAGATCGAAAGCCCTGTCACGTCCGAAGGCATGAGGTCGGGAGTGCACTGGATTCGCTTGAAGCTGCCGCCAATGCTTCGGGCTAGGGCTTTGGCCATGAGGGTTTTTCCCAGGCCTGGCACATCTTCCAGAAGGATGTGCCCCCCTGCCAGAAGGGCAACGGTCATGAGCTCCAGAGCCCTTCCCTTGCCCACGATAACCTGGGATGCGTTTTCAATAATTAAAGCGCTTTCGTTCATTGCTTACCTTCGAGCTGTAATAATTTTTGAATTCTGATACGTTCGACCTCGGTCATGACCCGGTCTATGTCTATACTTGTGAATTCGCCGTTTTTGTACAATACCTTCCCGTCCACCATGGTGAGGACGATATCGCTTGAGTCTGCGGCATGGAAGACCGACACGAGGGGGTCGTAGTCAGGCTTCATGCGGGGTGAGTCCAGGTTGAAGATGATGATATCGGCCTTCATGCCCGCTTCCAGGCTGCCGCAGTCTGTCCTGCCCTGGGCTAAGGCTCCGTTCCGGCAGGCCATCTGCATGAGACTGACTGGACCCAAGGCCAGGGGGTTTCCGGTAAGACCTTTCTGGAGGAGGGAGGCGAGGCTCGCTTCTTTGAGAAGGTTGAGGTTGTTGTTGCTGGCCGCTCCATCGGTGCCCAGTCCCACGCGGATGCCCAAGTCCAGTATTTTTTGAACCGGCGCCATGCCCGAAGCCAGCTTTAAATTGCTAGCCGGGCAATGGGCGAGGCTTATTCCCTTTTCGGCGAAGATGTCCAGGTCTCCGTCCTCCAGCCAGACACCGTGGGCAGCGATTGTCGGCATTTGGAAGAGACCGCAGGAGTTGAAAAAAGCCGTAGGCGTGAAGCCGCGCTTGGCCTTGCAGGACTCGTGCTCGTCCTTGGTTTCTGAAAGATGCACCTGAAGCCGAAGGCCTTCCTTTACGCAGAAGTCGGCGATTTCTCTGCCGAAGCGCGCATCGCCGAAGGTGTACTCCGCGTGCACTGCCGCATCGGCGATCAGGCGCCCGCTTGAGTCAGCCCGGGCCGCATCTATAAGAAATCGAGTGCCTTCATAGGCTCTTGAATCGGAAAAGCCTTTGCTTTTAGGCGCCGTGGAGTAGCCGTGGGAGAGATTGGCTTTTATGCCGCTCTCCTCAACCGCCTTGGCGATGCCGGGGGTGAGGAGGTACATGTCCGAAAAGGACACCGTGCCTGAAGCCAGCATTTCGGCAATGCCCAGGAGGCTGCCCCAGTAGCAGTCTTCTTCGGTGAGTAGGGCTTCAAAGGGAAAGACCCGCTGGAAGAGCCAGGTTTTCAATGGAAGGCCTTCGCCGTAGCCTCGCAGGAGGGTCATGGGAACATGAGTGTGAAGATTGTAAAAGCCCGGGAAGGCTAGCTTGCCTCTGCCGTCGTAGACTTCGGCAGGCAACTCGGGGGCCGAGGTCGTCCTGGCAGAGTGCTCGGCCGCTTGAGCGGGCGGCGCTTTCGCGCCTTCGCTGGGACTGATCGAAACAATCCTGCCGCCCTCGACGAGAATATCCCTTCCTTCCAGGATTTCGCCCGAAGCGCTGGCCAAGGAGATATTCTTAAAAACAAAGCGTTCAGACTCACGAGGCAGAGGCATCAAAGGGTCCTCAATAGCGCCTCGATCAGAGCTTTAAGCCTGCCCGAGGCCTCGGTGGCGGCCACCGATACCTCCTCGGCCGATACCTTGCCGGGCGTTACGCCGGCGGCCATGTTGGTAATGAGGGAAAGCCCCAGGATATCCATACCGCAGTGAGCGGCGGTAAGGGCTTCGGTGACGGTGGACATCCCCACAGCGTCCGCGCCCAGGATTCTGGCCGCCCGTATCTCCGCCGGGGTTTCGAACTGGGGTCCTCCAAAATAGAAATACACACCTTCCCGCACCCTGTCCTTAAGGCCGAGGGCTTCGGCTTGGGCCATGGCGAGGGATCGCAGGGCGGGGCTGTACATGCCTGTTACATCGAAGAAGCGGGGGCCGAACTCCGGAATGTTGGAACCCCGCATGGGACTGCCCGAGGCAAACTTGATGTGATCGCGGATCAGCATGATATCCCCAACTCGGAAGCCCTCGTTGACTGCCCCCGCTGCGTTGGTGAGGATGGTCCGCTTGACTCCTAAAAGCTTGAGCACGCGCATGGGGGCCGCCAGTTCCTCGAAAGCGTAGCCTTCATAATAGTGGAAGCGTCCGGACATACAGGCGACATACTTGCCCGCCAGGGTACCGAATACGAATTTCCCCGCGTGGGATTCCACGGTGGAAACAAGGAAATTGGGGATATCCTTGTACTCCACTTCCACCGGATTTTGTATCGCTTCGCCCAGGGATCCCAAGGACGAGCCCATCACCAGTGCGGTCTGGGGGCGTTCGGGCAGCTTTTCCAGGATATAGTCGGCGCTCTTTCTATAATAATCGATAGAATATGGGGACATGGCTTTCTCCTCGACAATGCAAACATTCTACACCAGCCTAAGGCTTCTTCCAACCGCAACTTTTCGTACAGTAGATCCCCTGCCAGCGCCGGTTGCCCGAAAAGCATTATAGGACCTATACTAACACTATGGGGAAGTATCGCGCATGACAGTCTTAGGACCAAAGGATTGGGGAAAAAAGGCTACGGTTATGGTGGTGGACGACACCCAGGAGAACCTTGTCCTCTTGGCCACCATACTCCAGCCCGAGGGTTATAAGGTAATGACGCTTCCGGACGGCAAAATGGCCGTGGATGCGGCTCGATTGCGAAATCCCGATCTTATTCTTATGGACATCATGATGCCGAAGATGGATGGTTATACGGCCTGCGGCATCCTTAAGGCCGATCCTAAAACGGCTTCCATACCGATCATTTTTTTAAGCGCGCTTTCGGATCCGGCGGATAAAATAAAGGCCTTCGAAAAGGGCGCGGTGGACTATATCACCAAACCATTCAACGTGATGGAAGTGCGGGCGAGAGTGAGTGTGCACCTGGAGCTCAAATCCCTTCGCGCAGCTCTGGAGGCGCACAACGCGCAGCTCGAAGAAAAGGTGCGGCAACAGGTGGAAGAGCTATCCCAGGGCCACCTTTCGCTTATCACCACCATGACCAAGCTGGCCACGGTGCGGGATACCGAAACGGGTGAACATATCGAACGCACCAGGCGACTCTGCCGCCTGATGGCACAGCTGCTGAGCAAAAACCCTAAGTTTTCCTCGGTAGTAGATCAGGCTTTCATAGAGAACATCTACAATGCCAGCCCCCTGCACGATATCGGCAAGGTAGCCATCTCCGACGCGATTCTGCGTAAGGATGACGAACTGACATCGGAAGAATATGAGCGCATGAAGCAGCATCCATTGATAGGCGCCGAGTACCTTTCCCAAGCCCTGGCCAAGTCGCCCAAGAACAGCTACCTGCGGATGGGCATGGAGATAGCAGGCAACCATCATGAGCGCTGGGATGGTTTGGGGTATCCTGCAGGTATCAGCGGCCTGGATATACCCTTGAGCGCCAGAATAATGGGCCTGGTGGATGTCTACGACGCGCTGAGATCCGAGCGAGTGTACAAGAAAGCCATCGATCATGCAGACGTCGTCACGATGATAGCGAAGCAGCGGGGACTGAGTTTCGACCCCGCCATAGTGGATATTTTTATTGAGCATCACCAAGAATTCGAATCAATCCGCGATAGTTGATATTGATCGCACAACGCAGAATATTTGCGTGTTATTTTTCCTCGACAATTTTGAGAAGACGATCCACCTGGAATTTTTTCGACAGTTCTCCGAGAGTCTCTCCAAGCTCTTTGTCTATTGCGGAAATTTCCACGGCGATATGGAAAGCCTCTTCCATGTCGCCTGAATTTATGGAATCGCGCAACTTGCTGGCCATTAGATCGGGAATTAGGGTTATGCGAGTTCGCAATTCCTCGTTGCTCAGAGTAGCTGTATTGAGCGCTTCTTCATCATCCTCGCAGTTGTACTCGATGCAGGCCAGACGCTTGATTTCCGCAAGCAGAAGCTTTTCCTCCACCGGCTTGGCCAGCAGCACGTCGGCGCCCAGCTCGGCAATATCGATTCTCTGATTTTCCTGCAGGCTGCCGGTCATGACTATTATGCCTAATTCGCTGCCGCCAGGAGCGCTCCGCAGGGCCTGGATCAATTCCTTGCCGCAAATTCCGGGCATGACCAAGTCGAGAATCGCTATATCGAAGGGCCATGAGCGGAATGCCGCAATCGCGGCTTCGCCGCTTTCGGCCTGCTCGACGGCAAAACCTATAGGCGAGAGCATTCTCACTACGATGTCCCGGTTTATCGCCTTATCGTCCACCACAAGAATGCGTGGCGCTTTGGGGCTCGCAATGGAGATAACCTGGGAATGAATGGATTCGTCATATAGCACACCTTCCTCACAGCCCGGAGCTTTGATTGTGAAGCTGAAGGTACTGCCCATCCCTGGCTTGCTCTTTACACTGATGTTTCCTCCCAAAAGCTCGCAGTAGGTTTTGCAGATGGCTAAACCCAAGCCCGTTCCACCCTGGCTTCGTCCCTCCTTGGTTTGCTCGAAGGGCAGAAAAAGCCTGGGGAGGGCTGATGCCGGAATTCCCTTACCGGTATCGCGCACGGAAAACTCCAGTTCATCTCCAGCCTTGGCCGATCTGACGGCGAAAATTTCTATTGTGCCCGAGTCGGTAAACTTTATGGCATTGTCCACTAAATTGATGAGGATTTGCTTTAGCTTGGACCTATCGGTCTTTACGCAGACCGGGAAACCTTCCTGCAGTGACAAGGATAAAGCCAATCCTTTTCTGGAAGCTTGTCCTGCGAACAAGCTTTTTATTTCATCCAAAACCACCTCGGGCTGGCAGGGTCCAATGTCCAGCTGAACCTTGCCAGCCTCAATTCTCGACATCTCCAAGACATCATTGATAAGGCTGAGCAAATGCTCGCCGCTGGCATTGATGGTTTCAATTTGGCGCAGAGATTCCCTGGAAAGAGTTTTATCGCGCATGAGAATCTGGGAGTAGCCCAGTATGGCATTTAAGGGGGTTCGTATTTCGTGTGATATGCCTGCGAAAAAACTGCTTTTCGTTCGATTGGCTTCTTCTGCTTCCTGCCGGGCCTCCCGCAGCTTATCCTCGGTCACCATATGCTCGGTGATTTCTTTCTTCAGTTCTCGGTTGATGGACTCTATATCCTTTGTTCGCTCGGCTATGCCCTCTTCCAGGTTGAGCACGGCCTTGGTGAGGCTATTGTAGAACTTGTTTATTCCCCCCAGAACCGCGAAGAAAAGCATGAAAAAGGACAGTACCGAGAAGGGCCAAGAGCGGGGCGACAGGAAGAAAGAGGGATTCATGCTGAATGGTTGGAGGACTCCTACATAGGAGAGTGCGAGGGTAAGGAGGGTTGCCATCAATCCTGAAACGAGGGTGATAATACCCAGGCGTCGCCCCTGGAGTATTGTGGCGAGAATGGCTGCCAGGAAGAAATAGGAAAACCCGATACCGCTGTTGCCCCTGGCTAGGGTGATGACAGCGCCGGAGATAAAGAGGAATCCCAGGAGCCCCGTTGTCTTCAAACCCAGGCTGAGTCTTTTTTTAAAGAGCACAAGAAAGAAGGGAAATATTTGGGCGGGGATGAAAAACCATATAAAGGGATCTCCTCCCACGGAAAGTGCGTAATGTATAGCCAGAAAACCCAGAGGAAGGGCGAAGATAGAATACGCCGCCAGGCTGCTGTCCACGATCGATTCCCGGATATTGCCCATGCTCTGGAGATTTTTATAGAACTGCTCAATCTGGATCTTTTCTCTGCGGCTAACCCTTAACGCATAAAGGACGGAAAGAATTAAAAACAGAAGACCGATTCCACCAAGGCTCAGTCTTCCGATCAAGGCCTGCGTGGCATCTTCCTTGGAAATCTGGGGCTTAAGGTAAGTGTCGAAGGCTTGGTGGTAGGCACTCTTTGGCGTGTTGATCAGTTTGCTCAGCCGACTATCTATAAGGGCGATCAAGGCTTGGTTGTAGGTGCCACCCTTGGGGAAGGCATAGCGGATCTGGCTGGGGTTGAAAACGATGGATGTCCTGCGGGGATTGCCCCCGGACTCGTTCATGAGGCCGAAGAGCCTATTGACCACCGCGGCGTCGGCCATGCCGTTACGCAATGCGGCAAAACAGTCCTCTTGGGTGTCTAGTTCTAGAAATGTTACCTTAAGGCCGAACTCGGCCGCATATTTATAGATTCCGTGCTCTCCCGAGGCATGGATGCTGTCCTTCATGACTGCCACGCGAACCCCGTCCAGGTCTGTTATACTATCGATGGATGAAAGCTGGGATGCGTAGACCACAGCCCAGTTGGTTATGACAGATACGGAATTGAAGTCGAAACTCTGCGCTCTTTCATCGGAGTAGGCGATATCCAGGAGCATATCTAATTCGCCCTTCTCAAGCTTGGAAAATATATCTTCCCATGTGCCGACCACATACTCCGTGCGGATACCAGTGTCTTTCAGGATCGAGTCCAGAAGGGAGATGTGAAACCCCGATACCTCTCCGCTTGGAGAAACCATCAATTTGGGAGGATTGTTGAATACACCTATCTTAAGAGAGTCAGGAAGTCTGGCCTCATCAGCGCCATAGACCGCCCCGATAATACCCAGCACCAGGGCTGCTAAAACCCAATACTTTTTCAAATTATCCTCAATAACTTTTAGTATTCCTTACTAGTATAATGGAATCGTAAAAAAATGCAAAGAGGTTTGGGCTAGCGTGGCTACATGTGGAGCTTTGCCCCCCTCTGGGCCTTTGATTACATTAAACAAGAGAAAGATAAAAAGTCTAAGGAGTGTGTATCGATGAGTGAAATTTCTAGGGCCAATAGAAAGCTCTTGCCCGCAGCGCTTGCGTCCCTTGTGGCCTTTGCCGGAGTGGTAGTGGTCAACGGGCTTGCTAACGCCCTGCCACTTAATGGGGCTAACACCGGGGTGCTGTCGGATGAAATCCCCAACCTCTTCGTGCCTGCGGGCCTGACCTTCTCGATCTGGGGTCTGATCTATCTTCTCCTTGCGGGGCACATCATCGCCCTCATTGAGGAATCGCGGCGTGGAGGGAAATCGGCTTGGACAGGCAGAGACGCGGTTCTTTTCCTTGTCAACATGGCTGCGAATGCCGCATGGATCTTCGCCTGGCATTGGCGCCTGGTGGGCTTGGCCATGGTGATCATGCTGGTAATTCTGGCTACCCTCATAGCCCTGGAGCAGGCTAATCAGAAAAAGCTGGATTCGGGCGGAGCCCTCTATCCGGCGGCGCCTGGCGCCCAGGACAAGGGGCAGGCGGCGCGTCGATTTTTCCTCACGGTACCCCTGCGGGTATATCTGGGCTGGATATCAGTGGCCACTATCGCCAACGCCACCGCGGTGCTGGTAAAGGCAGGCTGGGGAGGCTTTGGGCTAGAACCGCGTTTCTGGACGGTGTTGGTTATCATAGCCGGACTTGTGGTAGCCCTGGGTTTTTCTGTGTGGAAACGGCAAGTGGCGGCTCCCTTGGTGGTGGTGTGGGCTTATGTGGGCATCGTGATCAAGCGCCTGCAGACCGACGCCCAGTATTCGGCCGTAGTGTGGATCGCGGCCTTGGTGGCGGCAGCCTTGATTCTTTTCTCCTTCTTGCCCGGCCGAGTCGCCTGTCCATTTAGAAAGAAAAAATAGTATTTGACAAAATCGAGAACCTGGTGAATACTGAGTTTCGCTGGTTAACCAGTTTGGTTAACCAGTTCAAGGCAAAGGATGGTGAGCCAGACTGAAATGACGGCGAGCGTAAAAAACGAAGCGGAACTTCGGGTATTCAAGTACCTGAGGGATGAAATGGGCTACGGCAGGCTCAAGGCCGGGGTTAAGCTCCCTTCGGAACGCTCTCTTGTCGAGGTGCTCGGAATCAGCAGGGGTTATATACGCAAAGCTCTGGCCAAGCTCGAGCACTATGGGCTTATCAAAACCTTGCCCAAAAGCGGCACTATTGTCGCCGACCTGGGGCCTAAGGCGATAACCGGACTCATTGCCGCTATAGGCAACCTGGATGAGGCCTTCGATCCGAGCAGCCTTTTCGAGATTCGAGATGTGCTGGAGGTTTTTGCGGCGGGGCAGGCAGCCCGCAAGTGTACCAAAGAGAGGATGACCGAAATACTGAAATGGCATGGCGAATTCAAGGCCAAGGCTGACTCAGGTGAAAGGGCTTTGGAAGAAGACCACCTTTTCCACCTGGCCATCGCGAAGGCCAGCGGAAATCCGGTCTGCATATCCTTAGTCAGCTACATTACGCCTCAGATAATTTCCCTGAACGCCGACTTCGCCGAAAGCGATCCCCATCGCTTTGCCCATACCTTCGATGAGCACGAGGCCATTGTCCAGGCAATACGAAAGGCCGATACCGACGCCGCGGGGCGGGCGATGAGATTGCACATGGAGCAGGCCTGGAAGCGCAGACTCCCGGGCACGGCACCATTGTATTAAATTTGTTTTTGTTTTCAATTTTTTCTAGGAGGTTTCGATGATGAAAAGAATTATGGTAGCGGCGCTGGCGATGGCCATGGTCTTCGCCTTTACGGTCTCTGCCGCGGACAAGGTTACTCACTGGTACTGGGCCGACAATCCCAAGTACTCCGCCACGATGCAACAGATGGCCGCGGATTTTAACGCGACCAACGGCAAGGGTATTACCGTTGTTGCCCAGGAGTATCCCTGGGACGGCGGCGCCTATTCCGAAACCCTCTTTAGGGCTGTGATGGGCGGCGGCGGACCCGACACTTCGTCTTTCAAGCTCACTTCGACCCCGCTGTTCACCGCCAACAACCTGCTGGTCAACCTGGACGGCTACCTCAATTCATGGAAGGACAAGAGCCTTATTGAAGCCAGCCTCTACGACACCATGCGCCAGGCTTCAGGCACCAAGAGTGTCTACGTGATGCCCTGGAACACCCAGGTTCTCTACGTATACTACAGGCCCTCCCTCATGAAGAAAGCCGGAATCGGAGTGCCCAAGACCTATGCAGAATTCCTCGAAGCTGCCAAAAAACTCACCATGGACACCAATGGCGACGGCAAAACCGATGTGTATGGCTTTGGCATGCGCGGCGCCAAGGGCGGCCAGGAACCCTGGGGCTCTTTCATCTGGGGCAGGGGCGGCAACTTTGACAAGATGGACAGCCCTCAGGCTATCCAGGGCATGCAGGACTACGTCGATCTCTTCAAGAACGGCTATGCTCCCCCAACTGCCCCGATGGACGGTTTCAATGAGATTATCGCCAATTTCAAGTCCGGCAAGACCGCGATGACTGTCCATCATATTGGCTCTTCCACGGGCATGATCGAGACTTTTGGAGACGATGTGGACGCCTTCCCCTTCCCGGGTGGCGCTGGCAAATGGACCTCCATGGGCGACACCAACAACGTCATGCTCAAGTCGGCCAAGAATAAAGATGCAGCCTTCGAGTGGCTGTCCTATCTGGCCACTGGCAAGGGACAGGAAACCTGGTGCACCGTTACCGGCAACGTCCCTGTGTCCAAGAACGTGAAGGAACTGCCCTTCTTCCAGAACAGCAGGTTCATGAAAGTCTCCATCGAAGGAGCTCCCTGGGCCGGTATTCTCCCCATCCGCGATACCACCACCGAGTGGATCAACAACATTTGGCCCAACACCGTATCCTCTGCTCTTCTGGGCAAGATCTCTGCCGCCGAAGCCATGAAACAGCTTCAGGCTGGGCTTTGGAAGTAATCTAGACCTTCGCACTTCAAATAAAAAGTATGGGCCGGCTCCCGGTATTACGCGGAGCCGGTCTTTCCTTTAAGATCTGACCGTCTTTCGGAGGAAGTAGTTGATAAAGCGTAACAGCTCCATATGGCCCTATCTTCTGGTGGCTCCAGCCCTCATTGTTGTGCTCACCGTAGTCTTTGTGCCGGTGATCAACGCACTCTTGATGAGCTTCCAGAACTACGACCTGAGGCGGCCCAGCAGCATTGGGTTTAATAATTTCAAGAACTACGTTGAAGTAGTCCAGGACCCCTTATTCTGGCGGGCGCTCTGGAAGACGGTAGTATGGGTGGCAGCTGGTGTGGGGCTGCAGTTTGTTTTCGGCTTCATCCTGGCCTTGTTGCTTAACAAGAAGTTCCCGGGCCGAGGAATCGTGCGCTCCTTGAGCCTAATTCCCTGGGTAACACCGGGTGTTCTGATCGGTCTCATGTGGAGATGGATTTTCGACGGTAATTACGGAGTCCTCAACGATCTATTGCTTAAATTGGGGCTCATAGAGGAAGCCATGCCCTTCCTGGCTCAGGAAGCCACGGCTTTTCCCGCGGTAATACTCACCATAGTCTGGCAGGGCATACCGTTCTTCGCCCTTATGCTGTTAGCGGGGCTCCAGGGCATTCCCGATGAGCTCTACAACGCCGCCGACGTGGACGGAGCCAACGGGGTGCAGAAATTTTTCCTCATCACCGTACCGTCGCTGAAGAGCGTCATCTACGTAACAACCCTGCTTCGTATAATCTGGGTAGCCAACTCGGTGGACGTCATTTTCAACCTTACGGAAGGAGGGCCTGCTTACGCTACTCAGACCCTGAGCGTCTATATATTCAACAAGGGCAATTCCCTCAATTTGGGGTATGCGGCCACCCTCTCTATCATGCTCACCCTGGTGCTCGCCACCGTGGCGGTGCGCTACCTCAAGACGATGTTCCAGAACCAGGAGGGCAAGGCATGAAAAAGAGCGGCTTCCCTCTAGTAAAAAATCTTCTCTCCTATCTGCTTCTGGCGGCCTTCATAGTATTTCTTCTCTTTCCCTTTTACTGGACCTTTGTCACCTCCATAAAAACCAGCACCGAACTCTACAGCCAAACTGTCACGTACTGGCCGTCGATGCCCAGTTTTGAATCCTATACAAGGCTTTTCAGCGAATACAACTTTTTTAAGCCCATGGGTAACAGCCTTCTGGTGGCAGCCCTCACCACCCTCATTTCGGTGACCGTGTCGGTTTTAGCCGCCTATTCTTTTTCCCGTTATCGTTTTAAGGGCAGAAAGTTCCTCATGTCCATGTTCCTCACGAACAATATGTTCCCCACGGTGCTTTTGCTTATTCCGCTCTACGCGATAATGAGGAAGATAGGTATTCTCTACACACCTGCATCGCTCATTCTCTCGTACACGACCTTCACCATTCCCTTCTCCATCTGGCTGTTGAGCGGATTCCTGGATGACCTGCCCCTCTCCTTGGAGGAGGCGGCCATGGTGGACGGTGCCAACCGGGCTCAGGCCTTCCTCAAGATTATTCTGCCCATATTGATGCCCGGCATGGTCGCCACCGGAGCCTATGTATTCATGACTTCCTGGAACGAATATACCTTTGCGGTCATGTTCACCAACCAAGCCAACAGGACAATCCCCGTCGCGCTTAAAAACCTCATCGGCCAATTAGGGGTCGAGTGGGGCATGCTCACCGCGGGGGGGATAATCACTATAATTCCTGTAGTCATTATGTTTTTCTTTGCGCAAAAACGACTTATATCAGGCCTTACCGCAGGAGCGGTGAAAGGCTAAAGGAGAATTGAGAATGAGCGACGCGACTCTGGACGGCTTAGCCGTGCAGCTGCGGAGAGACATCATAGAGATGCTCTACCGCTGCCAGTCGGGACATCCGGGAGGTTCCCTCTCCGCGGTGGAAATTCTCATGGCTCTGTACTACAGAACCATGAAGATCGATCCTGAGAATCCTACATGGGAAGGACGGGACAGGCTTGTACTGTCCAAGGGGCATGGCTGCCCCGCCCTCTACGCTATTCTGGCGGACAAGGGATATTACCCCCGGGAGGATCTGTGGAACCTCAGGCAGTACGGGTGTCACCTCCAGGGTCATCCCGATATGGCCAAGACCCCCGGCGTGGACGCCAATACCGGCTCTCTGGGCCAGGGCGCATCCATAGCGGTAGGCATGGCCGTGGCGGCGAAATATAAAAAGGCTGATTACCGCATATTCGCGGTATTGGGCGATGGGGAACTCCAGGAAGGGCAGATATGGGAGGCTTCCATGTCCGCCGCGCACTACAAGCTGGATAACCTGACCTTTATCCTCGATCACAACGGTCTTCAAATAGACGGAGCTAACGACGAGGTTATGGGCTTGGGCAATGTGACAGACAAGTTCGCGGCCTTCGGTTTTGAATGTTTCGATGTGGACGGCCATGACAGAGAGGCTATCGCGGCGGCATTGGCGGCTGGAGTTTCGGGCAAGCCTAAGTTTATCCGCTGTCGCACGGTGAAGGGCAAGGGTGTTTCCTTTATGGAGGGCAATGCTGGCTGGCACGGCAGGCCGTTGAACGCCCAGGAATATGCCGCCGCCATGACAGAATTAGGGGGAAGGCAGAATGGCTGAATCTAAATCACTGCGCGTGGCCTATGGCGAAGCCCTGGCCGAACTGGGCGCCGTAAACGATAAGGTAGTGGTGCTTGACGCCGACCTGGCCCATGCCACGATGACCAGCCTTTTTCAGGCTAAATATCCTGATCGTTTTTTCAACTTCGGCCTGGCCGAAGCCAACATGATGGGTGCGGCGGCGGGTATTTCCCACTCGGGGCTTATTCCCTTCGCTTCCACCTTCGCGCTTTTTGGAACTGGACGAGCCTATGAGCAGATCCGCAATTCTATTGCCTATGTCAATGCCAATGTGAAATTTGGCCTTTCCCACTCAGGACTTTCCGTGGGCGAGGACGGGGGCAGCCATCAGAGCGTGGAGGACATCGCCCTCATGAGGGTAGTGCCCAACATGACTATCTTTGTGCCCTGCGATTCGGCGGAGACAAGAAAAGCGGTATTCGCCGCCGCCCAGATTGACGGGCCTGTGTACATCAGGGTAGCCCGGCCTGTGGTGGAAACCTTCACTGGGCCAGATACTCCCTTTGTTCCCGGCAAGGCTAATGTGCTCAAGGAAGGAAAGGATATCTGCATCGTAGCTACAGGATTGATGGTCAAGGAAGCGTTAAGTGCGGCCGAGAGTCTCGCGGGGAAGGGAATCAGCGCGGCGGTCCTCAACGTGCACACGATCAAACCCTTCGACTCCGAGGCGGTGCTGGCCGCGGCGAATCGCTGCGGAGCTGTCCTGAGCGTGGAGGAACATTCGGTGATAGGTGGCCTTGGTTCGGCGGTGGCCGAAGTCTTGGCGGGCCGGTCGGCCGCGAAGTTCAGCCGCATGGGCATACAGGACCGCTTTGGCCAGTCGGGCAAGCCGGCGGATCTTTTCAAGGCCTATGGCCTTACTCCGGCCCACATCGAAGAAAACTGCCTGAAGCTTTTAGGCAGATAAAGGAAAAATTATGGAGATCAAGAGCTACGAATTTTCAGGCGAAGGTATGACAAGGGTGTATGAAAACACCAAGTGGATGGTGGGTATAAAGAATTGGAAGCCCGCCAATGACATTACTGGCATCGACTGCCTGGAGCGACATAACGAAACCGACGAGTTGTTTATTCTTCTCTCGGGCACCTGCAATTTGCTCTCCGGCGTCGAGACAGCCCAGGGGCTTCAGATCAAGTCCACCAAGATGGAGCCTATGAGGGTCTACAATATTCCCAAGGGGCTTTGGCACAATACGGTGACAACGAAGGATGTGAAGCTTATCCTTGTGGAGGATTCGGCCACAAGCGCCGCGAACAGCGAGATTCTGAGCCTTACGCCGGAGCAGATTGCGACGGTAAAGAAATTGGTAGGAAGCCGCTGAACGTGAAGCTTTCAAAGGCGCGTAAGAAGCTATGAAAACCAGCGAAGTATTTGGTCCTCGAAAATCGCGCATCGTTGAATCTGAAATGCCCAAGATCGGAATCAACGATGTGGGTGTTAAGGTAAAGGCATGCGGTATCTGTGGATCGGAATACTTGACATGGGACAAGGCCGAAGGCGCGCCTTTACAGCTTGGGCATGAGGTGGCAGGTGAGGTGATCAGCGTTGGTACTGGAGTATCGGGCATCGCGATTGGAGACGCTGTAACCGGACTCTTCAGGCGAGGTTTTTCTGAATTTGTCGTGGCCGACTCCTCAGCCGTAATGAAATATCCAACGGTGCTAAATTTCGATGAAGCATCCCTCGGGGAGCCTATTTCCTGCGTAATAAGCGGAGCATTGCGCACCGATGTAAGCCTGGGAAAGACGATAGCTGTGATCGGCTTAGGCTTTATGGGTCTCTTGGCGCTGCAGCTTATGAAGCTTAAGGGGGCCTACCACATCATCGCTATCGATGCCCGGAAGGAAACCGAAGAGCTGGCAAGGCTCTATGGCGCCGACGAATTTTTTTCCCCCGGGGATGTGCCAGAGAAGTATTTTCTAACTGATAGTGTAGGTGTAGGTGGCGTCGATGTAGTCGTCGAATGCACGGGGAATGCCAAGGCTCTAGATCTTGCGGTAAAAATGCTCAAGCGCCATTCGATACTTTCGATTGTAGGATACCACCAGGGCGGCCAGCGCTCTGTAGATTTTCAGATGTTGAATTGGAAGGCAGTGGATATTATCAATGCACATGAAAAACGAATAGATCACAAAATGTCGTGCATGGATATCGGCTTGAATCTTGTTGCCAAGGCACAGCTGCGTATCGATAAACTGATGACGAATTACTACAGTATGGATGGCATAGATTCCGCCTTCGCAGACTTTGGAACAAAGCCCGAAGGTTACATCAAGGGGATTGTGAGGATCTAGATTCCCGTCCGAGGAGGAATGCATATGAAGCGGATTCGCGCTGGCGTAATCGGCGTCGGGAATATAGGCAATGCTCACATCGAGGCTATACGAAGGCTTGGATACGCCGATGTGGCCGCCATTTGCGTAAGGGACGAAGCGAGGGCGAAGGATCTTTGCACATTCTTCGACATTCCGAAGTTCTACACCGATTACAGGGAAATGCTCCAAGATCCCGAGATCGACGTTGTGCATAACTGCACACCCAATACGGCGCATTTCCAGATCAACAAAGACATCATAATTTCTGGAAAGCACATACTCTCTGAAAAACCCCTTACCGTTTACTCCAGCGAATCAGAAGAACTCCTTGGTCTTTTAAAAACGCACAACGTTCATAATTCAATAAATTTCGTCTATCGGCATTACTCTCTCGTGCAACACGTCAAGGGAATGATCGAGAGTGGAGCGTTAGGCGATATATATGCTATCCACGGTACTTATCTCCAGGATTGGCTTCTCTACGATACAGACTACAACTGGAGAGTAGATGTGAAATTGGGTGGCCCTTCCAGGGCGATGGCCGACATAGGCTCTCACTGGTGCGATCTTGCCCAATTTTTACTGGGACAGGATATATCGGAAGTCTGCGCAGATCTGGCCACCTTCATTCCTGTCAGGGAAGACAGCGGCTCAGGCGCGGCCCCGGGCAGGCGCGTCGCGGTGGACACAGAGGATTACGCAAGCGCTCTTCTCCGCTTTTCCAAAGGCGCACGCGGCAGCTTTACCGTTTCCCAAGTGAGCGCAGGGTCCAAGATCGGGCTTTCATTTGGCATCGACGGAAGCAAGGCTTCAGTGCGCTGGGAGCATGGACAGGCTGACAGAGTATGGATAGGCCACAGGGACAGCCCGAACGAAGAGCTGGTCATGCACCCGGGGCTCCTCAATGAGCGAGGCAGAAACACCACTGCCCGTGGAGGTAAAAGCGAGCGCTGGCCCGATGCCCAGAAGAACATGATAGACAGTTTCTACCGGACTATCCTGCATGACGATGAACCGCGTTACGCGGACTTCACAGAGGGACACAAAATCACAAAGATTGTGGAAGCTATTCTGGAGAGCAATAAAAACCGCTGTTGGATAAGGCTATAGTCTTACCGAACCTTCGCTTCAGCGAGATTTCTTCTGAATCGATAAGCCAATAAGACCAGCCGCGATGGGAAGGGAAAACAAAAGGAAAATAGCCTGCGTCAGCCCCCATACATCGCCTAACTTCCCGACAAATATTACGGCCAGGCCTCCCAGGCCTCCGGCCAATCCCATGGATATGCCGGCCGCGAGAGCTTTGTTATCTGGGATGGCTTCCTGAGCTGCCACGACGGTAACCGAGAAACTCGATAGGAGGCTCGCCCCGGCCAGAGCCAGAAAGATTGTGGAAAGAGCGCCCTGTGTCGCGAGGAATGCGAAGAAAAAAGGCGTTGAGATAATGAGCGAGGCGACTATGAGAGGTTTTCTTCCACAACGGTCGGCTATAAAGCCGCCGATAATGCCTCCGGCCGCTCCCGAAAAGAGCATTATGGTGACCAGATGGCTGGCTGCGATGGCTGAAAGCTGTTTTTCCGCGAAATACAGTGGCAGGAGTGTAAGCATGCCTGTATAGGCCAGTGAACGCACCGCAATGATGGCGACTATAGGCACGAGCTGCCTGGATGCTGCCTTGACGGATGCGAGAACCGTCGCTAAAGAGGGAATCGCTTTTGTCGAGATCTGGATACGGGGAGCGAACAGGACCAGGAGCAGGGTGGCGAGGATTCCCGGAATAACGGTAAAGACCGAGGCCTTGAGGCCGAAGGTCTGAAAGAGAGGTACCAGGAGTAAGGGACCTAAGGCAATGCCTATGTTACCGAAAGCGGAAAAGATAGATAAAAGAACAGCCGTATGTCTTCCCGAAAGCAGGTTCATCATCAAGGCCGCTTGGGGGTGGAAGGCGGCAGTGCCCAACCCGGCTAGGGAAGCCAGCACAACAAGCATCCAATAGCTGTTCACCACGCCTGTCAGGCTCAGCATAACCGCCATCCAGAGTGTTCCAACATGGACAAGCCATCTTCGGCCTGTGTTATCAACCAAGTAGCCGAACACGGGCTGGACGATCGATGAAGTGATTGTAAAGGAGGCCGTGAGGATGGCGGCTTTTGTGACGGTGAATCCCTGGATCGAAATCATGAGAAAGGGCAGCATCTGGGGCAGATAATTGCTGTATAAGTCATTCAGCATGTGAGAGATGGTCAGCACTCCAATCTCTACACCGCGTGCTCTCTTGTTAGTAAGCATTAAATGATTTTATTGTATAAAATTCGTCTTGATCTGGGCTTCCAGGACGGGCTTGGCGATGCCCGCCTTTTTGCCGGCTTCCAGCGATTTTAGAAGCCATGCCATGTTGAGCCCCAGGGTGCGCATGGTCTGGGTGCCTTCAAGATCGCGGAGCACTTCTTCGGGCTTATTGCCGTGCACCATGTTCCAGTACTGGGAGCCTACCACGAGCATGCTGCTGATGAGGAAATACTTGTTGAGCTGATCCAGGGTGGCTGTTGCTCCGCCTCGCCTGCAGCTGACTACGGCGGCCGCCGGCTTGTGCTTGAAGTGGGCACCACCTGCTCGGAACAGCCTGTCCATAAGCGAAACAATCTGTCCGGCGGGGGATGAATAGTACACAGGAGAGCCGAAGACAAAGGCGTCGGCGGTCTTGGCCTTTTCGATGAGCTCATTGACTGGGTCATCCTCGTATACGCAACGCTTGAGCTCGGCGCACTTGCCGCAGGCCACGCAGCCGCGGACTGTCTTGGTGCCGATATTGACCACTTCGGTTTCAATGCCTTCTTTTTCAAGGCTTTTGGCTACTTCGGCGAGGGCGGTTCGGGTGCAGCCTTCGGTGTGGGGGCTACCGTTTATCATAAGTACTTTCATGGCACGATTGTAGCTTTTTTAGTCAAGCTTGTCCAACCGAAAGATTTGCATGATATTATAAATCATCTATCCGCTATGCTTTTAGGGAGGAGCCTTTGTTATCCGACGCAAGCACTGTCCAGGGCTATATCGATTCTCTCGATTCGGAGCGTAGGGAAGTCTTTTTAAGGTTACGCTCCGTGATTGCGGAAAATCTGCCGGCAGGCTTCGAGGAAGTGATGGCCTGGGGCATGCCCGCCTGGGTGGTTCCACTGAAACGCTTCCCTGAAGGCTATTTGGGAAATCCGGAGCAGCCGCTGCCCCTTATTTCCATTGCCTGGCAGAAGCGGCACCTTGCCTTCTACCACATGGGGCTCTATTCCGAGCCTGAACTTTTAAAGCGTTTTCTGGAATTGTACGAAGCCAGGGTGGGGAAAAAGGCGGATATGGGCAAGAGCTGCCTTCGGTTTACGAAGCTGGATGCGATACCCTATGATTTGATAGGCGAAGTTGCCGCCTGGTTCGATGTGGACCGGTGGGTTAGGCTTTATCGTTCCCAAAGAACTTCGGGCAAACGAAAAACTGCGAAGGAGGAGAGTCTATGAAAAAACACCTGAAAGGTAATGTGTATTGGGTAGGGAAAATCGACTGGGAACTCAAGAAGTTCCACGGAGAGGAATACTCGACCCATAAAGGCTCGAGCTATAACTCTTATGTCATTCAGGAGGAAAAGACTGTTCTGGTGGATACAGTCTGGCTCCCCTTCGCCAAGGAGTTCGTGGACAACCTGGAGGCCGAGGGAATTCTGGATAAGTTGGATGCGATTGTGCAGAACCACGGCGAGGTGGACCACTCGGGCGCCTTGCCGGAACTGCTGCGCCGCAGGCCTGGACTGCCCGTCTATTGCACGGCCAACGCGGTAAAGTCGCTCAAGGGTCAGTACCATGAGGACTGGAACTTCAAGGTGGTGAAGACCGGTGACGAACTGGATCTGGGTAATGGTAAGAAACTGGTTTTCGTGGAGGCGCGGATGCTCCACTGGCCCGATTCCATGTTCTCCTACCTGGCCGGCGAGGCTATCCTCTTCTCCAACGACGCCTTCGGTCAGCACTACGCCTCGGAGCTTCTATTCAACGACCTTGTGGACCAAGGCGAGCTCTACGAGGAGTGCATCAAGTACTACGCCAACATTCTCACCCCCTTCAGCCCCTTGGTTATCGCCAAGATCAACGAGGTGGTGGGCTTCAATTTGCCGGTGGACATGATCGCCACCAGCCACGGTGTGATCTGGCGCAAGGATCCTTTGCAGATTGTCACCAAGTATGTCGAGTGGGCTAAGGACTACCAGGAAGATCGCATCACCATCATCTATGACTCCATGTGGGGTGGCACGAGGAAGCTGGCCGAGGGCATCGCCAAGGGTATTATCGAGGCTTCGCCCGCCACCGATGTAAGGCTCCACAACGTGGGCAAATCGGACAAGAACGACGCTATCACCGATGTCTTCCGCTCCAGGGCTATCCTGGTGGGCTCGCCGACCATCGGCGCGGGGATTCTCTCGGCGGTAGCCGGTATCCTCGAGGAAATCAAAGGGCTAAAATTCAAGGGTAAGAAGGCCGGCGTTTTCGGCTGCTACGGCTGGTCCGGTGAGGGCAACAAGGTATTAGCCGAGAATCTCAAGGCCAGCGGCTTCGAGCTGGTGGGCGAGGGGCTGAAAAATCAATGGAACCCCGACGAAGCCGGCTACGCCAAGGCCGTCGAGTACGGGAAGATGATAGCCAAGGCCTAGAATCCTGAGATGAGTGCCTTGTACCAATCCCAGGTCTGGGCAGCTTTATAGACCGCCAGGCTCGCCGCCGGCACCTTGATCGACCTCATTTCCCAGCGAGGCGGAAAACTGTTCGACACAATGTTCGGCGGAACCGCGGCCTTGACCGTGATAGTCTTGAGGTTTGGGCAGGAGTTGAAGGCCTCGTTTAGCACGCTGCGGATCGAGGAGGGGAGTATGAGGGTAGCTATGCTTGCTCCCTCGAAGGCTTCATCCTCGATCGTAATCACCCCTTCGGAGATGGTAAGGTTTCTCAAGCCCGAGCAATGGAAGAACGCGGTTTTCCCCACCGTGGATATGTTCCCCGGAATGACTAGGTTGTCGAGTTTTTCACAGATCCCGAAGGCATGTTCGCCTATCGCTGTCCTCGCCTGGCGGGGAAGCTGGAGCCTACTTAAGTTGGAGCAGCCGTGAAAGGCCCATTCACCTATCTCTTGGAGTTGGTCGGGGAGCACGAGATTGACGAGTCCGGCACAGTTTTCGAAGGCAAAGTCGCCTATCGAGGTCAATGTTTGGGGAAGGTTGATCTGGCGGAGGGCGCTGCAACCCTGGAATGCGTTGTCTTCGATGACGCGTATCCCCTCGCGCAGCGTCACGCGTTCCAGGGCTGTGCAACCGTAGAAAGCCCTGAATCGGATTATCCCCGTGCCTCCGATAGTGACAGCCCTCAGGCCTGTAGAATCCCTGCACAGGAAATCGCCCAGAACCGTCACGCTGTCCGGAATCAGAAGACTCTCGAGTCCGGGGCAATCGGCGAAAGCTTCCCGCCCGATGCTGGTGAGGCCTTGGGGAAGATCTATGGCGATCGGGGCGTCGAGCCCTCTGAAGGCGGACTCTTCCAGGTGGCGGAGAGATGAAGGCAGCTCCAGGTTTTCCAGGTTGGAACAGCCCCTAAAAGTTTCTTTTTCGATACTAGTCACGCCTTCGGGAATATTGATGCTTACCAGTGATGAGCAGTCCGCGAAGGCATAGCGTCGGATGTACCTGACCGATGCAGGGAGGACGAGGTCCGTGAGGCTCGCGCAACCCTCGAAAAGCGATGCTGGGATTTCCGTCAAGCCTTTGGGCAGGTCGATGGAGGCGAGGTTTTCGCAATCCTGGAAGGCGCCTCCCTCAACCTTGCGCAACACTGTCGGCAGCGAAACGGATTCGAGGGAAGAGCAACCCAGAAAAGTCTTGCTCAGGATAATCTGGCAAGAGTCCGGCAGCTCGATGCTCTCAAGGCTTTCGCAGCCTTGGAAGGCCTCCCATCCGATATAGGTGACCCCCTCGGGGATGTTGATCGAGACCAGATTGGAGCAGTCCTTGAAAGCCTCGTTCCCGATGCTGTTGATGGAGTCGGGCAAAACTACTTCTTCAAGATTGTCGAGCCCCATGAAGGCGCCCTGGGCTAAGTAGAGGACGGGCTTGCCCTCCCATGTGGAAGGAATGACCAGTTTCGTGCAGGTCTCGGCGTCTTCACCCGCGGCTACCGAGTACACATTGTATTGATACACGAGGGTAAACTGGAGCGCCGTGTCCAACTGCACTTCAGGCGCGGCTGCTATGCCGATATCCTTCTTTATGGTCGGAGAGGTGACTGATTTGGGCTGGATTTTCTGTACTGGAGCGATTTTTACTTGGGCTGATAGAGGCAGGATGAGCGAGAACAGCATGCATAAAGCAAATAACCAAAAACCGAGGCGTTTTTTCATTATTGCGTCACTCCGTAATCGCGGTGATCCTCTATTTTTGCCTGTTTATATGCGGATGTAAAGTAAAAACGGGGATTTATGAGATTTCGTCTCATGCCCTGCCTCGATTTTCCCTCTGCGATACGCTAGTCTTTATCACACCATCTATGACAAAAATTCGAAAAGTGTTATTCTGAAACCAAGGAGTACTGCCTATGAATACGAAAACGATAAAGAGTCTTGTCATAGGCGACTTGGTCGCGAAGATGCCCATAGTCCAGGGCGGCATGGGCGTGGGGGTTTCCCTTTCGGGACTCGCTGCGGCGGTAGCCAATGCTGGTGGGGTGGGGGTTATAGCCGCAGCCGGCATCGGCCTCATGGAGCCCGACGGGTTCAAGGATTTTCTAGGCGCCAATATAAGGGCTTTGCAGCGGGAGATCAGGACTGCTCGCGCCCATACCAAGGGAATTCTCGGTGTCAACATCATGGTTGCGCTGAGCAATTTTGCCGACTTGGTCAGGACAGCCATAGACGAAAAAATAGACATCATATTTTCCGGGGCAGGCCTTCCGGTCAATCTACCGGAATTTTTAAAAGAGGGATGCAGAACCAAACTCGTGCCCATTGTTTCCTCAGGCCGGGCGGCGGTCTTATTGGCCAAGCGCTGGCTGGACAAGTACAACTATCTGCCCGACGCCTTTGTGGTGGAGGGTCCTTTGGCAGGCGGCCATCTGGGTTTTAAGGCCGAGCAACTCGAGGATCCAGCCTTCGCTTTGGAAAACATCGTCCCCGAGGTGATAGCTGCCGTTAAGCCTTTCGAGGAAAAAACTGGGAATAAAATCCCTGTTATAGCCGGAGGCGGTATCTACACCGGTGCCGATATCCGCCGCTATATCGATATGGGGGCTGCCGGCGTCCAGATGGCCACCCGCTTTGTCGCCACCGAAGAATGCGATGCGGCGTTAGCCTTCAAGAATACCTATGTGGCGGCGGACGAGAAGGATCTGGAAATAATAAAAAGCCCTGTGGGAATGCCCGGACGTGCGATCCGGAATAAATTCCTGGACGATGTCGCCCAGGGCAAGAAAAAACCCTTCGCTTGCCCCTACCATTGCATTGTCACCTGTGACATTGCGACAGCCCCGTACTGCATATCCCTCGCCCTTCTCAACGCCCAAAAGGGAAAGCTGGACAAGGGTTTTGCCTTCGCGGGCGCCAACGCTTGGAGGACTGAGCGGATCGTGCCAGTACAGGAATTGATGGACGAGCTTAAGCGCGAATACGAGACCGACTGAAGCCAACCTGTCGGTTTCCTGCGTATAGCAGGGCGATTGTATGGCTGCCTCAATATTCTCGGCATAACGCTCGCTTGTTTTTTCACAATTTTTTCCCCACAATCTTCAATGAAGTATCTTTTATTAGATAAGGAGATGGCGATTATGAAGACAATTGCAGTATTGGGTTTAGGCAATATGGGATTCAACATTGCGGCCAATATTCTAAGGGCTGGCTATGAGCTGAGAGTATATAACCGTAGCGCGGGAAAAGACGTGGAGTTGGTGAAGCAGGGGGCCAAAAGGGCAACCAGCCCCGCGGAGGCTGTGCGGGGCGCCGACGCGGTAGTGTCGGTAGTGGGCGATGATGAGGCTTCCAAGACTATGTGGCTCGGCGAGAAGGGTGCCCTGGCGGCGGCTTTGCCTGGCTGCTGCATTGTCGAGTGCAGCACTCTCTCCCTGGCTTGGGTGAAGGAGCTGAGCTCCCTGGCCCAGGACCACAGCCTGCGCTTTGCGGACGCAGGATTAGGCGGAGGCCCCGGCAGCATCCCGGGTGGCACGATGAACCTCTTCGTGGGTGCCGAGCAGGCCACCTTCGAAGCCGTGCAGCCCCTCCTCGCCGCGTTCAGTAAACGGCAGTTCAGGTTTGGCCCTCCTGGCGCGGGCATGGCCTACAAGCTCATCAACAACATGCTCATCGATGTGCAGGTATCGGCCCTCGTGGAAGCCTTGGCCATGATGGAAAAGTCGGGGATCGATATGGCTGAGGCAGAGAAGGCCATGATGAACGGCTCTTTTTCCAGCCCTGCGGTAACCTCGAATATAAAAGGCCTGATGGCTAAATCCTATGAACCCGTTTCTTTCCAGCTGCGCTGGATGCGCAAGGACGCGGACTACATGGCCCGTTTCGCCCGCGAAAAGGGCATGGAACTGCCCGTGGCTGCGGCTGCCCGAGCCCTCTTGGAAGAGGCAGCCTCCAAGGACTGGTCCTCCAAGAACTGGACGGTTATAAGGGAGCTGTACAAGTAAGGCGTTTGCAGAGAGCCTTGATTTGCATGCACAATATGTGTATATTGCATGCGAGGAGTTAGGGATGCCCACATTGCAAGTTCGCGAGTTGCCAGAGGATGTTTATAATCAGCTTAGCTATTTAGCAGAAAAAGAACATAGAAGCCTCGCGCAGCAGACTGTGGTCCTGCTGAAGGAAGGAATTCGATCCAGGCTCAAGGCTAAGGAGAGAAGAAAGCTCCTGCTTGAAAGGACCTCTGAGCTTGACCTCGCTTCTGTCGATTTGCCTGACGCTGTTGAGCTTGTTCGCGAGGACCGCGAACGATGATTGCCGTACTGGATGCCAGCGCCGCTATAGAAATCGCGTTGGGCGCCACTAATGCCGAAATATTCGGAAAATATCTGCATGATGCAGATATCGTCATAGCGCCCAACGTCTACCCATCCGAGATATGTAACGTTTTTTGGAAATACGCGACCTTTTCGGATCTCGATGCAGTTAAGGCTCAGAAAGGAATAGATTTCTGCATCGATTTGGTGGATGAGTATGTCGATACAGCCCCCATGTGGCGGGAAGTGTTTGCGGAATCGGTTAAATATCGGCATCCGGTTTATGATTTGTTCTATCTCGTATTGGCGCGACGGCAGAACGCTATCCTTCTGACCAACGATGAAAAAATGAAAAAGCTGGCGAAGGATATGAAAATAGCGCTTCCTTAAATATTACTAAAAAATTTTCTCTGCGCGGCTTAGCCTAGCCCAGCCTTCGGCGAAGGCGATAGGCGATATCCTGGATGCCCAACACCGCTTCCCCTGAGGGGCTGATTGTCGCTTTTTCAGAGCTGTCTTCTGAACCTTGCGGCGCCCCAGGCTGGATTGGCGCGAAGAGCAGTCCTTCCACGTCGGTGACGGCGCTTTGGAGGACGGAGCAGAGTTGCTGCATTGGGTCATCATCCTTGCCAGGGAATAGAAGGGCGCTGTCGATCCTGCCCGGACCATCCGCCCAAAACTCATCGCCGGAGGGTATGGAAAACTTGGCCACGAGCCTGCGGTTAAAGTCGAGTTCGTTCTTCTCTTCGTAGTTGTCGCTGATGTCCACTGTGCCTGCCAGCAGGGCATCCTGGAAATAGGTACGCCGGGCTAGGGATGGGCAAGCTGAGAGGAGGCGCACCGAAACGATTTCCTCCCGGGAATCGATGGAAATGCCCCCCGTCGGGAAGGGAAGGGCGAGAACATAGAGATAGACCCGCTCGCCTGAATCCGATCCCGCCATGCCTGGATCGCCGGATTCACCCGCCGCGCCGATTTGTCCGGTGCTGATCTGGGCAAAGGAGCAAGCCGCCCTGAGAGACTGGCTTAGATCCAGAAGGGGCGTTTCGCAAACTTGGTAGTGCTGGAGAATGGCCTGCTGAAGATGGCGCCGCCTGCGCAGTTCATCGCCCGCGCGTCGGTCCAGCTTTCGGGTTTCCTCCACCAGGATGGCTGAAAGCTCATCGAGGAGGGCGAAGTCACGCTCCACCCTGGCCTTGGTGAGAATGTTTCTTCTATATAGAGAGGGGTAGAGGCTGCTGGCCTCGGCCTTGTTTTTAAAATCTCTGGCTTGCCCCCGGAAAACTAATAGACTCTCCTTGTTGAGGTAGGAGAGTTCGGCGACGATCCTGACGAGGTCGTTGTATCGCTCTACGGGGTAAGGCTCGGCTCTAGCTGCCGAGTCTCCGAAGTGGGCTTTGAGCCTGCCGTCCAACTGGGCTGTTATCTCTCTCATACCTATCTTAGTACAACAGGAAGGAGGCCAAGACAATACAGGAGGACGGCGATTATTGGTAAAGTGCCATGTTATTCTTTCAACCACGCAGTTCCCGATCGGTCGGGCCGAGGCCTGCGTATTTCCATCCATTCGTTCTGCCGGGTTAGGTCGCCGAAACCCACTTTTCGGTAGAGGGGGTGGGCGTCCTTGGTGAGGAGGAACCACTGATAGACTCGTCTCATGGAGTGATTATCCATGAGATATCGCATCATTTCGGTGGCAATGCCCTTGCCTCTGTAGTCCTTGTCCACGAACACGTCGATAACATAGGCGAAACGGATCTTGTCGGAAATAGCCCGGGCGCAGCCAATCTGGACGCCCTTTTCATTGAATGCTCCCACCTGGAGCGCGGAGTTTTCCGCGCTTATACGCAGCTCTTCCGGGCCTATCCCGGGGCACCAGTGGGCTTGGGACAACATTGCGGACATGCGGTTGAAATCCATCTCTTCCAGTCGATCCGAATACCGAATTTTTTCCATAATCTGCCTCCGGGCGTACTCTGCGTAGTGATGAAACCGTGTTTTACCGGTTTTCCTTCTTTATTTGGAGAATGTCGTAGATTGAAATGCCAAGGGATGCGAGCGCGGCGAGGTAGACGTTGACCGCCGCCGCAGCCTGATAGCCGTAGAGAAAGGGAGAAAGGCCTAGGGATACACAAAATACGATGTGGAGAAGCCGAGATGTTCTGGACGCCGGTACGGCGAGACTCCAGGTGCTGAAGAGGAAAAGAAGGACAGCGGCGAAACGGACGAAGGCCTGGCCGTTGGCGATGGAGAAAAAGAAGGTGGAGATGAATACCCAGAGCGCTATGAGTGCCTTGAGCCAGTCCAGCAGATTGGTAAATTTCTTGCGCTCCGCCATTGTGTGTCACCTCCTGGAAACAAGCCATTCTAGGCGGCCGAAAGCATTTTTTGTTGATGCTCGGCCTTCTCATTCATGGTACTCAGTTTTATTGCTGCAATTCAAGCAGGAGTTCCAGAGCCGTATCGGCCTGGATGTTGGCTATGATGCCCACCCGGGATGCCACGGCGGGAAGCTGGGGTCCGACTTCGGTGTTAAAATCGCCGCAAATGTGGAGCTTTCCTTTATGGAAAAGCTTGATGGATTCGAAGGCGCCGGTGCCCGCCAAGCCTGAGGCTGCCACTATGTGAGTGTCGAGGAACCCTGAAAGACAGGTTTCGATAAGCATGGCCTTGGCACTCGCATCGTCCAGGGCTTCGACCAGGACCTGGGCTCCGGAAAAAATGGGCAGTACATTGCGGCTGTCCAGGCGGATGGAATGCAGCGTCAGGATAATTGCCGGATCTATAGCCCGAATGGTATCGGCCAGGGCTTCGGTTTTAAGCTTTCCCAGTTGATTAAGGAAAAAATACTGCCTGTCCAGGTTGCCTGCTTCTACCTTGTCGAAGTCAGCCAATATGAGTCTGCCCACACCGGCCCTGGCGAGTGCGACCGCGCAGGTAGAACCCAGGCCACCCAGGCCGGCGATGCCTACAGTGGCGTTGGATAGGCGCTTTCGCATAAGCTGGCGTTCCATGCCATTCAGCCTAGTCGATGTACCGTGGCTGCGCAAGCATAGTTGGTCTTGGGCAAACTTGAATAAGTGGAGATTTTGCTGTAGCTTATTCGTGGTAATTTGCATCTGCCCACAATGATAAGGAGTTCCCTATGGATACAGTATTCTGGTCGGCCCGCCAGGGCGCAGAGTGGAAAACCAAGGTAGGATTGGCCGAGATGCTCAAGGGCGGCGTCATAATGGATGTCACCAATGCAGCCCAGGCCAAGATAGCCGAGGAAGCCGGCGCGGCGGCTGTTATGGCCCTGGAGCGCGTACCTGCAGATATCCGTGCTCACGGCGGCGTGGCGCGCATGTCCGATCCTCGGATGATCAAGGAAATCCAGGATGCAGTTTCCATTCCCGTCATGGCCAAGTGCAGAATAGGCCATTTTGTGGAAGCTAGGATTCTGGAAGCCCTGGGCGCTGACTTTATCGACGAATCAGAGGTGCTTACCCCCGCCGATGACCGGTTCCACGTGTACAAGCACGATTTCAAGGTTCCCTTCGTGTGCGGTTGCCGGGATTTGGGCGAAGCCCTGCGCAGGATAGGCGAAGGCGCTGCCATGATCCGTACCAAGGGCGAGCCGGGCACGGGCGATGTGGTGGAAGCGGTCAGGCATATGAGAACTGTAGTGGACGAAATCGCCAGGCTTAGTAGGCTTCCCGAGCAGGAACTGATGACTGCGGCCAAGGAATTGGGTGCCCCCTATGAGCTGGTGTACGAGGTAGCCAAGACCGGAAAGCTTCCAGTGCCGAACTTCTCGGCGGGCGGGATAGCTACTCCCGCAGATGCGGCCCTTATGATGCAGTTGGGTGCGGAGTCGGTGTTCGTGGGTTCGGGCATTTTTAAATCCGGCGATCCCGCCCGCCGCGCCAAAGCCATTGTGGGTGCGGTAGTGCATTATAAAGAGCCCAAGATTTTAGCAGAGCTTTCTGAAAACCTAGGCGAAGCCATGGTGGGCATAGGACTTTCGGAGCTGGAGGACCAGCAGAGAATGGCCGTGCGGGGCTGGTAAATAAAATGCCTAATCTAGGGGCTAAACCCTCTCACATAAAGCCCCTGGTGGGTGTTCTAGCTCTCCAGGGCGATTATGCAGCCCATAAGGCCTCCTTGCTGGAGGCCGGGGCTGAAGTACTCGAGGTAAGATCCCGGGAGGACCTGGACAAGGTTCAGGCTATGGTCATACCCGGCGGCGAGAGTACGGTGATGGCCTCGCTGCTGGAGCGTTTTGGCTTTCTGGATGCCTTCAGGCAAAGGATTCTCCAGGGAATGCCGACCTTCGGCACCTGTGCTGGCCTTATTCTGCTCGCCGCCCGGGTGGAATCCTGGAAGAAGCCACATTTAGCCGTGCTGGACATCGATCTGAAACGAAATGCCTATGGCACCCAGGTGGACAGTTTTCGAGCTCCCATCGCCACCGGCATTCCTGAAATACCCCAGTTAGAAGGGGTTTTTATAAGGGCTCCCAAGATTCTTTCAGTGGGACCTGAGGTGGAGATACTGGCCCGCCATGGCCAGGATCCGGTGCTGGTACGCCAGGGGAACATTCTGGGGGCTACTTTCCATCCCGAGCTTGTGCCTGGAGCGCTAGTGCACCGTTGGTTTTTACGACATTTTCAGCTTATTTAATTAAAAAAGTATCTATTTCCCACTATTACGACTCACCACAACTTCTGCTTCTATGGTATAATTAAAAAAATATACAATAGGAGTTCTCATGCTCGTCAAAGAAGTCAAGAAAACGGCCATGCAAAAAGCTATCGAGAATCAGGAAATGACAAGTTTTTCTGCGAGTGACAGGATTTTACTTGAACGCTACTTTCCCATGATCGATATGATAAGCCGCTGCTGCGGTTCGGGCTGCGAGGTCCTTATCTATTCATATGAGGATTTCAGCAAGTCTATCATGAAGATAGTAAATGGCCATGTCTCTGGTAGAAGTGAGGGTGACGCTATCACCGAGTTTGGCCTCAAGGTTGCCAGGGCTGCGATGGAGGGAGAGCAGGATATTACCGGACCTTATATGGCACGAACGAAGAGTGGATCTCTTTTGAAGTGTATTACCATGGTTATCCGTAACGAGGAGAAGCATCCCATCGGCGCCTTCTGCATCAATATCGATCTCTCCATACCCATGGAGCGTTTTATGAAGGATTTCCTGCCCATGGATAAAGAAGGACCCGCGGATGAAATCCTGGTACCCAACTTGAGCGAGCGGGTGGCCACGTCGGTGGCCGAGGAGATGGAGCATCTGTCCCGGAGTACGGGAATTTCTCCAAGTAAAAAAAATAGGAATTTGGTAACCGCCTTGGAGCAGAAAGGTATTTTCGATATAAAGGGCTCGGTGGAGCTGGTGGCAGGAGAGTTGGGCGTCACTAGACATACGATTTATAAGTATCTTAGGGAAATTAAGGATTCCAAGGAAAACGGCGCTACCCGGCGCAAGGCTGTCAAGGAGAAAAAATGAGTGTAGATAAGGCGAATGCATCTCTTGTTCCCGGCGCTTTCGGTGCCTATTCCCAGGCGGTAAAAGCAGGCAGTTATGTCTTTCTGTCGGGACAGTTGGGTGTGGATCCGGCCACCGGCACGCTGGCGCCAGGGGGAGTTGAGGCTGAGGCAAGGCAGTGTCTAGCTAACCTCAAGATGATTCTCTTTCAACTTGGCTTGACAATGAAGGACGTCGCCAAGACGACGGTTTTTCTGCGGGATATTGCCGATATAGACAAGATGAACGCGGTGTATGCCGAGGCCTTTGGCGATCACCGCCCTGCGCGGAGTACTGTGCAAATTGTTGCGCTCAATAAAAAAGCGTCGATAGAAATAGAAGCGATCGCCTATCTCGGCGTAGAGGAATAAAAAGACTCAAGTCTGGGCTTCCAGCTCTCCTGGCTTGTCCAGGGATTCGATTCTGCTCACCAGGAGTTTATCGATCCTATTGCCATCCATGTCCACGATTTCTATGTGGAGTCCATCCCAGTTGCAGGATTCTCCAGCCTTGGGAATGGAGCCCATGCAGTAGAGCACCAGGCCGGCCACCGTGTCGTAATCGTTGGTATCGAATGCGTTCTCGTCAATATCCAGAGCTTCGGCGAATTCGGTGATCGTAAGCGCTCCGTCCACAAGATATGAGCCATCCTCGCGGCGCACTATACCTGCGGTGTCTTCTGATTCGTCCTGATCCAGTCCTGCCAGGACCGAGAAGAGGAGATCGGGCATGGTGACAAGGCCCGAAACACCGCCGTATTCGTCAACAATGAGACCAGTCCTGGCTTCCTTGTCCTTGAGGATGGCCAGTGCGCGTAGGGCCGAGACCGATTCGGGAATAAGGACTGGGGGAGAGAGCTGAGTTCGGATATCGAAGGGTTTACCCGATGCGATGGCTGCCAAGGCTTTTCTCATGTCCAGCATACCCACAATCCTGTCCAGATCTCCTTCCACGGCGGGAAGGCAAGCGAAGTGGGCATTGACGAGAATTTCTTGCTTAAGGCTCTGGGCTTCATCTTCCAGGTCTAGAGTTACCACATCGGTGCGGGGGGTCATAAAGGCGGTAACTCTACGATCATCCAAATCGAGAACGCCTTCCACCATTTCCTTTTCGGAATTTTCAAATACTCCCGTCTCCGCTCCCTGGGCTAACAGCACCATGACTTCATCTTCGGTTACCGCAGGTTCTGCGTCCCTGGTAAAGCCTAAAAGCTTGACCACAGCCGTAGTCGCCGCTGAGAGAAATCGTACTAGGGGAGAAAAAGCGGAGCTTACCCAGGAGAGGGGGCGTATTACTTTTGCGGCAATAGCTTCGGGTTTGGAGAGGGCCAGGTTTTTGGGCACAAGCTCGCCCAGAATTACCGAGACAAGGGTGGTGATTATAACGACGAGGATTACCGATGCGGGTTTGGCTATGGCGGCAAGAAATGGGAAGTCGCTCATCCAAACGCCGAGGTTTCTGGATACTGTGGCCCCTCCTACCGCGCCGGTTAGTATTCCGATAAGTGTTATGGCCACCTGTATAGCTGAGAGATATCGGGCGGGTTGTTCGGCGGCGGCCAGGGCTAGGCCGTAATTCTTTTTGCCCATATCGGCTTCGTGCTTGAGCCTGGCCTTGCGGGAGGAGACTATGGACATTTCGGCCAGAGAGAAAAAGCCATTCAGGATGATGAGGCCTAGAATGAGTGCTATTTCAAACAGCATGGGCTGCCTCGCGGCGCAAAGGGCTTTTTACACAGGATTGGGTCGGGCTCCCAGAGAGGGTGCCGCTGCTACTGAAGGGGTCGGCTTCGGCCGAGGGGGGCTCGGCCGTATCGGCAGGATGTTCATTCATGGCAAAAAGAATAGCAGAAAATTATCCATGCGTCGATAGATCGTTCATGGGCAGCAGGGTATAGTGTATCTATGACCATTCGCAGATTGCTGTTATTTATCCTGGCCACCGGCTTCGTTCTGAGCGCTGCCGGACAACATCCTGATATCGTCTTCCCATCGAATGATCCTCTGCGGCTTGTGGTCGAACCTATCAAGGTAGGCATGGATGGTTTTGAAGCCAAGATAGCCGCTGTGAGGGCTCAGGGCAGGGAGCCTCTGGGTCTGGTGCTCGCCGGAGGTTCCGCCAGGGCATATTCCTATATTGGGATGCTGGAGGTATTGGAAGGTGAGGGCTTTAGGCCAGACTTCATTGTCGCGAATTCCATGGGAGCTATTTTAGGGTTGCTCTATGCCTCGGGCATGGCTCCTTCTCTTATTGCCGATCTCGTGCAGGCCGTACCCGCAGAGCGATACCTGGACTTTGTTCTGCCTACTAAGGGCGGTCTCATTAACGTGGATGCCTTCGAAGCCCTCATGGATGACCTGACTGGAAATCTGGATATCTCCAGACTTCCTATCCCCATAGTCATTACCGCCGAGGACCTCACCACAAGACGCAGAGTTGAAATTGCTTCAGGTGACCTGGATAGGGTAATGGCTTCCAGTTTTGCCATGCCCGCCATATTCGAACCCAAGCGATTCGGCGAAACCCTCCTGGTGGATGGAGGAGCTACCACGCTCGTTCCCATTGCCCTGGCTGCCCGCTACTCATCACGTATAATTGTAGCCACTGCACTCTACAACAAGGCTATGGACTTCGACAATCCCATAACCGTGCTCAACAGGGTGGTGGATATTGGCAAGACCAGAACGGGCATGGAAGATCTGCTGTCTTTATCGCCCTTTGTCATCCGAAATGATGTGGAATCTTTCTCCTATATGGAATTCGCCAGTCCTGAGGCAATAATCCAGAGGGGCAGGGAGAGTGCGCGAAAGATTTTAAATGAACTGTTAACCTGGCTGCCTGTCCGAGAATCGATTGCGGATCCTGTTCTGGAGGCTAAAAGATCGGAATACCACAAGCTCGTACCACCTAAGTTGGATGCTTACAGAAGGGGGGCTATGCCTTCCGTTGAACCATCTGTGCGGCTAAGACCTCAATTAGGATTGTTCAGTCCTTCGGAACCGGAGATAGCCGGCTTTGACGATCAAGGCTATGTCGGCATCGGGATTGGGCTTGCCACGGGAAGGGTCAGGGCCTTTCTGGGTGGCCTGGTGGGCTGGAATTCTCTGCCGGGCAAGGCTTGGAGCATTGCTGCCGATCTTAGCTCCAACCCAGGAGACAGCATACGCATCGATACGAGCTTAAGGCTCTACGGTGATGTAAGCGCTGGATTTCCTTTTTTACAACCCGAATGCATAGAAACAAGAACCGGGCTTTCCTGGAGGCTCGGTACAAAAGCCCTGAGCTTCGAACCCTACCTCTCCGGATTTCTGAATTACAATTTCAATTCAGCTGCCTTTAGCTGGGAATCCGAGTCAGGATTCCACCTCGCATCCCAAGCGCCAGGCTCAGGAATGGACTTCCCTGGATTTTTCTCCACCAGAACCGGCTACTTTGTTTCAGGAGGCACAGGACAGCCCCTGGACTCAGGACCGTTGGCGGGTTTCAAGGCGGGATTTTCCTTGGCCGACACTATTGCTCTCAGAGGCAGAGTTTCAGGGCGCTACGGGATGAGGGGAACAGGTCTCGATCTCGGGCGCTGGGATAGCTATAGAGGGGTAGCCCCTTTAGTTTCCGCTGTCCTTCCGGCCACTTCTTCCGTCGAGCTAATCTGGCTGGCGAGGGCTCTGAAATTTGATGCGGGGGAAATACTCCTGGTGGAGTCCGTCGAGATGGGCCCTTATGTTGACTGTGTCTGGGCTTTCGGCGAAATACCGGCTCCGCCCAGCCCAGCGGTGCTGCCTAAATCCTTAAGCGCGGGACTAAGTCTCTCGGCTACCCTTCGCTTTGCGGGGCTGAACCCCTTCGAACTATCCCTCTTTGGGGGATACGATGTATCAGGGGGTTATTTTATCGGCCTGCGGTCAGGAAGGATCTTCCCGACATTTCGTTAATATATAGGCCTTTGCTGCTGCCAGGCTTCACTGCTCTAGAATATTCCCGCTTCTGTATCGCCCCTGCTCAAGGGGTTTTTAAAGCGCCAGAGTAATAGTCCCACGAAGAGCATGTTGATGGCGCTGGCCGCCGCGAAGAGATTCCACCTGGGGTTGCCCGAGGCCACCGAACCCACGTAGGAATGCAGCTTGATGCCAATTGTGTAGAGCCTGTCGTCATTGAGGAAAACCAAGGGGACCAAGAATCCGTTCCATGCAGAAATGAAGGCGGCCATCATGGCGGCGGCCAGCGCCGGGGCGATGAGGGGCACGAGGATACTGACAAGGTAGGTGAGGGCTCCTGTACCCTCTAGAGCTGCAGCTTCTTCATAGCTAGGAGGAAGTCGGTCCAAAAAGACCTTTATGCTGAAGATCGCAAAGGGAAGGGCGTGGAAGAGGTACACGGTGATCACGGGGCTGTAGCCGCCTAAGAGCCCCAACAGCCTGAAGACAATAAATAAGGGTATGAGGGAGTGTATGCCCCCCGCCATGCCCAGGGCTTGTAGTATGCTGAAGGCCTTGGCGCTCTGCTGCCTGCCTGCCTTGGATAGCCAGATGGCGGGGGGCAGGGCGAAGATTGGCACGAGGAGAGCAGTGCTCCCGGCGGCAAGAAGTGTGTTGAAAAAATAGCCCATGATGCCCTCATCCATGAGTACTGTCTTGTAGGACTTAAGCGACATAAATCGGGGCAGTATGGCATCCACATAGACAGCCGAAAGATCGGACAGGGAAAGCCATGCCAGGACATAGAGCATCAGGGCGGCCGTGAGAGGGAATAGGATTTTTGCCCCCAGGAGGGCCAACTTCCACAGGCTATTCTGCACAGGGTCGCCAATTTTCGCGCTCCTTCCATAGCGGTGTCCTTGCCGGATTTGATCCGATTCAGCGGTCAATCCCTTCTTTACTCTTAACCAGACCAGCACCAGGAGTATGACCAGAAGCCCTACGGCCACCGCATAGGCCGAGGCTACGCCGTAATCCTCTTCGTTTCGGAAGGCGTCGTAGAGGAAAATCTCCAGAGTGCTGGTGGCGCCGACAATGTGCCTTTCGGTGATTCCTCCCAAGAAAGGAGGGCCACCGGCAGTCATGAGAAATGGAACTGAGAACTCCTTAAAGGATTTTACGAAATCCAGGACCCACATTATTCCAATAGTGCCTTTTACTAGGGGAGCCCGAATGTGTCTGGCCAGGGTCCAACTGTCGGCTCCGTCCACTAACGCAGCCTCCGAAAGTCCCCTATCCAGGCTTTTAAGCGAAGCGTAGATAGCCAGCACCGCCAAGGGGACACCCAGCCAAATATCCACCGCCAGGGCCGCCAGGAATCCCGCGATGGGATCGGTGAGAAGATTGACCTCCCGCCCCAGAAGGGTCGAAAGGAGAGAATTGCCTCCGCTCCCATGGATGACCATCCGCCAGATGGGGATGGATATGAAGGAAGGTACGCCCCAGGGCACGAGGATGGCGGCAAATAGAATTTTAAAGGAGTGCCTGGCATCCAGGAGGGCGCAGGCGAATATAAAACCCAGGCCGACAGAGAGGCTCGCCGCGATAAAGGCCCAGACAAGGCTTATTCCAAGGGAGATGGAAAAAGCCCTGTCATCCACCAATGCTCTGAAGTTCTCCAGGCCGGCCCAGCTTCGCTCTCCCCAGCTGTCATGGAAGAGGGATTCCCAGCCGGCGGTTATGAAGGGTAGGATTCCCGCCACCAGTACCAAGAAGGCCAGGGGCAGCAATGCCAGGGGAAAAAGCCTGGATCGACCTATTAGCGGGGATTTCATATACGAAACTGAACACCTAGGGTGGAAAATTCCCCCTTCATGAACCCACCTCCCGCCCTCTTACACAGGAATTCAGAAATGCAACTTTAACGTGGCTACCTGCTTTACGTTCTTGATACCCTCGGGAATTCTCGCTGCAGCCTTGTCCCAGACCAGCACAAGGGGGAACTCGTCGACCCCAAGGGCTTCTCCCTCCCTGTACATGGCCAGGATTATCTCATCGTTCCCCAGCAGATCCTTGGAGTTCAGTTTGATCGAATACCCATCCTGGGCGACTATTTCCACGGTGTATCCCTTTGCGGCTGCAGACGAATCGAAGGCCAGTATCTTGGAATCCTGCTTGTGAGGAGCATAGTCGGGATCGTCGGCGTAGGCCAAGAGAAGATGAAGGGGGAATCCCCTATATGAGGCCTTGGTCTCCTTGCGTTCGAAGGCTACTTCCTTGCTATGGCAGCTTACGCAGGACTGGAGGGTGGAGCGATCCATGGTCCCGCTCATCTTGCCAGAGTAGGAGAGTGAGAAATCCTTGAAGCCTTTTTGCTTGACCACAACAGACTTGATCATCTTTACCGAGAGGTGGCCATCGATGTTGGGGTCCTTAGGACCCACCTTTATGGTCCTGATATAGCCGGGATTCTTGGGTAGATAGTCCCCATCCATTTTGAACGCCAAAAGCCACCTACCCTCGGCTTCGTCGAGTATCAAGGATCCTGGATAGGTCATTTCGTATCCATCGGTAGCCAGGAAGCTGACCGAATCCTCGGGGCTCAGGTTCATGTAGCGACTTAAGAGGGCCGAAAGGGATACTCCACTATACATGTTGGAGTACCGTGTGCCTGCGCTGGTGGTGTAGCTGCCCATCCCTTCCAAGTACGCGGGATCTTTTTCCAGATCTGCCAGGGTGATGGAGGTCTTCATGCCGTTCAGGTCCAGATCCAGGGTGAAGGAGGCAGCCTCCGAAATTGCTTGGCTGGGAGCCAGACTCGTGGAGATGGAGGCCAGTTCCTTAACCCAGAGATTCTTGGGGCTTTCTCCCACGATCATGGGTCGCTCCAGCGCATGACCTGCCTCGGTATCCGCAAGGATCAGGGCTCCGGAGGCCAGATCCTTGGTTGAAAAAGTTGCCGAATACCCGTCAGCCGCGGTGAGGGTTATTTCGTAGCCCTTGTCCCAAAGGCCTTGGTCGAAGCTGAAGGGATGGGATGAATCGGGGCCATCCACCATAGCCAGGATGGAACTCAAGGCCAGGCCGGAATACGCCGTGGGAACCCCCTTCTTGTCCACAGTCTTGGTGTGGTAGTAGCTGCCCGCAGCTTTAAGTTTCTGGTAGTAAGCCTGGCTCAGGGTATCGCTTCTGGTGCCTGTCAGCACTATGTTCCAGGGCTCATAGGCTGGCGAAGCGGCGCTGGTCGCATCGCCTGCGACGGTTTTTCCGTCAGTAGCAGCAATCCCCGCAGAGGCAGCGATCGTGGAAGGCGTTCCCAGAGTAGCCGGAGCAGTATGGGTTTCCTGGGTAGCTTTTGTGGCACAGCCCAGGAGCGTCAGGCTTGCGGCTAGGAGCAGGGCGAGGACAGCCTTCATCGTTTTAGAAATCATCTATTTCCTCCTAAAGATCATTTGCTCTCGCTTTTCAAATTGGCATCGATGAGGCGCCTCGCCTCGGCCAGGGCTTGGTCTATCCCCATGCTTTTTGAAAGAATAAAGCGCAGAATTTTCCACATAATGTTTTTATAGATGCTATAGCCCGAGCTGGGAGGCAGCACCAAACCTACTTCGGCACTGCGGGATAGCTGGCTGTAATAACGATTATTTTCCTTCGCAGCCTTCCACGCATCCTCGTTGGCGGGCAGCTTGGAGAGTGCCGAGGTGAAGCGCTGTTGTACTCCGATTCCAGATAGGTGCTCCAAAAGCCTTTGTGCGCTTATCGGGGACCGACTGGAACGGCTTATTGCAAAACCCTTAAAGTCCAAGAGGGGCGCCACGGCTTTGCCTGTTGAGGGCACCAGTGGGTAGGGGGCTACGCCAAAATCCAGGCCGATGCGTTCAAATTCGGGTATGGAGAAGGAGCCGCTTAATATCATGGCTATCTGCCCCGAGGCGAAACGGGCTACCATGGCATCCCGCTCCAAGGCTTCCAGCCGTTTCGATTCAATCATGGACATAATCCATTCCAGGGCGGCCTTTGTGGCGGCATCGTCGGGGCGGACGCCCCCGTCGGGGTCGGCTATCGCCGGCTTGCCGAATCCAACGGCAAAGGAAAGCAGCCAGTAGGCGGAGTACACATTCCAGGAGAGGGGCGTCCGCCCCTGGGCCCTAACAGAATCGGCTATGCCTTCCAGGTCGGCGAGTGTCCAATTCTCCCTAGGAGCTGATGGAAGGAGGTTGCGATTATAGAAGAGGAGCTGGGTGTCAAAATAAAAGGGCAGAGCCCAGAGCCTTCCATCAACGCTGAAAGCCTCCTTTCCTCTTTGGAACAAGGAATTTGTGTTGACCCTATCTAGGGGCTGGAAGGCCTTGGCGTTTAAAAGATCGGGTAAATTGTCAGATTGGATCATCAGCAGATCCGGAAGCCTGCCTCCTCCTCTCAAGGTCGCCAAGTACTTGCTTCTGGTATCTGGAACCTCGAGCACGCGGAGCTTTACTCCCGTAAGCGATGCCCAACGTTCTATCTCGGCCCTCAATTCCCGCACGCCCTCCCAGGAAAGCCAGATTTCCAGCTCCCTCTCATCGGCTTTATCGCCTTTCATGGTAATTGAACGTACTGTTTGGGTACGCTTTCCCCGGGCTACAAGATCCCAGGAGTCCGATCCCGATTGGACGAGGTAGAAGGAACCAAGGGTCTCTGTCAGTCCTTCCTCTTTCCATGAAAAGCTTCCTTTGCCATGGATGCACTGAATTTCCCACACATCGATAAGGGGAGGAATGAGTTCCGAGAGGGCTAGGCCTCGTTCCAAGCCTTTTTCCGTAGGTACCGAATAACAAAGGTTCATGAGCTCGGAGTTGTCGGGCAAGGCGAGTATTTTACCATTGAGACTTATCTCTATGGCCGAAAGAGGATGGACTATGCAAAGGCTTGTAACCAAAACAAGACATACCACCCTGGAAAGGCTGGCGGGCGGCGCGCGAAAACTCATCCTTCCCCCTTTTCAAACACGGAAGGCTGCGCCGTTTCCAACGCAACCCAATGGCTTTCGCCCCTGGAACCGCTTTTTGCCCTATAGTAGGGGCAAGCGGATCTTTAGGCCCGAAAACTCGGTGGAATGTGAGCGCATGGTACGATGAGGATCATATGCCGTCAAGGCGCAAAGGGAATTTAAACCTTGAGGGTTGTACGATCGTCGCGGGACCATGTATTTTTGAAATATTCCTGTAGTTGCATAGAATGAAAAGAAGGAGTAGGATGAAATGGTTGTTAATTTAATAAAAAACACAACTTATTTCATCAGGAGGAAACGGACATGAAAAAGACAGTAGCAGTGTTGGTTCTGTTGGTAGTGCTTGCCTTTGGCGCTTTCGCCCAGGGCAAACCCAACATGGATAAAGGGGATTTCGCGGCTAGCGTCGGACTTAACCTCGGTTGGGGTTTCGGCGTCGGCGGCGGAGCCGAGATGATCCTGGCCCGGGTTGACCTCGCCGATACTATTCCCATCACCTTCGGCGCCGCAGTCAAGGCAGGCATCGATTTCTGGCCTGGCTTTGAACTCACCGTGGCAGGCGTTGGTACCGCACACTTCGGTTTAGGCACCTTCACCGAGCTTCCCGCCTGGGCTCAGAAATTTGACTGGTACGCAGCCCTCGGACTTGGCCTCGGACTTGGCAATTCCTTCGGAATCGGCATCGCTTCCGGCGGCGGCATGAGCTACCACTTCAGCCCCAGCCTCGCGGTGATCACCGAGTCCCTCTATGCTGTCCACTTCAACAGGGGCGGCCACGGATTCTCGACCATCGGCGTACAGTTCAAACTCTAAGCAACGAAAAGAACCTTTTTCTGGTTCAAGGGGCTGTCCGATGAGTTGGGCAGCCCCTTTTTTCATGTCAGAACAACATAAGCCTGCTATTCCTGGGCTTTGGAATTTTTCTTGCCCGTAATCGCTTGACAGCACTCATCGGCTCAGGATAAAGTGCGCTCCAAGGAAGTACCGATGAACTATATTAAAGATTCCTTATGTTTCATGCGAAGCGGCCTAAAGGGGCCGCATTTCTCCACGCACTAAACCTCCTCCAAGATCCACACACAAAAACCAACCTGCAATTCTCCACCGACCAACCGGCTTTGAGCCTGCGTTCGGTACACAAGCGCTTCGGACCCCACACAGTGCTGGACGATGTGTCGCTCTCCGTGCCCTCGGGCAGGATTTTCGGCATGATCGGCCGCAGCGGGGCGGGAAAAACAACCCTGATCCGAATCGCCTCCCTTCTGGAGAAGCCCGATTCAGGGGATGTTTTGTATGCTGGGTTGCCCGTATCCCAAGCCAAGGGTACAGAATTGCTGGAGGCCAGGCGCAGAGCTGGCTTTGTCTTCCAGAACTTCAACCTCTTCGCCTCCAGGACGGTGGCCGGCAACATAGCCTTCCCCCTGGAAGCCGCCCACTGGTCTAAAGCGGCCATCCAGGACAGGGTGAATGAACTTCTGGGATTGGTGGGACTCTCCGACAAGGCCCAGAGACCGGCAGCCAGACTATCGGGCGGCGAACGCCAAAGAGTGGCCATCGCCCGGGCGCTGGCCAATCACCCCAAGATTCTTTTCTGCGACGAGGCCACCAGCGCCCTGGATCCCGAGACCACCCGCTCTATTCTGGATCTCATCCAGTCCTTAAGCCGAAGATTCGGGCTTACGGTGCTTGTGGTAACCCACCAGATGGAAGTGGTCAGGCGGATCTGCGACGACGTGGCCATACTGTCCGGCGGCTCAATTGTGGAAACAGGTCCCGTGGGCAGTGTCTTCGCCAATCCCCAGAGCGAGATGGGACGACGAATCGTGGGGGAGGTGAGCCATGGCTGAAATAGTCGAGCTCGTAGCTAGGCCTTTGTGGGAAACCCTTCTCATGGTCTTGGCTTCCACCTCCATCGCAGGAGTTCTGGGGGGCTCTCTGGGGCTTTCCCTTTACTACATGGCCAACGACCGCCTTTCGGGCCATGCCCGGGAGCTTTCCCTGGTGAAGAAGATAGCCGACAGACTCATCAACACCCTTAGATCGTTTCCCTTTATAATCCTCATGGTGTTGGTGCTGCCCCTGTCCCGCCTTATCGTCGGAACCAGTTTGGGCACCGTGGCGGCCATCGTGCCTCTGTCGGTAGCGGCCAGTCCCTTCGTGGCCCGTATTGTCGAATCTTCGCTCTCGGAAATCGATTCCGGCATCCTGGATGCCGCCATCGCCTCGGGAGCTTCCAAGCGCAGAATACTCTTTACCATATTGATACCGGAGGCCCTGCCTTCCCTCGTATCTGGCATCACTCTCACAATGATAACCCTGGTAGGTTATTCCGCCATGGCGGGGGTGATCGGCGGGGGCGGGTTGGGAGATCTGGCCATCAGATATGGGTATCAGCGCTTCAGAACCGACATCATGATAGCGGCAGTCCTTGTCATTATCCTGCTTGTGGAAGGCATACAGCTCTCCGGCAACGCGATAACCAGAAGTATAAGGGCTCGTCGCTAGGAAGGTTGCCGGCCTCCCCGTCTTTTGGGCGGGGCTTCCGGAGTAAGTCTTTCGGCGCTTGCTAACTGGCCATTTCCCGATCATCGACCCCGATGCCCCTTTAAGGCGGCATAACTCACTATAAGGAGGTTCTAAATGAACCGCACTGCAAGAAAAGGTATCTCCATAGCCCTAGCCCTCGTCCTGGCCATGATGCCTGTCGGCCTCTTTGCCCAGTCTACCCAGAAACCAGTGGTGCTGAAGGTGGGCGCAACCCCCATTCCCCATGGCGATCTGCTCAATCTGGTAAAGGATGATCTGCTGGCCAAAGGCATCAAACTGGAAGTGGTGGAACTCACCGACTACGTGACGCCCAACATCCTTTTAGCCGACAAGCAGCTGGATGCCAACTTCTTCCAGCACACGCCGTATTTGGTTAACTTCGCAGGGGAGAGGAAACTTTCCCTGGAACCCGCCGGCGATGTCTTTGTGGCGCCCCTGGGCCTCTATTCTCGCAAATATAAAAAATTGGAGGAACTGCCTCAAGGCGCTGTTATAGCGATTCCCAACGATCCCACCAACGAAGCCAGGGCCCTCATCCTCTTTGAAAACCGGGGCCTTATAAAACTCGATCCCAAGGCCGGGCTTAAGGCGACGGTACGGGATATCGTGGAAAACCCCAAGAAGTTCGTATTCAAGGAAATAGAGGCGCCCCAGCTTCCCCGCACCCTGGATGACGCCGCTGCCTCGGTGATCAACGGCAGCTTTGCCTCCCAGGCCGGGTTTGTGCCCGCCAGAGATAACCTCATGATCGAAGGCGTGGGCTCTCCCTACGCCAATATTGTGGCAGTCCGGAAGGGCGATGCCAAGGATTGGAGGGTTGTAGCCCTGGTGGCAGCCCTGCAGACAGAAAAAGTGAGGAACTACCTGGACACTAAATATAACGGGAGCTTTGTACCGGCCTTCTAGGTTCTAATTTCTGCCCAGGCTCCCGGGTGCCTCTAGGGCATTGCCGGGAGCTTGTTTCAATCCGGGAATACTTAAGCCCCCGGTTTCGGGCAGGAACTCCCAGTACTTTTTGGGCATATGAGCCATCTGAAGCCTGGGATTGGTTCGCTGGCCGATGGCTATGCTCTTAAAGTATCGAAGCCAACCCTGGCGTATTTCTATTTCTGATTGTGAAATAGGGAGATATGATGTTTGAGTTGAACTACACTCTATCTGGAATTCATGGGCAATTCGCCATTTTTCCCCTGGTGTATAAATAATTGCCTTGGATCTTCTGGAATCGTGGATGATAAAGCTCATGTTCCTGAAGCGGGCTGAGAAATGATCTCCGATAAAGGGTAGAATATCGCATTCAGGCTTTACTGCTGCAAACCAGCTAGAATCGGCCAATTCGGAGAAACGGACAAGGCCTAGAAATTTATGGGCTTCTCCCAGGGTTCTTCGGCTGGCGCCCAGAACTTCAGCTACATCACTGTCGCCTATTTCATCCAGTACTTCGGGTCCTGAGGCCAGAATTCTTGTGATAACCCGGGAAAGAGGGGCATCCACTGTCCTGTGGTCGGAACAGAAAGCGGCATGGCATGTCCGAGAGCCTGGCACAGTGATGCGCTGCAATCTGGACCAAAAAGCCTGGGCCGTGTTCCCCTGAGTATGGATGCTGTGGAATTCTTCGAATAATCCCGTCTGGTAGCCTTTGGCGCGAATGAGGGGCAGGGTATCGGCCGTGGAACTTCTTCGCAGTCCTTCAGCCAGTGCGCAGAGAAAGCCGGCGAAACTGCCATCGTAGACTAGCTCGTCCATCATTGCGTCTCACTCCAGGGCAGTTCTGGCTGGGACTCTATCTGGCGCCTGTAGGCTGGATCCATGAGGACGCGCTTTAGCGCATCGGGTTTTTCTATTCTGGACATTGAAAGCTCATCACTCACAAGCCTTCCTTTGAGGGTTATGAACCAGGAAGCCCTACGCATGACGATGCCCAGGCGTGAAAGAGATTTTGCGGCCAAAATGGAGTCCCGGCGTGCCTTTATGATCCGTTGGGCCGATTTAGGGCCTATACCGGGCACCCGCAGCAGTTCTTCATAAGAAGCGCTCATGAGTTCCAAGGGGAAGAAACCCAAATTTCTGATAGCCCATTCGCTTTTGGGATCGATGCGGGCGTCCAGATAAGGGTGGAGGGGATCGAGGATCTCGGAGGCCGAAAAGCCGTAAAAGCGGAAAAGCCAGTCAGCTTGGTAGAGCCGATGTTCTCTGGCTAATGGGGGCTTGGCCAACTGCGGCAAACGGGGATCTGAGCCTGTGGGAACAAAGGCCGAGTAATAGACCCGCCGGACATCGTAGCTGCGGTAGAGCCTTTCGGCCAAGCTCAGGATTGCCTGATCGGATTCGGGGCTCGCCCCGACTATGAGTTGGGTAGTTTGGCCGGCGGGTACAAGGGCAGCTCGTGGGCTGCCGCGGCGGCGCATCAGCCTGCCCGGCGCTCCGGCTGCCGGCGGCCCCCCAATAGTCCTGAGCCCTGGCGCCGGAAGCGCCCTCGGACTAAAACCAGCCGCCGCGGCCAGCAACTTCATCGGCCCAAAGATAGCCTGAGGACTCTTGTCCGGGGCAATGCGTGCCAGACTCTCGGAGCTGGGCAGTTCGATATTCACAGAAACCCTGTCCGCCCATCGGGCTGCTTCCATCACCAAGGCTTCGGAAGCCCCGGGAATAATCTTGAGGTGGAGGTAGCCGTTGAAACTCTCCTGCACTCTGAGCCGCCTGGCTACCAGGATCAGCCTTTCCATCGTGGCATCGGGACAGCCTAGGACACCCGAGGAGAGAAAGGCTCCTTCAATGTAATTGCGCGTGTAAAACTCAATAATAAGCTTAACTAGTTCCCCGGGCTCGAAACCTGCCCTGGGTATATCGTTGGAACGGCGATTGACGCAGTAAGCGCAGTCGTAGGCACAGGCATTGGAAAGCAGAACCTTGAGCAGGGAGATGCAGCGCCCGTCCGCCGACCAGGAATGACAAATGCCGGCCACAGCCCCGTTTCCCAGGCCCTTGGGAGTGTTGGGCCTTGCGCTGCCCGCGCTGGAGCAGGATGCGTCGTATTTAGCCGCATCGGCCAGAATCCCGATTTTATCCTTAACATCCATATACTATACATAAGTGTAGTATATGGACTATTGCCTGTCAATCGAGACTTTGAGCCAAGCAGCGGAATTGCGGTGGAAGCTTCCTTATTGGAATATCGGAGCCAGCGCGGCAAAATGCTCCTTAATACTTGGAGATGGATGATTAGCCATTCGCTGGATCACATCTTCCCGGCGAACCCTTCCTCGCTCCAGAAAGATATTCAGCTCCTTTAGCCCCGCATCCAGAACGAGGAATGCCGGCTTTTCTACCTCCGGATTCCAGGGCTCCCAGGGGATTCTGGCCGAGACGTAACCTTGCCCCCCACTGTCACTGGTTGCAGGGATTTTACTCAAAGGAGCGTTTGGATCCCCAGTCCAGGCGAAGGCAGCCAGGTAGTCGCCTATGGTGGATTGCAGAGCCAGCCTGCCTTTTCTGTTGGCCTTTGTGTAAATCTGCAGAGGGAATCCCGAGCCGAAGAGACTTTCGGTTTGAAGGAAAAAGGATATTTCCATGGCATGGGAGGCTCCGAGCCTTCGACTGGCTACGGAACCCATCACGTCCTCCTCTTCTTCCTTGGGGGCCCCCCAGTCGAAGCGATACACATACACTTTGCCTTCGGTGGCGCCATCCTTATACTCACGTCCCGAAGCGTATGCATCGGCGATGGAATCAGCCCCCTCGGCCTTCCACATGAGACTGCTCAACGTTACCAGTTCCTGGTAGTCGCGATCCCTCGGGCTCATGGCCAGCATGAGGAAAAGCTTGGTCTCCTCTTTGTTGGTACCGATTATGAGGGGCACATCGGCTCTGCGCGCCGGATCGGATAGGGCGGCGAAGCCGTCGGCAGGCAACACGTGGCCGTCGAAGATGGGGCAGGGCATGGTGAGAATGCTTCGATCCTCGGATTTTGAAAGCGTAAGCAGTTCTCTGGGGCTTGCCGAGCGCAGCCAGGTGGCCAGTTCAGAAGAACTCATGGAGGCTAAAAGCGCGGCAGCCTCCTCCTTTGTAGCCGCCTTCCGCTGCTTGAGCGCCAGCCTCATGCCCAGATTGACCGCATAGGCTTCGGGGCTTATGGCAGGGCCGTGGGAATAGCCGCTTTCAACCACAGCTCTGTGAAAAAGCCCTTTCGCCTTGGGAGCGATAAGAAGGCTCATCACATTGAGGGCTCCCGCAGACTCTCCGGCGATGGTGACGTTGTCCGGGTTGCCACCGAAGGCTGAAATATTCTCCCTTACCCACTCCAGGGCGGCGATTATATCCAGGGTGCCGAAATTACCCGAGTCGCTTTCGGGGTTGCCGGTCTTGAGGGCTGGGTGGGAAAACCAACCCAACACGTCCAGGCGATAATTGATGGAAACAAAAACCAGATTGGCTTTGGATGCCAGGGCATGGCCGTAATAGGCCTTGCTTTCGAAGGCCGAGCCTGTGGTATTGGAGCCGCCGTGAATCCAGATATAAACTGGTAAATCCTTCTGAGTGCTCCCAGGTCTCCACACATTGAGATAGAGGCTATCCTCCGAGCCGCTTATGATTGGGCCAACGTAGGATCGCTGGAATGACTTGGACCCGAATTGCCGAGCCTGCCGTATGCCTTCCCAGGGTGATGGCTTTTGGGGAGCCTGCCAGCGTAGTTCACCTACCGGAGGAGATGCATAGGGAATGCCGCGCCAGGATAGGATATTGTTTTTATCCTGTATTCCTTCTAAAAGCCCGTATCGTGTTCCTACCAGACTGTCGCCGTCCCATTCTGCGGGATCAAAGGTAGCGGCGGCAGGAGGCATAGGAGCGCTGGCGCAGGAAAAAAAGAAGAGGGCGGCCAGTAAGGCCACGGTGAGAAAAAGAACATTTTTTTTCATATCTATAAATAATATACATCTACATATTCCCGGCCGGCAATGGAGTTTTTATGACGAGCTGCACAGTGTGATTGCCCATCTGCTTGTAAAAAAACTTGACTGCAAAATATCAGGGCTTTACACTGCTAGCCATTGATTGTAAAAATCTGCTTTTACACACAAGAGGAGGAATGATGAAAAAGGCGCTTCTGATTTTCACAATTCTATTGGTAGCCGCAAGCGCGGGTGCCCAGACCAAGGCCGGCTGGCCCGATCAGCTTAAATTTATGGCAGGACCTCCGGGAGGCAACTGGTTCGCCCTGGGTACCGCCCTCTCCGAGCTTTGGAGCAAGAATGTCATCCAGACCACTTCGTCCACCGGTGGCGGCGTGGCCAACATTCTAAATGCCGATCTTAAAAAAGGCGATTTCGGCTTCTCGGTGGTATCCTTAGTGGGCGCAGCCCTCGCTGCGGAAGAGGACTTCGCCGGCAAGCAGATTAAAAATGCAGTGGTAATGGCCAACCTCTACACCCAGTTCACCTACTACATCATCCGCAAGGACTTCGCGGACAAGCACGGCATCAAGAGCCTGGACGACGTGCTGGCTAAAGATATTCCCGTACGTTTCGCCACCCTCAAGCCCGGCACTGCATCGGAATTCGTAATCAAGGCCATGTTCAAGAAGGGCTACAATACCGATTACGATAAGCTAAAGAAAAAGGGCTGGACCTTCGAGTTCACCTCCTACGAGAACGGCGCCGACCTCATGGCGGACAACCACCTCGACCTCTTCGCCTTCTCGGTAGGCAAGGTGGCCAGCATCGTCATGAACATTGAAAGCTCCACCCCCATCTACATCCTGCCCGTGGGCCAGAAAGCCCTGGACGCCTTGGCCAACGCCTATGGCACCACCACCTTCACTGTGGAGCCGGGCGTGTACAAGAGCGTGAAAGAACCGGTTAAAACCATCGGAGATTTCAACTGCATCGTGGTCCGCAAGGATCTGCCCGAAGACCTGGTATATGAGCTCAACAAGGCTATGTGGGAAGGCCGTGCCGGCATAACCGCCGCGGTAAAGGATTTCGGCGAGCTCAACGTCAAGGACGCCCTGCCCGCCAACCTGCCCGTACATCCGGGTTCGCTCAAGTTCTGGAAAAGCGTAAAATAAATTGATAGACAGGGGCTGCAGCCCCAAAGGGGAGTAAGGCGACCCGCCTGGGTCGCCTTACTCCCCGCTTCCCCACTCTAATCGCGGAGTCCCCCATGAGAAAACTTACCGGCGTACCCAAGAAGATTCTCTACGTGTATATTGTTCTGATAGGCCTCTTTCATATCTATACTTCCGTATTCGGCAACTATGAAGCCTATCTCCAGAGATCCCTTCATCTCAGTATGGTTCTGCCCCTGGCTTATCTTCTCTGGCCGGTGAGCAAAAAAGCATCCAAGGATAAGGTACCCTGGTACGATGTTCTCCTCGCCCTCACCTGTTTTGCTCCAGGAGCCTATATTGTGATGAACTACTGGAGCATCACCACCAGGATAGTCCAGATCGATCCGGTAACAACCTCGCAAATGGTGCTGGGCATTCTTCTAGTTGTCCTCCTCTTGGAAGCCTCCAGGCGTGTTGTGGGCCTGCCCATCACGATAATCGGCTTGGTGGCAATCCTCTACATGCTCTTTGGCGACAGGATAGGCGGCCTTTTTCAGGGCATTTCATTCAGCCTGGCCGAGGTGGTGGAGCAATCTTTCCTCACCGATGAAGGAATATTCTCTTCTCCCTTGGGGGTATCGGCCACCTATGTCATGGTATTCCTCATCTTCGGTGGTTTTCTGGAAAAGACAGGGGTTGGCGCCTATTTTATGGACCTGGCCCAGGCTTTTACCGGTACCCAGCCAGGAGGACCTGCCCTTATCGCAGTCACGTCCTCCTGCCTCTTCGGCTCCATCTCTGGCTCTGCGGTGGCCAATGTCTACAGCACCGGCTCCTTTACGATCCCTTTGATGAAGAAAATAGGCTATCCGGCACATTTTGCCGGAGCCGTCGAGGCAGTAGCCTCCACGGGCGGCCAGCTGATGCCGCCTGTCATGGGCGCGGGGGCATTCCTCATGGCCTCCTTCCTCGGGTTGCCCTACAAAAAAATAATGATCGCCGCCCTCCTGCCGGCCATCATGTACTACGGCGCGGTATTTCTCATGGTGCGCTTGGCCGCACACAAGAATAACCTCAAAGGTTTGGATGCCAAAGACCTGCCCTCCAGGAAGGCCGTACTCAAGAAGCTATATATGATCACTCCCTTAGTGGGTGTTGTGTATTATCTACTTACTGGTTCTACGCCTATGAGGGCAGCCATCATGGGCATCGTGCTTTGCTGGATAACGGCCTTCTTTGTGCCCAAGACCGATGATGAGAAGAAGAAAAAACTCTCCTATGCAGTGGGTACCGCTATAGCCCTGGGGTATCTAATCCTTTCTTTCGTGCCTGGAGTTGGAGAGTTCGTATCGGATACCCCGGCAGCTGCCGCTGTCGTTGGGGCGCTGGCCTTGGTTTCCGTCTTCTTCAATGCGGGCATGGATTTAAAAGGCATTATCGATGCGATTTATCAGGGAGCCAAGGATATCCCTCTCATCGCCATAGCGTGTGCCACCGCTGGTATTGTGCTGGGAGCAGTAGCCCTCACCGGCATCGGTGGCAAGCTGGTGGGCTTCGTCCTCTCCTTTGCCCAGGACGTACCTATACTTGGTCTTGTCCTCATCATGGTCATTTCAATATTTCTGGGCATGGGTCTTCCCACCACTGGCGCCTATATTCTAGCCGCCGCCCTAGGAGCCCCCATCCTGGTAAAAATGGGCTTTTCAGCCCTGGCCTCCCACATGTTCGTCTTCTATTTCGCCGTCATTTCGAATATAACGCCCCCTGTCGCCCTGGCCTGCTTCGCGGCCAGTTCCATATCGGGGGCTAACCCCAACAAGATAGGCTTTCAGGCTATGCGACTGGGATTCTTAGCTTTTATCGTACCTTTTGCCTTCTGCTATGACCCAGGCCTCCTCATGGAAGGAGGGCTGGCGGCCAACCTTTGGGCTATCGCCACCGGAACGATAGCCATATTCGCCTTCGGTTTTTTCTGGATGGGTTACATAACACGGCCCATACCCTTGTGGTTGAGGGCAATACTCCTGGCGGCCGGGGTTTATTCTCTCTTTCCCGGAACTTTGCCGGTATTCTTAGGCGGCGGGGCCACGATAGGCGCCTACCTTTATTCGCGCCTGGTGCGCGCTGCGCCGAGAGCCGCAGGTGTCTGAGCCCCGCTCCGCCGCCCAGCCCCGTTGCCCCTGGTGCGGTGAAGACCCCCTTTACGTGGCCTACCACGACCAGGAATGGGGCCAGCCCCTGCACGACGAGGCTAAACACTTCGAGTTCCTCCTCCTCGAGACTATGCAGGCCGGGCTTTCCTGGAGGACCATACTGGGCAAACGCGAAGGCTTCCGGGCAGCCTTCGATCATTTCGACTGGATAAAAATTGCCCACTACGGCGACAAGAAAATTGCCGAACTTCTGGAAAACCCCGGCATCATACGCAACAAGGCAAAAATCCTGGGGGCGGTCAAGAACGCCCAGGCCTTTGAGCGCATACGAGAGGAGTTCGGCACTTTCGATGCCTACATCTGGTCCTGGACAGACAGGAAGCCCGTAATTAACCGATGGACCAGCCTGGCTGAACTGCCTGTCAAAACCGAACTCTCGGACCGCATTTCAGCGGACATGAAGGCTCGGGGTTTCGCCTATGTGGGCAGCACCACTATCTATGCCCATCTCCAGGCTATCGGGGTGGTCAATGATCATCTTTTGGGTTGTTTTCGCTGGGCTGAACTGGGAACAAGGTGTACTATTTCTTGAAAGGATTGCCAGATGGACATTACCAAGCTCAAGGCATTCTGTACGGTTGCGAAGCTCAACAGCATCAGCGAGGCGGCCAAGCAACTTAACTATACCCAGCCAGCGATCAGCGCCCAGATCCGGGACCTGGAAAATATCTTCAAGGTCAAACTTTTAGAGAGAGTGGGGAGGGGAATCCGGGTTTCCGAATCGGGACGGATAATTCTGCCCTACGCAGAGCGCCTATTGCGTGATTTTGATTCCATCAATGCGGCTATTCCTCAGGCATTAGATCCCGACCGGGGCTACATACGCCTGGGCGCCAGCAGCCTGCCGGGCGTGCATCTTGTGCCTCAGCTTCTCGCGGACTTCGGCAGGAGCTTTCCAGAAATCTGCTTTTCCCTGTCAATAGAAAAAGCCAACCGAATAGAAAAAATGATCCTCGACCATCAGATCGACGCTGGATTTATTGGGAGAAAAAATCCTCGCCAGCCCCGGCCTTCTCTGGAAGAGTACCTGCTGATGAAAGACCAACTCGTAGCGATCGTGGCACCAGGCAACCGCCTTTCTTTGAGAGAGGCTCTGACGGTGGAAGATCTGGCTCTTGAGCCTCTCATACTTCCATCTCGCGATATCCTTACGCGAAGGAGCGTGGAGGAACGTTTCCATCACATGGGGCTATCCCTGGATCTTGCCTTTGAAGTAAACAATACCGAAGCGATTAAATGCATGGTTGCCCACAATCTCGGTGCATCAATCCTTTGCGAATCGGAGGTAAGGCGGGAAGTGGAAGCAGGCTGGCTGAAAGCGCTTCCGGTGCACAACCTGGAGCTATCACGATATATCTATTTATATAGACGCAGAGGAGAACCCCTGGATCCCCCCTTCCAGGAGTTCATCGAATACGTGACGTCCAGGTATCGCAGCAATGGTGCGTGAGCGCGGCGCCTTTTTAAGGCGCCGCATGCCACAGATATGCTCAGAAACCTGCGAGAGCTTCCTGGAGGGGCGGTTGTAGCTTTTTTCGTGAATAGGATTCGTTAGCCTGCGAATACCATCCATAGGACGAAGCCGGGGCATCGGCGGGGCCGGGTACTACGGCAAGACCGAGATCCGATGCGGCAAGCCATACTGAAAGTTTTGAGAAGAGCGTGACATCTGCGCTGTAGACAACCAGTTCGCGGGCGAATTTTGGCTCCGTATACGCATTCATAACAATGAGGACATGCAAATTCCTGCTCTGGGCGTAGGCGGCCAGGGCCTTGGCAAGACCCTTATCTTTTTTCTTCCAATCTTCGATTGATAGGAGCACCGAACTCATCCCGTAGCGAAGGCTGCCCGCGATATATTCTTTGTAGTCCTTGCGCAATAGATCAGCGGTCGAGAGGTCGGCTACATTGAATTTCTCAGACTGCAGTTTATCGAAAAGGGCTTTCTGCTCCATTCTTGTGCGTCTGAGGACTGCTGTTACCAATGCCGCGTCCTTGGGTGTCACGCGGCCGGCCTGAGGATCTAGATTTACAGTATCCAGAAGCACCGTGCCTGCCATGAGCACTGCACAGGAGCGATCGATCGCCTCTGTGGCGCCGGTCAAAGCGAGCCCTGCGACTAATGTCATACAGGAACCTACAGGTTCGATAAACCGGGGAGATACTTCAGGGAAAAGGCCTTCGTCCTGATGGTGGTCAATGATGCCTTTTACACAGTCCGCATAGACGGCCATCGCCTTCGAGGGCTTATTGTGGTCGATGAGAACCAGTTCCAGGGCTGAGCGCGCCTTGAGGGCGGCCAGGTCTACATCCTCCAGGAATAAAAGGTCATTTTCGGAAATACCTGCTTCCTTGAAAAGATAGACCGCTTCCGTTCTCAGGCGGAAGTCTTCCCTGGGGATCGGGATGAGGGGAACGAAGGCGCTGCTGCCGTTCTCACAAGAACGCAACCAGGCGTACACGAGGGCCGATGCCATGGAATCGAGGTCTGCTGCCTCGTTGCCGGTAACCACACAGATCCTGGCAGCCTTGCTGAGGGCTGTGCGTGCATTACCTAGAAACTGTACTAAAATGTTAGCCTTTGCAGAATTAGACATAAAATGCCTCCTTACCTTTCGTCATAGTATACTGAATAGATTTTCAGTTCCCTTTAGCCGCAGCGTCAAGCTTAGCTCGATCTGCCATTGATAAATCATTTTTATGGAATAAATAAAATCAATTTATTAGTTGATTTAACAGAACGGTAGTTTAATAGGGTAGCGCGTTCTCCATACTGGGGGCGCAGTATTGTCAGGAGGTGATTAAGATGGCAGATGTATTTTCGAAGAATACGGCCACGAGTGCGGAAGAGGCCGCGAAAATAGTACCGCGCGCTGAATTCCGTGTGTTTGGCCAGGGAGTGATCGAAACAGTCACCGAACGCTTATGGAACGGTAAGACCGTACTTTTCCAGAAGCGCCGGATGCCCAAAGAGACCTACTTCCTTTCGGTTCATACGAACGAAGCCAATGTGAAGGTGCGGGACGGACTGCTCGACATCAAGACCAAGGTCGGCGAGACACCTGAAGGCTATGAGATTTTCCAGCCAAGGGGTAAATTCCAGTTCCCCGTTAAAAAAGAAGATCTTACGACAATCCTCTCACACCTTAAGGTAAGCATGAAGCTCGACAAGGATACCTACACTATCGACGAGTTCATCGAAATGGCTCGCAAGTCGACCGATCTCACCCCGGTATCGGTGGAGAAGTTGCGCTTTGGCTTTACTATTGAAGGGATCATTTGCGAGTACGCTCAAGTATGGTTCAATGGTGCGTTGGTTGAATCCGCTTGTGTAGAAAGCGAGAATTATGAAGGAATGCGAGTCGTTGTAGAAAGCCTCGGCCTGAACGGTATGCCCAATACTAATTACCTGCGTGCAGCCAAGCGTATCGTAGGGCTTGAAGCTTAACCGCCGTCGATTACTTAGTACATAGAATAAAGAAAATTACCAAGGAGGAATCTGTGAAACGTATCATTTTTGCACTGGTTCTTGTTATTTCCATCGTTGCAGTTGCATCCGTATCGGCGCAACCGAAACCCTTCCCGGCCAAGCCCATTCGGCTCATCGTCTATACAGCTCCCGGCGGACTCATTGACATCACCGCACGGAAGATGGTGCAGATCGCGGCCAAGTATACCAACGCCACAATTGTGGTTGAAAATAAGGCTGGCGCCGGTGGCCTTGTGGCGTGGGAGTATGTGCTTTCCCAGCCTGCCGATGGCTACACTCTCTTTGCGGTCACAAGGTCCAACATCGCCAACCTGGTGAGTACTGGGTCAGACATGGATCCCTTTACCCTCGACTGGATGGCTCTCCTGGTGTCTGATGCGGAAGCCCTTATCGTTAAGAAAGGGGCCAAGCCCGGCAGCCTCCAGGAAATCATCGCCGATGGCAAGGCCAGAAAAGGCAATCAGATCTGGATTGCCCCCCCAGGAATCGATGAATATGTCACCTATAAGTTCTGGGAGAAGGCAGGTATAACAGGGCGCTATGTACCCTTCGAGAGCGGTGCCCAGGCTATGGCGGCCATCATCGGTGGACAGGGTCAGGTGTATGTAGGGAATCCGGCAGACATCGCTGGCAAACCCGACCTTGCCCTTGCCGCCATCGCCGGGGAAAATCGTCTAAAGCAGTTCCCCGATGTTCCCACATTCAAGGAAGCAGGTATTCAGGGCATGGAATTCGAATCCATTTGGAGAGGCTTTGCGGTGAAGAAGGGTACGCCCGCTGACCTGGTCAAATGGTATGACGACTTGTTCGCTAAAATCACCGCCGATGCCGAATGGCAGGCCTTCTTTGAAAAGGATGGCATGCAGATCGTGCACTATAGGTCCGACAAGTTTAACCAGATGATCAAGAACGACATGGTGGAAATGAAGCAGTATCTCAAACCCTGAGGTTCGATATATGCAACCTGGCGGGGCCGCGGAGCGGACAGTGTCCGCCCCGCGGCCCCGCATCTTCAATAGAAGGAGTATATATCCCGATGAGTACACTATTGCGGCAAACCGCCATCTTCTTGAACACCAAGGCTGGGTTTCTTGTTCTTCTGGCCACGATGGCAGTTTTTATCCTTGTCTTTATCATCCTGTCCCGCGTGGTAGTCAAGAAGCAATACCGGGGCCAGTTTGTTGTGCTTGCAACACTCGTGTCTGTGTCCTTGGCTTTTTTCGTAATGACCTTCGCTTTCAGAAAATCTGGAAGTGTATCCGCCGATGTGGTACCGCGCCTTTGGATTGCAGGCATACTAGCTTGCGCTGTTTATCTTCTGGCTGTCATTTTACGCGGAACCGAGAGTCCTGATCCTTCTGGTGGTAGCCTACTACCCCCAATCCGGTACATCCTCATCTGTCTTGCCTATCTGCTAATAATGCCCTGGCTGGGGTTTTTCATTGGCAGTGTCATATTTCTTGTTGCAGGTATGTTGGTACTTTCATACAGGAAATGGTTTGTCATTCTCTGCGTATCGGTAGGCTGGCTCGCCTTTTCTTATCTCCTGTTCTACAAGCTGTTATTTGTGCCCCTCCCTATGGGGAAAATCCTCGAAACCATCATTGGCTGAACCTGTGTATATATGAGTGAAGGAGCGTTCTAAATGGAATTGTTGACGCAACTTGCCGAAGGATTTGCGAGCATGCTGGGGGTGGCGCAGATCGTCGCCATCACTGCCGGTATCATATTCGGCATCTGGGTGGGCGCTATGCCCGGTCTCTCTCCCTCTATGGGAGTAGCGCTGCTGCTCCCGTTTACCTTTAAAATGGATCCCCTCATTGCCTTGGTCATGCTGACAGCAACTTACCTGGCCTCCAATTATGGAGGGTCGATCACTGCAGTGACCATCAATACCCCAGGCACACCCTCTGCGGTCGCTACAGCCTTCGACGGCTACCCCCTCGCCCAGCAGGGTAAGGCCGGCTGGGGCCTAGGCATCTCTCTCGTCGCTTCCGTGGTAGGCGGTTTCGTGGGCATCATCATATTAATCCTCTTTTCAAGACCTTTGGCTAAGGTAGCCGTCAGGATGCATCCTGCGGAGTATTTTGGCCTAGCCCTCTTCGGGCTTACAACCGTGGCTTCTCTGGGAGGAAAGAACTGGGCAAAGGCCTTTGCTGCGGCCATGCTCGGCCTCCTTATCAATACTATCGGCCTGGATCCCATATCAGGAGTCAAGCGCTTTACCTTCGGCAATATAAATCTTTTCGACGGATTCGATTT
>CAZHFN010000003.1:2318-12471 GCA_964531105.1 uncultured Treponema sp. | reverse complement strand
CGGAACAAAAAGAAGGCTATATCGAAGGGCACTACCTAAATATCGAGGTAGTGAGAAAGACTGAAACTACAATGGGAAGAAAACTATTTGAAAAAGCATATAAAGGTATTATCAATGCTTTGAGTTTTTCCGCTCCCTTAAGAAAAATGCGCCGTGAGCTGAACGCTCGGATCGACGCTCCCGATTCCTTAGTTTCAGCCGGGTCTATTCCCCTCTCCCATCCGCTTGGGGTAAACCGTTGGTTTAAGAAGCGGAGAATGTCCATCGCGGAATCCTACCTGCGGGTAGTGCGCGACCTTGATTCGCATTTTTCCCGATCCCGGCTGGATGCCCTTGCGGTGATGGCGGGGGTTGCCCTCAATCCCAAGAGCCTTGCCATGCCGCTCAATACGGCGAGGGTGCAGATGGCCCTCATGAAAGAAACAGTTAAAAACCGTTACAGCAAACGGCGGCAGCTGGAACTCCTGTCAGATTTTACCCGTTCGACCGCAGGACAACGCCTAGTAATAAGCTCGCTCTGCGACGAACTGAACATCGTCGAATTGCCGGAGAAGGGGACACGGCTCGCGGATTTTTCCTACGGTTGGGACTGGCATGTGCACGACATGGCTACCTTTGGCAGGAAGAACGTCACCCAGTTGGTGATCGACGCCTTTATCAAGGGCATATCGGCTATCACTATCGTGTATGGCTCAGCAGCCGACATGGACAAGATGGAAGAAGCACTGGAGGCGGGGAACATTCTGGGGTTAAGGGTAGGTCTCGCCCTCGAATATGCCGCTATGGTGGAAGGGCTCAAATACCATTTCATGGCCGAACTCCCGCCTATGCAGAAGCCCGAGGAAGTGGCGCGGTTTTTTTCCTCCTTCAAGGATTCTCTCGGTTGCTTCTTCTCCGGCTTGGAACGTAACCGATCGCTCCGTACCGAGTCGACCCGCTTCCTCCTGGAAGAATTCAACAGCAAGCATCTGGCTGGGATAAATGAAGGCTGGCCTGAAATTGGAGCCTATCGGCTTGAGAGGCTGTCCTTTGAGGACTTTGTATCCCACTTCCCTAACGCAAGCGTCAACAGGGTTCATCTTTCTGAGTACCTCTATGCACGCTTGATGCCAGTGCTTAAAAACCGGCTCTTGCGTGCCCGACTCGACTTAAGAGGAATTGGGTGCCGTTGCGATGAGCTTAAGGCCCTGGTTAGGGACACAAGCCCTGAAAGCCTTTTGGAACTTTATTTTTCAGGCGAAGGCGCAGGCGACTACCGAACGGTGTTCAACGATGCTTACGGGCTAGCCCGGGAAATTCAGAATTCAGGGTGTCGGGTCAAACTCATAGCTCCCCTCGAGCATGGAGTGGACAAAGCTTGCCATACCCTTGAAATGCTCCAGGACTGGGTATCCGGCGTAGAAGTATACAACACCCAGGATGCGGTCAGAAACAGCGAGGAAGAACTGTTGACCTTCGCAAAGCGGGTTGAGCGCCTGAATATTGAGCGCCTGGCTGTAGGAAAGGCACCTTGCCTCCCAGTCTGCGGTAGCGACGCTACAGGTCGAAATCCCAGAATTCCTGGAATGGGCTTTATCTGCAATGAACAGGTATCGGGCAGGTACAGAAAGCGTTACCTAAACCGCCACAAGCCCTTGCCCGAGTACCTTTCCGCCCTAATTCTGGCCGCAGGCAAGCCGGTTAACCCGGCCGATATAGTTATATCGAGCAAAAAACGCATCTGGAGCATGGGAAAAATTACCACTACCTCTCCCTGGCATGGCGCTTCAGGCCAGAAAAAGGGTGGCAGCGAAGCCGATAAATCTAAGCTGATTAGCCCCAAGCGGGCATGGCGCTATTGTAATCCCATATTCAAGGAAATGGTTTATACGCTCATTGGGTTCACGGTAGCCTCGAGCTTTATCGGGCCTTCGTACGGTCTGTTGTGGCTTCTCATCACTGGGGTACGCAACAGCATCGCCGATCTCATAGCCTATAAAGGATCCAAGTTTAGCGACTGGAGCCTGAGGAGCATTAATTTCGACAATGTTGCGCAGTCCCTGTTCTGGACCGGCTTTTCTGTGCCTATTCTGGGAATGGTAAAATCGGGTTTTGATTCCCTATGGCCTTGGACTGCTGAGGGGTTGGCATTCAATACCATTAAGTTCTTTATCATATCCTTCGCTAACGGCCTATACCTTGCAACCCATAACACTATCCGTGGATTCGAAAGAAAAGTGATACGGGCTAATTTTTTCAGGAGCGTTATAGCGTGGCCTTTCGCCACGATTTCGGCACCTTTAGGCAACCTTCTGGGTATCCCCAGCATTGTTCAAGCCAAGATCTGGTCGGACTTAGTAGCAGGCTTCATCGAAGGAAGCAGCAAATTCGCTTCGGTAATCAGGCTGCGGCGCAAGAATATCAAGGAAATCCTACCCGGTATCCTTTCAGCCCAGCCTGAACAGCGTTTCAGTTCACTCCTTGATCTGCTCTATCTTTACAAAGAAGATCCTAGAACTGGAAACTCACTGCGCACCCTCTACGATCACTCCTGGTTTACGAAGCTTATCTTGGGGAAAGACGCCGGTGCCGATCGTCCTGTGGACCTACGCGCTCTCCGTGAATCCCTGGATGACTCTTCACTCTCTGGAGGGCTGGCTGATTTTATTCTGACCCGTTATCATGATGAAGAAACGTGCGACCTCATCGATTTGGCCGAGAATAACCTTCCCGGATTGCTTTCATGGTTAGGCACGCTGGAAGATCGATTGGCGGAAAAAGAGGTTCGTAAACAGAAGACCCAGCGGCGGAAAGCTCGCCGTCCAGGATTAAAAAAAACACAATGAACATGGAGAGGCGATGGGTGGCATGACACGACTTGAGGCGATGCTGGCGCGAGTATCCACACGTAGTTTTGACGGCCGTCCACTTGAGGAAGTTCAGGCGCGAGCGCTGGAAGCATCGCTCGCCTTGAGGCAAGCTGAGCCGACGCTCTCGGGTAGACGGTTACGGCTATCTTTGGCAAGCGTGGAGCTTGGCAGTGCGCCCTTGAAGATGGGCACCTACGGCCTCGTGTCTGGAGTTTCGGCGTTTATTGTGCCTGCGGTAGAACGGGGTGAGGGGGCGATGATGGATCTCGGCTGGGCTTTGGAAGCCGCGGTCCTGGATGCTACTGCCCTAGGAATATCCAGTTGCTGGATCGGCGGGCTTTTCAGTAGGAGTGCAGCAGCCGGCTTTGTAAAAGCCAATGATGATGAAATCGTGCCGGCTTTGATCGCACTGGGACATGCCGCGACGAGGCGGAGCCTGCAGGACAGGATAATCACAGGCATGGCAAAGTCCCGCTCACGGCGCCCGCTTGAGGAACTTGTACAAGTTCTAGATGAGAGCGAGGATGATCCGGCTACAGTACAGGCTAAGCAGCAATCCGTGGTGCCAACCCCCGGGCCATATGGTGAACCCTTGAGGCGCTGCCTCGAAGCTGTACGTATAGCGCCTTCAGCCTCGAACAAGCAGCCGTGGCGATTCATTATCTCCCTCAAGGGAAAAAGCGAAGTACCTTCTATAGGTCTTTATCTCGATGAAGACCGAATCTATAACAACGCTTTAGGTGAGGCGAAGATGCAGCACATTGATATGGGCATCGCCATGAGGCACTTCGCCGATGCAGCCGTGGATACGGGCCTTCCGGGTTCATGGAAACTCACTCAGGATCTGCAGCCAAATGTAAAGGCGAGCCGCGCAGGGTGGATTCCTATCGCAATATGGGGTCTATGATTTGCCACTTGAAGCCTGAATAAGTATACTTGTAAATAAAGCGGTACTATAAAACCGAATAAATTCAGGAGGAATTTTTATGATTTCCAGCAAGATGGCCGACAGAATCAATCTTCAGATTAACCGTGAAATGTACTCAGCGTACCTGTATCTCGCCATGGGCGCGGCCATGACCGAGAAAGGTTATACCGGCGTGGGCAAGTGGTTTACCGTCCAGTACCACGAAGAGATGTTCCACGCCATGAAGTTTGCCAAGTACCTGCAGGAGCAGGGTGCTGCTGTTAAGTACGCGCAGCTCGAAAAGCCTGCCTTCAAAGACGGTAGCCTTAAGGAGTATTTCGAGCAGGTGCTCAAACACGAGCAGTTCATCACCTCCAGCATCAGGGAAATAGTGGAGCTGGCCAGGGCCGAAAAAGACTATGCCACCGAAAACCTTCTCCAGTGGTACATCAACGAGCAGGTGGAGGAGGAAGCCAACGACAACGAAATCCTCCAGACCATAGAACTCATGGGTAGCGGAGCCCACAGCCTCTTCATGCTGAACATCCAGCTCGGCAAACGTGAAAACGGAGCCACCGTAGACTTCACCAAGATCTAACCGAACTAGGTATTCGATGCACAAGAGCCCGGGCCAGTAAGCCCGGGCTTTTTCTTTAACGCGATTTGCCGTATCCTAGCCCAATGGCTCCAATTCAATACCTGAGCACTCGGCAGAGCGCATCCAATCCCGAACGTGTAGGAATCGAAACCGCCATTGCCCGGGGCATGCCCCCAGACGGCGGGCTCTATGTGCCCGAAACCTTGCCTATGCTTCCACCCAGGGTATTTGCCCCCGAACCTTTGAGCTACGCCGAATTGGCGCAGTTAGTTCTTGAACTCTTTTTCCCAAACTGGGGAGGAAAACTCACCTCCATTCTGGAAGCAGCCTACGGCAAGCCTAAGGAAGGGAAGCCCCTTTTCGATGATCCAGCTATCGTTCCGATACGGCCGATCTCCTCCATGGGCGACAAGTTTTACATCATGGAACTTTTCCATGGCAGAACCTGCGCCTTCAAGGATTTGGCCTTGAGCCTCTTGGGGGGCTTTCTAAGGGAAAGTCTGGACAGGCTAGGCAGAACCGAGCCCGTCCTTGTCCTCACCGCAACCTCGGGCGATACGGGCTCCGCGGCGCTGGAGGGCCTTTCCAGCGTGGAGGGCGTCCACACGGCCGTCTTTTACCCCAGCAAGGGTACCAGCGAAATACAGCGCCTGCAGATGACCAGCGCCTCCAGCACAAGGCGCTTCGTGGCAGGCCTCGAAGGCAATTTCGACGACGCGCAGAGGGCCGTTAAAAGGGCCTTCGCCCGCGCTAGCGCGGGCGAAGGCCCCCTCGCTGCCGTCCAGCTCTCCTCGGCCAACTCCATCAACATCGGCAGGCTCCTGCCCCAAATCGTGTACTACGTAGCCGCTTGGAGGGCCCTCAAAGCGATAGGAGCACTCAATCAAGACGACCTCTTCCACGTAGCCGTGCCCACGGGCAATTTCGGTAACATCCTGGCGGCCAAGTACGCCAAGCAGATGGGCCTGCCCATAGGCAAGCTCATCTGTGCATCCAACACCAACAAGGTACTGGCCGACTTCTTCGCCACCGGTGTCTATGACAGAAAGCGCGATCTGGTAATCACCGAAAGCCCCTCCATGGACATCCTGGTGTCCAGCAATCTGGAGCGCCTGCTCTATATGGCCGCAAATGGAGACGGGGCGAGGGTGTCCGCCCTCATGAAATCCCTGGGCGAAACCGGGAGCTTCGAAATCTCAGAGGACGAAAAAGCCTACTTAGCCGACTTTGCCTCGGGCTGGTGTAGCGACACTGCGGCCATGGCTGTCATTGCAGAACTCATGAGGGGCGATTCTCTCTTGGTGGATCCTCATACAGCTACCGGGCTAGTGGTAGCCTCCCGCCTTCCTGAGCCCTTGGAGTCTGAGGCGCCAGTGCTCTTCGCCGCTACGGCCAGCCCCTTCAAGTTTCCCCGCGCCTGCCTCAAGGCCCTGGCACAGGGAGCTTTGGTGGACGAGGACTCGGTGGATGAAGATACTCTGGAAGTAGGACATTCAGGCGATTTGGTTTTGGCTGCAAGGCTGGCTGAGATCTCCGGCATGGAGCTGCCCGGCCCTATCGCAGCCCTAAAGGGCAAGCCGGTTCTTCATAAGGCAATTCTGGAAACAGTAAATGTGGAAGAAGCTCTGGCAGACTATGCACGAAAGGTCATGAGAGCGCGCTCATGAGCTTCAGGATCAGAGTTCCCGCCACCAGCGCCAATATCGGGCCTGGTTTCGATGCTATGGGAGTGGCCCTCTCGCTCTATAACAGTTTCGAGCTGAAACTTGCAAGTAAGACGACAGTTTTAGGCTGCGAAGCCCGCTTCGCCAACAATGACAACCTGTTTCTCCAGTCCCTCCGCAGCGCCTGTAAAAAACTGGGTATCCAAGTTCCGAACGTAGAACTTTCCGTCGACGCACACATTCCCCTGGCTAGGGGCTTGGGCTCCAGCGCCGCGATGATCGTGGGCGGAGTGGCGGCGGCCTTCTTCTTCGCTGGCAGGGGTACCCAAGGTTTCAGCCTAGAGGATAAACAGGCGATTTTCGAAATTTCGGCTGCCCTGGAGGGCCATCCGGATAATGCGGGACCGGCTGTATTTGGTGGATTCTGCAGCTCTATTCTCAAGGAAGGGGAGGCTGGGAAGGCCTTCTACTCCACCTGTACCGTAGACCCAAGCTGGCACTTTCATGCCCTCATTCCGCCCTTTGAGCTGTCTACCAGCAAGGCTCGGGCCGCCCTGCCCAACTCTGTGCCCCGCAAGGACGCCGTCTTCAACCTAGGCAGGGCGGCCCTCGTTGCCCTGGCCTTCTTTACCCGGGATCTTGAGCTCCTCGGGGCCGCCTGCGAAGACAGGCTCCATCAGGATTACCGCGCCCCCCTTATTCCTGGATATGACGAGATTGCAGGGCTATGCAGAAAGCACGCACAGGCCGTCTGGCTTTCGGGTGCCGGACCTACCATCATGGCCTTAAGTGCGGGCGAGGAGAAGGGTCTTGCCTTCGCTGAAAACCTTGATCCTTCCCTGGCCACGCGCCAAGAAGGTGTTTGGAATCGCCTAACGCTTATATCTGATTTAAAAGGCCTGACTACAGAGGTCTTCTGATCAAGACCGCACAACGCTCTTCTTCAAGAAATGGAACCCACACGGGCTGTATCTCTGCATCGTTGAAAGGTCCGCCAAGCACAGGATCTACCGCCATGCCGGAGAGTTCTATTTTAGCGTTGAACTGCTTTCCCTTATAGGCAAACAAAGCCCCGCCCGGCTTAAGATTCTTCCATATCGATTTGAAGAGCTTGAATTCCGAAAATGGCCTGAAGGCTCTGAATAGCACGATATCGTGAGGACCCGGCGCTCTTTCCGCTTCGCTTTCTATTATCTCCACATTGGATAACGAAAGAATCGTTTTCTGGCTTTCAAGAAACGTTGTGCGTTTTCCCATTCTCTCCACAAGCTTGAACTTCCTAGAAGGAAATATAATGCTCAATGGAATTCCTGGAAGCCCAGCCCCTGTTCCGATATCGGTCAACGTTGCAGCGCCCGACATGGTCGCGTCGCATTCCTCCAGCAGAATTTTTAACAGCCGCCAAGGAGCCAGGCTGTCCAGGATGTGCTTTATCACAAGCTCGTGGCCGCTGGCGTTCACAAGCCCATAGGTGGGGTTCCAGGTCTCTATCTCCTGGATAAAGTGTAGCAAGGGCTCCATGGCCTGTTCGGGCCTCTCTATCTGGAGGGCTGAAAGTCCCCTTTCGAGTAGGGAGCGTGTATCATCCATAAAATTAATAGTATATGGAAAAATATCGTTTTTCCACTCCCCCCGCGATTGACACGACAGCCTGAGGATGAGGATACTAAAATCCCATGAAGAAGCTGATATTTGTTACCGGCGGGGTGTGTTCTTCACTGGGAAAGGGCATTGCGGCCTCCTCCATAGGCGCACTCATGGAGTCCAGAGGCTTTTCTGTCCGAATGGTCAAAATAGATCCCTACCTCAATGTTGACGCAGGCACTATGAGCCCATACCAGCACGGCGAAGTCTATGTCACCGACGATGGAGCCGAAACCGATCTGGACCTGGGCAACTACGGCCGCTTTACCTCCGCACCCCTGTCACGAGCCAATTCTATCACCACAGGGCAGGTCTACAAGACCGTAATCGAGAAGGAAAGGGCAGGCGACTTCCTGGGCCGGACCGTCCAGGTCATTCCCCACATCACCGATGAAATAAAACGCCGAATTCTCGCGGTGGCCGACAATCCCGAAGTGGATATCACTATCGTTGAAGTAGGCGGCACCGTGGGCGACATGGAATCCGTGCCCTTTTTGGAAGCTGCCCGTCAATTAATCCATGAAGCGGGCCGCAAGAATGCCGTTTCGGTGCATGTAACCCTGGTGCCAGCGGTGTCGGGGGGCGAAATCAAGACCAAGCCCACCCAGCATGCGGTAAAGGAGCTTCAGGAGGTGGGTATCCAGCCCGATGTGCTGGTGCTTCGCTCCAAAGAACCCTTGGGCGAGGATCTGCGCAAGAAGATCTCCTCCTTCACCAACGTAGAATTGGAGGGGGTAATATCCGGCCATGATGTGCAGGACATCTATGAGTTGCCCCTTTTGTACTTCGACCAGGGTATCGATGTCTTTATCCTTAAAAAGATGAACGTTGAATCCCGGCATGCCGACTTAAGCGCCTGGCGGGGGGTGGCCCAGAAGATCCGCAATCCCTCCTCCAAGGTAAAGATTGGGGTGGTGGGCAAATACATGGAGCTCCACGACGCCTACAAGTCTATCTGGGAAGCCCTGTCCCATGGAGGAATCGCCAACAGCGCCGAGGTCGAGCTTATAAAGATCGATTCGGGTTCGCTGGAACATGACGGCCATAAGGACCAGGCGGTTCTGGACAAAGCCTTCGCGCAGGTGGACGGTATTCTCGTGCCCGGAGGCTTCGGTTCCCGGGGCATCGAGGGCATGATCTTGGCTGCCGGATACGCTCGTACCCATAAGCTACCCTATTTTGGCATTTGCCTGGGCATGCAGATTATGGTGATAGACTACGCTCGGGGAGTCCTGGGCTGGTCAGACGCCCATTCCAGCGAATTCTCGTCCACTACAAGCCATCCGGTGATTTCCCTATTGGAAGAGCAAATAGACGTAAAAGCCTATGGCGGCACCATGCGCCTGGGGGCTAGCGAATCTAAAACCCTGGCGGGTACGGCTATACGCAGGGCTTATGGTTCCGAGCGCATCATGGAGCGGCACAGGCATCGCTACGAAGTTGCCAATGCCCTCAAGCAGGAACTCGCCTCAGCTGGCCTTGTATTATCGGCCACCACGCCTGACGGAAGCCTGGTGGAAGCCTGTGAATGGCCCGATCATCCCTGGGGTTTGGGGGTGCAGTTTCACCCCGAATTCAAGTCTAGGCCTACCGCTGCCCATCCCCTTTTCGCGGCGTTCGTGGCTCAATGCAGAGAATACCGCAAGCGCCAGCAGCAGCACTAGGAGAGGCCTGGCGCTTATCGCATTGTATTGACAGCCTCTTCAGCAGGTTTCATACTCAATGGACATGATTCGTAAATTCTCCGAGGGGAAAGCATCTGCGCTTTTAGCCCGACTTTTAGGGACACTTCTCCTCGTGCTACCCTTGGTCTTCACTGCTTCCTGCTCCCTGGCTGAGGATGAAGCCCTCCTCTCCCAGGCCGAGCTACCCGATGCCGTCTTTCTGAACTACCGCAGACAGGATATGCGCGCCGGAGCGCTCAGCTTCGTAGCCCAGGCCGATAGGGCCGAATACTATAGGGAAAAGGGTCTCCTGGTCGTCTACGGGTTGAAATTCGAAGATTGGTCCGATGACGGCAAAACCATCGTTGCCCAGGGGGAGGCCGGGGAAGCTCGTTATTTCGAAGACTCAGGCGATGCGGTGTGCAGCGGTACGGTACGAATTCGTTCCATAGAAGAGAATGCCAGCTTCGAGATAGACAGCCTGGAGTACTTTTCGGCCACTGAAACCCTGGAAGGGGCGCCGGAAAGCCAAGCAATAGTCAGGCTGGGCGAAAAACTCTTTCTCAAAGGTTCGGGCTTTTTCGCCGACATCAGGGACAAGGCCTTCGCCTTCCGGGGCGGGGTGGAGGGAACCATTAACACAAGCGCCCGCAAGGGAATGGACAAAGGAGTGGAACGATGAATCCTTTCTCAGCCCGGTACAGGATTTGGCTTCCCGCGATCTTGCTTGCCCTGGTTCTACCGTTAGCGGCGCAGGAAGCAGCATCGGTTTCTGGTGAAGCCGATGAGGATACCATCAGCTTTTCCGCCAACCGCATGGAGAGTGT
>CAZHFN010000003.1:0-2218 GCA_964531105.1 uncultured Treponema sp. | reverse complement strand
AGTCGTGCTGGAGGATTCCAGAAACGATGTCCTACTCAAGGCTGAGTGGCTGCGCTTCGACCAGGTCCAGTCCACCGTGGATGCTAGGGTGGGTGTACGGATTCTCAAGGAGGATTTCGCCGTAAGGGCTGAGTTCGCTCTCTACAACAGGAACGATGAAAGCCTCCAGCTCTCCGGCGCTCCCGTGGCCGTATCGGGAACCGAGCGGGTAGAGGCCGACTCCATGTCGGGCAAGGCGGGCATGGACAATCTGCAGTTCTCCGGCAGGGTGAGCGGGACTATCACTACCAAGAAAAAGGAAGGCAGCGGGCCTTGAGTGCATCACGTCTGGAAGTAAAAGGCCTGCGCAAGTTCTACGGCAAGAAGCTGGCGGTAGACAAGGTTGACTTCTCCATGGGCACCGGAGAGGTGGTCGGACTTTTAGGCCCCAACGGGGCTGGAAAGACAACGGTGTTCTATATGCTGGCCGGCTTTTTAAAACCCAGCGCCGGCAGCGTGGAATTAGACGGCATTTCCCTAAATGGCTTGCCCATGTACAAACGAGCCAAGCTGGGCATTTCCTATCTTCCCCAGGAAGCTTCGATTTTCCGCAAGCTCAGTGTAGAACAGAATATTCTCGCTATTCTCGAATCCCGGGCCGATATGGACGACAAGGCCAGAAAAGCCAGGGTGGCCGAGTTGCTGGATGATTTCGGCATTACGTCTATCGCGAAACAACCTGGGTATACACTTTCAGGTGGAGAGCGCAGGCGTACCGAAATTGCCAGGGCTCTGGCCATGCAGCCCAAGTTTCTTCTTCTGGACGAGCCCTTCACCGGAATCGATCCCATAGCTATCCACGAAATAAAGAAGATAATCGGCAAGTTGCGGGACTCGGGAATAGGTATACTCCTCACCGATCACAATGTCAGGGATACCCTGGAAATCACCGATCGTTCCTACATAATCAACCAAGGTAGGATAGTAGTGTCAGGCGGCAGGGATGTGGTGCTCAACGACGAGTCGGCACGGAGGCTCTATCTGGGCCAGGAATTCAGGATGTAGCGCAGGCACAGTCCCCGCAGAACCGGCTGACATGGCCATTCGTGAAATAAAGATTGACGATGCTTTCTTCGCGTGATACATTATCCTTTGCCCGTACGGGCTGCCCACCACTTTTTTAAACGGAAGACAGATGCGGTATTTTGACACTCATGCCCACATCGGGCTTATATACGATGACCCGATCGAACAACTCCTTGTATGCCAGCAGGCTAAGCAGGCTGGTGTAGGACGCATCGTAAGCATCTGCAACAGCCTTGTCGACTTCAAGCAGGTATACGAAAACCTGAAACCGGCGGAGCATGTGTACCATGCGGTGGGCGTCTCCCCCTCGGAAGTGGCCAGCCCCGGCAGGGACTGGCAGTCTACTATTGAAGAAGCGGTCAAGCTGCCCAGGGTGATCGCCTTGGGAGAGATAGGCTTGGATTATTTCCACAAGTACGGCGATCGCCGCAGCCAGATCGAACTCTTTATCGATCAGCTGGAGATGGCTACCCGCCTGGATCTGCCCGTCATCATCCATAACCGCGAAGCCGGCAAGGATGTGCTGGAAGTCCTGCGAGACCGCATGCCGCCTTCGGGCGCAGTGCTGCACTGCTATTCGGAAAATGCCGAATATGCCGACAGGGTGCTTTCGGCCGGCCTGAACGTGTATTTCTCCTTTGCGGGCAATCTCACCTACCGCAATGCCCGCAACCTGCATGAGACGGTCTCCATGCTGCCCTTCGAAAGAATTCTCATCGAAAGCGAGGCTCCCTTTATGGTGCCCGCGGAATACAGGGGCAAGCGCAACAAGCCCGAATTCCTGCCCTCCACAGCCTGGTTCCTCTCGGAAATTCTCCAGATGGATCCCGAGGAAGCCGCGGAGATGACCTACCAGAATGCCTGCAGGTTCTTCAAGCTCGAACCCTGAGTCGAAGGCTTTTAACAATAATGCCCTCGTAAGCGAAGGCCCCTTGCTAGGGGGCCTTCGTCTTCAGAATCCCTTCTTCCTCGCGCCTGTCGCGGGCTACTCCGATGCGGCCTTCAGATCCGTATGCTTCGAGCTAGGCGCGGCTCTCTGCTACACCGAAATGGTGAGCGCCGAGGCCCTGAGCAGGAAAAACCGCAAAACCGAATTTCTTCTGGGAAGGCACGAAAGCGAAAAACATTACGCGATCCAGCTCTTTGGCGCCAA
>CAZHFN010000002.1:33257-112564 GCA_964531105.1 uncultured Treponema sp. | reverse complement strand
CGTCCTGCGCGTGGACCGCTCGCGCTTGGCCTTCGAGCATGAGCTCACCCTGGGCAGCTACGGCCTGCCGCACTCAGGCGGGGTTCCGGCGGTGACGAAGACCTTCGGGGACGCAAGGCGCGGGGTGATCACCGCGGCCATCCCCGGCAGGCGGGTAGCCCTCGTGGCGTACGCAGGCTGGGACGACCTCGCACTGCGCATCCACTCGGGGCGCAATGCCGAAGCCGACGAAAGCACGGTCGTTTACGCCCACAAGAAGCGCCTGGCCAAGAATCCCGCCATGGAACTCATGATAAGCGTCCTTTTGCACCGCACCGACGACGGAGACTGGACCGAGGAGGAGTTGGATCCCATCACATCCATCGAGATCATGGACATCACGCCTAGCCACTCGGCCCTGGGCGCCCGCCTCGAGCTGCGGGACGGCAGGAATGTTGTGATTGATTTTGCGGACGTAGACGGGGAGAGGAAGTGCTGAATTAGACTGCCCTTATCGTCCGGGCCAAAGCAGCATGCCTTCCTGGTTTATCCAGGTCCATGCTCCCGAAGGCAGTTTTACCTGGGCGATTCCCTGGGGTAAAAAGGAATGGGCATCCAGGTAGGTGGCGAGGATTGCGAGCTGCCCTGTCCGATCGATGTAGCCCCAGCGGTCACCTATCCTGACTGCTGCCAGGCCTTGGGAAAAGGAGAGAGCCCGGACATATACTCCATCGAAGGCGACTAAGCCGGTATCGTCGATAAACTGCCAGCCCTTTTCATCCTTTACCGCAGCCAAGCCTTCTGAGAAGGGTCGGGCATCGTCCCAGGGACCGGCTTCGACCACGACATCCCCGTCCCGATTCAGGTAGACGATGACTTCGTCATCTTCACTGCAGGCGATGAGCCCCTCTCCGAAAGTATAGGGGTAGAGCGTATAGTAGGTATCCCAATCCAGCTCGAAGGCCGGCTCTCCCGATGGATATATAAAGCTTTCCCAGGGAAGGTAGTCGTCGTCGATGAGTGTGTAGGCCAAGCCTTCCGAAAAATTTTCCACCCCATCGTACTCGGGCCACACGCGCCACACCCCAAGCAAGTCGATGAAGCCGTAGTAGCCGTTCCGCGCTTTAGCCGAAGCGTAACCCTCCGAAAAATCTCCTAATTCGATGAGACTGGGAGGCAAGAGAAGCTTCCCTTCGGCGCTGACCAGGCCATACAGGGTTTTACCATCCCTCGTTTCCTTAATCCGTGCGACGCCCTGCCTCAAATCCTCTCCGGAAAGTATCTCGTATCCCCCCGGTATAAGGGTAAATTGCCCTTGCTCGTCTACGATGCCTGACTCGCCTTTCGCTCCTCTGGCTACGGCGTATCCGTGGGAGAAGGGCGAGGCGACAGTCCATTCGGGCGAAGTCACGATATCCCCGCGCAGATTCCTGAACCCAATCCGGCCTTCCGATGCCAGAATCAGGGGCGCTTGGAGTATAGTGTCGAAATAGACGATACCCTTGAGACCGAAGCCTTCCTCCTCTCCAAAGCCGTTCACCAAGCCCATATCGCCCGCAGCTGTCATGACGGGGAAGTAGGTTCGGCTTAAAGAAAGGTCGGATGTGTCGAAATCAGTGATCAGGCTTCCATCCTTCCAGTTCCCTTCCTGCGCCTCGCCCGAGGGGGAGTAGCGGGTTCCGAAGCCATTGGGCTTGCCCCTTTCCCAGAAGCCGACATGGACCGCTCCATCGGCGTAGCGATACGCGCCCCATCCGTATGTACAGGTTCCATGTATGGCTCCCGCCACTATTGAGCTTTGGTATATCCCCAGGAACCTGGGTCGCAGGGACATAGATCCGCTGGACCCAAAGCCGATCTGTCCGGAAGACCAGGCTTCATAGGCCATTTCATGGACCTTGCGTCTATTGATGGAAAACGAAAGGATAGCTCCTCTTCGGTGCACTGAAAGCTTGTTCTTGGCTTCATAGCAAAAAATATTATCGCTCATAGTCCAGGGGACTATTTCTTTTCGTTCTCCTCCCACTGTCCGCAGGATCGAGAAAAACCCGTTCGCGGTGATGCCAAACCAGAGATAGTCCTGCTCCGCTATGTTGCAGGCCAGTCCATAGCCATAGCCGACATCCCCGGATACCCACTCGATTTCGGTTTCCACGAAAAAATCCCTGGACAGGTCTAGAGTGAAATCCCTGGCAAAAAAATCCAAGGAGTTCCTGGAGTTATGTTTGATGAGATAGCCTGAGCCTGTCGATCCTCCTTGATCGGCGAATTGGCTTGACCAATTCCTTGCCGAGTAGAGCCAAGCCTGGTTCTTCTCCTTGAAGGTGGATTCGAACACTGTCGTCCGCAGCGAAGGGATTTCCGTTACCTCGCCCAGGAGAATCCTTTCTTCATATAGCAGCACCGAATCCACGGTGATGGTCTGAGTCCCCAGGAAGGAAAATCCTATGCTTTCCCCGGAGAAGCTTTCGTAGGGCAGGCTTTTGATTTCAACCTTGTTTATTGAAAAGACGAGCTGGCGACCCACCCGGGCTACCCGGAGCGAATTGTATATGCCCCGGCCGTTTATCACCGGCATGACTGTCCAGGGAACGAGAAAATTCGCCTTGCCGTTCTCCATCTTGAGTATGGCGTACTTGCCATGCTGGGCTGCGAGAAACTGGTAGTAGTGATCCTTGTCCTTGAAGTCCCAGATGATGCCTGCATAGTCCGTGCTGGTGGGCGAATCAGATTTTATCTTTGCTTCGAGGATATAATCCGAATCCCTGCGAATAGGGAAGCTATGGACAGTCCATCGGCCGCCTGTCTTGCCCGTCAGGGAGTAGGCTCCGTCGGAGATTTCGTACTTGTAGTCAGCGGTATCGCCTATCGTCCATTTGTCGCCGTTATCCAGGAACTCTTCCCGCCAGGAAAGGCTGGGGGAGGCGAGAATTGGCATGGCAAGAAATAAAAACCCGATAGCGCCTAACATTGACAGACTTTTTCGCATGGATTTCATACGCACATGATAAATTGCTTTGCGCGGCTTTTCCACCATAAACCCTGAGTTCAATGTTTTATTCTAAGGTAAAATGGAAACAGGCTCCCTCGCCTGGTTTTGCCTCAGGCCATACTTTTCCGCCATGGCGAGTTACGATTCTCTTGACTGTCGCCAAACCTATCCCCGTGCCCGAAAACTCCTTCATGGAATGAAGCCTATGGAAGGGGGCGAACAGCTCCCCGGCGAATTCCATGTCGAAACCCACTCCATTGTCCCGGACAAAAAACACGTGCTTCTTAATCCCCTCTATGTCTTGTATTTCCATACCCACATCGATCCGGGGAGAAGCGACATTGGCGCTGAATTTATAGGCGTTCTCTATAAGGTTCTTCAATAGGATTTCCATCAGCGCTGGATCTGCCACGGCCTTCATCCCTTTTCCGATGCGCACTTTCGGTGGGCTGCCTTTAAAGTATTCGGATACCTGGGTAGCAACTTCGGCGGCCAATGCGCTCATGTCGACTTCTTGCCGCTCGAGCTCATGCTTCGACACTTTCGATAGGCTTAAAAGATCGTCGATGAGCTTTCCCATGCGGCTGGAGGCATTTCTGATACGGTCGAGATATTCAAGGCCTAGGGCATCCAATTTTTCGTTATACGAATGGGCAAGGATCGTGCTGAATCCTTCCATGGCCCTTAAGGGAGTTCGCAGGTCATGGGCCACCGCGTAGGAAAACGATTCCAGCTCCTTGATTGCGTTTTCCAGCTCCGAAGTCCTCGCGGCAACCCGGCGTTCCAAGTCCTGGTTGAGGATTTTTATTTCTTCCTCGGCTTTCTTTCGCTCAGCGATCTCGAAAGAGAGCTGCTGTGTTTTATGCTTTACGCTACGCCGAAGCGCCCAAGACCAAAGCAAGCTCGCCAAAAGCAAGATCCCAAGGATCAAAATGACAAAAGCGGCATACTTCGCGATTGTTGCGAAATTTCCGCCCTCAACACTATATGGCGCCAGCCATTTGTTTTCGATGGCGCGATACCTTCCCTTGGCTAACACTGATGCCAAGCCTTGGGAGAATTGGGCTACCAAGGCTCCAGAGGCATTGGGTGCCGCGTAGCAATACTCCGGCGAGAGTATAGGTGACTTGGAAAGCGCGACATTCTTGATTTTTTGCCGCTTCATGAAATATTGGGCCGGAATCTGACCTACTAGGGCATAGTCCTCTTCGCCTCGACTTAACAACAGTAGGGCTTCCTCCTGGCTATCCACCCTGACTAGGTTTTGCTCAAACCCTAGGGATACTGCCAGGTCGTCCATGACATCTCCTGCCATGACAACTAATTTCTTGCCCTGTAGGTCTTTTACGTCTTCGGGTATATCCAGGCCTGATCTCGCAGCGATCACGTGGTTGACGGTGGCATAGCCGGGGGAAAAGCCGTAGACCCTGTCTCTCTCCACGGAATAGTACATTCCCTGGATCATATCGATGGTTCCGTCGCGCAAGGCTTGGCGAATCTCGCCCCAGGTGCCTAGGCGTATCTGGATATCCAGCCCGAGTTCTTCAGCGATTGCCTTGGTGAGTTCTACGTTGAAGCCGGCAGGATTGCCGCCTTCGTCTAGGAATTCATAGGGAGGATAATTGCTGTCCCCACCGATGATGATGCGGCTTTTCTTGTTGGCTAAGGCCTCCAAGCCCGAGAACCAGGTGGCGTAGAGTTCTCGGAATGTGCCCTCGGCGATGACTATTGAAAGTCCCTCGTTAAGCAACGCCAGGAGTTCCGTATCGCCTTTCTGGGTGGCGAAGCAAAATGATTGGGTGAATTCGTTTAATGGAGGACCGACTGTTTTGAGGTTGGTGATACCGTTGTTCTGTAGGATTTGCATTCCCATGAGCTTCTGCGCTACCACAGCATCATAGGCGCCCTCCGAAAGTCCCTTCATCGCGGCTTCGAAGGTGTCAAGGGGGACAATCCTCGCGCCTAGATTCGACCTTCTCAGATATTCTTCGGCATTATCTCCCTTAAGGACTGCCACTAACCTTCCCTCCAAGTCTTTGGGGGAGGCAATAGTGGCATTATCTTCTCGGACGAAGATTGTTCCGTGCATGGTGAGATAGGGAAAGGTGAAATCGAAAACCGTTTCCCTCTCGGGAGTGCGCCCTACCAGGGGAAGAACCTGGATCCTTCCTTTTTCCAGATCGCTTTTTATGTCCGCCCAAGCTCCAGTCTTAAAGCTCACATCCCGACCAACTGCCTTGAGGGTCGCACGGAGGAGTTCCACCGAAAAACCCGTCGCTGAGTCGTCGGGGTTTACAATGCAATAGGGTGGGTAATCATATTCGCATCCCGAAAGCACGAGTGCTGGCGCCGCTGCTGCATTCCAGGCGAGGGTGATAAATGCGAGGAATACGATAACTATGGAACGCCTTGGAATGATCGAGCTGTTGTGCATCCCCTTTTTTCTAATGCATCCCTGGTCTATTGTCCAGGACACTTCCATCGTTTTTTCATTAGATTCACGGGGCATGGGCGGTGCGGCCAAAAAAAAGCAGCACCCTTTCGGGCGCTGCTTCTATTCATGTTGCGGGACGGCTTAGTAGTCCATGCCTTGCCACGCTGGCGCGTGTCCTAGCGAATCCGGTGAACCGGATTCGCGAGAATCCCGGGACATGGGCGGAATGGACATAAATCTAAATAAAAGACCCTGCCCGAAGGCAGGGTCTTGGTAGCATTCAGATCAGGACTATCAGTATTAGTAGTCCATTCCGCCCATTCCGCCCATGCCGCCGCCGCCCATTCCGCCACCGGCGGGGGGAGCCTTGGGTTCGGGCAGATCGGTGATGGCGCACTCGGTGGTGAGGAGGAGGGCCGCCACGGAAGCAGCGTTCTGGAGGGCGCTTCTCGTGACCTTGGCGGGATCGATGATCCCGGCCTTCATCATGTCCACCCACTCGTTCTTGGCCGCGTCATAGCCGATGCCCTTCTTGGAGGCCTTGGCCTTGTCGGCGATGATTGAACCGTCGATGCCGCCGTTTTCGGCGATCTGGCGGATGGGTTCCTCCAGGGCGCGGCGAACGATCTTGAAGCCGATCTTCTCGTCATCGGAGAACTTGGAAATATTGGTCTTGTCGAGGGCCAGAGATGCCTGGATGAGGGCGATGCCGCCGCCGGACACGATGCCTTCGTCGATAGCCGCGCGGGTGGCGGAGAGGGCATCTTCAACTCTGTGCTTCTTCTCTTTCATCTCGACTTCGGTGGCCGCGCCGACATTGATGACGGCGACGCCGCCGGCGAGCTTGGCCAGGCGCTCCTGGAGCTTCTCGCGGTCGTAGTCAGAGGTGGTTTCCTCGATCTGATTCTTGATCTGGGCGATCCTGTCCTGGATGTCCTTCTGCTTGCCGGCGCCGTTGATGATAGTGGTGTTGTCCTTGTCCACTTTTACGGTCTTGGCGGTGCCGAGCTGGGTCATCGCGGTGTTCTCGAGCTTGAGGCCGAGTTCCTCGGAGACCACTTCGCCGCCGGTGAGCACGGCGATGTCCTCGAGCATGGCCTTGCGGCGGTCGCCGAAGCCAGGGGCTTTGACGGCGCAGACGCTAAGGGTGCCGCGGAGGTGGTTGACGATGAGGGTAGCCAGGGCTTCGCCTTCGATATCCTCGGCGATGATGAGCAGCGGCTTGCCGGTCTGGGCGATCTTCTCCAGGAGGGGAAGGAGGTCCTTCATGTTGGAGATTTTCTTGTCATGGATGAGGATGAGGGGATTTTCGAAGACCGTGGTCATGGAGTCGCGGTTGGTGACAAAGTAGGGAGAGGTGTAACCGCGGTCGAACTGCATGCCTTCTACGAAATCGATGGTGGTGTCCATGGTCTTGGACTCTTCAACGGTGATGACGCCATCTTTGCCTACTTTTTCCATGGCATCGGCGATCTGATTGCCGATGTTGATGTCGTTGTTGGCGGAGACAGAGGCTACATTGGCGATTTCCTCTTTCTCGATGATTTCCTTGGAATTCTTCTTGATCTCTTCCACGGCGACGGTGACAGCCTGATCGATTCCCTTCTTGAGGGCCATGGGATCCATTCCCGCGGCGACGGCCTTGAGGCCTTCCTTGACGATGGAATAGGCCAGGACGGTAGCGGTGGTGGTTCCGTCTCCGGCGATGTCGTTGGTCTTGGTGGCTACTTCCTTGAGCAGCTGGGCACCCATGTTCTCATATGGATCTTCCAGTTCGATTTCCTTGGCAACGGACACGCCGTCCTTGGTTACCGTGGGGGCGCCGAACTTTTTGTCGAGGAGGACATTCCGGCCTTTGGGGCCGAGGGTTACCTTAACCGCCTTGGAAATTGTCTCCACGCCGACTAAAAGCCTGCGCCTGGCGTCTTCGCTGAAAAGCAGCTGTTTGGCCATAGTGTTACTCTCCCTTGATTATTTGGATTAGTGACCTCGTAGGTCAGGTCGAATATACCTATTTTCTCAAAAAGTGACAAGGACTTTATAAAAAAAACTGGAATACTACTAATATTGTTCGTATACTAACTATATGGAAGAGTATCTGATGATGGGGCTGGCGTACGGCCTGTGGCGCCGCAAGGCTTCGGCCGCCCTGGAGCAGTTTGGCATCAGTTTTCAGCAGTATCAGCTGGTGAGACAAGCCCGCAGGAGGGGCGCCCTGATCTTGAGCGTAGCCGCCAGGGAGCTGGGCATGGACAAACCTACCCTGAGCCTGGTGGCCAGAAAATGCGTGGATGCGGGCTGGCTAGTGCGAACCGATATAGTTACGGATAAAAGAGCTTCTCGGCTCAGCCTTTCAGGCTACGGCGAGGAACTTTTGGACCGGATAGAATCCTCACGACTATTCTCGCCTGAATCCCTGGGAGATGCCCTGGATGTTCTGGGCGCCGAAGAACGCTCCGAGCTTAAGCGCATGATGGACAGGGTTTCCAGGAGGGCGAGGGATGTTTTCCTCTGAGCCTGGGCTAAGGGCGACCTGCCTTCGTTCACAAAGATTCGCCTTCGTGCTATGCTTGTCTACGTGAACAAGAAACCCGATATTCTTTATTGCGATGATTCTTTGCTGGCGGTAAACAAACCTGCAGGCATGCTATCCATTCCCGACCGTTACGATATGGACGCGCCGGTTATACTTCAGGTCCTTGAAAAGCTATACGGAAAGCTTTTTGTCGTGCATAGAATCGACAAGGACACGAGCGGAGTACTTCTTTACGCCAGAGATCAGGATTCCCATAGAACGCTGAATTCGCTTTTTCATTCAAGGGCCGTTGAAAAGTCCTACCTAGCCCTAGTGCGGGGGCAAACGGAAGAGGATGAATGGACCTGCGATCTACCCCTTCTGGCCGATGCCGACAAGCTGCATCGCAGCATAGTGGACAAGCGCAGGGGCAAGGAATGCTTCTCCAGGTTTGAAACGATCGAACGCTTTGAAGAATACAGCCTTATAAGGGTAAAGCCAGAAACGGGTAGAACACATCAGGTAAGGGTGCATTGCGCAGTATCGGGCTATCCAATAGTGGCGGATCCCCTCTACGGTGACGGCAAGCCCTTATTCCTTTCCAAGATCAAACGCGGCTGGAGGGGCGACAGCTTCGAGGAGCGCCCCTTGTTGGCCCGCACAGGTCTCCACGCGGAAACCTTGAGCCTCGGGCATCCTAAAAACGGGAATAAGCTGGAACTCGAAGCAGCTCTGCCTAGAGATTTAAAAGCTGCTGTCGCGCAACTTCAAAAAAACTCTTCGCGTAAAAGCATGACAGCGCCTTTAGAAGATTGACAGCACTGCATAAATCCAAACTAGCTGGAAAATCGGCTAACGTCTCCCTGTCAGCTTTATTATGTGATACCCAAACTGAGTTTGTACTACATCGGATATAGAACCGACTCCCAGGCTTTTACAGGCCGATTCGAAGGCTGCAACCATCTTGCCGGGACCGAACCAACCTAAATCCCCGCCCGATGATCTGGAAGGGCAGGTGGAGTGTTCCCTTGCGAGGCTTTCAAAACTGCCTCCCTGCTTGCAGCGCTTGACCAGATCCTGGGCCAAGGCTCTGTCCTTAACTAGTATGTGACTGGCTCTCCATTCCATGACTGCTGACTCCTATCGCCACATGCGATGAAATTTTTCCACTTTGGAAATGACCTGTACTAATTGATCCCGGGGCGGCAAGATTGTTGTTCTAAAATGAGCGCTTCCTTTGGCTTGGCCGAAGCCCTCGCCGGGAACAAGGCAGATTCCCGTCTCCTCCAGGAGGGCTAGGCAGTATTCAGAGTCGCTGCGGCCTGGCGGCAGTGTAATGCTGGGAAAGGCATACATGGCACCGGCTATAGGCGCGCAGGAGATGCCTGGTATTTTTCCTAAACCTATAGCCAGGAGTTTGGCTCTGGCCGCCAATTCGCCGAGAATTTCCGCTTTTTCCTTTTCGTACTGGTCGAAAGATGCTTCACCCTGCTTGGGCGGTCGCACCATCAGATCTACGAGTATTTGGCCGCTTAAGTTTGCGCACAGAGATATGGACTGCAGCTTAGTGATAAGTGCAAGTACCTCAGAACTGACGTTGCGCGCTTCCATATATCCGCCGCGTTGGCCGCACTCGCCGTGAAATCCCTTTGAGCACGAATGAAAGCTAAAAAGGCATACTTCAGTGTCGCCCAACTCTGAAAGAACCCTGGCGAAGGAAACGAATTTGTCCTGGGGCCTGTAAATGTTCTGCTGATACACCTCGTCGGCCAGCACGCAAAGACCGTGCTCCCTTGCGAATTCCAGCACCATGGCGATGTTGTTTCTGTCCAGGACCGCCCCGGTGGGGTTGCCGGGATTGATGACGCAGATAGCCTTTACTCTCACGCCTTCCGCAGTGGCCTGTGAATACGCTCGCTCTAGTTCCTTTCTGGAGAGGCTCCATTGGGAGGCTTCGTCCAAATAATATCCTATGATTTTTCCGCCGTAGAGCGTGATTGTTGCCGAGTAGAGAGGATACTGAGGAATGGGTATCATGATTCCGTCATTTTTAGATGCGATAAGAAGCCTGAGCGCTGTCTGCACTCCTTTGGAAGCCCCATCGGTCAGATAGATATGTTCAGAATCGGCTTCAACCTTAACCTTTGCGTCAGAATCCCTTGCGGCAATGAATTCCGCCACATCCTTTCTTACTATAGCCAGGCCCTTGGATTCGGAGTACGCGCCAAGCCCGCCTTTGGAGAATTTTAAAAGCTCCAAAGCCCTTTGCTTCACATCGGAAGGATAGGCGTGAGGCGCCTCGTCCAAGAGCCTCGGATCCTGCATTAGGGCGAGCACATGGCGCACATAGCTCAGGGGTTTCTGGCCGAGAGCCTGGGGGTTTCCGATATTGCAGTAGATGATTTCCCTGCCTTCGCGCTCCAGTTCCTGGGCTCTTTTAACTATGGGACCCCTCACCGCGTATTCGGCGGCTAGGACCTCTTCGCTTATATCCCCGAGCGAGAGACTCATGATTTCTCCTTGCTGTGGGACGGATTCCAAAGCGCCCGCCCCATCCCGCGGCGTCAGTATACTCCAGGGCTTATGGCTCGTCAAAGGAGGGTCGACATCTTTTTACTTAGCATTATTTGAATTCCCCATATACACTTATGCTTGCAGCCTCTGGGTTTTATACTTGACCCCCCCGGGCACTTGGTGTATACGTTGAATGCCGCGCCGAAGGCGCTCCCCTGGGTATAAAGCTCCCGGGGCTATTTCCATCCTGGAGGATCCTATGCCTGTCAATCTCAGGGGAAGAAGCTTTCTTACACTTAAGGATTTTAGCGCCGAGGAAATACGGTACCTGCTCGATCTCTCTCACGATCTTAAGGCTAAAAAACGCGCTGGCATAAAGGGCAATGCTCTTTTCCGAAGAAATATCGTGCTTATCTTCGACAAGGCTTCCACAAGAACCCGCTGTGCCTTCGAGACTGCCTGCTGGGACGAAGGCGGCAATGCCACATTCCTTACCAATTCCCAGATGGGAAAGAAGGAGTCGGTGGAGGATACCGCCAAGGTGCTCGGAAGAATGTACGATGGCATTCAGTATAGGGGTTTTTCCCAAAAGCTGGTCCAAGACCTGGCAAAGTATTCGGGAGTGCCTGTGTGGAACGGGCTCACCGACGATGATCACCCCACTCAGATACTGGCCGACTTGCTTACAATAGAAGAGCATGTTCACAAGCCCCTCAATAAGGTAAAGCTCGTCTACTGCGGCGATGCGCGGAACAATATGGGCAACGCCCTCATGATCGGCAGCGCCAAAATGGGGCTTCATTTTGTCGCCCTGGCTCCCAGGGAACTCTGGCCTAACGAGGCGCTCACCGAAGAGATGCTCAAGGTTGCCGCAGGCTCGGGAGGCTCCATCGAATTCTACGATATCGATAAGGCCGACCAAGCTCTCAAAGGCGCCGATATCCTCTACACCGATGTGTGGGTTTCCATGGGGGAAGAGGACAAGTTTGCCCAGCGCATCGCCCAGCTGCAACGCTACAGGGTTACCATGGATTTTGTGAAGAAAACCGAAAATCCCGATGTCGTCTTCCTCCACTGTCTGCCGGCCTTTCATGATACCGAGACAGCGGTTGGCACTGAAATTGCGGCTAAGCACGGTATAAAAGAGATGGAAGTATCCGACGAGGTATTCAGATCGCGGCATTCGGTTGTATTCGACCAGGCCGAAAACAGGCTGCACACTATCAAGGCGGTCATGGTGGCCTCTATAGGCGATCTGTAAAGCTTTTAAACGGGCACTGGCAGTTTGGAGCGCAGCCTGTTGCGTAAAAACAGGCAGGAATCACATGAGGGAATTGTACGACAACTCCCCGAAAGCGGAGAGGGCTCTGCTGGTAGGGATAGAGTATGACCGGAGAGAACCTGAAGAAGCCGCGAGCCTCCTGCGGGAACTCTCCAGCTTGGCATCCAGCCTTGGATTGGAAGTCACTTCCTCTATAATGGTCAAGTTGAGAGCAAAAACCGCCAGTCTTCTTTTAGGTACTGGCAAGGCGGATGAAATTATAGCCGCCGCCAAGGCTGATGATGCCGATTCCATAGTATTCGACCACCCTTTAAGTCCCATGCAGCAAAGGAATCTGGAAAAGCTGTCGGGCATGAAGGTCTACGACAGGGCCGAACTTATCATTAAAATATTTTCCGCCCGAGCCCTCACCAAGGAAGCCAGTATTCAGGTGGAACTGGCCCGTTTGGAATACGCTCTTCCTCGATTGGCCCACTCCTATGATGATTTATCCAGGCAGAGGGGAGGCCGCTACGGAACCAAGGGATCGGGCGAGCAGAAGATTGAATTGGATCGCCGATCCATTGAGCGCAGAATCCATGAACTTGAAGAAGAACTAAAGCAGGTACGGAAATCGAGGGATGTCCAGCGAAAGCGCAGAGAGCGGCTTACGCTTCCCAGAGCTGCTATTGTTGGCTATACGAATGCTGGGAAGTCCAGCCTCCTCAATGTCCTGGCTAAGGCCGAGGTAGTGGCCGAGGATAAGCTCTTCGCCACCCTGGATCCAACAACCCGCAGGCTTATCCTGGGGTCTGGGGCCAGCCTTCTGCTCACCGATACGGTGGGTTTTGTGCGCAACCTGCCCCATGGCCTGGTAGAAGCCTTTAAAGCCACGCTGGAGGAAGCCTCCAGCGCCGATCTTCTCATACACGTGGCCGATGCCGCCGATCCCGAGGTGGAATTGCAGATGGCCACTACCGAAAAGGTGCTGACCGAGATAGGGGCGGGGGTTCTTCCTCGCATACTGGTGCTCAACAAGACCGATATCGCCGACCCCGGAGCGGTCCAGGATTGGCTCTATGCTCACCCCGGCGGGCTGGCCGTCTCGGCCAAGACAGGGGAGGGCTTGCAGGTTCTGGTAAAATTGATCGAGGAACGCTTGAGCGATGGCATGGTGGAGATGCACTTGATTATTCCCCACGACCAGTACGCCCTAATTCCTCTCATTCACAGAGAAGGAGTTGTCATAAAAGAAAGCTCACAGGACGAAGCTTCAACCATCCTATGCAGGATTCCATCGCGATTGGTATCCAGGCTCGAAGCCTTTAAAGCTCCCTAAAGCCAAAACGAGTGATCTCGCCTGAACTGTAGCGGGTAACTTCGGATCCGGCTTCTCTTAGCAGCAGGAAGCCCTCCTCATCCACGCCTAGAATGGTGCCGGAGCGTATGTTATTTGAACGGGGATCTCCCTGAACAAACTCCGTTTCCATACCCAAGCCCCACAGCAGCTTCTGGTACTCCTCTTTCCAGGAGGGATCGGCGATAGTGCCGATGATGGAAACCGAGAGCTCGCGAGCGAGGATCTCCAGTTCAGGGAGCGTCGTGGTACATCCATCCTGAGTATCCAGCACCTCTTCCAAGGAAATAGCCTTGGCCTGGATGTCTGGAGTGATGACTTCATTTTTTAGATTGATGCCTATGCCTACGAACAGGCCTGAACTCGAGGATTCGCAGATCATGCCCCCCAGTTTTTTCCAGACCTGCACTCTTTCGCTCCAGCCTAGAATATCATTGGGCCATTTGAGCGCAATTCGCCCGGCAAGCCCTGGAAGCGCTTCCAGATATTGGGCGATGCCTAGTCCAACGCGCAGGGGCAGGGCGGGAAGTTGCGCCGAGACAGGATCCAGGCAGAGGGTCATGGTGAGGGATGCGCCGGGACTAGAGAGCCAGCTCCTGCCTTCTGTTCTCCCTCTTCCTGCGTGCTGGTGGTCGGCCAGAATAATAAAGGGGAAGTTCTGTCCCTCTGCTAAGGCATTTCGCGCTTCATCCATGGTAGAGCCCAGGACGGGAAATCGCAGGAGTCTCAAGGGTTCAAATCCGTATTACCGGCGACAGCATCTGATTCCAGAATTTTATGAATCTCCCCCAGCCACTTCAATTCAGCCCTGTAGAACTCCAGGCTATGTCTGTCGGCAGCCGCCCAGAGGGCTTTTTCCAGATCGCTGCGGGCCGGCTGTTCGGGATTTCGGCGGCCTCTTTCCTCGCACATCAGGATGTGGGCTTCCAGGGATTGGGCATAGCGATCGATGAGGTGCTTGCGGCTCGCATACTCAAGACCGGCGGCCCAGGCTAGTCTTGTGGTGAAATCGCTGCGCAGAACAGGTAATTCCGGCTCTGATTCCAGCCAGGTTTGCAGTTCCAGTCTGCCTTGTTCGGTAATTGTATAGAGCTTTTTGGCTGGCCTTTTTTCCTGCTGCAGGACCTCTATGCTCACCAGGCCTTGTGCATGCAGCTCTATGAGGGCGCCATAGATTTGATTGTTGTTCCCCGACCAGTGAAAGGAGAGGGCATCGGAGAAGCGGTGCTTCAGTTCGTACCCCGTAAAGGATTTCCAGCTTAAAAATCCCAGGATGGCATGGCGAATGGACATGGGGCAATGATATGGTAAGGCTAACATAGAGGCAAGAGGGATGCTTTTTCGCTTTTTCTTGCTTTTTATACTACGGTACTTGCGCATGTCTTCATTTGGAGTATTATGTTTTTCGTTGCCTGGATACCTTCGAAGGTAATTATGGCGACCGCAATGCCTATCCTTTCCTCGCCGGGAGGCTCCATCCATGTGCGGTATAATTGGTTACTCAGGTCCTAGAAAAACTTCATCCGTGCTTTTAGAAGGGCTGCGGCGCCTGGAATACAGGGGCTACGATTCCGCGGGGGTTGCGGTGGGAAGGCCTGGACACCCTGATCTAAGCATCGTCAAGACCGTGGGTAAGATCGCGGTTCTCAAGGCAGCCATGCCGACCGACCTGGATGGCAGCTGGGGCATTGGGCATACTCGCTGGGCAACCCATGGCGGAGTTACGGTGAATAACGCCCATCCGCATACCGATTGTTCCGGCAAGATAGCCGTGGTGCATAACGGAATCATCGAAAACCACATGTCCCTTAAGTCCATGCTGGAGAAAAAGGGCTGCGTGTTCGTGTCCGAAACCGATACCGAAGTCATTCCCCAGCTCATAGCGCATTACTACAAGGGCGATTTGCTGGATGCGGTGCGGGCCGCTGTGCAGAGCCTCAGGGGAACCTACGGCATAGCCTGCATCCATGCTGATGAACCGGGCCGGATTGTAGGGGCCCGGAACGGCAGCCCCTTGGTGGTGGGCGTAGGCGCAGGCGAGATGTTTTTGGCCAGCGATGTCACCGCCATGGTGGCGTACACCAATAAGGTCATCTACCTCAACGACGGCGAAATAGTCGATATAGACAAGGACAGCTACTCCATCATCGACCGGGAAGAGCACAAGGTGGACAAGAAGGTCGACGAGGTTACCTGGGAACTAGGCTCCATCGAAAAAGGCGACTTCCCCTGTTACATGGAGAAGGAAATATTCGAGCAGCCTGAGTCCATTGCCAGAGCCATTAGCGGGCGCCTGGATACTGAAAATTCCACCACCAAGCTGGGAGGGCTCAACCTGGAGCGCCGGAGGCTTTCGGGCGTGGGAAGGGTGAGAATAATCGCGGCGGGGACTAGCTGGCATGCTGGCCTGGTGGGAGCCCATCTGCTGGAGCATGTGGCCCGCATTCCTGCCCAATCGGAATTGGCCAGCGAAATACGCTACAGAAATCCCGTCGTGGAGAGGGACAGCCTCTGGTTCACCGTAAGCCAGTCGGGCGAAACCGCCGATTCGCTCTACGCGATGCGGGAAATGCAGAGAAAAGGCGCCACGGTATTGGGCATCTGCAATGTCGTTGGCTCAACAATCGCACGGGAGTCCGACGGCGGAATTTATGTGCACTCCGGACCTGAAATCGCCGTAGCATCCACCAAAGCCTTTACCAGCCAATTGGCCGCCTTTTACTTATTTACCCTCCTGGTTGCCCGTATGCGGGACATGTCCAGGGATGAGGGCATGAAATATCTTTCGGCCCTCCAGTCTGTACCCGACCTGGTGCGCACCGCGCTCCTGCAGAGGGACAGGGTGCAGGCGGCGGCCAAGAAATACTGCAAAGCCAAGGATTTCCTCTTCCTGGGCAGGGGCATTCTCTACCCCATAGCCTTGGAAGGAGCGCTCAAGCTCAAGGAGATCAGCTACATCCATGCCGAAGGCTGTTCCGCTGGGGAAATGAAGCATGGTCCTATTGCCTTGGTAAGCCCTGATGTACCCAGTGTATTCCTGGTTTCCGACGACTACCTGAGGGAAAAGACTATTTCCAATATAAGGGAAATCAAGGCCAGAGGCGGTCCGGTGATTGCCGTGGGCGTAGAAGGCGATGAAGAGACGAGGAATCTTGTGGATGACTTCATCCCAGTTCCCAAGTCGGATTCTCGGTTCTATCCCTTTACCATGGTTATTCCCCTCCAGCTGTTTGCATATTTCTGCGCCCTCGAATTGGGGCGCGACGTGGATCAGCCACGCAATCTCGCTAAGAGTGTCACCGTAGAGTGATGCATTCGTTTTCTCTCTCCAGACGGGCGAGCTGAGCGTTCGCCTCAAGAAGATTTGTGCTTGTTGATACCGGACTACAAGGGGTATACTAACCCGGGTCTGTGATCGAATTGTTCAGGAGGATCTATGAAAAGGACACTGCTGGTTCTCATGATCGTTGCTTCCATCGCCTTGTTCGGATGCGCAAGTGGTGGAAAGGGCGATACGATCAAGGTTGGCTGGTTTGGCGCCCTCACAGGCGACCAGGCGGTCTGGGGCGAGAATGAGTTCAATACGGTCAAAATGTTGTTCGAAGAGTACAACAATGCCGGCGGTATTGAGGTGGGAGGCAAGAAGTACAAGCTGGAAGCCATCGGCTACGACAACAAGGGTGACGCTCAGGAAGCGGTCAACGTCGTAAAGCGCCTCACGGGTCAGGACAAGGTTGTGGCCATACTCGGACCTAATGCCTCGGGTAACGCGATTCCCATTGCACCGGTGCTGGAGCAGGCCAAGGTGCCTGATATCGCCACAGTAGCCACCAATCCCAAGGTTACGGTGCTGGATGGCAAAGTAAAGCCCTACAATTTCAGGGTTTGCTTTATCGATCCATATCAGGGCGCAGTCGCAGCAGGCTATGCTTTCGACAAGCTGGGAGCGAAGAAAGCGGCCATCCTCTATGACGTATCGGATGACTACAGCCAGGGCTTGCGCGAGTTCTTCACTATCAACTTTGAGAAGAAAGGCGGCACAATCGTCGCTGATGAATCGTTCAACGCGGGTGATGTGGATTTCAGACCCCAGCTGTCCAAGATAAAGGCTGCCAACCCCGACATCATCTTCATGCCTTACTTCTTCAAGGAAGTAGCCCTCTCGGCCAATCAGGCCAGGGAACTGGGCATTACCCAAGTGCTGATGGGCGGTGACGGCTGGCCCTCCGAGCAGCTGATATCCATGGGCGGCGCCGCAGTGGAAGGCTGCTATTTCGTCAACCACCTGGACTATGCCGATCCCGCGGTACAGGACTACAAGGCTCGCTATCTGGCTAAGTACGGCAAGGAAACCGAGCTGAATGGATTCCTTGTGCACGATGCAGTGCTCGTGCTCGTCGCGGCAATCCAAAAAGCAGGCAAGGCCAATGGCGAAGCGATTGCCAAAGCTCTGGAAGGTATTGAGGTGCAGGGCATTACGGGCTTTATAAAGATCAGCCCCGAGACCCATAACCCCGAAGGCAAGGATGCCGCTATTCTCAAGATCGTAGAAGGCAAGTACGTGTTCCAGGAAAAGTACGCAGCCCAGTAAGAGCATGTAAGGAGGCATTAAGGCGGGCAATGAAAACGTGCCCGCCAGCCTTGAAAATCATGGAGAATGTATAAAAGCCCGCGGACTGCGAACTTTGCTCCGAGCCCGCGGGCGCTGTTTTTATTATTGACGAAACTACAAAGCCACTTTTAAACGTTTGCAGACTTTTGAAAGTGGCTCAATCCCTTTTGAAAAGGATAGGCCATGGTTCAGTTTCTGCAGCAGATGATCAACGGGCTTTCAATAGGCTCCGTATACGCCCTCATGGCCGTGGGCTATTCCCTCGTGTATTCCATAATGAGCTTTTCGAATTTCGCCCATGGAGGGGTGATCATGCTGGGGGCTTATTTCGGCTTCTTTGCCATCACCTTGCTGAAACTGCCTTTTATTCTCGCGTTTTTACTTGCCTGCGCCGGCACTACCATCCTGGCAATATTGGTGGAACGCATAGCATACAAGCCCTTGAGGGAGCGCAGCGCGCCCTTCTTATATTTTATCATCTCGGCCATGGGGGCTTCGATTCTTCTGGAAAATCTGGTTATAGCCACTATCGGCCCCACGTTTAGGACCTATCCAGCCGTCATACCCCGCACTCCGATCCATCTTGGCCCAATCGCTCTTGGAAGGCTGGATCTTATAATGTTCCTGATATCGGCAGTCTGCCTGGCTGGTCTCATCCTCTTTATAGACAAGACTAAGATGGGCAAGGCAATCCAGGCTGCGGCCTACAATATCAAGGCCTGCGCCCTTATGGGCGTTAATACCGACAGGATAATTCTTATAGTATTCGGCCTCGGGGGATTTCTAGCCGGCGTGGCCGGTGTCTTCTTCGGCATGAAGTACACAGTGTATCCTCAGATCGGCAATATAACGACGAAATCCTTCATCGCGGCGGTGTTCGGAGGCTTGGGAAGCCTGCCGGGAGCTGTTCTGGGATCGGTGCTCCTGGGTACCTTGGAAACCCTGGTAGCCGGTTACCTTTCCTCCCAGTTCCGCGATTTAATCGCTTTTGTAATACTCATCGGCGTTCTCATCTTCAGGCCTTCGGGCATTATGGGGAAAAACACTGTGGACAAGGCTTAGGACGGGGGTGGGGATGGACTGGTTCTATATCCAAGGCATTCTGATGCTCGCCGGGATCAACTTGATCGCGGTACTGGGCCTGAGTCTGCTTACGGGCTTTACGGGGCTTTTTTCCTTTGGACATGCGGGTTTCATGGCCATAGGTGCCTACATAGGAGCCTTGGTGACGGTATCGCCCAGCACAACCCCGGCTGGTCTGGGTCTGCCCTTCGCCTTGGGCATCATCGCCGGAGGAGCCGGCGCCGGCCTGGTGAGCTATTTTATAGGCAAGATTACCCTCAACCTTAAGGGTGACTACTTCTGCATCGCCACCCTCGGTTTTGGCGAGGCTATACGGCTCATTCTCAATAATGTGCAACTCTTCGGAGGTTCCCGGGGCTGGCCGGGGGTACCCTATAAATCCACACTTCCGGTCATAGTGCTTGTGGATGTGCTGGCAGTCTTGTTCCTGGCTAATTTAGTACGATCCAGACATGGACGTAACATGATTGCCGTGAGGGAAGAGGAGTTGGCAGCCCAGATAGCCGGTATAAACGTATTCAAGTATAAAATGCTCGCCCTTGTGGTGAGCGCTGTATACGCGGGCGTGGCAGGGGTGTTCTTCGGGCATTACATGACCTTCATCCAGCCCAAGATGTTTTCCATGACCAAATCCACCGAACTCACTATCATCGTCATTTTCGGAGGCCTGGGTTCTATCTCGGGTTCTGTCCTGGGAGCCCTCCTCCTCACCGCCTTGCCGGAAATCCTCAGGGCATTTGAAATATGGCGCCTGGTCTTCTATGGAGCTGCGGTAATCCTGATTATGATTTCCCGGCCTAAGGGCTTGATGGGAGGCATGGAGCTCAGCCCCGCTGGTATTCGGAAGATCCAAAGCGAGAGGAGGGCGAGGATTCAAGCCTTGCGGGATAGCAAAAATGACCAGAACGGGGAGACGGGCAATGGCTGATATATTGCGGATCTCCCGGCTGACCAAGCGCTTTGGCGGTCTTGCGGCGGTGAATGATGTGAGCTTTTCCGTGCCCGAGGGAGGCATCGTGGGTCTCATAGGACCCAATGGTGCGGGCAAGACGACTATCTTCAACCTGGTGACAGGGGTCTACTCCCTCACCGAGGGAGATGTGCTCTTCAGGGACAAGAGCATTACAGGCCTGGCTCCCTACAAAATCGCGGATATGGGCATTACCAGGACATTCCAGAATATCAGGCTGTTCAAGAATCTCACGGTTTTTGAGAATGTCCTTACCGCCTGTCATTTGAGCGCTTCCTACAATATTGTGGATTCTGTCCTGCGTCTGCCCAGGTTTAGAAAGGAAGAAAAAGCGCTCATGGAAAAGGCCGAAAAGCTGCTTTCCATAATGGGACTCACCGAGCGCCGCGATCTTGTGGCTAACAATCTCCCCTATGGGATGCAACGCAGGTTGGAGATAGTCCGCGCCCTCGCGCTGAATCCACAGCTCCTCCTCCTGGACGAGCCGGCGGCGGGGATGAATCCAGATGAGACGGAACAACTCATGCGGCTGATAGGGCGTATTCGGGATGAGTTTAAGCTTTCAGTATTAGTGATCGAGCATCACATGGATCTTATAATGGGCATCTGCGAGCATATCGTGGTGCTCAACTTCGGGATTAAGCTGGCCGAGGGTTGCCCGGCCGACATAGCCAATGATCCCAAGGTAATAGAAGCCTATCTGGGCGCCACAGAGGAGGTCTGAGGCATGCTTTCGATCAAGGACCTCCATGTATCCTACGGCGGCATTCGTGCGCTGAAGGGCGTAAGCCTGGAAGTGAGCGCAGGAGAGATTGTCACCATAATTGGTGCAAACGGGGCAGGAAAATCCACGCTTCTCAATACTATTTCAGGTTTTCTCAAACCCGGAGCGGGTGAAATTCTGTACAAGGGCAAAAAGCTGGCCCGGCGGCCTGATCTTGTCGTGCAATCAGGTATCTGCCACGTTCCCGAGGGCAGGCTTATATTCGCCAATCTGAGCGTAACGGATAATCTAAATTTAGGCGCTTATCTGAGGTCGGACAAAAAGGCTATCAAGGACGACATGGAGAAGGTGTTCGTTCTCTTTCCCCGGCTGAAAGAGAGGGAACAGCAAATGGCCGGCACCCTCTCCGGTGGGGAGCAGCAGATGCTCGCCATGGGAAGGGCTCTTATGACCGAAGGAGACCTCATCCTGATGGACGAGCCTTCACTCGGATTGGCCCCCCTTTTGGTAAAAACCGTATTCGAAATAATTGAGAGAATTAGATCCATGGGAAAAACGATACTACTGGTGGAGCAGAACGCATTCAAAGCCCTGGCCGTGGCGGACAGGGCCTATGTGCTCGAGCAAGGACGCATTGTCACTTCCGGACCAGTAGCCCAGATCGCCGGTGATCCAGCGATACGGTCGGCATACCTGGGCTCCCGGTCTGCAAAAGCCTGCAACTGAAATTAAAAGAGACCTATAAGCGCAAATCCAGCCAATGCAGCTCCCAGCATGAGCAGTATGGTTATCCTCCCCATCCAGCGGTGTATCTTTTTTAGGCCGGCAATTTTTGTCTTATCCTTGGTCTTGAATATGGCAAAACCCAGGGCTGGGGATGCCAACAGGAAGAGAATTGCGGCCAGCCCGTAGAATGCATGCCTGACCCTAAAATGGGGACCTCCCGATGTCTGGACCGAAACCGCCGCGGCAATCAGCCCGCCGAGGGCGAGAATTACAGCTATGATGTTGAGCGCCCTGTGGGCTTTTAGCCACCACTTTTTTTTCTTGAAAAACCGGGCTATGGCTGCTGCGGTAATCATTGTCAGCGCCGCGGCGCTCATGAGACCCAGATGAAGGTAAATGAGGCTCACTCCGAGCCCCCCATACTCAGGGTCGCGCTGCCGGCCTTATTGTGTTTGGCGGTGAATCCCATGCTCTGGGAATGAGCCCATATGATTTTGAAAGATCCCGATGAGGGTATAACTTTATCGAATTTATCCTTTGTGTCCAAAAGACGGGAGAACTCGAAGACTACCTTATCACCCGAGCGGGAACCGGCAAAGGCCAGAATAGAATCGCTCCCTCCCTGGTCGGCATCGGGGGGATGGGGTCCGAAGAGGCCTGTGGACCAGGCATCCACTGCCCTGACGGCGCCTGAAGCCTCTACAAAACCGAAGATCATGTCGGAATTGGCCATGACTCGGGTGGGTTCGAAACCCACTGACACCCAGCCTTTGGCTGTGGCTTCGATGGCCATGTAGGCCGTATCGCCCACAATTCTCCAGAGAAGCCTGAAGCTTCCCTTATCGAAGCTTTCCTCCCTTGCATATTCTCCCTGGGCAATCTTGCCGTCCACATCGACGCCGAAGGCGGCCGAGATCACAACAAAAACCATGAGAATACCGATGAGTAGTGTTCTTTTCATTGGGAAAATTTAATATATGATGCGGCCGGGGGCAAGATACGAATTGCACATGCCTGTTTTTATTCTCGTAAAGTCTCTACCAATCGCATGACATTCAAAACCAGGGCTCCCGCAAGACCAAAGCTCCCGCCCTTACCTAAAGCGAGGTTATGAGCTTGTGATAGAATTCGGCGCAGCGTTCCAGATCCTTTACCTTTACCCTTTCGTTGGCCGCGTGGATCCGGGCGAGGTCCGCCTGGGTCTGGGGCAGGGCGGAAAAGCGATAGATAGCTTCCACCAGGTTTCTGTAATGCTTGGTGTCCGTTGCGGCGCTGAAGAGAAAGGGCAGGCAGATGGCTTCAGGATGGGATTTTCCGAGGGCCTGCTCTATGAGAGCCCAGCCCTCATGCTCGGTGGAGGATTCTCTGGACGGTTCGACCACCTGCCCCTCGTGCTTGGCTTTTACCTGGGCACCATAGGGAGCGACAAGGGTATTAAGCCGTGACATAAGTTCCGAAGAGCTTTCCCCTGGCAAAATTCTCACATTGAGAGTGGCCTCTGCCAAATCTGCCAGCACATTTTCCTTGGGGCTGCCTTGCAGCATGGTACAGGCTATTGTGCTGCGGATCAGGGCATTGGTGGTGGGTTTGGACGAGAATGCCAGCTTGATCGCAGGTCCAGTTATCCCTGCCAGTTTGAAAAAAAGACGATAGGGTTGATCGGATACCGTGGACAGTCTTTTAAGAAATGATCGCAAGGTTGAGGTGAGCCTGGCTGGGGAAGGATTCTTTTCTATGGCCACTATTGCTCTGGCCAGCTGGACTGTCGCGTTATCCCTAGGAGGCATGGAAGCATGGCCGCCCTTGCCCCGGGTAGTCAGGAGAAGGTCGGCATAGCCCTTTTCGGCTAGGCCCACGAGGGCCAGAGGTTGCTGGGCAAAGGAAAGCATGCCCAGGGATATAGGCCCGCCCTCGTCCAGGAGGAAAGAGGCTTCAACGCTCTTGGAAGCCAAATGGGCAGCGATGGCTGAAGCCCCCCTGAAGCCTCCCACTTCCTCGTCTCCGCCAAAGGCTAGGAGCACAGTCCTGCGGGGCTGGAAACCCTGGGCAAGGAGCTTTTCCACAGCTTCCATGATGGAAGCCATCAATACCTTGATATCCTGAGTACCCCTTCCCCAAAGTTCTCCATCCACGATTTGGCCAGAAAAGGCCCCATGGGTCCAGGCTTCGGAGTTTCCTGGAGGCACTACATCGTAGTGTGCACAGAAAATAGCCGGTTTGAGGCTGGGGTCGCTGCCCTGCCATGTATAGAGAAGGGCTCTTTCCGAGGGCTTTTCAAGCCTGAGACTGGCATGCAGCCCAGGGAAAAGGCGATGCAGTTCTTCCACGAGACCTGAAAAGGCCTCATTGTTTTCCTCCTCCGGCAGGTAGGAAGAGACAGTCTGAAATCTGACCATGGCGGCGAGTTTAGATGACAATTCCGGAAATCCAAGGGCGGCTGCGGGCTTCATGTATGTCTTAGATCCTTTATTCAAGAGTATGGGGGAGGATGAAAGCGGGGTCAACATCTGGTATACTTTACCAATGGCGGAATTCGTACACCTTCACAACCACAGCGATTACTCCCTTTTAGACGGTGCCGCTCCCATAAAGGAACTGGCCGCTACCGCCAAGCGCTACGGCATGCCGGGCTTAGCGATCACCGATCACGGCAACCTCTTCGGAGCCTTGAGTTTTTATAAGGCATGCAGGGATGAGGGAATAAAACCTATCATAGGCTGCGAATTCTATATGGCCGGAGGCTCGCGTAGGGATAAGACCGGCACGGAGAGTGGAAATAAATATTGGCATTTTATATTGCTGGCTGAAAACCAGGAGGGCTACCGGAACCTCATAAAGCTTTCCAGCAGTTCGTATACCGAGGGCTTTTATTATAAGCCAAGGATAGACGGGGAGTTATTAAGGCAGTACTCGAAAGGATTGATAGCTTCCACTGCCTGCATAGCCGGCGAAATCCCTTCCCTTATCCTGGCGGGAAAAAGAGAGGCCGCCGATGCCAAGGCTCTGGAATATAAAGAGCTTTTCGGGGCTGATCACTTCTACCTGGAACTCCAAGACCACGGTCTGGAAGAGCAACGATTGGTTAACCGTGAACTGGTGGCCATGTCTCGCCGCCATGGAATACCTCTTATTGCCACCAATGATCTGCACTACATCTACAAGGAAGATGCAGTCGCCCAGGATATCCTTCTCTGCGTTGGGACAAACCGAAAAAGGAATGATCCCGGAAGGATGCGTTTTCCCAACGATCATTTTTACCTCAAGACTCCCGATGAAATGGCTTCCCTCTTTTCGGAACAGCCGGAGGCTCTAGCCAATACCCTCAAGATCAATGAGATGGTCAATTTGAGTATCGAGTTTCCGGGTCCCTTGCTGCCTGATTACGAGATACCACCGGATTTTTCATCTCCCGAAGAGTATCTTCACCACATCACTATGGAAGGCCTGGCCAAGCGGTATCCCAATGCCGACGAAGAAATAAAAAAAAGGGCTGAATTCGAGCTTTCGGTGATAATCTCCATGGGTTTTACGGGGTACTTCCTTATAGTCTGGGATTTTATAGACTGGGCCAAGCGGCATGATATTCCCGTTGGCCCTGGTCGAGGTTCTGGGGCAGGCTCGATAGTGGCCTACAGCCTCCGCATCACCGATATAGATCCTTTGAAATACGACCTCCTCTTCGAGCGCTTTCTCAATCCCGAGCGCATTTCCATGCCCGACTTCGATGTGGATTTCTGCTTCGAAAGACGGGGAGAGGTCATAGATTACGTAACCAGAAAGTATGGCGAAGACAGGGTAGGGCAGATCATAACCTTTGGAACCCTCAAGGCCAAGGCTGTGGTCAAGGATGTGGCCAGATCCCTGGATATTCCATTCGAAGAAGCCAATGGTATTGCCAAGCTCATCCCCGAAGACCCCAAGATGACCTTGGAAACAGCCTTCGAGATGGAGAGCCGTCTTAAGGCTTTAGCGGAAGAAGAAAAATACAAGGATTTATTCAGGATTGCCTTGAGGCTGGAAAACCTGCATCGCCACAGCTCCCTCCATGCTGCCGGCATCGTCATAGGCAAGTCCCAGCTTACGGATTTTGTCCCCCTCTACAAGGATCCCAAAACCGGAGGGATATCTACCCAGTACACAATGGATTACCTGGAAAATTGCGGGCTGGTGAAGATGGATTTCCTGGGCTTGAAAACCCTTACCCTCATCAAGAACACTCTGGATCTCTTGAAAAAGCGGAATGTGACAATAAGGGAAGAAGAAATCCCCGACAATGATCCTAAAACCTTCCGCATGCTGGGAGAGGGCAAGAGCACCTCCATATTCCAGTTCGAGTCTTCGGGCATGCAGAACATCCTAAAAAGAGCCAGACCTGAGTCCATCGAGGACCTCATAGCCTTGAATGCCCTGTACAGGCCGGGGCCGATGGACTTTATCGATAAATTTGTAGACTCCAAGAATGGCAAGATACCTATCAGTTACCCCCATCCTTCTCTGGAGAAGTATCTCAAGGGCACCTACGGGGTGATTGTGTACCAGGAACAGGTCATGCAGGTAGCCAGGGAGGTGGCTGGCTACTCCCTTGGAAGGGCCGATCTTCTGCGGCGCGCCATGGGCAAGAAAAAGCATGAAATCCTGGCCAAGGAGAGGGCTCCTTTCATAGAGGGCGCTGTGTCCCGGGGTTACAGCGCCACCCAGGCTGAGGAAATTTTCGATATTCTCACTCCCTTCGCAGGATATGGATTCAACAAGTCCCACGCCGCCGCCTATTCAGTGGTGGCCTATCGGACCGCCTATCTCAAGGCCAATTACCCTGCGGAGTTCATGGCTGCCAACCTCACCAACGAAATCGCCAATACCGACAAGCTGACCCAGTACATTGGCGAAGCCCGGGCCATGGGCTTGAAGATTCGTCCGCCTGATATCAATTATTCTGAAGCTTATTTCAGCGTCGAGAAATCCGACATTGTCTATGGACTTCTGGGCATTAAGGGCGTAGGCGAGGGCATTGCGGAATCGATCGTAGAAGAAAGGAAAAATGCAGGCGCTTTTTCTGGATTTGTAGATTTTCTGTCCAGGATGTCCGGGGCCGGTCTCAACAAGAAAATCCTGGAATCCCTCATCCATGCCGGCTGTTTCGACTCCCTGAGCTGCAGGCGGAAGGAACTGATGCTTAATCTGGAGCGATCCCTTGACTGGGTGCTGGCCAAAAGAGAGCACGAATCCTCCAGGCAGCAGAGTCTTTTCGATGCCGATGACGAAACGGTATTTCCGCCCTTTATCATGGAATCCTGCGAAGAATACAGCAGGCAGGAAATGCTGGATTTTGAAAAGAGTCTTCTGGGATTCTACTTTACCGGACACCCGATGGATGATTACAAGACTCTTTGGGAACGATCCTCCACCATCGATCTGGCCCATCCCGAGCGGGCCAGCCAGGACAGGGACTATGTGCTAGTGGCAATGCTCACTGAATTCAGGGAAGTCCTGACTAAGACAGGCAAGAAAATGGCCTTTGGTGTCTTGGAAGACTATGGCGGAAGCATCGAGATAGTGCTCTTCCCCGAAACTCTGGAGCAGCTGCGGCCTCAGTTGGCTGTGGACAGGGTATATTGCCTCAAGGGCAGTTTTGATGTGTCTAGAGGCAAGCCCTGTGTACAGGTCAAGGAACTGTTGGATCCTGCGGGACTCAGGGATAAAACCTATAGAGAACTTCATATACGCATGGAAGCGCCACTTGGAACAGGTGGATACGATGAAAAGGATCTCACATCCCTGCGTGACATGATCTATACACTACATGGCCAGTGCACGCTCTTTTTCCACATACCGGTTCTCGACGGAAAACAGGAAGCCCTGCTCCAGGCCGGGGCTCATATTTCCTGCTCTGCCATGGACAGGGATCTGGAACTGCTGAAGGAGCATGCGCTGGTACGCGAAGTCTGGCGGGATTGAAGGAGGAAAGGGCAAATGGAGCTTCGAATTCTAGGGACTGGGGGGTTTTCTAACGATGGCAGCCCCTACAATGCCTTCATGATAGACGGACATGTGCTCGTAGAGACGCCGCCTGACATTCTGCAATCCCTCGCCCGGGCGTCCATAGATCTTTCCGATATCGACACATTGATTATAAGCCACTTCCACGGCGATCATTGCTTTGGCCTGCCTTTTTTCCTTTTCAACCTCTTTATCCGGGATTCCACACAGTCTGATGGGCGTCCACCCCTACGCCTACTGGCTCCGCCGGGAGCAAGGGAGTGGATGAAACGCATTCTGGGATTGGCGATTTCTCCCGATCATCCTTATGTAAACTGGGCTTTATCCTGCCTCGAAATCGTAGAAATAGGCGAATCCAGGCGTTTTGCAATTCCTGGAGGGCTCTGGCTCGAGTTTCTGCGAACCTATCATTCTCCCGAAACTTATTCCATTCAGGCGGGCAGGGAAGGGGAAGAGAAACCGGATTTTATCGCCACCTCGGATACGAGCTGGAATATGGGTCTTGAAACCTTGCTTAAGAGGGGAGCCAAGCTGATGCTCTGCGACAGCGGCGGAGAAAAGCCGGGCGGAGTCCATATGAGTCCAGTAGAGATTCAAAAGCACATTCTGCCTAGGTTGCCGGAGAGCACAAGGCTTTTAGCCACCCATTACGCTGGCAACAGGGTTTCCGAGGGCCGTCTGGAATATGCCAGGGCAGGTGAGGTTTATAGAGTGTGACCCGGACCCTCGAAAAGCCAGGCACTTAATTCCTCCCAGCGACGAAAGCTAAAGTCGGCTACAGAGTTGGAACTGCGTCCCAGCAGGGCCGTTTTCATACCCACCGACTTGGCTCCTTTGACATCGTAGGCTTCCTTATTCCCCACATAGAGAATGGACTCAGGCTGCTCGCCCAGGGCATCGGCCAGAGCCAGAAATGGCCGCCCGTCGGGCTTCAGGGTTCCGGAATCCTCGGAGCAGAGTGCGCAGTGGAAGTAAGAATCCAGTCCCATGAGAGTCAGCTTTTTTTTAGGCGGTAGGTCGGAGAGCAATCCCAGGCGGAACCCCGAGGCTCCAAGATTTTCCAGAAAGGGAACAAGTCCCTTGAAAGGCTGTATCCTTGAAAAGCTTTGCTCTACCTTTCCATAGATTACTTCATCGATGAGGGAGGTCGTAGTTGCAAAATCTAAATTCAGTATAGAGGCGACAAGGAAAGCCTGGCGCTGCCTGAATTCCTTCAGGCTTTCTTGACTGATGCTCCCTGGGTTTTGTTGGGCAGGATTGCTTTTCCGAAGGGCTTTTCTGGCCTGACCGAAGGCTCGTAGAAAGGCTCCATGGTGCAGGGCGAGATAGGCGGAGGCCGAGTACATTCTCCAGGCTGGGTAGAGTGTGCCATCCAAATCAAAGCCCAGGGCGCGTAGTGCCATGCTTGTATATAGCCTGGCCGGCCGCCTTTGTCCAGCAAAGGCGGCCGGCCAAGCCTGCCTCATCTAAACGGGAAATCCTCTACACAACTCTTGCCCCATAGTGGGTGTGCAGAAGTTCATGCGAAAGGTGTCCCGCAGGTTTGCCCAGAAATTCCTTATACAGGGCGTTAACCTCGGCGTTTTGATGTGACTTCCGCTCGGGCAAGCGTAGATCTTCATTATAGAGCGACTTGTTGCGGGCTAGTTTCTTGCTCATGTCGGGCAGCACAGGTTGGCCTCCTCCTCCTATGCAGCCGCCCGGACAGGCCATTACTTCGATAAAATGATAACTGCTATTGCCAGCGGCTATATCATCCAGAAGGGCTCTGGCATTTTTAAGTCCATGAGCTACGGCTACCTTTACCTTCATGCCCGCCACCGGTACTTCGGCCGTCTTGATGCCCTGCAAGCCTCGTACGGGCATGAAATCGGTGTGTGGGAGAGGCTTGCCCTCGAGAATTTCATAGACCGTGCGCAGTGCGGCTTCCATGACGCCGCCTGTGGTGCCGAATATGGTGGCCGCGCCGGTGGATTCTCCCAGGGGATTGTCGAAGGCTTCTTCGGGTAGGCTTGCCATATCTATGGCTGCTTGGCGGATCATCCTGGCCAGTTCCCTGGTGGTGAGCGCCCAATCCACATCCTGGTAATGAGCTGCGCTGTAAGTTTTTCCAGCCTTCTGGGCTTTTTCTTCCCACCAATGGTAGGCAGAATCCATCTCCTTACGCTTGGCTTCTCCCTTCTTGGCCGTGCAGGGCATTATGGATACTACCCTCATGGATGCCGGATCGATACCCACTTTTTCGGCATAGAAAGTTTTCGCGACAGCGCCGAACATCTGCTGTGGGCTTTTACAGCTGGAAAGGTGGTCCAGGAGTTCGGGATAGAATGTTTCTATAAAATTTATCCAGCCGGGGGAACAAGAGGTGATCATAGGCATTTTCCCATTATTCTGGACCCTGCTAATGAATTCTGTTCCCTCCTCCATAATAGTAAGATCAGCAGTGAACTGGGTATCGAAAACCTTGGAGAAACCCAGTCTTCTCAGAGCGGCCACCATTTTGCCAGTTACCAGGGTTCCTGCGGGCATTCCCAGGGCTTCGCCCAAGGACGCCCTTATGGCGGGAGCGGTCTGGATAACCATATGCAGCCTTGGATCGCCCAGGGCAGCCATGACCTCTGAGGATTGATCTTTTTCAGATATAGCCGCGGTGGGGCAGACCACCGAGCACTGCCCGCACTGTATGCAAGGGCTGTTGGCGAGGCCTCTATCCATGAAGGTAGCCACCCTGGTTCTGGAACCCCTGCCCGAAAACGCGATGGCGTGTACGGATTGTGTTTCGGCACATACGGCTACGCAGCGGCCGCAGAGGATGCACTTGGAATCGTCTCGCACGAGTCCGTCGGAGGATGTGTCTGGAAGGGGGAATTTCTTGAGCTTGGGATAGTGGGATGCCCTTACGCCTAACGTTTCGGCCATAACCCGCAATTCACAGGTGCCCGAACGAATACAGGAAAGGCAGTCGGCGGGGTGATTGGCCAGAAGAAGCTCCACCGCTGTTCTCCTGGCGCTCATCACCTTGGGGCTGGCGGTTCGTATTTTCATGCCCTCCATGGGTTTTTGCACACAGGATCGCACTAGTGCCTTGGCTCCCTCCACTTCCACTACACAGACACCGCAGGATGCATTGGATGAAATATCCTTCATAAAGCAGAGTGTAGGTATATTGGCGCCTGCCTTGGCACAGGCTTCTACCAAATTCAGATCGGGGTCCACCTCAACCTTTACGCCATCCACAGTTATGGAAGTCATTTTCTTTTCCATGGTCTCCCCCTTATTCCTCTACCGGTGCGCTGTAGGTTTCGCGCTTTCGATCCCTGACATCGCAGCGGAGACAGCGGTCGGCCTCTATTCTGGCCTGTTCCCCCGTATATCCCAGGGAGATTTCCATAAAATTGTTCTTGCGTGCATCCACCGGTATGAAGGTTGCTCTGATCATCTTGGCTTTGGTGAGTTTATTAGGCACTTCCATTTTGTAGTCGAAATGCCGGAAGAGCTTGAAGAAACGTTTTTGGCCTGTAAGGCTTTCATCCAGTACTTCCGATACCACCCTGGCCTGCCCCATGGCTTCTGCGGCCGTGGCAGGTCCCATCACCGCGTCGCCGCAGGCAAAGAGCTTGTCATTGGCCGATTTTAGCGAGTAGGGGTCGACCTTGAGCCTTCCGTCCCTCTCCATGGTTACCTCGAGGTTTTCCAGGCCGGGGATCCTCACTTTCTCTCCAAAGGCAACGATTATTGAATCGCAGGGTATTTCATAGAATTCACTGGTGGGCACTGGGGTAGGACGGCCAGAACTGTCCACCGGACCCGCCTTCATACGCTGGACCTTCAGCGCCTTAACCCGCTGGGCAGTCCCTGTGCCCTGGCTTACAACCTCCACAGGCTGGGTCATGCAGAGGACGGTGATTCCTTCCTCTAGTGCTCCATTGAGTTCCTCGGCATTGGCCGGCATATCGGACCTGGCTCTGCGATACACGATAGTGACCGAAGCCCCCAGTCTTAGGGCAGAGCGGGCTGCGTCGATGGCGGAATTGCCTCCGCCGACAATGACCACCTCGCTTCCTACTTTCGGTTTCTGGTTTTCGCTTATTTTTTTAAGGAAATCCCCTGCTCCAAAAACCCCTTTCAGATCTTCACCCGGTATGCCCAAGGCTATCTCGTGCCCTGCGCCTACTGCCACTACAACGGCATCCGATGCGTCCAGCAGCCTCTGCCATTGATCGGGAGTTTCCATCTTCGTATTGAAGATAAATCGAGGACCTAGTTTTTGTATGAAGGCTATTTCCTTCTTGAGAATGTCCTTGGGGAGCCTGTAGGAGGGGATTCCCCAGCGGAGTATGCCTCCGGCTTCCTGTTCAGCCTCGTAAACAGTAACCTCGTGGCCTAAGCGACTCAGCCAAAAGGCTGCCGAAAGTCCCGCAGGACCGGCGCCTACAATGGAAATTTTCTTGCCTGTGGGAGGCAATTTCTCCTTGATGAGCTTGTTGTAGATGGTCTTTTCCCTGCCCATCTTGTACATGGAGTCGGCCAGATAGCGGTGGATCTCGCCCTGGGACACAGATTCGTCCAGCATGTCCCTTCTACAGCGCATTCGGCAGTGGAAGTGGCATATCCTGCCCAAGGCTCCGGGCAAGGGATTTTCCCGCAAGGTGAGTTCGAATGCGTCTTCTATTCTGTTCTCCTTGAGAAGTTGGAGATAACCGGGAATGTTCATATGCATGGGGCAGGAGGATTCACAGAGCGCCACGTAGAGGTTTTCACAAATACCGGCAGGACAGCGCTTGGCCTTGATATGCTGGATGTATTCGTCCCTGAAATACTTGAGCGTGGTAAGCACTGGGTTGGCTGCCGTCTGGCCTAGACCACAGAGGGCCGAGTCCTTGACCGCCAAGGCCAGGGATTCCAGGGTTTTCAAATCCTGTTCGCTGGCTTCCCCGTTGGACACGCCTTGGAGAATATTCAGCATCTGGGAAGTGCCTTCCCGGCAGGGAGTGCACTTGCCGCAGGATTCGTTGGCGGTAAAGCTGATGAAGTAGCGGGCAACGTCCACCATGCAGTTATCTTGATCCATGACCACCATGCCGCCTGACCCCATAATGGCGCCTAATTCGGTGAGATGTTCATAATCGATGGGTGTTTTGAAGAGGGAGGCTGGTATGCATCCTCCTGATGGTCCGCCGGACTGGAGACCCTTGATTTTCTTTTTAGGACCCATGCCTTCGCAGATTCCGTATACGGCACTCTCCAGTGTAGAGCCCATGGGTAGCTCCACGAGGCCCGTGTTGCGCACCTTGCCTACGAAGGAGAACACCTTGGTACCCCTGCTGTTGGCTGTCCCGAAGGAGGAGAAGTATTCACCGCCCCGGGCAAGTATGAGGGGGATATTACACCAGGTTTCGACGTTGTTGATTGTGGTGGGTCTTCCGTACAAGCCCTGCTGGGCGGGGAAGGGAGGCCTGGGCGAAGGTCTGCCGGCCTTGCCTTCGATAGAGGCTATGAGGGCGGTTTCCTCGCCGCAGACAAAGGCGCCTGCGCCGGTCACTATTTCCAGGTCAAAGCTGAATTTGCTGCCCAGAATATTCTTTCCCAGGAGACCTGCAGCCCTTGCCTGCGCAAGGGCTTTAGTGAAGCGTTCAACTGCCAGGGGATATTCAGCTCTCACATAGACAATGCCCTTGGTAGCGCCCATGGCATAGGCGCCAATGATGATGCCTTCCAGGAGCATATGGGGATCCGATTCGATTTCGTTGCGGTTCATGTAGGCGCCCGGATCGCCTTCGTCGGCGTTGCATATGACATAGGCCTCTCCGGGATTCGCCAGGACATTGTCCCGCATGATCCGCCACTTTTTCCACGTAGGAAAGCCAGCGCCTCCTCTTCCCCGTAGTCCTGATTTTTTGAGTTCCTCGATTATCGAGTCGGGGGTCATGGTGGAGAGGGCTTTGAGCAAGCCAGTATAGCCGCCTACTCCGACATACTCCTCGATTTGTTCAGGATCGATCAGTCCACAGTCTCGTAGCACGAGCTTTTCCTGGCCCTTGAAGAAAGCCAGTTCTTTCCAGGAGGGGAGGAAAGGGTACGCTTCACCAAAGGAAAGAGAATGAGTCCTGAAATCCCAGGATTCTATTTTAGCCTCAGCCAGTTTGGCGGCCTTATCGAATGCAGCGTCATCGGCTAAGGCTTTGAGGAGCGATAGGGCTTTGAGTGGTTTTACTTCGGAGAACATAAGCACCGGCTTGCCTGGCCTGTAGATCATCACAATAGGTTCGGCGGCGCAGAAGCCGAAGCATCCCACTCTGCGCACCCTGGCATCCAGTTTATCGGTCTTTACGCCTTCCTGGAGAACCGCAAAAACTTCATCGGCTCCGTTACCTATACCACAGGTGCCCAGACCAACAGAAACCCAGGGCTTTCCGTTGAAGACATGGGAGAGGCCTTCCTTTCTCAGGCTTCCAAGATCGGTTACGGCTTTCATCGGTCCCCTCCTTTCTTCATCTTTTCCAGGATGGTGACCAATTTACCTATGGTCATCCTGGACTTTACCACCCCGTCGATCTGCACTACCGGTGCCAAGGCGCACTGGCCAAAGCAAGCCACGGTGCGTATGGATGCGAATCCGTCCAGGCTTGTAGCTGAATTTTCCTCTTCTTCCTTGAATTCCTGTATACCCATTCGTGCCAGGGCTTCGTTTAATAGGGATAATGAACCTCTGGTGTGGCAGGCCGTCCCGCGGCAAACTACTATGGAGTGCTTGCCCTGGGGTTTAAGATTGAAGAAGGAGTAAAAAGTGGCCATGGAATATACTTGGGACAGTGGGATTTTCATCAATCCCGAGATTTCTCTTAGCGAGGTTTCCGAAAGAAAGTGTTTCGGATCCTCTTCCTGAACGTGCTCAAGAACCTTAAGCAGCGCTCCTGGCGTCCCTTGGTACGTATGGATTATTTTTTCGATGCCGGGACTCGATTGCCTGGAAGCGGTCGTTTGCATACGGCCTCCTTGTCCTAATTGAACCGATGCGCAGGACTGCAGGTACAACGGTGGTTCCGGATTCTAGGGAACAGAATACGAGGCTTGTTTTGGTTTGTCAAGAAAAAAATATCGATAAAATCAGATAAATTAAAAATATATTTATTGATCGCATTACCTAAGACATAATTGGATAAAAATATACTTAAAAGATGCTTTTATTTTTTATTTGCCTTTTTCCAATTTTCAAGGAATACTGATGTAATGGATGGATCCGAGGAATCGAGGGCTTCGAGGAGAACAAATATGTATTTCCCCTGTCTCTGGCCCTCCAAATTCTCCAATCCCAAAGTAGAGTTACTGGCCAGGCGTCTCAAGAAGATTTTTGAATCCCTTCCTCATGTTGGCTACTTGGGCCCAGGCGAGTTGCACGACTACAGCTACTATGAACAACGCATTGTTAAAGCGCTTTTTGACATAGACGTTAAAGCCGCAAAAGGCGACATCCACCCACTGGATACAAGGGACTATCCGCGGATTGTCAGGTATCCCGGAGGAGTCGCCCGAGTAGCCCTCTACATCGGATCCTTCGACCCATTCCAGCTAACCCACCTCACCATAGCCCTCAGGCTTCTGGCTTCCTCGATGAGTAGATCGGACATTCTCATTGTAGTGCCTGAAGGCTCGCAGAACGAAGGAAAACCCCGCAAAACCGATTATTCCTTTCGCTACCAGATAATGAAGATGCAGCTAACGGGGCTCTTCGAGCCATTCATCTTGCCTTTGGATATAGGGGCCAATGCTGACACGATAGAAATTGTGCGTCGTTTTATTGCCATGCATACAGGCATGAAACTAGAACTTACCCATCTCATCGGTTCCGACGTCCTGCCCATTGCCACGGATTTTCTGGAGGAAGACTTGAGGGTATGGAGGCGGCAGGCCTCGCTTTCGGGCGTGGAATTCAGCCATTCTATCCACGTTGCCCGAAGACAGGTGAGAGGCAGCTTTTCCCCCTATCTCCAAAGAATTCGGAGCCTGGAAGTCCCTGTTTTTATGGAAAAAAGCGTAGTAGGTACGCCTTCTAGTACCGATTTCAGAGAGAACAGGGCTATTACCCTCGTGCTTCCCACGGAGGGAATACGGGATAAGCTGGAAATACTCTTCCGCTACAATATGAACCAGCCCTGGTCCGGGGTCTAGCATTATTTTCCCTGCCTTGGGATAATCAATAAATTCATGCTACCTCATACTATCGAAGATTGGAGAACAACGACAATGAAAATGGTATTTCTCGGCCCCCCAGGGGCTGGCAAGGGAACTCTGGCCGGCCTGGCATCCTCTAGAATGGGGCTGCCCCACATTTCTACCGGCGATCTTTTCAGGGCGGCCATTAAAAATGGCACCGACCTGGGAAAAAAGGTTAAGGGCATTCTGGACGAGGGCAAGCTTGTGCCCGATGAACTCACCATCGCCTTGGTGAGGGAGAGGCTTGCTTCGCCCGATGCACTGAAAGGCTGGATCCTGGATGGCTTTCCCCGTACCATCGGCCAGGCCCAGGCGCTGGAGGGCATTGGAAGCCTAGACTGGGTCGTAAATTTCGATGTGGAAGATGCGGTAATACTAAAGCGCCTTACCGGTCGGCGGATATGCACAGGCTGCGGAAAAATCTACCACATCGTCAGCATGCCTCCCTCGGTGGAGGGGCGCTGCGATGCCTGTGGAGCCGATCTGTACACCAGAGCCGACGACAGGGAAGAATCCATCCGAACCAGACTCGGGGCTTACAGAGATCAGACCGCGCCTCTCATTAATTGGTATGGTAATAAAGGCACATTGGTTACCATAGACGGCACTGGCGATCCCGAAGTCGTGTACACGCGATTTGCGGAGGCTGTCAGGAGCTAAAGGTAAAGTGAAACACATCCCCCTCCTGCTTGGCTTGGTTCTTTCTCTGGCATTCCCCCTTCCATCTCCCTATGCCCAGGCATCAGCCTCTCCGTCGGTGCCAGCGATGACAGGCATCAGTGCTGGTCTATGGATGGGAAGCCTGGCAATACGCAAGGATGGCAACGCCGGTAAAGGCAGTACGGATGATGTTTCATCGCTCCAGGCACCTATCAGCCTCAAGATTCTGGAACAGGGGCGAGGTGCTCTCATGGATATACCTGAGCAGTCCATGTACGGCTATCCCCTGGACCAAGTATCCTGGAATTCCTCTACGCTGCGTTTTTCCTTCGGTGCCCTAGGCCCCGATGAAGAACTCCTCTTCGAGGGTGTCTATGCGGCTTCAGTAAAAGCAATTCTGGGTACGGCTAAATCCAAGTCTTGGAAAGGTAGTTTCAGGCTGGCTTTGGAAGAAGAAAAGCTCCAGTCCAGTGAACTGAGGATGGGCGTCGATGCAGCAGGACAAAGACTCCCGGGAACCCTTCTTCTGCCGATGGTCCGCACGGGAGAACCTCCCCTGGTAATACTCCTTTCAGGTTCCGGCAACAGCGACAGAAACGGCAATAATTTTAGCGTTCCCGGCCGCTCGGACAGCCTTGCTCTACTGGCGCAGGCGCTTGCGGTGAGGGGAGTAGCCAGCTTCAGATACGATAAACGGGGATCGGGAGAAGCCTACTCCCTGGTTTCTTCAGGTGTAGCCGCCAGCCTGCAGGAACAGATAGATGATGCCACACTGATAATCGAAGGCTTTCTGCGAAGAGGGGGCTTTTCCCGCTATATCGTGGCCGGCATGAACGAAGGGGCTTGGATTGGTGCTGCGGCAGTCAATACCCTTGAGGAAAAAGGTATCTTTGTCGACGGGTTGGTGGGCATGACAGTCTCGGGAGAAAAACCACTAGATGTCCTGCGAATGTCTCTGGAGGACCTCGATCCTGGGATTCGGGAAGAGGGAGAATTGCTGATAAAGGCTATTCTCGCCGGGGAAGATTTTCCCAAGCCTTCGCCCGTTCTGGCGGATTTCTTTTCGACACCCCGCATTCCCTGGCTAAAATCCTGGCTTTCCTACAATCCGGAGGAAGAATTCTCCAGGTTGCAGGTTCCTGTCCTCTTCCTCTATGGCGAAAAGGATATGCAGGTTTCCCCCGCTTCTTTCGAAAAGCTTCTAGACGCCTTGCCCAGAGCATCGGCGAGAATCATTCCCTCCATGAATTATGCCCTCAAGCAGGTAAGTACGGAAGATGAAAATTTCGATTCCTTTACCAACCCCGATTACCCCGTGCCTGATGCTTTGAGCGAGTTGCTCGCAGCATTCGCGAAGGTTCGTCCTCTGCCACCCGGAAGCCAGGCATACACCAGGAGCATGGGTTCGGGAGGATGAAATAAGGGAGATTAGGGGTTGGCCATACTGGAAAGGATCATCCCCTGGATATCGGACTTGCTCAAGCTAATACCCCGCACCACGTAGACTGCACCCTCGAGACTTAAAGGCAAAGAAGCTATATCGCTCCTACCGGGAAATAAGCGGGAAGCTGCCGCAGCCCATAGAAAGCGCACAACGGGCCTATATGCTCGTGCTGTTGCCTCGTCCTTTACCACGATGTAAAGATCCACTCGATAGTTCCGGAATAGCTGATCTGCCTGCAGGGGCGAAGAAGGCGCTGAAGCCTGAATCGCCAAGGCATTGGGCTCCACCAGACTCCCGGCCATGAGCACGGTTTCCAGGGGAATCGCGGAAGCTTCCAGTGGCAGGGTTCCGGCGAAAAGGATCCTGGGCTCGTTTATGCTGATAAAGATATCTGATGACGCAATTGACTCCATTGGACGAGGATAGGCCAGAATCGCCTCCTGTCTGGTCCCTGGAGCGGACTCGGTGGAGAGGTGTACCCAGCCAGCCTGGGGAGAACGAAGATAAAGGGGATACTGGGCTGATTTATACCCTCCATCCTGCAATCGTTCCCAATTGCCCTCCATGGTAAGGGCAATGCGCAGCGAGATGGGAGAAAACTGGCCGAGAAATATAGCCTCAGCCATGAGTTTCTGGGTACTCAGGCCTCTGATCCCTGTTCCGAAAGTAGTTGTCTTGCTCAAGAATTCTCTTACAAAGGCTGCATTGGCCGTAGGTTCAGAGGCTGCGGCCTTTCCTGCCGAACCCTGAGCCTGGGACGATGCCTGACTATCGGTGCTTGTAGGCATGGCCTTGGAAAATAGGGCACTCAACTCCTGGTCATCCAGGTTTCCCGTGAGGTCTCTCAAGGCTCGACCTGAAAATCTGGCATAGATTTGGGGAGCGTATTCCAGATAGGCCGAAGGTTCGCTTCGGGTAACTTCTTCGGGTATGAGGGCACAGCCGGCGGCTAGTAACGCCGCAAGCAAAGAGATCAAGATGGTACGCAGGCTCTCCGGCCTGCCGATTCCGCGTTTCATGCAATACCTCGTTGTGTGAATACCTGTGTGCAGTATTCGAGATGGTCCTTCGCTGCCTCGTTCCAGGCTTGGAAGCGTGAGCCTCTATATGAGGACGTGGGGATGCTACCCCTGTAAGATCCAAAGGCTGATGAAGCCTTTCTGGCGGCATTCTTGAGCCAGGAGATTCTGTCGTACCCAAGACTCGAAACACCGCCTAAACGGCCAAGCCCATCCCTGATATGGCCACCCGAGCCGAGTGCCCAGACTTCAGGCTCGTAGGGAGGCACATCGAACTCGATAATATAATCAGAAGCCCTGGCTTGGTCATCGGCTTTCTCCGGGGAGGATTCCCAGAGTTCATCCAGCCTGCCGATTACGAAAATCTCGTCCTCAAAGCCCTTTTTTCTGGATGTCGCAAGGAAACGATAGATCATTTTTGCGGCTTGAGAAAAGCGCTGGGCGTTGTATATCGTACATAATTCATCCACCAGTCGCGGGTCGCTCCACCTTCCCCTGGGAATATCGGGATTCTTCAGAGCCTGGAGGTGGCCCACTGGGGGAAGGGGCGATCGGCTGTCTATTGTATTCTGGGATTCCATATCGGCTGAAAAATTCTGGTGCGCCCAAGTGTCAGCGTAGGCATGAAGGGCAATCCCAATCCTGTAGGGGTTTTGGATTTTTAGCGCTTCGATGAGTATTTGCCGTGCAGTACCAGAATCCTCAGTTACCGGATTTTTTCCCGCTATCCCATCCCTCCTCCTCAGTCCAGCTTTTTGCCTGTCGCCGGGGATAAAATGAAAGGGCCTGTAAATAGCCTTGGCGCTATGCTCATCCCAGAATTGATAATTCTGGGTGATAGTCGTCAGCTCCGCTTTGTTCTCCTCCTGGATTTCCCAGGCAGCGAGGTTTTCGTCCACCATCTGGCTGGAAATGGCAATTTTTAAGGCCTCGTCCTCGGGAAAACCGGAGGCTCGGCAGAGGTAGTACAGGGCATAGTAGTGGAACTCAATATTCATCAGTGTGTGAAATATGCCGCAGCAAAGGAATAACGACAAGCCCGCCAGGTCTCGAGAAGCACCGCAGGGTTGCAAATTGAAAATTTATTTATCCCGCATGGCGGGCTTCAGCCTTATCTGCTAGTATGAAGCCAAGGAGTTACTATGGCCGTGGAACGCAGCTTTTCCATGTTGAAGCCTGGGGTCCTCCAACGACGCGTAGTGGGTGAGATTCTCTCCAGGATCGAGCGCAAAGGATTCAGAATTGTGGGGCTCAAGTTACTTAAAATTTCCAGAGAGCTGGCCCAGGAACATTATAAAGAGCATAGGGACAAGGCATTCTTCGGCGAGCTTGTGGAGTATATCTGCTCGGCACCCCTTATCGCGATGGTTCTGGAGGCTGAGCAAGCCGTAACGATGCTGAGGCATATTTGCGGAGCCACCAAGGCTATCGACGCCGCCCCTGGCACAATCCGGGGCGATTTTGCCCTGCACACCAATATTAATATCATACATGCCTCAGATTCGTCGGAATCGGCGGAGCGCGAGATCGGGCTGTTTTTCAAGCCCGAGGAGATTAACGACTGGGAGGATTGCAACCATGGATGGATCTGAAAATTTACCCCTCTGGAACTTAGACTCTGTGTTCCCCGATTTCGAGTCGGACAATTATAGCGCAGCGAAAACCAGGGCCGCTTCGCTGAGCGCCGAGGCCCTGGAGTACTACCAGAAAAGCCAAAAACCCTCTGTCGGCGAGGATGCTGCCGCCTGGCTGAAAAAAGCCTTGGCGCTCAATGACGAGCTGGGCTCTCTGATGGAAACCCTCTCGGCCTATACCTACGCCCGGTTCAGCACAGCTACCAGGGACGCCAAGGCTATGGCCGAACTCAACGCAGTCGAGGCGCTGATGTTGCCTGCCAAGCGGGTAGATGTCCTATTCAAGAATGCGCTGGCAGCCCGCAAGGATGCAGTCGAAAAGCTTGTCACCAGCGATGCTTTTTTTAAGCCTTACGCCTTCGTGCTGAAAGAAGAACTACTTTTTCAGTCCAGGCAGATGGCCCCGGAGCTGGAAGACCTGGCCGAGGACTTAGGCAGGAGCGGGGCTGATGCCTGGTCCAGGCTGCAGGAGGCGGTCAGCTCCAACGCGTCCACGATTTGGGACGAGCCAACGGGGGCGCGAAAGACGGTTATAGAGCTGCGCAATCTCGCCTTCGATCCCGATAGAAACATTCGAGAAAAGGCCTACAATCTGGAACTCTCGGTATGGAAATCCGTGGAACTACCCATGGCGGCGGCCTTGAATGGGGTAAAGGGTACGACCAACAGCCTCAACGCACGCAGGGGCTGGAAAGACGCGCTGGAAAAATCCACTGCCCAGGCCAGGATTTCCGCCGCAACTCTGGATGCGCTCTTAACGGCTATGGAGGCTTCTCTTCCAGTCTGGAGAGACTATCTCAAGGCCAAGGCGAAGGCGCTCGGACTTAAGAAACTGGCCTTTTTCGATCTCTTCGCTCCGGTGGAACAAAAGGATTCCCCTCTTCCGACATTCAGCTGGGACCAGGCGCGGTCCTTTATCGTCGAAAAATTCTCCTCCTTCGATCCCGGTATGGGCGCCTATGCCGACAAGGCCTTCGCATCTCGCTGGATCGACGCCAAACCCAGGGAGGGCAAGGTGGGTGGCGCCTACTGCACCGATTTCCCCCTGTCCAAGGAGGCGAGAGTCCTGTGCAACTACGACGGCAGTTTTTCGTCGGTGAGCACCGTGGCCCACGAACTCGGCCACGCCTGGCACCATGAGTGCATTCTGGACCAGCCCTATGGGCTAAGCCATTACCCCATGACCTTGGCCGAGACGGCATCGATCTTTGCTGAGACTATCGTGTCCGAAGCGGCCTTGGTCCAGGCCGAGGATTCCGCCAAGCTGCCCTTGGTGGAAATGCATCTCCAGGATGGCTGCCAGGTGATCGTGGACATCCTGTCCCGGTTCTATTTCGAAAAGGAAATATTCTCTCGGAGGGCGGACAATGAGCTGAGCCCCGAACAGTACTGCGCTGCCATGCTGGATGCCCAGGACAAAACCTACGGGGATGGCTTGGATCCCGAAAAGCGGCACCCCTATATGTGGGCTGTAAAAGGGCATTATTACATCCCCTCGCTTTCCTACTACAACTTCCCCTATGCCTTCGGCCAGCTCTTTGGCCTCGGGCTCTACGAGCGTTATAGGCAGGAAGGCCCTGGCTTTGTAAAAGCCTACAGGAAGTTGCTATCCGAAACGGGCTCCATGTCGGCGGTGGACCTGACTAAAAAAGCGGGTTTCGATATTGAGTCGCCGGAATTCTGGCTCTCCTCGCTCCAAGTCTTCGCCCGACAAACCAAGGTCTTCAAGGATCTGGTGGGCGAGTCCTGAGATCAAGCTGATGGAAACTCAGGCTCATGCGGCTTCTGCCCGAGCCTGGGTTCAAGTCATTCCTCTGCTTTCGCGATCGCGACGAAGCGCTTTTCCCGCCTTGTTGATCTGCTTCCATTTAGCCCGCTCGGCTGCCGCCGCGACCCTGTCCTCCCTCCGGTCCAGGAAGGCCGTCTCCTGGAGCATTTTTCTCCAGCGGGCGTAGCGCCCAGGGTCAAGGCAGCCGGAATTCAGGGCTGCGAGGACGGCGCAGCCAGGTTCCTGGCTATGGGTGCAGTCTTTGAATCTGCAGGAAAGGGCTAGGGCCGCTATTTCGGGAAAGACAGCGTCCACATCGGCTTCGTCGGCCCAGAGCTGAACCTCCCGCAAGCCGGGATTATCCAGCATGATAAGCCCTGATTTTAAAAGATAGAGCTCTCTGTGAGTTGTCGTATGGACACCCTTGCTGTCGCCTTCCCTCACGGGCGAGGTCTCTGCTAGGGTGGCGTCTGCGAGCGCATTGAGCAAGGTCGATTTTCCCACTCCAGAAGAACCCAAGAGTGCTATCGTGCTGCCGACATTGAGCCGGTGCTGGAGCTCCTCCAAGCCTTCTCCGCTGGAAGCGCTTACTCCCAGCACCGGCGCTGTGCCCGATACGGCTGCCAATTCTGCAAGCAGTAGCCTAGAATTTTGAGCCAGGTCGATCTTGGTGAGGAGGACTAGAGGTTTTACTCCCGAAGCGTGGCACAAGGCTAAGAGCCTTTCAACACGCCCGGGCGAGAAGTCGCCATCGCAGGCTGTCATCGCCAGGGCGATATCGACGTTGGCCGCCAGAGCCTGGATAAATCGCGCATCGCCGTGGCGCGAGCCAGGTGCTCTTCTTGCCAGGAAGGATTTTCTTGGCAGAATCGCTAGGGGAAGCCATGTCGCCTCGGAGCCTTCGAGCCCGCCTCGATCGAGTTCTCGCACAAGTATCCAGTCCCCTACGGCGGGGAGGTCCTCAGGCAGGGCAATGCCTTCGGCAAAGGCCCCGGCCAATAAAATCCTGCCTTCCCGAAGCGACAATTTCCCATCGGCACTGCCGACCGCCAGAGCTCCTGATCTTTGTATTTCAACTACCCTGGCTGGAAAAATCTCGGATTTTTCGTATGCTGCGCCGCCTAGATTTCTGGCAGCCTCCTCCCATGATGCATTCCATCCCCATTTTACAAGTGCGCGCGAGGAAAAATTCGAGCTGGGTAAAATTTCTTTTAAATTAGGTTCGTACACCTTACTATTCCTTGTCATATTCAAATACCGCGGGAATCAGGTCGTGAGGACACGCCAGCCCCTTTTAGTGCCACCGCGCAACGTTTACTATAAAGATGCGCGGGAGTTGTTAGGTTGCTTTGATATGCCGAAGGGAAGCAAGATCGAACGTGACTTGGGCTTTACAGAATGGTTGAGCTTGTCGCGATCCCGACCTCGGGTTTGCCCTTACGGCTGTTGTCGAGTATGGCCTTGTTCATTCAACGCCTCCTTGGTCGGAATATTGCCTGCGCCAGGCGCGGGCCTTGCAGTAGGGCTGCCGTTCGAAAAGAGCGGATCGCCTCTACGTGTAATTCTTAGTGTACAAAATTCGGACCGCCGCCGCAAGATATCAGCGCCAAGTCTTTCTGGCATCCATGCAATCGCCTGGCAGACGGCCGGGTCTAGTCCTTAGCCGCCAGCTCAGCTATGGCCTCGATCTCCACAAGGCATCCAAAATGAAGCCTGCCCACAGGCACGACAACTCTCGCGGGTTTATGGGTTCCGAAAAATTCCGCATAGACTTTGTTGACTATGTCCCAGCCTTCGATGTCGGCGATATAGACCCTGCAGAGGACGACAGAATCCCGGCTGAGGCCTGCCTCGCGCAAGACTCTGTCTAGATTTACCAAAGCTTGCTGCACTTGGGTTTCCAGCCCACCGGAGGGAATGCTCCTAGTATCGGGATCTATCGAGAGCTGACCCGAGATATAGAGCATGCCATTCGAAACTACGCCGGGCGAGTAGTGGCCCTTATTTTCGGCTAAGTAATCAGGCACGATCTTTTTCATCGCCTTGCTCCCGTTTTTCAATAAGGGGCTAGTATGGCCAGGACCTTTTCCTTGCCCAGGGTACCCAGGAACCCCGCCAACCGCGGCCCCTGATCTTTGCCCACCAGGGCTTGGTAGGCTGCTCTGAACAGTGTCTTGCCGTCGATTCCCGCTGCGGCCGCAGCGTCGTAGATAGCAGCAGCTACCGCTTTTTCATCGGCAAAATCCTCGAGCCGGGCCACGACATCGTCGCGCAGGTGAATGAGGGCCGCTAGCTCGAGTTCCGAGAGTTCGGCTTTTTCACCTGGCTTTCTCACACTGAAGCGGAAATCGTCGGGAGAGCATTCATTGATCCAGTACCAAGCCCGCTCTGCCCTGGAGCGAATTCTAGCTTCTTGAACCGGTTTCAAGCCGGGCAGGGCCGAAAGCACCGCCTCCACATCGCCCTGGTGGATAAGAAGGAGAGAGCATAGGTGGCGGAAGGGGACCTGGTAGGGTGCTTCGGTGGGCACGCCGTCTACCTGGGAGAGTTCGTATATTCTCCTTTCCTTGGCCTCAGCGTCGGTATCCTTGGCTTTTTCAATTCCCCAATAGATTCGTTCGGTTTTATCGTAATCTTCGTAAATCTTGATGACATCCAGGTCAAAGCTGATCACAAACTCGGTGTTGGGCCTAGTGCCGGCGAAGAGATAGCGCACCAGTTCGGGCTGGTAGACCTTGAGGAGGTCGGGGAGATCCACAACCTTGCCCTTGGAGGAGGACATTTTTCCAGGAGACCCCTTGATGCCTATAAAATCATAGCGGAAGGTTACTGGAGGCTTGCGGCCGTATACTTCCTCTACCACATGTTTGGATGTATCGAAACTGCCGCCCTGAGAATGGTGATCCTTGCCAGCGGGCTCGAAATCCACCTGTTCGAAGTTCCAGCGCATGGGCCAATCCACTCTCCAGACGAGTTTTGCGCCCTTGAGGCTTCGCAGATCCCCTGTCTCGCTATGGCCGCATTCGCAATGGTAGCTCAAGCCCCAATCCCCATCCCAGCCATCAACTTCCGTAGTGTCTTTGCCGCAGGCCGAGCAGAATACCGAGACGGGCCACCATTCACCTTGAATTTTATGGTCCTCGTCCCTGTATTTATCCAGAATCGTCTTGAGGTGTTCCCTCATTTCCAAGGCCCGGCGCATGCCCTGGGCGTACATGCCCTTTCTGTAGCGCTCGGCCTGGTAGAGAAACTCGGGAGCTATTCCCACGTGCGGCAATACCGATTCCACATCCACTTCATGATGCCTGGCATAGGAGGAGTCTCTCCCCCAAGGGTCGGGCACCAGGGTTATGGGCTGGCGGAGGTAGGACTCGAGCATTTCGGGCTTAGGCATATTGAGGGGGACTTTACGGAATACATCGTAATCATCCCAGCTATAGATAAAGCGGACTTTCTTACCCTTGTCTCTCAGGGCGCGCACAACGAGCTCCACTGATATCATTTCGCGAAAATTGCCCACATGGACAGTGCCCGAAGGGGTAATACCCGAGGCACAGGTGTAAAGTTCCTTGTCGCCCCAGGTCTTGATTATTGTGTCGGCGGTCTGATCCGCCCAATGAAAGGCTTTGCTCTTTTCCATGCCGTGAAGTATAGCTTATTCATTCCCACTATGATAATAGGGGTGGCTTGCGGAGACAGCCTGAACTGAGAATAAGAGCGTCAGAAGCCTAAGGCCAGCTTTCCAGTGTCCATGAGGAGGATTTCCTGGCCGGAAGGATAGGCGGCTATGACCGTGGGCGATTGGACAAGCCCATCCAGATGGATCATCGCGGGAGCATCTTCCTCGTAGTTAAAGCCGATGGCGAAATGGCAGGTACCCAGGACTTTTTCGTCTTCCAGCATTTTCCCTTGTATCCTGGCCGCCTCGTTGAGCCCGATCCCAAATTCCCCCAGCTGGCGGGCGTTGGTGGCGTAGCGAAGGGCTTCCTCGGGCTTTATTCCGCCCTTGGTTACCAATGAAGAAGCCATATCCATGCCCTTGCGCAGGGCCGATTCCAATTTTGCAGCTTCGGCTCCGCCCTCGCAGTCCAGCACATAGCCTTGGGAAATGCTGCATAGAATAGGCTGCCCTAGTACCATGCAGTCGGCTATATCGGCCATGGAGCCTTCAAAGGCTATCCTGCCTTCGGCGCTGCGCAATGCAGGCGACACAAAGACTTCTCCGGCGGGCAAATTACCTCCCTTTCCGGGAAGGGAAAAATCGCCGTCGTCGAGGTGGGCTTTTCTGCCCTCCACGCTAAATTGAATGTCGGTGCCGCCGGGGGATCTGACTTTTATTGTCGCGGCTTGGTTAAGGATTGCGGCGAGTGCGGCGGCCCTCTTTCTCATCAACCCGTAATCGACTCCGATGGTGCGTGTAAAACATTCGAGACTGATGCCGGGAGACCAAATGGCGCGGATTTGCCTCATTCCCGAGAGCAGGTAATTGAAAATGTGGTCGTACTTTTTTCCGTCTTGGGCGAGCAGGGGGTGGGAAAGCCTGCGTTCATCCTTGCCCAACTTGTCTGAGGAAAGAGAGAGTATCGCTTGCGGGGATTTTTCTATAGCATCGATCACATAGTCTTCGGCAAAATCGCTTTGGGATTTTACGGGTTGAAGCAGGAGCTGTACCGTATTTCCCCTTTCTATGGCGGCATCCATTATCGCACGAGAAATTATTTCCTGTTCGGTATCAGGATTGGAAATTATCAATAACTTCTCGCCGGGCTTAAGCGCGAGACAGTTGTCGATGACGATGGCCGACGCCGATTTTATTTTTTCACTAATTTCTGTATTCATTATAATTTCTTTGCATCCACCGCGCGCTTATACATGGGCACTCTGGATTGGGGAGCCAAGCCTAATCCGTCGATTTCTCCTCGCTTCAGATAGTGATACGCGATGCCCGCCACCATTGCTCCATTGTCACCGCATAAATCAAGGGGTGGAAATCGCACATCGAGATCGCTTCTTGCGGCAAGGCTTCTTCGCAAATACGCGTTGGCCGCCACACCACCGCCGGCGACAATCCTTTTCACGCCTGTATCTTTAGAGGCCTTGAGTAGCTTGGAGAGTAGAAAATCTATCGCCGCTTTTCTGAAAGATGCGGCAATATTTTCTGGACTCGCCGCAGCCCCGGGACGCCTGAAACTGTCCAGATGATGGATGACGGCTGTTTTCAAGCCTGAATAGGATAGGTCGTAGCGATGCTCACCCTTGTGGAGGGAAGGGGGCGAAAAAGCGAAGGCCGTTGGATCGCCTTTTTCCGCCAACTCATCTATAGCCTTGCCTCCGGGGTAGCCAAAGCCGTAATAGCTGGCCACTTTGTCGAAAGCCTCGCCCACAGCGTCGTCGATGGTAGTCCCCAGAATGCGGATTGTGTCAAAGTCCTCTGCTATGCAGATAATCGAATGCCCACCGGACACAAGAAGCCCTAAAAAGGGATAGTCCACGGGAGCCACCAGTTGGGGGGCATAGAGGTGGGCGAGCATGTGATTAACACCCTTGAAAGGTTTGTCCAGGGCAAAGGCCATGGACTTTGCGAAGGACAGGCCGACCGACAGCGATCCTATGAGACCGGGCATCGCTGTGGCGGCCAGGCCATCCAGGGATCCAGGGCTTAGCTGAGCATCTTTGAGAGCCTGACGCACAATGCCCTCTATCCAGCGCACATGGGCTCTGCTGGCGATTTCAGGCACTACACCCTGGTACTGTGCATGGAGAGGAATTTGGGTGGCCACGACGTTGGAAAGGATTTTGCTTCCGTTCTCAACAACTGCAGCAGAACACTCGTCGCAGGATGACTCAATCCCCAGGACGAGCATCGACTTCTCCCATCGCGCTTTTAATCATGTAGTGCGAAATGGTGGACAGAGAGTAGCCCTCTTCGACAAGTTGGGGATAGATATCCATGAGGGTTTGGGCGAGCTCAGACGACCAAACATGGCCTATCATTACAGCGGCGCCCTGGGCAGATGCGGTTTTTTTGCCTTCTTCGAGCGCGTGGAGAATGGATTGCTTATCGCCAGAGTTGTCCAAGAACACATCGCGCTCCCAATAAGGTAATTCCATCTCACGGCAGAGGGCCGCAGTGGCCGTGCCGGATGAGGTAAGTGAGTCAAGATAATAAATACCACGCATTTTGACAATATCAAGCACTGCGCGCATTCGTTCGGGATCCCTGGTGAGGGCCGAGCCCATATGGTTGTTGATCCCCGCTACGCTGCCAAGGCTGTCTAGGTTGCTCGCAAGCACTTCGGCGGCTGCTGTCGGAGTCATATCGAGGCTTATGGCGCCAGGACCCGGATCTGTCCCTCCCAAAGCTTGCATGGGCTGGTGCAGAATAAGCTCCTTTCCCGATGCGCGTATATGGTCGGCTGACTGGACGCTATAGGCTAGCCCTGGCAGCACGGCGATCGTAAGTGGAAAAGGGAGCTTGAGAAAGGGTTCCAGCTGTTCCAGGTTGTGCCCCGCATCGTCGATGACAATGATGAGGGCAGGCTCGGAATGGGGAGAGTCCGGACTTTTAGCGTGGGCGATTGGAAAGGGCAGAGCCTTTAGGGGGCTGGGCTTGGCTGCAAGGGGGGCAGTAATGACCGCAGAATCGGATGCTCCCGGCTTAACCGTTTCGGTATTTGTGCTTTCTTCGGCGGGAAGCAGGCCTTCGTAACCCTCCGGCACTTCGACATGGTACTCAGGAAGTCCGTAGGGCCAGAGGGTGGAGGGGCTGGGGGCTTCAGTCTCCTGGCTTGGTTGCACAGTTGTTACCAGGACAATTGCGATAATGGATGCAGCAATAAATAAAACGGCCAGGATCAGTCGATTTCGCTGGCCGGAGAATAGAGTGGTCTTTCTTTTATTTCCTGATTTTCGTGATGCCACCACCCAATATTATCGGCAGAACACCATCGCGACAATACGGGGCATCAGGCTGTCATGCAGAGGTAACCCTTGGAGGCCTCGGTATTGAGTCGCTGGAGGGCTCGCTTTTCTATGTGTCGTACGGTTTCAGGCGAAAGTCCCATCCTGCTTCCCATGCGTTTGAGGGATTGGCGCTTGCGACCGCCTAGTTCGAATCGCTGGCTTATCACATAGCGTTCCCTCTCCTTGAGTACCGAGAGCAGGCGATCGGTTTGCTCCGCAACGATGGTTTCGGAGAAGAGGGTTTCGGGCGAGTAGGTGTAGTCCTCGTAGAGATCGAGGATCGTATAGCTGTCCTGATCCACCTGGGCTTCGAAACCAGCTATGTGCTCGGCGAACATGAGTACATCGTTGAGCTTTTTCTCGGGAATGCCCAGCTTTTCCGATATTTCGCCGGAAGTGGGCTGCCTCTGGAGGGTTTGGCTCATGATGCTTCGTTCGGCCTGCACTTTGCGAATGAGTTCTTCCTTGCGATGGGGCAGGCGTATGGCCCTGCCTGTGTTGACCAGGGATCTCCCGATGGACTGTCGTATCCACCAGGCAGCATAGGTGGAGAACTTGACATTCCTAGTGCCGTCGAACTTTTCTGCGGCCTTCATAAGGCCGATATTCCCCTCCTGTATCAGATCGGTGAGGGAGAGGGAGGGGTTCCACATCGACCGGGCAATGCGCACTACCAGGCGCAGATTAGCCTCGATAAGTCGAGTGCGGGCAGTATCATCACCCTGGGCTATTTTCCTGGAGAGGATTTCTTCTTCTTCCCTGTTGAGCAGACTGATGGATTTGATAGAGCGGAAATAGCTGGCGAGCGATTCGTCGTTGGCGGCTAAATGTTGCATAGCATACTCCTCGCTAAGTGTTTAGCAATGGGTGTGCCAAAGTAACCGGGTATTGAGTTGTGTTTTTTAAATACAATTATTATATATAATTATTTTAGATAAAAATATTTTGTAGTCTATGTGGCCTCAGTCTAAAATGAAGAAAGATATAAAAAAAGATACAGTGCTGGGCTCAGCTCTGTATCTTTTTTTCCACCTATGTTGATTCCGATGGACTACTTAAGGTATTTGGTCGGATCCAAGGCCTGGCCGTTTTTGAACAGGCTGAAATGGAGATGGGGACCAGTGCTCTGTCCCGTATTACCCGAGAGGCCTATGGCCGTACCCCTGGATATATAGCCACCTTCCTTGACATTGATCCTGCTCAAGTGCGCATAAAGGGATTGGTATCCGCTGTCATGCTTGAGAATTATGTAGTTGCCGAATACCGAATTGTAGCCAGTGTCGGCTACCTTGCCGTCACTGGTAGCCTTGATGGGGGTGCCCACGGACACGACTATGTCGACGGCCGAATGGAATGTACGAAGCCCGGTAAAGGGATTAGCCCTGTAACCATAGGGAGAGGATATTCTGCCCCGAACTGGCCAGGTAAATTGTTCGCCATAGAACTGCCTGAGAGTGGCTGAGGACAGGCGTGCATTGGGGATGAAGAGGCTCTGGCCAACGGCAATTGTGCTGGATGCCAGGTCGTTGGCATCCACTATTTTTGTCATGTCTATTCCGAAGGTTTTGGAGAGGGACGAAAGGCTCTCTCCACGCCTTACCTTGTGGCTTACCCCATCCATGTTGGGAATGCGCAGGTTGATACCTGCCCGTATGGAAGATGCGCTCTGGAGATTGTTGACCGAAATCAAGGTATCCTGGCGTAGGCCAAAGCGTTTAGCTATTTTATCCAGGCTGTCTCCGCTTCTCACCGTGTAGCTGCCCAGCTTAATTGTGACAGGCACCGGAGGAAGGCTTCCGGATGGTAGGTTTTCCTTTTCCGCGCTCTCCGGGGCGATGTAGGCCATGAGCAAGGCCTGGGCTGATTCCTCATCGGGCAGAATGAGGCTGGATGGAGAAAGAGGAAATTGGGCGGCGCCAATAAGAGCGGCTGCGCCAGCCGAGATGACAATACAGGATACCAGGACAACGGGCAGTATACGCCGGGCTTTGTCCAGGGGAATGCCAGCAATAAAAGCGGCAAACTTCTTCACGGCGATGGCTGGATTTATGGCTTGTTTACTCTCGGCCGTTTGGGGCTGGGGATCCGGTGCATCGGGGCGGGGATTTTTTTTAGCCTTTAGGTTCTTGATGAGGGATGTGGGCAGGGATAGCAGGCCTGCCAAACTGCGACGCATCCAAAGAGCGATGTTCTTTGAGCTTGCCTGCAGGGTTTCTCCGGCATAGGATCGCAGCTTGGTGCCGCTCTTTCGTACCGAATGCCTGACTACGCTTGTCTGTCTGATGCTAGCCTTGCGGCGGATTGGCTTGGAGGCGAGGGCTGCCCCATCCAGTATGGTGACGAAGGGCTTGGGCCTGTGAAGCGCTGATGCTTCACTCGAATACGCCCCGGCGGATTTGTTATCGATATCCATAGGTCTTTCGAGTATCGGCGACTTTTATCCGATATATTATCCAAAGTATGGAAAGAACCAGACCAGCCGGATGCTCGTGGAGGAAGCTGTGAAAGGCAAGGATGGACACATCGAGGAAGTCTCTACCGGCACTGCGGTTGTGCGTATAATTCTTGTCATTGTTGCGGCATTGTTCATCACCAGAGCCTTTGTGCTCGATTTTGCCATTGTGCAGGGAAGATCCATGCTCCCTGGTTTGGAATCTTCGGATCTGGTGCTGGTTTTCAAGGCTGCCTATGGTATCAGAAATCCCCGGGGTGGATATTTTTTTCGCTGGGGCTCACCCAGGGAAGGGGAATTGGTGGCAGCCCTAAGGCCCGATATCACTACGCTGGTCATAAAGCGGGTTGGCAGGATAGTTCCCTCTCAGGATAGGGAACTCTCCGGGACGAAAGGGGATTTATATTTTCTCATGGGCGACAATAAATACGAGTCACTGGACTCAAGGGACTATGGGCCGGTGCCGATGAACAATATAGTGGGAAGGGCTCTGCCCTTGCCCGGTCTCTAGCCCCTTCCCGACCACATGGACAGTGTATGAGGATGACAAGACTTCGTCTGGGCTCCGCCCTTGGGATGCTCGGAATACTGGCGGCTTTAATTTTCGCCCGCTACGCCCAGCTGGCCTTCGCGTCCTCCCAAAATTCTGCCCTCACCGCGGCCGACGAGGGTGAGCGGGGTCGCATCGTAGACAGAAACGGCCTCAGCCTGGCTATGGATGTGCCGAAATACGACATATCGGTATGGAAACCTTCCACGGACAAATCCAAATTCGAAATAGAAATACCCGACCTGGCCAAGCTCCTGGATATTTCCAGAGAATCTATTAGCTCGCGCTATAAGGACGGACAGCAAAATTTCTTCTATCTAGCCCGAAGACTGCCGGCCGACAAGGCCTCAGTCCTGATCCAGGCTAAGAAAGATGGCAAGTTCAAGGGCGTACAGGTGGACGAGATAGCCGGACGCCTCTATCCCGAGGGCAAGCTCGCTTCCCACCTCATCGGTTTTACCGGTGAGGGTAATGTGGGCTTGGACGGTATTGAAATCAAATACGATGAAGAGCTTAAGCCAAAACCCAGAAAGGCCGAAGACGGCACTGGCAGGCTGGCCGACCCCGATGCCAAGCTTCCGGAAGGCCACAAGGTATATTTGAGCATAGACGCTAATCTTCAGCATCTGATCGAGGAGCTTCTTAGGGATACGGTAAAGGCCAATGGAGCCGAGGCGGCGCTGGCCCTGGCCATGGACGTGCAGAGCGGAGAACTGCTGTGTTACGCGGCCGAACCGGGCTTCGACCCCAACAATTACTCCTCCTATGATGCCGAAACCAGGCGGGACTTGCTCTCCCTTTACTCTTACGAGCCCGGATCGGTTTTCAAGCTCTACAGCATGGCTTCCATTCTGGACATGGGAGCCATTTCTCCCTCTACGGTATTCGATTGTGACGGGGCCTATCGCAGGACTCTGGCCAGCGGCGAGAAAATTATCATCAAGGATTTAGGTGTCTATGGCAAGCAGAACCTCGCGGGAATCCTGGCACTCTCCAGCAACGCGGGGGTGGGGTACGCCTCGGATAGGGTTTCTGAGCGGGATTTCTACGACCGGCTCCTATCCTTTGGTTTCGGTGCGCGTACGGGTATAGGTCTTTCTGGAGAAAGCCCTGGATCCCTGAGAGATCCGGAAAAATGGTCGGGCAGAAGCAAGCCTACAATCGCCATCGGACAAGAGGTTATGGTTACGGCTCTTCAGATGATCACCGCGGCTGGAGCCATTGCCAATGGGGGGCTTTTATTGAAGCCAACAACGGTGAGCAGGATAGAGAGCGCCGATGGGGAACTGATATTTGAACACGAAGCCCAGGTCCAGCGAAGGGTAGTGTCCGAATCCACCTCCAGGGCGATCCTGGATGCCATGGAACACACCGCTTCCCTCCAGGGCACGGGCTGGAGAGCCAAGGTTCCCGACATACGCATGGCGGTGAAAACAGGCACTGCGCAGATGATCGATTCCAAGACCAGGGCTTATTCGGACAAGGACTATATAGCCAGTACTCTGGGCATCTTTCCTGCGGATAAGCCGCGCATTGCCCTGTATATCGCCATTATAAAACCCAGGGGAGTTTCCTATCTGGGAGGGCAGATCGCAGCGCCGGTGCTGAGGCAGGCAGCGGAGGCCGTGCTTTCCAGCATGGATATAGACAGAGGCAAATCGCCCATACTGGTGCACAGCGGAACCTTGCACATGCCCGAAGAAAAGGATGCGAGCATAGGGGATACGATGCCCGATCTCAAAGGCTATTCCAAACGTTCGCTCATACCTCTTCTGGAAAGAAAGGACATCAGGGTATCTATCCACGGCGATGGCTATGTTGCATCCCAGCAGCCCGCGCCAGGCAGCAAGATAAACGAAGGCAGCAGAATCACCCTTAATCTCAAGTGAGGCTTGTAATGGACAGAAACGAGGCTATTTCACTTTGGCGACGCTACAACGATGAGGATTCCCTTTTCAGGCATGCTCTTTCGGTAGAAGGGGCTATGCGGCATTTCGCCAGAAAATATGGCGAAGATGAGGATTACTGGGGCATAGTGGGAATACTCCACGATGTGGATTACCAGCAATACCCGGAGGAGCATCTGACCCATGCCAGAGAAATTCTGGAGAAGGAGTCCGTTGAAGAGGGCATTATAAGGGCTGTCCTGAGCCATGGATGGGGGCTCTGCAGCGATGTGGAACCAGTGCACACAATGGAGAAGGTCCTCTTTGCCGTGGATGAGCTCACGGGCTTTATCGCTGCCTGCGCCTATGTAAGGCCTTCTCGGAGCGTACTGGATATGGAAACCAGGTCGGTAAAGAAAAAGTGGGGTTCAGTCAACTTCGCTGCCGGCGTAAACCGCGGCGTGATAGAAAAGGGCGCTGCCATGCTGGACATGCCCCTGGAGAACCTGATTGCCGAAACGATCCTTGCCCTGAGGGCCGTCGCGAGCGACGTGGGGTTGAAAGGTACGCTCTAGAGAAATCCTCTCAATTGACCATGCAGCGGTTTGACTATACATTGTGCCCTTTAGGCAAGGATGGTATAGGCAATGCTGGAAAAAATCACCGAAAAATTCGTCGATGTCTTCCGCGGCATAAGCGGCAAGGCTTCGATTTCTGAAAAAAATGTCGACGATGCCGTCGAGCAGATCAAGATGGCCCTCCTGGAGGCCGACGTCAACCTTAGGGTTGTGCGGCGCTTTGTCAACTCGACCTTGGAAGAAGCCAAGGGCGAGAAGGTTCTGCGCTCGGTAAGCCCAGGCCAGCAGTTTGTAAAAATTGTCCACGACAAGATGGTCGCGCTTTTAGGTGACGAAAATCAGGACCTGGCATTAAAAGGGCCGGACACGCTTTCGGTTATTTTGCTTTTAGGCCTTCAGGGCTCGGGCAAGACGACGACAGCCGCCAAACTGGCCTATAGGCTGAAAGGGAAGGGCAGAAAGGTTCTTTTGGCCGCCTGCGACCTTGTGAGGCCCGCGGCAGTGGAGCAGCTTTCGGTGCTGGGTACCCAGGTGGGAGTAGCGGTTCATACCGAAGCTACCAAGGACCCAGTGCAGGTGGTGAATGCAGCCCTAGCCAGGGCCAAGCGTGAGTCCTTCGACACCCTCATTGTAGATACAGCGGGACGTCTTCAGATCGATGAAGCGCTCATGGCTGAACTTGCCAGGGTTAAGGATGCCGCCAATCCGCTGGAATCCCTCCTGGTAGCCGATTCTATGACCGGCCAGGCCGCCGTGGACATAGCCAAGAGCTTTGATGAAAAAATAGGCATTACCGGTGTAATCCTCTCCAAGTTCGACTCGGATACAAGGGGTGGAGCGGCGCTTTCACTCAAGTCGGTGACGGGCAAGGCCATAAAATTTGTTGGAACATCAGAAAAACCCGATGGCCTGGAACCCTTCCATCCCGATAGGATAGCCAGCCGGATCCTGGGCATGGGGGACATTGTCTCGCTGGTAGAAAAGGCCCAGACAGTCTACGACCAAAAAGAAGCCGAGGAACTGGAAGAAAAGCTGGCCAAGGAAAACTTCACCCTTGAGGATTACCTGGATCAGCTTCAGAAGATGAAGAAAATGGGTTCGGTGAAGTCCATGCTGGACATGATCCCAGGCTTGGCGGGACAGGTGGACGAGGACAGGATAGACCTGGAGGAAATGAAGTACGAGGAAGCCATCCTCAGGTCGATGAGCAGGAAGGAAAGACTCAACCATCTGATCATAGGTCCTTCACGCCGCACGAGAATAGCCAAGGGTTCGGGCACTTCCGTGGCCCAGGTGAATAGGCTTTTGAAAAAGTTCGAAAAATCACGAACGATGATGAAAAAAATGGTGAAAAACAAGGGCGCCATGGCCAAATACATGGCGGGGCAGGGAGGCAAGCCTTAGCTTCATGTTGAAGCTTTTTTAGGCTTGAAGATCTTTTCGCCATAGAGCATGAGCACCAGACCCAGGAGAATGACCGGAACTCCGAACCAGAGAAGAGGCACGGGTTCTTCTCCCAGAATCAGCATTCCCAGGAATACGGCTATCAAGGGATTGACGATCGCATAGCTTACAATACGGATCGAAGGCTCGTTGGCCAGCAAGTAATTATACGCCAGGAAAGCCCCTCCTCCCACAATGGCGAGATATGCCATAGCCAACCAGCTTTCTATGCTTGTCGCGGCAAGAGCAGTCTTGGGAGTCCCGTAGAATAAGATCGAACCCAGGAGGGCGAAGAAACCCGCAAGGCTCATCTCGATGCCTGTATTGACCATGCTGTCCGGGTGTACCGGTATTTTTTTGGCATAGGAGGTTGCAAAACTCCAGGCCAGGAATCCTGCCATGATGAATAAAATGCCGCCACTGAGTTGGATTCCCGAATTCTCGCCCTTCCAGAGTACAAGACCCACTCCTACCATGCCGAGGATTATTCCTGCCAGTCTTGTAACATGAAGCCGCTCACGGAAGAAAAGCAGGTTGAAAAAAGCCACGCAGAATGGGGTGGAGGAGATGATGATCGCGGCGATGTAGGAATCCACCGTTTTTTCACCCAGTGAAACTAATCCGTTGCCGAGAATAAGGAGAAAGAATCCGAGGAAGGATGCGGCAAGGATTTCTTTCCGAGTAGGATGACGCTTCAACCGCCCCGTGGCGGCGCTCAAGATCAGAAAGCCGATACCGGCAATGGCATACCTGAATCCCACCAGGTAAAACGCAGGCATGGTGGACACGGCGACGCGAATGGCCAAATATGTAGAGCCCCATACTATATAAAGGGTGAGATATGATATGAGTATGAGGACTGTGTTCTTTTTCATCTGGGCTCCCTAGGATTCCGATTATGCCGGAAAGAAGAAAAAGGTCAATGATCCTCCGCTGTGCGGGGCTTTACATTTTTTATTGTTTCGGCTAAAGTACGCCCACTTATTTCGTTTGGAGTCTAACTATGTCGAGAGTATGTGATGTCTGCGGCAAAGGCACAATGTACGGCAATAATGTTTCCCACGCTAAAAACCATACCAGAAGAACCTGGTTTCCCAATCTTATTCCGGTGAAGACCAAGATTGAAGGTACGGTGATGACCGTGAAAATTTGCGCCAAATGTCTCAAGTCCGGGAAGATTGTAAAGCACGTGTAGTCCAGCCTTTCACGAATAATCTGTGAACTGAAGCCGTCGGCGGTGACTACCGCCGACGGCTTAATTTTTATACTAAGCAATAGAGTACTGTTCGCAACGCTATACGAATATGGTAAAAAAAAGGGCTGCCTGGAATTTCTTCCTCGGCAGCCCTTTGGACTTTCTTTCGCCATTACGTAGGCGCTTTATGTACGCAGCAGACTAAGCTTAACGACCCCACTTGCCCGAGCGGCCGCCCATGGAGCCCAGCCTCTGGCCCATGACTGCTTCATCGAGGCCGAGGTCGATTTTCTTGCCTCCCAACTCCAGGGTATCCACGCGGACCGCGAAGCTGTTCTCTGTTTCAGGAATGGCATGGGAGTAACCCTCGAGCTTTACCGATGCGCCTTCCTTGAGTCCATCCACAAAACCGTAGAGCCTCGAAGGGAGCATGACATAGTAGGTCTTGTTATCCTTCTTGATGGCCACTCTGGCATCCACCAGTTCAAGAGTCCCTTCTAGGCTGATTTTTTCTACACTCAGGCTGGCATAGGGAAAAGCTGTTCCACGACCCATAGTCTGGCCCATTCCGGGACCCATGGTGCGGCCGCCCCAGGGAGTCTGTACCTGGCCTCTGCCGGGACTGGTTCCTCTGGGCTGATTCCACTGGCCAAAGGGCTGGGCGGCGGCAATGCCGACCACAAGAAAAGCGATCGCGATGGCAATGAGTGCTTTTTTCATAGCAATACTCCTATGGTAATTCTTTTCGATCTGCTTTCGGGTGGCCATCCTCAAGGGAGGCTCCCAAAACGATCCTTGTCCTTTTATGTGGACACGAATAGTAAAGCAGGAAATGTGCCAAATTAAAAATATTTACGTAATAATTTATATTACTATTATATATAAAGAATTAAAAAACTATACCAATACTTTGCCGAGCCCTGGTTCGAAAGAGAACGGTTGAGAAAATCGAGTCGATGGGAATTTTCTTCCCCTGAGGAGAAAAAGTTGCCATCAGATGCGAACAGTCAAGCTTCCAGGCTCATATGACGATACTGATGAAGTATCTTCAATGTAGCAGCAATGGAGCTTCTATGCCCGCACGGCGATCTGTACTGTTTTTCTTTGTTGTTTTATCCTTCGTATCCGCGAATGTGTTTTCGGACACTACGCCCTACAGGCTTTTCCCATCGCTCTACAGGAAATCCTCCCAGGATTCAATACCCCAAACCGTTTCCAAAACCCCGGTCACCAAGACTGGGGGATCGGCCCACGATCGGATTCCTCTTCTGGCCAACAATACTGTGGTGGCCTTTTATGGACACCCGCTCTCCGAGCGGATGGGCATTCTCGGCCTACATTCCAAGGAAGAAATTGCCCGGAGAGTTAAGTCCTACGCGAGGTATTATGATGAGGTCAACGGTAAAGATGGCGCTGTTCCCGCATACTACATTATCTATGGCACTTGCTGGCCGGGCGGGGAGATTGGGTACCTGAAAGAATCTGTCCTGGAGGACTACATACTCTATGCCCAGGAAATGGGCATGCTCGTCTTTGTGGATCATCAGATTGGCAAATACTCCGTGGAAGAATCCATGAAGCGCATACTGCCTTTCCTGCGCTATCCGAATGTCCATCTGGCTATCGATCCCGAATGGCGAACCCTCAAGCCCATGAAAGAGATTGGTTCCATCACCGCCGATGAACTCAATCAGGCCCAGAGAATAATGCAGGATTACATAGTGGCTAATAATATTCCCGGTGTCAGGATGCTGGTGGTGCACCAGTTCCAGGACAAGATGATCAGCAACAGGGAAAGGGTGAGGGCTGATCTGGATAGGGTGCTTCTCGTGCATACCGCCGATGGTTTTGGCAGCCCAGCGGTCAAGCGGAATTCCTATGCCCTTAATTCGAGGGCAGAAAATATTCCCATCAAGGGATTCAAGCTATTCTTTAAATCGGATTTTCCACTGGCCGGTTGGGACAATCCCCTCCTGAGCCCTCAGGAGGTGATGGCCCTTGAGCCGCGGCCAAGCCTGATAATGTATCAATAAGGCCTGCAAATAGCCCGGAACGTATAAATTTCCTCTAGATTTCTGTCGATACACTAGACAGGGATACCGCTACTTTTCGGCATAGCCGGGCTCTATCACGGGCCTGTCATTTGCCGAATTGCGTGATACCTATGTATGTAGCCTGAAGTCGCCATAGGGAGAAGACCCATGTCCTTTTTCAAGAAGATTCGGATTGCGATTCTGATTATCGTCATGCTCGGCGCAGTTCCCCTGTTCGGGTACAACCCGCCCAAGGGTGGAGTCTTTCTTCCCTCCCTCTATTCGCCTTGGGGACTGGCCCACACACCGACGGTGACAGGACCTTCAGCTCCATGGGCAGCCTTATTGAATCCATCGGTGACAGCCGGCAACCAGCTTGTGCAGTTGGAAGCGGCGTATACCGGTATCACCGACTTCGGAGCCGCAGCCCAGGGCTGGGGTTCTGCCGCGTCTCTGGCCTTTTCTCTTCCCCGCAGCTATGGCGTGTGGGGAGGCGCAGCGCGGTTCTTCTCGGTACCCGGCGCGATGTCCAGCATGCCCTTGGGCACCTTTGGCGGACTCACCGCGATATTTTCCAAGGATATTCTTCCCAGCCTCTACATTGGCAGCGCCATCGACCTCACCATGGGAGGTAAGGGTGGTTTCGGCTGGGGGCTTTCCCTGGATTTGGGCGCTACCTGGCTAGCCGGCGATTTGGGAGCCTTCAAAGACACGCGCTTTGGCTTTTCCCTGCTGGATATGGGCAAGGGATATTCGACTCCAGGGACTACGGGAATTTTAGGCGGTGCTGCGGGCTCCTATCCCTCCGCATTCACACTGGGTTTGGGCATGAGGAGCTACCTTGTCCAGAATTATTATTGGAACCTCGATATGGGGCTGGATCTTTGGAGTCCTTCATTCCAGGATCTGGGTCTCGATCTCTCTTTTGGCTTCGAATTCAGGAATATCGTAGCCCTCAGGTTGGGCTGGTCGGCTGGCTTGCGGGATATTCTCAACGGGTCGGGGCGGAGTTTCCTGCCCAGCCTGGGAATATCGGGCACTATCCCCCTAGAGAAGGGCATCCAGTTGGGCGGCAAGAAAAATAGGGATGCGAGCCTGGGTATAGGAATGGCTATAGCCCCCATGTACGATTCGCTCTACGCCCTGGGTGCCGGCGCAAATTTAAGTTTCGGCCTCAGGGACAGGACAGCGCCGGTCATCAAGGCCGAGCTTCCTGCTCCGTACAGAGGCACGGTCCACATTTCGCCCAACGGCGATGGCGAGCAGGACAAGCTGGAAATTCCGGTTTCCATCAGCGACGAGCGCTATATAGCCGGATGGAAACTTACCGTAGAGGACAAGTCGGCGGGCAGGATAGTTAGAACCATCGGCGAATCCAACGACAGGGTGGAATCGATACAAAGCTTAGGATCCCTCGGTTCGGCCTTGGCCTACCAGAGAAAAAGCGTGAGCGTGCCTACTTCGGTGAGCTGGGACGGTTTGGACGACTTAGGCGCCAGGGTTCGCGACGGCTCATATACCCTAAGCCTAAGGGCTTGGGACGATAACGGCAATGAAAACCTGGACTATCTGAGCTGCCTTACGGTGGTTGTAGACAGTACGACACCGCAGGCGAGCGCCAGATCCCTGGAACCGACCATGATTCTGAGTCCCGACGGGGACAGGAAGAAAGACAGTATTGCATTCAGGAATACTGGATCGGTGGAAAGCGGCTGGAAGATAGAAATTTTCGATATAAACGGCAATCTCGTGCGCTCTCGGGAGTATGCGGACAGGAGTGCTCCAGCAGACTTCGAATGGGATGGCACGGCCAATGATGGCAGTAGGGCTCCGGACGGCAGTTACAGCTTGAAGCTTTCCGCCAAGGATGACGCTGGCAACCCTGCCCAGAGCGAAGTACGCAATATTATTGTCGATACCAGAAGACCTCAGGTATCCATTGCCACCGACGGGGTGGTGATGAGTCCTAACGGCGATGGCATCAGCGATTCGCTTCTTATTATTCCCGCCTTTGAATCATTTGAAAACCTCAGCAGCTGGGAAGTGGCGGTGCACAACCCTGAGAAGACCAAGGTGTGGCGTGTATGGGGCGGAGCCGACAGTCCTCCTGAGAAGTCCTATACGTTCTCGGGTTTTTCCGAAGCCGGTCAGGCATTCGCCGACGGCCAGTATGAGGCGCTGGTGAGTTATGAGTACAGGAACGGCTATGGGGAGACTAAGTTCAGCTCTCCCTTCTATATGGATAGGACACCCCCTTCGGCTACCGTGAAGCTGGCTGATGAGAATACAATTTTCAGCCCCGATGGCGATGGAGCCAGGGACGGTTTCGTGTTTGCCTTCGATTCATCGGAGGAGGATACCTGGAATTTGATAATCAGGGATTCCCGGAAAAACGAGAAGGTTGTACGGCGCTATTCACAGAATCTGCCCGAATCCCTGGAGTGGAACGGCAAGGATGACCAGGGCAGGGTAGTCCCCGATGGCGAATATGAAATGTATGTGTTCGCCGTGGATAGGGCGGGCAATAGCTTCGCCGTCAGTTCAGCCCCTGTGCGGGTGGATACCAGACGGCCCGCTTCGGGCTTGCGTCTGGACAGGGAGGCTTTTAGCCCCAATGGCGACGGAATTGCCGAGACGCTGACGATCTCTCCCCAGGTAGAAACCCTCGAGGGATTGAGCGACTGGAGATTCTCTATTGTTGGTAATGAGGGACCAGGCAAGGAAGTGCTGGCTCATCCCAAGGCCACTGGCGAGATCCTGGCCGATCGCTATGTATTCGACGGCAAGGCTGGGAGCGGATCAGCGCTGCCAGACGGAACGTATAAGGCTCGGCTTGAACTGGCTTATATCAATGGCTTCTCCAGCATTGTCGAAAGCTCGGTCATGGTGCTCGACAGGGCTTATCCATCGGCGGAGGCTAAATCGGCCCAGGTGGCCTTCAATCCTTCGGGAACTCCCGAGCAGGCTGTGTTGAGAATCGAGCAGAAGGGTTCCAGTGAAGAACTCTGGTCGGCGGCGATTCTCAACTCTGCAGGAATTAAAGTGAAAACTTGGGAGTTCCAGGGTAGCCCGGCTGCCCTCGACTGGGACGGTAAAGGGGACAATGGCTTCTTGGTACCCGATGGCACCTACAGATACGTAGTTTCTTCCACTGACAAGGCCGGCAACGCCTTCAGCTCCAAGGAGCTGGGATTTGAAGTGGATACGCTCAAGAAGGAACTACGGCTCGCGGCTGACAATCTGGCATTCAGTCCCAATGGGGATGGGGTCAGGGACAACCTGATCTTGAGCGCCGACGCTACCTCTTCTTCCAGGCTACAGTCCTGGAAGATGTGGATAATTGCCGGCACATCGGCTGTGGCAACCGGAGAATCCAAGGCAGTGAGATCCTGGCAAGGCGCTACAGTATTGCCCAGAAACTTCGAGTGGAATGGACAGTCCGATGTGGGTATTGCCGTTCCTGACGGAGAGTATTCGGCAATCATGAGTCTCGCGTATCCCAATGGAGACAGGGCTGAAACAACAGTAGGCCCCTTTACGGTAGATAGAATAGCTCCCAGGGCAACCGTTTCTCTCTCGGCCAAATTGTTCTCGCCCAATGACGACGGCATTTTGGATGCAATCACCTTTGCCCAGGAAGCTCTTACTCCTGTGGATGCCTGGGAGGCGACTATCAGCAGCGCAGGCGGCGAGGTACTCAGAACCTGGTCCTGGGATAAAGCGCTGGAAGCCCTTGTCTGGGACGGCAGGGATTCTTCCCAGGCTATCGTAGCCGATGGAACCTACTATTACGAATTGAAGTCCACCGATGCAGGTGGCAATAGTTACAGTTCAAGCAGGCTGCCGGTCTCTGTGGAAACCGAAAAGAAGGCAGTCCGGCTGGATATAGACCAGAGGGCTTTCAGCCCCAATGGCGACGGCCAGCGGGATGAATTGGGTATTGGCATCATTATACAGGCCCCTGAGCGCGTGAAGGATTACGAACTCGCGATCATGGCTCAGGATGGGCAGGCTGCCTTGTCGGCGGTGAGGACCTGGCGTGGTACAGGTTCGGCACCCCAGCGCATCCAGTGGAGGGGCGAGACCGATTCGGGCGTACAGGCTCCTGACGGCCGCTATGCCGCCACCATCAGGGTGAATTACCTCAACGGCGACCAGATCGATGCGCCCACGCCCAGTTTCCTTCTGGACAGGATAGCGCCTAAAATAGAAGTTGCGGCCACGCTGGACATCATTTCCCCCAATGGAGATGGCCGATCCGATTCTGTGGAAATCCGACAGAATTCACTCCCTGGCGATGATTGGCAGGCCAGCATAAAGGCTCAGGATGGAAGGGTTGTCAAAACCTATAGTTGGAAGAATGAGGCCAAGGGCTTTACCTGGGACGGAAGGGATGAGACTGGCGCCATAGTGCGGGACGGCAAATACCGCTACCAGGCGGAAGCGGTAGACCAGGCGGGCAATAGAACCCTGAGCAGAGAAATGCTAATAGCCGTGGAAACCGAGAAAAAGACGGTCCGCCTCGATGCCGATGCCCAGGCCTTCAGCCCAAATGGGGACGGCAAGAGGGACAGGCTTTTAATGGGTGTGAGAGCCCAGTATCCCGAGAGAATCAAGAATTTCGAGCTTCTCATTGTACAGTCGGGCAGTGGAGATTCTTCCCTGCCGGTCAAGAGCTGGAAGGGCTCTTCAGATATCCGGACCCAATATTACTGGGACGGGTTTACGGATTCGGGAATTCCTGCTCCAGACGGATCCTATTATGCTCGGCTCAGAGTGCTCTACTCCAATGACGACTTACATACACAGGAAATCGGTCCCCTGGTGCTGGACAGGATCGCTCCCCAGGCCACTCTGCGTCTTTCCACCTCCATTTTCTCCCCCAACGGCGATGGCAGATCGGATACGGTGGACATAATTCAGGAAGCAGTTCCTGGAGATCTCTGGCAGGGTCAGATAATCGATTCCAGCGAGAGGATAGTGAGATACTGGACTTGGGAAGGCTCCCTGCCCTTGGTGAGCTGGGACGGCAGAAATCAGGCCGGAGGCCAAGCACCTGATGGCAAGTATTTCTATGAACTGCGCTCCATAGACCAGGCGGAAAACAGCTTTGTGTCGGCCAGACTTCCCATAGAAGTGGATGCTGCCAGCAAGGCCGTGAGGCTCGAGGTGGATCAGCGGGCTTTCAGTCCCAATGGCGATGGAGTGAAGGATTCTCTCTACATCAATATTGCGGCTCCCAAGCCCCAGTCGATCGCCGAGTTTGAAATCGCAGTATTCTCCCTCAATGCGACGGGCAGCAGGCAATCCAGTCCCGTAAAGGCTTGGAGGGGAAGGGCGGATATTAGGGATCAATATGTCTGGGATGGCAGGACAGATTCGGGCATCATGGCCCCCGATGGCGAATACCAGGTGGCGGCCAGGATTCTTTACAGCAACGACGATCTCTTTAACCTGGCCAGCCCCAAGGTTCTTATCGACACGGTGGGGCCGCGCATCTCCGTATCCGCGGCACCCATGCTCTTCTCGCCCAACGGGGATGGCAACAAGGACACGATCACCATTACCCAAAACTCCAGTTTGGGCGATGACTGGACGGGCAGAATGCGCAATGCTGCAGGAACTGTAGTGCGCAGCTGGACCTGGAAGAATGAAGCCCGCAGCTTTGTCTGGGACGGCAAAGATACGGCAGGCAGGGTGGTAGGCGATGGAGTCTACTCCTATGAAGTCGGTACCAGTGACCTGGCGGGCAACGCAGCATCAGCAAGGGTTGGTGGCATCAGGGTGGACGCCTCCACGGCTAGAGTCTACGTCACGGCTTCCGACACGGGTATGTCGCCCAACGGCGATGGAATCCGTGACGAAGTATCCTTTACGATAATCGTTGAAAAGCGCGAGGGAATAGAATCCTGGCGCTTCTCCCTCCTGGATCCCGAAGGGGTGGAGAGAAGCTTCTTCGGAGGCTCGGGTTCCGATGTACCGGCCCGCCTGGTGTGGGACGGCAGGGATCTCCAGGGCCAAGTGGTGCAGGGCGAGTATGTGGGCAAGCTGGTGGTAACCTATGAGAAGGGCGATGTGGCCCAGGCGACGAGCCTGCCGGTTTTAGTGGACGTAGATCCTCCCAGCGTGAGCATAACCGTGAGGCCCGAGTACTTCAGTCCCGATGATGACGGGATGGACGACAGGCTCACCTTCGGCATAGAGGTGGATTCTTCTGCGGGCGTGGTAGACTGGAAGCTGGAAGTGTTCGAGACCGCGGTGGTGGAATCGAGCAACCCCAATGCGGTGAGTTCCGAAAGGCTCTTCGCGTCCTGGGACGGCAAGGGCAAGCCCCCTGCAGCGATCACCTGGGACGGCAAGTCGCCCAAGGGAGAGCTTGTGGAGTCGGCTACCGATTACCGCTTCAGCTTTGTAGCCAGGGATCAGCTGGGCAACAGCACCGAGGTGAGCGGGATTATCGCCGTGGATGTTTTAGTTATACGGGACGGCGACAGGCTCAAGATAAAGGTGCCATCCATAGTATTCAGGGCTAATTATGCCGACTTTGTAGGCTTGTCGGCGGAGATAGTGGCACGCAACGAACAAGTGGTAGCCCGTATTGCCCAGATTCTCAACAAGTTCCCGGACTACCGCGTGAGGATCGAGGGTCATGCCAACAACGTAGCCAAGATGCTGGGTTACTCCCAGGCCAGGATCCAGACCGAGGAAACCAAGGAGCTCATACCCCTTTCCACGGGTAGGGCCGAGCTGGTGCGCACAATGCTGGTGGGCAACGGGGTGGATCCAAGAAGGTTGAGCGTAGAGGGCTTAGGTTCTAGCGAGCCTGTAGTGAGCTTCTTCGACGTGGAGAACCGCTGGAAGAACAGGCGCGTGGAGTTTGTGCTCATAAAGAATCAGTAAGACTAAGTGTGGCGTAATAAAGTTGGGGAGGCCGTCCGAAAGGACGGCCTCCCCTTTTTGCTGTCTTATTTATTCGTAGAAATGCGCCTAACTTAAGCCGGGGGCAGTAGATCTTCGGGTTTCTCAGCCTCCAGGAGGCGGCGCCCCAGGTCTTTTTTCCTAAAGAGGCTTGCGATGTCCCCCAGGAGGGCGAGATGTCCTTCGGGTTTTTCGTCTTCGGGTACGAGAATGATGATGAGGATTTTAGCTGGCTTCTCCAACAGGGATATCCTGAAACCCTGACGCTGGGACCCCAGGCAGACGATAGGGCTCCTTATGCCTTCCAAGCGCTCGTGCAGGAGGAGGATGCCGGGGGAAATCTCAATGGGCTGGCGCTGGACGTTTTCGGTGAGAAGATTGCTCAGTCTGCTGGATACTCTCCTGTCGAAGGGAAAGGCTGAGGAAACCAGCTCGAAAATACCATCGGCTATGGCACCATGCCTCATGTTCACCCGCACGGTTCCCTGGGCTAGGGCTGTTTCCAGGATACCCATGAGGGCAGGACTCGCACTCCGCTCAGCGTAGTTATCCCGCGCTTGAGTGCTGAGATTTTCGGCCTCGAGGGATTCTCCCGATGACGAAATAGTTCCCGCCAAGAAAGGCTCTTGCTTTCTGGCCATGTAGATTATCATTAGGTTGGATTGGGGGAATTCCTCGCCAATTCTATGGGGAAGACGCTCCACGGCAGGGTGCCAGGATGGTTCGGAAGGGCGAGCGCTGAAAAGAAGGAAAAATCTCGATTGCCCGGGTATGGTAGCCAGAGCCTTTTTTATATCCTTCCAGGTATCCATCTCGATGGGGATGATACTAAGGCTGCAGCCCGACTCCCTCAGGGACTTGAATAGACTGGATCCATGCCCCTTGAGGGTCAGAAGATGCACCTTGGCTTGATGCTTCTTACCCAAGGATTCCAGAATAGAGACGGCTCCATGGAAGCCTTCATGGCTGGAGCAAAGAGGTGGAAGGACGGCGATAATGTGGGAGGAATGGAGAGGAGATACCAGTCTTGCCACGAGTATCCTCAGATCGCTTGAGTTGAGAATTTGGTCTATCACCGAACCGAAAAAGGCATTGGCGAGACGGGGTGGCTTATGCCAGCCCACGAGGATAGTGTCAGCCCCCTGCTCCTGGGCGCTTTGGAGGATTCCGCTGGCAGCGTTCATTTCAACTTTATAGAGAGGGCTTACAGGGGTTTGGGGATCCAAGCCCCTCATTATCGCCGCAGCAAGCATCGTCTCAGCCCTTCCTCTTTGCTCGTTTTCCTGTTCAGAAATCACGACAAGGGGATAGAGGGGAGAGGAGGAACCTTTGTTCTGGAGGGTTTCCCCCAGTTCCATAAGAAAATGGGCGGATGCGGGCTTGGAGAGGGCAATGAGAATTCGGCGTACCCCGTGGTTAAAACCGCTTCGGGCTTGGTGTTCTTTTGCCCGGCCAAGCTCTGGTTTTAGGCTCCATGGCTTAGCTGTCCCCTGATCTGGATCAGAGCCCTCGCTGCTTGTAGCCTTTCTCTGTGACTTCGCAGGTTCGCCAAGATTCCTTCGGAGCAATGCCGAGCCTGAATGCCGGGCTGCAAGCGAAGTGAGACTGCTGGAAAGTATTATAAGTATCACCGCGCCCCCGAGGAGGGGCTGATCGAAATAGCCCGAACTGCCAGCCACAGAGGCGGTGGCCAGGGAAAAGCCTGAAAAACAGGAAGAAAAGCCGAAGAGGAGTCCACGGTCTTCAGGCGAAAGCCTTAAGACCTTGCCTGTGATGTAAGCGGCAAGAACCTTGGAGCCCAGACCCAGGAATACCGAAGCCACGATGAAAGGCAGGACCCTGGGCAGGGATTGGATCTGGGAGAAATTGGCTGAGGCTCCAATGAAAACAAAGAGAAAGGGAAGAAAGAAGGATTCACCCAGCAGCCCTATCCGGGAGGGAATGGTCTTGGATGAGGAAAGGGATGTGGAAAGCAGCATGCCCGAATACAGGGCTCCCAGGTAGCTAGGGAGTCCCAGGAGGCTAGCGAGGCTTGCGCTGGCATAAATAAGAAAAAGCAGGAACATTGCATCGATCCCGCCTTGGGTGCGCATGCTGCGCAGAACGAAGGGCGCGAAGCGAGGCAGGGAGAAGCCAAGGACAAGAAAATAGAGAAGCCAGAGCGCAATGGTGGAAAGAGAAGGAAGTATGAGCGGATCAGCTGCTGTGAAACTGGAGACAAAGAGCAGGATGGCTACGGCGATTCGCGACAAGCCGGCACCTGCCACGCCTATTTCCGAGGATTCCCTTACCAAGAGGTCCTGGCGAAGAAGTCCGGCGAACATCCTGGATCCCGAGGAGGCGAAAAAGGCTCCCAGGATGAGGGCGGAGACTATTGTTCGTCCGAAGAAAAAATAGCCGAAGATGAATCCGGCGGCGAAGGGGAGGACGAATGTAAGAAACCCGAAGAGAATGCTGGGAAGGGGGCGCCGCTTGATGATTCCCAGATTGGTTTCGGCTCCGGCGCTGAAGAATACAAATACGAGGCCGAGAGAACCGAAGAGCTGAAGCAGGGCGCCGGGTTCCAGGAGTCCCAGCAGTTCCGGCCCAAGCAGGATTCCCGCCAAGGTCATTGAGGCTACTACCGGTATTCCTATCCTGTCGGATAAATAAGGGGCTACCAGGCCGACGGCCATCACGACGGCAAATATACCTGCAGGCTCCAGAAAAACGTTCATCCTTATCCTAGTGTAGGGTCTGTAGGCATCCAGCGCAAGTCGAAATAACCTGCTATTGCAGAACCTTCCTAGCTTAAAACTCTCCCACGAAAAGGACTTCCGGCTCTAGTCTCAACCCAAAGGCCTTAAAGGCGGCTTCTTGCGCATCTTCGATTAGAAGCCTCATGTCACTGGCCGATGCCTTGCCGAGATTTACAAAAATGTTGGCATGCCAGGGCGAGACTGCCGCATCTCCCCGTCTTCTGCCCTTGAAGCCCAAGCTGTCCAGGATTGCCCCGGTAGGCTTTCCAAAGGCCCTATCGTTCTTGAACATGGATCCTGCGGAAGGGTAGCGGTAATGGCCTTTGGAAACCCTATCGGCCTTTCTGCTACGCATGACCGAGGCAATGGCCAGGGCATCGCCTCTACAAAGGTGAAAGCTTGCGCCTGTGATAATGAAGCCTTCCCACGCCCCCCCAGGCTGGAAGGGCGAGCGTTTATAAGCCCAGGTCTGGGAGGAAGGATCGAGAATTTTCAATTCGCCTTGGGGGGATATCGCTTCAAGGCTGTAAAGGGATTCGGATATATCCTTCTCATAACAGCGGGCGTTCATATAGATCGCTCCGCCGAGGCTTCCGGGCATGCCATAGAAGTTTTCCAAACCCTCCAATTCCAATGCCAAAGCTTCCTCACAAAGTCCGTCAATCGTGATGCCTGCTCCGGAGAACAGGAGGGGGCGGTCAGCGCTGTTCTTTTGAGGCCGAAGCCCGCTTCCCGATACTTCTCTGATATCCAGAACCCAATCCCTGATGCCTCTATCGCCTACAAGGATATTAGCGCCTCCGCCAAGGAGGAAAAAGCTTTCGTCTGCATCGTTCAGGGCTTTCAGGATTCTGGCCAGCTCGGAAACCGAGCTAATCCTCAGGAAATAATCAGCCGGTCCGCCGATTCCGAAGCTCGTATGCTTGGCCATAGGCTCGGATTGGAGTATCCTAGCCGGGTCCATATTGATTTTTCGGGCGATTTGCCATAGCTTTTCCATATTCGCGCCCTATTCTGATCGCTGCGAAGTTCAATTTCAAGTCCACCGCTGGAGGATGCCCCTGTGCCCGTCATTAAGCTTTTCAATACAATGGGCCGTACTCTTCAAGAATTTTTCCCCCTCGTGCCCGGCAAGGTGGGTTTTTATGGCTGTGGTCCCACTGTTTACAACTTTGCCCACATCGGAAACCTGAGAACCTACATATTTGAGGATATCCTGGTGCGGAGTCTTCGCCGTTTCGGTTTGGACGTAACCCATGTGATGAACGTGACCGATGTCGGCCACCTTTCAGGCGACGACGACTCGGGCGAGGACAAAATGGTTCGGAGCGCCAGGGAAAGGGGGCAAAGCGTTCTCCAGATCGCCGAGTACTATACCGATGCCTTTTTTTCAGACACCGATAGGCTGGGCATAGCCAGACCTACCGTCGTATGCCGGGCCACCGAGCATATAGGCGACATGATAGCGCTGATTCGCCGCATTGAAACCTCAGGCTATACCTATTCGGCAGGCGGCAATCTCTATTTCGATGTAAGCAAGTTTTCCCATTACGGGGCCTTGGCCAACCTGAGGCTGGATGATCTCAAGGCAGGGGCTAGGATAGAGGTGGATGAAAACAAGAAGAATCCCCAGGATTTTGTCCTCTGGTTCACCAAGTCCAAATTTGAGAATCAGGCTCTGCTTTGGGACAGCCCCTGGGGCAGGGGATATCCTGGCTGGCATGTAGAATGCTCAGCTATGAGCATGAAGTACCTGGGCGAGTCCTTCGATATCCACGCAGGTGGCGTGGACCATATACCGGTCCACCATACGAACGAAATAGCCCAATCCGAAGCTGCCACCGGCAAACCCTGGGTGAGATACTGGCTTCATGCAGAATTCCTGGTTCTGGATAAGGGCAAGATGTCCAAATCCAAGGGTGGTTTTATTACTCTGCAAAACCTGGTGGATTCGGGCTTCAATCCTCTAGACTACAGGTTTTTTTGCCTGGGCGGACATTATAGAAGCCAGCTCAGTTTTTCCAGCGAGGCCATGGAGCAGGCCAGGGCTTCGAGGAAGGCTATGATAGACAGGTTCCTGGACTTGAAGGAATTGGCGGCGAAGGCGCCAGCTTCCAACCCGGCATCCTTCCAGCCTGGAGTAAGGGAAAGACTGGACAGCTTTGACAGGCTTCTGGCAGAAGACCTGGCGGTGCCCAGGGCTCTTGCCGAGCTATGGGGCGTTTTAAGGGATTCCTCCCTGGCCCCCGCCCAGGCTGTGGCGGCAGCCCTGGATATGGATTCTGTCCTCGGCATCGGGCTGGCAGCGGCCAAGAGGGAGGAAGTGCAAATATCCACAGGGGAGCGAGAGAGAATTCAGGCCTTGGTGGACAAGCGAAGTGAGGCCAAGAAGTCCAAGGACTGGGCTGCGGCTGATGCGCTGCGGCAGGAACTCAAGGATTTGGGAGTCACCCTCGAAGATGGTCCCGGCGGGACTGTGTGGAAGCTAACCAAGGCCTGAGAAGGCCACGTAACATAGGGGACGCGACATTGTTATCTTCTGGTGAGCGGCATGACGATCTCAGTTTTAGACAGATATACGAAGATAATGTCGATATGCTGCTCAGGGTTGCGCTGCGCATCAGCAACTCCACCGAAGCCTCGGAGGACATAGTTCACGATGCCTTTGGCAAGCTTGTGGAAAAAAATATGGTTTTTCCTACCAAGAACGATGCCAAGTACTGGCTTATCAGGGTAGTGAAGAACGCAGCCATCAATTATGCCAAACGGAAGGGTAGGGAGACAAAAGCCTACGAGAAGTGGTGGAGAAGCGAAGCTTCGCCGGTGGAAAATACGGAAGCCGGAGCCCTGTCCATCAAGGAGACAGGCACTGAAGCCGGCGTCCAGGCTTCGGTGGAAGATGAGGTATTGCGCAACGAGGCTGCCGATGAGCTGCGCGCCTGTCTGGACCTGCTTCCAGAAAAGCTCAAGACGGTGCTGGTGTTAAAAGAGTATGGCGGTATGAACTACAAGGAAATAGGAAAAGTACTTGGGATTAGCGAGGGCAACGTGAAGGTACGGGCATTCCGTGCTCGCGAAGCCCTTCTCAAGCGTATGAACAGGGAGGATCCCCATGTGTCCTGATGATGCGCTTTTATCTGCCCATGCGGACGGCGAAGTGCCTTCACCCTGGAAGGAGAGATTGGATAGCCATATTTCAGGTTGTTCCAGATGCACTGCCCATGTTGCGGAATATCGCGCCCTCTCCCAAACCATGGCTCGGGGATTTACTTCAGAAGAAAGCCGTGCCTTGAGCCTGGCGAAATCCAGGATAGGCGCTTCCATCGACTTCAGTACCCGGAACAGGAAAGCCACTGCCTCCCGCGCGGCATGGGTAAGCGAGCTTTGGTCACGCAGGGTAGCCCTGCCAATGCCCTTTCTGGCTATTTCAGCAGCGGCCTTTGTGCTTCTCTTTGGAGCTACCATGGGTCTTTTTAGGGATAGATCGCCAGCCATGGCTGCGGCTTCCGGTTCTATCACTGTCCAGGCAGCCAGCCTTGAAATGATGGCCCAATACTTGAGGCAGCAATCCGTTCAGCCTGTCATGATCGAAATACCCAGCGAATCCGTTTTTTACCAGCCGGGGAATCCCCTTATCGTTTCGGATTCCGAAGGCTTCGTGCTGGAACCGACAACTACTTCCTATGGGAGCGCAACGAGGTGAATCGTCAGATTTCGGAAAGAAAAGGCGAAGTATTCAGGATCTCCCTTTTCTTACTTCTGGCCTTCGCGGCTGCAGCGAGGGCTGTTGCCCAGACTGGCGCTGTGCCGGAGGCCGCCCCTATCCCCATACTCAGCTTTACTGTTCGATCTGCATTTTCATTAAGCGCGGCCGATGTAAAACTTCTCCAGCCCAAGACAGGCGATAAAGGAGAAACGTCAGGGGAAAAGGCCGCAGGTGAGTCGACTCGCTTGCAGTCTCCTGTGTCTGCTATCGATTGGAGCGAATCCCTGGTAAGAAGCCTGCCCTTAGCCGCTCCCCTGGACCTCAGGCTCATGGGGAAAAACCTTGTAATTTTAGTGCAGGTATTGCCCATGGGCTTCCGCGACCCAATCGTAGACCTCTTCATTCAAGGGCAAATTTGGGTAAAAACCGAGGATAATTCACTCAGCTACAAGACGACTATGCAGTCCATGAGCATACCCCTGGGTGCTAGGATTTATTTCTACCCCCTGGGTGCCGATTACAAGTCAGGAGCTCCTGTGGCGGTGGAAATCAAGGTAGACAGGCCTGCGGAGCGATAGCAGAACCGTGGCTGCATCGGAAGTGGCATGAAGCGTACCTGGAACATCGCTGTCGCGATTCTTATTGTCCTAGGCCTGGCGGGTATAATTCTTATCTACCTGAGCACCCAACTTCCTGTCATAGATTCCATCCAGCCCCTGGTCTTTGTTCCTGGCGAGGAAATACGCGTATCGGGCAGAAATTTCGGCAAGGATAGCGGGGATGACCTTGGCAAAGCCATGTTGCTGTTGGATGGAGCGGCGCTAACGAATTCTTCCTACCTGTCGTGGGAGGAGCATGAAATAGTATTTTTGCTCCCCTCGAGCATAGATTCGGGACTGCTCCAGGTGCAAACCTCTCTGGGGAAAAGCAAACCCGAAGTCCTGATAGCCCAGCGCAGACTACCCATCAAACCAGCAGGTCTTCCCCACGCACCTACTGGGCCTTCGATACTTTCGGTTGTTCCCCAGGAAGCCGGAGTGGGAGCCCTGGTGGAAATCGGGGGCATTAACTTTGGCTCCGAATTCCAGGCCAGCCAGGTCCTGTTTTCACGAAATCCCGGGCTCATGGCACTGGATTCCCCCATGGACAGAAAAAGCGCCTTAGAAGAGTCGGAAAATTTTGTGCAGCCCGAGAATAGTCTTATGTATGAAAGCTGGGATGACAAGGTGATTGCGGTTCGGGTTCCTGAAGAGGCTGGCTCGGGTCCTCTGGTGGTGAGCACTCCCCATGGCCTTTCTGAACCCTTCAGCCTGAGCTTGAGCCAGAATTCCGGCAGCAAATACCGTTTCAATCCTGTCACCTACACGCTTGGCTTTGAAGTGGAGATCAGTCGAAAGGATTCTGATTCGGACGGTGCTCTGGTAATTCATGCGCCCAACCCGGCCAGCTCGTTTTCCCAGAGCTTCGATGAGGTTCAGGAAGAAAGCCACCCTTCGTCGCTGGGGTCTAACGGTCGTGTTTCTCTGATCAGGGTGGAAGGACCTATTCAGGGTGTGACCAGGATTTCCAGGACTCTCCAAGTAACCGTCCACAGCGTCGAGACCGAGCTTTCTTCGTACAAGGAAGGGTTTGCAGGACCCTATGCGAATCCCTCGGCTCCAGGCACTGCACCCCTCTTTTTGCAGCCCTATCTGAATGAGGAAAGTCTCCTGCCTTCGGGCAGCAAGGAAATTAAAAGTCTGGCGGCACAGATAATCGGCAGGGAAAGAAATCTTCAGAAAAAAGCCGCACTCATCCATGCCTGGCTTGTTTCCCGCATGAAATGGGTGCCCGGCACCTCATCCGAAGGTACAATTTCTCAAGCTTTGAAGGAAAGGCTGGCAAATACAAGAGACTATGTTCTCCTCGCTGCCTCCCTTTTTCGGGCTACAGGCATACCTGCGGTTCCAATCTCGGGATTTCTGGCAGGGGAAGATGAATGGGGAATTCCCCATTTCTGGATGGAATACTATCTGCCCTCCATAGGCTGGGTACCCTACGATCCGGTATTGAGCAGGGCAGGTAAAATCAAAGGATTTTTACCTCCCTTTGATAATCCTTCCCTTTATTTTGGCGCCCTGGACAACAGGCATATCGCCATGGAAAGAGGCGTAGAATCCGGGGCTTCCAGGAGTAATGGCCTAAGGCCTGGCGCCAGGGCGCTGGCTTGGACTTTTCTGCCTCTCTGGGATGAAGCTTCCCAGCTGGAGTATTCCAGCGCCTGGAGACCAATGCAGATACTGGCCCGGTATTGAAAGGCTTTGTAAGCCTTGGGGGCAGTGGCAGAAATAGGATGATTACGCTACAATTCATCCGTGGGAATAATATTATAACCCTAGAGGGTAAAAATGAAAAAAATTGAACAGTACGATCCGGAACTCTGGGCAGCGATGTGCGATGAAGCGCGACGCCAGAAGGAAAAACTGGAGCTTATCGCAAGTGAAAACTATGCTTCTCCTGCGGTCCTCGAAGCCGTGGGTTCTGTACTCACCAACAAGTACGCGGAAGGCTACCCGGGTAAACGCTACTACGGGGGCTGCGAATTCGTGGACATAGCAGAAAATCTGGCGCGTGACAGAGCCAAAAAGCTTTTTTCCTGCGATTATGCGAATGTCCAGCCCCATGCGGGCAGCCAAGCCAATATGGGTGTGCTCTTCGCAGCGCTGGATCCGGGCGACACCATTCTGGGAATGGATCTGGCCCATGGCGGACATCTTACCCACGGCGCCCCTGTGTCATTTTCCGGTAAACTCTATAAGGTAGTCCGCTATGGCGTGAAACGGGATACCGAACTGATAGATTATGATCAGGTGGAATCCCTCGCCCGGGAGTACAGGCCCAGGCTGATAATTGCCGGCGCTTCGGCCTATTCCAGGGTAATAGATTTTGCTGCCTTTAGGCGCATCGCCGATGCGGTAGGGGCTTACCTTCTCGTGGACATGGCGCACATAGCGGGCCTCGTCGCCGCGGGGAAGCATCCGAGCCCACTGGCCTTGGCCGATTTCACCACCACAACCACTCATAAAACGCTGCGCGGACCGCGGGGCGGCATGATACTGATAGGAAGGGACAAGGCCAACAATAGGGGCATAAAGACCGCCAAAGGCGATGGATTTAAAAAGTGGTCGGAACTTATCGATTCCTCCATAATGCCGGGCATTCAGGGCGGACCTCTGCTCCATGTGATCGCCGCCAAGGCAGTGGCCTTCAAGGAGGCCCTAGAACCCGAGTTTGCCTCCTATATCGACAGAGTCTGCGAAAACGCCAAGGTGCTTGCCGCCAGCATTGCCGAAAGTGGCGCCCGCATAGTCTCGGGCGGCACCGATACCCATCTGGCCTTGGTAGACCTGAGTCCGCTGGGTATTTCCGGAAGGGATGCCGAAACCTGGCTGGACAAGGCCAATATAACCGTCAATAAAAACAGCATCCCCTTCGATGACAAGAGCCCCTTTGTCACCTCAGGAATTCGTGTAGGAACTGCAGCGCTCACTACAAGGGGCATGGGTAAGGGCGAGATGGTCAGCGTAGGTTCTCTTGTGGGCGAGGTCTTGAAGTCCAAGGGAGATGAGGGGCTGCTCAAAAGGGTAGGGCAGAAAGTGCTCACCCTCACCTCGAACTTCCCAATCCCCTGATATCGGGATTATGGCCATAGAAGAGAATGAGGCTGTACCTGGCCTTGGAGCCATTCTGTCCAGAGAGCTCCAGGCTCAGGGTTTTTTTGTCCATGGTTTTCTGGACAGATCATCTTTTAAGGATGTGCTGGATCGTTACCCACTGAATGGCCAAGACTCTGATCGCTATGACCTCGGGGCTACCGCCACAATTGTTGTAGTTGCGCTGCGCTACGGCGAGGGGCCTGTCCTGGGACCTGACTGGGCGAGCGTTGGAGGTGAGGGCGAGGGACTCGCTAAAAAACCGATGATGACCCTCGCCAGGTTTGCTCGGGCCAATTGGTATGCCGAGATCGACAAAAGGCTGCACGCCGCCCTCAAATCCATGAAATCCAGGGCCGAGGCCTCAGGCATCGCGATGTCGGGATTGAAAACGTGGAAACGCCTGACCAATTCCGGTTTGCCTGAAAAAGCCCTAGCCCTCAAGGCTAATCTAGGCTGGGTAGGCAAGAATAATATACTCATAGCCTCTGGCCACGAGCTGAGCAGTTCGGCGGTGCTTTTAGGGCTGATTCTCTGCCCCATGGAGCTGAGTGGACCGACGCGAACCGAGATCACATCGCGCTGCGGCGTCTGCCGCAAATGTATTGATGCCTGCCCCACCACGGCCCTTGGTAGAGAAGAGGGCAGCTTTTACAGAACCAAGTGCATCCAGCACTGGACTCACATCGATGAGGAACCGCCGGAATATATCAGAACCTTTCTCTCCCGCAGACTCTACGGCTGCGATATTTGCCTGGAAGCCTGCCCCTATTTCCTGACCGATGATAAGGCTGAATGTTCGCTTGGCATTCTCGGCAAGAGCATTCCAGCAGGGGTTTTACTGGAGCGCAATGATGAAGAACTCAAATCCATTTTCCGCGGAACTGTGCTGGATCGTTCCTGGATATCCCTCAAAGCCCTGCGAAGAAATGCGACCCTAAGCCAGGAGACCTGAGATGGAAGTAAAAGTAATGGAAGCCCGCTCTCGGCTTGTAAGCAGAACCAGGGATTTCTTTTTAGGCCGGGACTATCTGGAAACCGATACCCCGCTTCTTGCCCCCTGGCTTATACCTGAATCGAGCCTGGAAGCCTTTGCCACCGAATTCAGGCATCCCTATCGCACCGGCCTGCCCCTCTTTCTTCTCCCATCGCCTGAACTATGGATGAAGCGGCTTATAGCCACTCATAGGCGAAGCGTCTTCCAGGTCTGCAAGTCCTTCAGAAATGCGGAATCCATCGGCAGGCTGCATAACCCCGAATTCACTATGCTGGAATATTACACCCTGGGCGCCGATTCCAGGGTTTCTGCAGCCATTACCGAGGAACTGTTCGCGGCCTTGGCCCTTCCCGAAAGCCCCGACTCCGCGAAACCTCCCTTCAGGCGAGTAACCATGGCAGAGGCCTTCCAGGCCTATGTCGGACTGGATCTGGACGCCCTCGGTCAGGCGGATGCGATGATAGAAGCCGCCAAGTCCCTGGACTTGCTGGTCAATCCCCAGGCTAGCTGGGAAGAGGCATTCAATGTCATCTTTCTCTCCAAGGTGGAGCCGGCCCTCCCTAAAGACAAGCCATTGTTGTTGGATGAATACCCCGCGGGCATCGAATGTCTGGCCAAGGATATTCCAGGCAAGGCCTACAAAGAGCGCTGGGAGCTCCATGTGAACGGGGTGGAGGTGGCCAACTGCTTTACGGAAATGGCGGACAGGAAGGCGGTGGCCGATTATTTCCAATCCCAGGCCGAAAAAAAAGCCAATGCCCTGGTTCCGCACCCTGTCGATATGGACTACCCTGAACTCTTTAAGGATTTTCCCCCCTGTTCGGGGGTGGCGATAGGCTTCGATCGCCTTGTTATGGGACTCCTCGGTCTGCACGATATCAGGCAAGTCATCAGCTTTCCCTTCGAAGCCTTTACAGAGAAGCGTGCTTTCCGCTAAAATACTGCGAAATACAGCGGCATTTTCAAGCCCGAAAGCCTTTATCGATGTATTGTCCGGACAAGACCGGGCGGTAGAAGGAACAAGTATGGTACGCGGCGGTGAGATTAATTTAGGAACCTGTCTACTTATAAACGGAGCTCCCCACATAGTCGTGGATCGGGAATTCGTAAGCCCCGGCAAGGGTTCGGCCTTCGCCCGCGTCAAAGCTAAAAGCCTCAAGACGGGCAACGTCATCACCCAGACCATCAAGACCGCCGATTCCGTGGAAGATGCCCAGGTTGACCTGGTGGACTGCCAGTATCAGTACTCCGACGGCGAAAATTTCATGTTCATGAATAACGAGAATTACGAGCAGTTCGGCATACCTATAGAAGCCCACGAGGACAAGAAGCCATACCTCAAGGAAGGGGAGACCTATACCCTGGTGATGTGGGAAGGCGAGCCGATCGATATTAAGATCCCCTACAAGATGGTCTTCACCGTCATGGAGAGTGAAAACTACATCAAGGGCGACACCGTTTCGGGCGCGACCAAGCCTATCACCACCGAAACCGGTCTCGTGGTGAGAGTGCCTCTTTTCATAAAGCAGGGCGAGAAAATCCTCGTCAATACCGAATCCAACGACTATGTCGAGCGGGTCAACGACTGAATCCGATTCCAATAGCCTTCCGGCTTCATCATGGGGCCAGCTCTCGTGAATGATCTCTCGGCCTTGGTTCACAAGACAGTCGAGTTCGCCTACAGAGGCGCCAAGCTTAAATTCGACCTGTCCCATGCCCTCTTCTCCTCATTCGACGTGGATACGGGCACTAGACTCCTTCTCAAGGAAATTGCCAAGGACGATTCCATATGCTCAGCGAAATCCATTCTGGATGCAGGCTGCGGAACTGGAATAATCGGAATTTCCATGGCCGCATCCTCGCCACAGGCTAAGCTTGTCTTAAGGGATAGGGATCTGCTGGCCTGCGCGATTTCTGAGCGCAACGCCTGGAGGAATGGTCTACCGGTTAAAAGGCTGGAACTGGGAGGCGCCGAGGCTCCCCGGATCGCAAAAAAGCCACCCAAACACAAGAAATACAGGGAGAGGGAAGCCGAGCTGGTAATCGCTCCAGGCCTTCTTGGCGAAGCCGATCCCTTGGGTCCATATGATGCAGTGCTTTCCAACCTCCCCGCCAAGGCAGGTGGAGAGGTCCTTGCCCGTTTTGTAAGGGAAGATGTCCCAGGACTTCTCAACCCCGGGGGCCGATTTGCCTTTGTCATTGTCAGCTCTCTCCTGGAGTCTGCAGAGGCCTGGATTTTAGACTCGGGTATGA
>CAZHFN010000002.1:3076-33157 GCA_964531105.1 uncultured Treponema sp. | reverse complement strand
ATTGTCAGCTCTCTCCTGGAGTCTGCAGAGGCCTGGATTTTAGACTCGGGTATGAGTCTTGTACGAAAAATAGTCACCAAGAGCCATGGGGTTTTCATACTGGAAAAACCCGCGGTTGCCGGGCTTGAAGCTTCGCCAGGTACTGGTGGGCGGATAGAGAGCGAAGCTCTTGGCTCCTCCTCAAAAACTCCTAAAGGGCTTGCTGTAGTAGGGGAGTCCCTGGCCAGGGCTGGCATTCCTGGATCCTACCTCCGATCCAGGGATAAAAGACCCCTTGGCGCGTATACTCTTCCTGTTTTAGGCATCTGGGGACTGCCCGAATTCGACACCACCAGTTTTGCCACCGATCTGGCGATAACATCTTTGGCCAAAGCCTGCGCGGGAAGCCTGGTGCGAGACTTCCTTCTCCTGGGGCCAGGCCTAGGGCTTCCCGCGCTCTGGGCGAGAGCCGCTTTAGGCTGCGACAGAATCCACTTGGTTTCCAGGGATAGCCTTGCGCTGCGCGCAGCTGCCGCAAACCTCATCGCCGCTTTCCCCCATCCCGGCCCTGAGACGGATTGTCTTTCCTTCTTTGACTCGGATCGCCTGGAGCCCGCGTCCATGGATGCAGCTCTCTGCTTTCCCGACGAAATTCCCGAATTCGACTATGTAGCCCATACATGGGCTGTTCTGGCCAGTAGCCTCAAGACAGGAGGAGCGGCGGTGCTCATCGCCACTCCCACCATACTCTCACGCTTTGAAAAAACCAGACCTGCAGGAATGTGGAAGCTGGGAGAGATGAAAAAGAAGGGCTTTTCAGCCCTTCTTGTCCGGAGAATGTCCTAGAAGTCCTGAACTATCTATACCTTGTAGGCGCCAGGTTTAATTTCGTCGCCGAAGCGCTCTCTTGCCGCCTTGATCCGCTCGATAGCCTTATTCCAATACTCGAAAATCTCCTTGGAGGTCTTGGGATCCACCTTGGCGTAGAAAGCCTTGGTGCGCTCCAGCTTTTCGATCCACTTGGTGCAGCGGAAGGTAAAGAGATAGTTGTAGTCAGCCTCGGAGAAATCCTCGTTCAAGTGCTTCCTGAATAGGGCCTGGAGGTCGGCATAGCGGGGAATCTTGCCCGTGGGGGTGTCGCAGGCCTCATACTCACCGTGAATCCGGCCTTCGGCCCAGTGGAGCCATACCTTCTTGGCCAGCTTACTGGTCATGAAATTGCCCTCGGGGTTACGCATGAAGTAGTTGTTGCTGAAAATTTTAGGACAATCTTTGACCGACTCACCGAAGGCGATGTTGTTCATGGTGTAGCGGCCTAATGGGTAGGAGACGAAGTCCATGTTGGCCATGGGACTGGCGTCCCGCACGCCCTCGGCGCCCAGGGTGGCGGAGGTGGTCTCCGATTCCAGGGTGGCTGCCTTGAGGAGGATGCCATCCTTCCAGTTGGGAGATTCCTCCACCGGCACCGTGGTGTCGCTGTCCCTGCCGCCATAGAGAATGCCCTCTACCTTTACTCCGTTCTTGGCCTCGAAGCCTTCCTTGTCGATATTAGCTAGGTAATCCAGGCGCATGGTGTAGCGGGCGTTGCCGTGGGCCAGTGGCACTTCCTTGCCCTTGTCATCCTTGATTCCCTTGCGCCACTGGCCGAAGTGGTTGCGGCCTTCTTCGGGTGCTTTGACGCCCATGCCCAGCCAGTAAGGCTTGCGGTCGGGACCCATGAGGACGTTGGAAAAGATCACTTCCTGGTTTTTCATGAGGTTTTCGAAGATAAGGGGATCGTCCTTGGCGTTTACGTCCTTGATAATGCCGAACATGCCGAATTCAACGTTGACCGCCCTGAACTCGCCGTTTATGTTGCGGAAGTAGGCTATGTCGTCGCCCACGATCTGCTCGCCAGGTATCATGGCGGTGGATGTCTTGCCGCAGGCCGAGGGGTAGGCACCGCAGAAATAGGTTTTGCGTCCCTTGTCCTTGTTGAGGGCGGCCATTATGAACATGTGCTCGCAGAGCCAGCCTTCCTTGCCAGCCTTGTTGATGGCCAGTCGCATGGAGTGCTTCTTGAGTCCCACCGAGTTGCCTGCGTACTGGTTGTTCATGGAATAGACGATGTTGTTCTGGGTATCCATGTAAATCCGGCGCTTGTCCAGGTTGTCGGTGCAGCAGTGTTCGTCCAGGGCTCCAGCCGAATGGATAAAGCGGAAAAACTGGCCTTTCTCCTCTTCCTTCATGTCCAGGAAGTGGTGATAGGCAGAACGGTAGAGAATGAATTCCGAATGGGCTACATACCAGGAGTCGGTGAACTGAACACAGGGAATAGTGAAGGGGCTTTTGGTTGGACCTTCGGAGAAGAACTGGAGGATGGCGTCCTTGCCATCCATGATTCCCTTGGATATTTCCATGATCTCGGCGTAACCTTTTTCGTATTCGATGGTGTTGAGGGCGCCCATGTCCTCGAGATTTTCCTTATACACCATGAAGCGGGTGCCGTTCTTGTCCCTGCCCTGATCGCAGTAGCCGTCCCAATGAATAGTTTGGGCTGGATTGGCCATCCGCTCTTCCTCGCCCTTGGCCAGCGCCTGGTCTCGAACGTACTGAATATCCGCTTCGCTGTCGTCGCAGACATAAATGGATTTGGGACGGCAGTGCTCTGCAAAAAGGCCTGCAAACTCGATCACCGATGGGTTCTTCAGGGCTGACAGTTTGGCGAAGCTGTCGGAACTCATCAGGTTCCTCAACAGAGCTTCATGCTTGGGGGACATTGCAAACTCCTCGCTTTGTGGTTGCCCGCTCTCGGGCGGGCGCTTTGGGTACATGGAAGGTGTGTTCTTTGATGATAGATCGCTTATTCCAAATGCGCAATGCGTTTCGGAATGTAAAATGCAATATCAAGAATTGTGCGATTTTAGTCTGCCGCGATGTGCGCCGCAGGAAAAATTGCTTTTCCATTTGTATTTAGCACCGAACATGGCGTATACTATCAATATGAAAAGATGGGATAAACTGATTCTTGAGTCCAAGACTCCCGAGGAATATGTGGATCGTTCATTCCGCTCGGGTCTGTCACCTGCCGAAAAGGCAAGGCTTGCGCGCCTGTGGATGGAAGCCACGGGCTTCAGCAAGGACGATATCCTCCATGCCAGAAACCGCCACCCACATTGGAAGAAAAAGAAGCAAGATGGTTCGGAAGGCAGGACCAGGCGTCGTCTGGACAAGCACGATTATTCCCGTAGCGCGCCCATTAAATGGACAAAGGAGCTGCTAGGGGAATTCCTGGACATGAACGGCAAGGACAAGTCGGGGCATTATCTGCACAAGGACTGGGAACTGGCGGAGCATTTTAGGAGCACTATTCCCTCCATTCAGTATCTTCGAAGGAAGTACCTCAGGGTGAGAGACCTTTTAGGGCCTAGAGCCCGGAAGGATAAGATCCTGGAGTATATGGGCAGCTCGGAGATTGTGCTTCAGAACGGCGGTCCGAAGAAATAGTCTGACGCGGAGAGTCCTGGCTCCATATTCAGAAGAGAAGTATCACGCTTCTCCAGCCGATCTGTCGTGCTCGAGAGTTCTTCTGTATACCTCATGGGCTGGCAGAAGAAGGGCAGGGTCTTCCCGCACTATGGAGAAGGCGTCAGCCCTGGCTGCCTTGAGAAGTTCGAAATCCTTGAGAGGATCTGCTATGCGGAGTCTCAAGGCTCCCGATTGGGCTGTGCCTAAGAGTTCGCCAGGCCCCCTGATCTTGAGATCTTCCTCGGCCAGGGCGAATCCATCGGTGCTGGTGTAGAGAGCTTTCAGCCGCTGCACCGCATCCTCGGTGATATCCTTGGAGTAGACCAGGAAACAGTAACTCTGGTGCTCTGCCCGGCCGATTCTTCCCCTCAGCTGATGGAGAGCCGAAAGGCCGAAACGCTCGGCGTGCTCCACAACCATAACCGCCGCATTGGGAACATCCACGCCTACTTCCACCAAGCTGGTGGCAACCAGAATCTGTAGTTTACCGCTCACAAAAGAATCCATAACCCTTCGCTTTTCATCCTCTTTCAGGCGGGAATGGAGAAGCCCCAGGGAGAAGTGGGGGTACACGGTTTCTGCCAGCAAGGCGGCCATTTTCTGGACATTCTTGAGTTCCGCCTTTTCAGATTCCTCAATCAAGGGGTACACAAAGAAGGCCTGGCGACCCTGACGGACTAATTTGTCAACAAATTCATACACCTTCGACTCATTGCCTTCCTTGGCTAGGTGGGTGATGACAGGTTTTCGCCCCGGAGGTAGGTTTCGTATCGATGATACGGCCAGATCGCCGAAAAGCGTGAGGGCTAGGCTTCTGGGAATAGGAGTGGCTGTCATCATCAACAAGTCCGGGATGTCTCCTTTTTTATACAGAGCTGCCCTCTGGGCAACGCCAAAGCGGTGCTGTTCGTCGATAACGACGAATTGAAGCGACTTGTAGACCACATCCTGGGAGAATAGCGCATGGGTGCCCAGCACGATGTCCACCTCTCCTTTAGCCAGCGCTTGGAGCAGGGGGGGGCGGGCGGCATCGTCCAGGTTGCCGGAGAGAAATGCGAGGCGCAAGCCCAGGGGTTCGACGAGCCTGGCTGCTGTTGCCGCATGCTGCCTGGCCAAGAGTTCGGTGGGGGCCATGATGGCTACCTGGGCTCCCCGTTCCACAACGTGGAGAGCAGCTAAAAGGGCTACTATAGTCTTGCCTGAACCCACATCGCCCTGGAGGAGTCGAGCCATGGGTTGAGGGCGGTCCAGGTCGGCCCTTATTTCTTCCAGTACCTTGGCCTGATCGGAGGTGAGGGCGAAGGGGAGCCTTTCCAGCAGACGGCGGCTCAATACCCCGGGCACGCTTTTACGCTGGACCGATTGGGATCTACGGGCTTGAATCCTTAGGGCTATGCCCATTTGAAACTTGAAGAGCTCCTCATAGGCCAGACTTTTTCTTGCCTCGGCCTTTTCAGCTTCCGAAGAAGGAAAGTGGAGGGCGTGGAGGGCATCGGATTTGGCCATGAGATTTCTGGATGCTACAATGGCTCCATCGAGTTCGTTCTCTACCCGACGGCCATACATTTCCAGCGCTTTTTTTATCAGCTTGCGCAGAGATGCCTGGCTTAAGCCGCCGGTGAGGGCATAGACCGGGAGAAGGCCGGGCATGGCATCATCGCCTTCTCGGTAGGGTTCCACATCGAAGGAGGAGGACTGGATTTCGCCATAGCGAAATTGAAACTTGCCATGAACGATAACTCGGGAGCCCACAGGGATGCTTTTTTCCAGAAAGGGCCTGTTAAAGCAGAGGAGGGCTGCTTCGGAGCTGTCATCGGCTACAAGGATCTTGAGGGTGCGCATGGCTCCGTAGCCAAACCACTCGTGGGAAACCACGGTAGCGATGCTGTGCACGAAGCTTCGTTCTGAGAAGCGGGAAAAGGGAACGATTTCGCTTCGGTCTTCGTAATCCCTGGGATAGTGGGACAAAAGTTCGGCGATCGTGCCTATTCCCAGCCTGCTTAGCTTGGAGGCAAGGGCAGGACCTACGTTTTTGAGACTTTCGACAGGCTGCCTGAGTTCGTGGAGAAACACGGGTTAGAGTATAGCCTAGAGACTTGCGAGTTGTACACTTTCCAGCGCCGTGCTAGCATTCTGGCCTGGGTTGGAAAGCGTACCGAAGACAAGGAGCATGCATGCGCGAAGCGATGAAGAAGCTGATATCCCTGGACAGGGAGAGAAATTTGCTTACCCATGTGGGAGCCGTCCTGGGCTGGGATCAGGAAACCTATCTGCCCGAGGCAGGGCTGGATGAAAGGGCCGAACAGCTCGCCCTAGTGGAAGGCATGGCCCATGAAAAGGCTGTGAATCCTCAGATTGGAGATCTGTTGTCTGAACTGGAAGAGGCCGGGGATCTCAACGATTTAGAGAAGGCTTATGTAAGGGTCTCGCGGAGAGAATACGACAGGGAAACCAAGCTGCCTGCCAGTCTGGTGGTTGAAATGGCGAGACAGACCAGTTTGTCTCAGGCCGCCTGGGTCCAGGCCAAAAAGGCCAACGATTTTGCTCGGTTCGCCCCTCATCTTTCCACGATGATAGAACTGAACCTGAAGATTGCGGCGGCTTTGAAATCCGGAGCGGCTCCCTATGACGTACTCCTGGATCATTATGAGATAGGCAATACTGAAAAGTCCACCGCAGCCGTTTTTTCCACCATGAAGGCTAAATTGGTGGATATATTGGGCTCTATAAAAAGCAGGCCTCAGCCCGACGATTCATTTCTCTCCCGCAAAGTGAGCATCGCAGCTCAGGCCAGGATGAGCGACTATCTTATGACGGCCGTGGGTTTCGATAGAAAGCGAGGAAGACTGGACACCACCGCTCATCCCTTTACTACTACCTTGGGCAGGGACGATATCCGCATAACCACTCGTTACATGGAGGATTTCTTTCCATCCGGCGTATTCAGCACGATACACGAATCGGGCCATGCCCTCTATGAAATGGGCCTGGATACGGGGGCGGGATTCGCGGGCACAAGACTTACCGAGGCCGCGTCCATGGCTATCCACGAGTCCCAGTCCAGAATGTGGGAAAACATAATCGGCCGATCCATGGCTTTCTGGAAAGCCCATTATCCGACTATCGTTTCCATGGCCGAAGGAACCTTGGATGGGGTAGATCTGGCTAATTTTTACCGAGGAGTCAACAAGGTCCAGCCCAGCCTCATCAGAACCGAGGCGGACGAAGTAACCTACGGTCTTCATGTTATCGCGCGATTCGAGCTGGAATCGGAGCTGATTGGGGGCCGTCTTGCCGTGTCAGACCTCCCGGCCGCATGGAATGCTAAAATCAAGGATATGCTGGGCCTGGACGTGCCCGATGATGCCAGAGGCTGTCTGCAGGATATCCACTGGGCTATGGGCTCTTTCGGTTACTTCCCCAGCTACGCCCTGGGTAATCTCTACGCAGCCCAGTTCTGGTCGGCCATGAAAGCCGAGATGCCCGAAATGGAAGAGCGCATCGCCGCAGGGGACAGTTCGCCCGCCTTGGCCTGGCTTCGCGGCAAGGTGCACAGGGAGGCGGCCGCGCTCACACCGGGAGATCTAGTAAAGAAGGTGACCGGCTCGAGCCTGGATCCATCGTACTTCGCGGACTATCTGAGAAATAAATACTCGGAGATTTACGGTTTCTGAACCCGCTTTTTTGCGAAGAGCGCTTGGAGTGAGACCGAATCGGCGCGGCGATGCTTAGCTGGGGCTGCCTTGTCGACACTCCGCAGCCCTCGCATGGCCTTCCAAGCCCTCCAGGCGGGCGAAGGCGGCGGTGTCCGCCGCCAGGGTTTCGGGCCTGTCCATGGTGAGCCAGGTGCGGGCTCTGAGGAAATGCAGGACCGAAAGGCCGCCCGCGAAGCGGGCGGCGCCCGCCGTGGGCAGACTGTGGTTTGGCCCTGCTCCGTAGTCGCCAAAGACTTCCGCCGAACCCCTGCCCAGGAAAACCGCTCCCGCCGAAGAAACGCCTGCTTCCCAATCCTCAGGGGCTTCCACCAGAAGCTCCAGGTGCTCAGGCGCGCAACGCTCGGCACAGTCTCTAGCTTCCTCATCGCTTTCGGCGACCAGAATCCAGCCGTTGGAGAGGGAGGCGAGGGCTGTGGTCTTATTGGGCTCGGGCAAGTGCTGGATCGCCACGGCAAGAGCTCTTTCGGTGGCGATTGCGAAGGCTTCGGAACGGCAGATAAGGGCCGGAAAGGCTGCCGTGTCATGCTCGGCCTGCGCGATGAGATCGGCGGCCGCAAGGTTGGGGTCGGCTTTGTCGTCGGCGATGATAAGCAGCTCCGAAGGCCCGGCAGGCGCCTCGGTGCCTACAACGCCGAAAAGTTGGCGCTTCGCGCTGGCCACGTAGCGCCCGCCGGGACCTACCACCACGTCGCAGGCAGGGAGTGCCACGCCAAAGGCTAGGGCGGCTATGGCCTGGGCACCCCCGCAGCGGAGGAAACCCGAAGCCCCGCCTAAGTAGGCTGCGGCCAGGCTTACGGTTGCGGGCTTAGGGCCCGCGCAGTAAACTTCTTTAACCCCTGCCTGAACGGCAGGTATAGTTGTCATGAGTGCTGTTGAGGGCAGGGGATATCGCCCCCCGGGGACGTAACAGCCGGCCCTGCTGACGGGAATAAATCGGTGACCTGCCCTGCCTCCAGGAATCTTCATGTCCAGATCTGAAAGGCAGGATCGCTGGGCCTGCGCGAAGGCTCCTATCCTGTCCTTCACCCTGCTCAGTAAATCCTGGGTGGAAGAATCCAAAGACTTCCAGGCCTTTTCAAGATCTTCCCTGTCTAGAAAAAGCTTCTCTTTAGGACCGATCTCGCCCAGTTTTTCAGCCCATAGCCTCAATCCTGCCTCTCCGGATTCCCTTACATCGGAGATTATCCGGGCAGCGCCCTCATCCACTTCGGGTGAAAAGAGACGGCCCGAGGATGAGGGCAGTTCAGTGGGCTTCATCCTTCTCATAGGCACAATTTCCGGGAGTCTGGAGTTCAGTGTATTCCCGTCCATCGGGACCCTCCCTCGGCTGAATCGTACCCGGGCTTGGCGTTGCCCGGTCTACGTTGGACTTTAAAGGACCTGCGCTCCAGTTCAGCTTCTATATCCTCCAGGCTAGCCCCTTCCCTCAATGCCTTGACCATCGTGAAATAAATGAGGTCGGCGGCCTCGAAGGCCGCATCGGAGGAACCCGAAGCCATTGCTAGTTCGTCGGCCTCCTCCCTCAACTTGGAAGCCAACAGGCTTGGATCAGTAAGCAGCCTTCTGGTGTAGGAGCCTTCGGGGGCATCCTTGAGCCTGGCGTCTACGGTGCGGGAAAGTTTTTCGATGCCGTAGCCGTTGTCGAAACAGTTGCGCCTCTCCATGTGGCAGAAGCCTTTGCCGTTCTGCCGCACCGTAAAGCGAATGCAATCCCTGTCGCAGTCCAGTTCGGCTTTAAGGAGATCCTGATAATTGCCCGAAGTTTTTCCCTTTTCCCAGAGACCTCTGGATCGGGACTTATAGACGCCCCTTCCCGATGCGAAGGCTGATTCCAGACTTTCCAGATCCGAGTATACCAAGCCTAGAAACCTGCCCCCCTCGTCGCAGACAGTGGTAGGCCAGAGCCCGTCGGGCCGGTCCGATGAAAGGGGAGCCGAAAAAGCTCTCGCTAGACTCAAGGCTCCCATGGCCAATGCGGTTCCTGCCTGGACATCGGCGCCCAGGGCATCCAGGCGTGCGATCTGATCCGCACCCTCATCGCCTCCTGATGCTCCGCCGGCAAAGGTAATCCTTCTGCCCGAGGCCGCCTTGATGATCGTTTCGGCCCTGATGAAATCGAAACCGTTCATCTCGCCTTCCCGGTCTATTGTGGTCACCAGGAATCCGCCCACATAGGGTTTTAGTTCCTCTATCCTCTCAAAAAGCCCGGCTTCAGTGGCCTTAGTCCAGCCCTCCACCATTATTTTCCCCCTATTGGTGTCCAGGGCTGCGATGAGCCTCTCAGGGGGGAAATCGGAGAGGAATTCTGGGTTGGCCTTAGTGCCTATCATCACCGCCCTGGCGCCCGAGTCCAGATACTCCAAGGCCAGTTCACGGCTGCGGATTCCGCCCCCGACCCTTGCGGGGTACCTGCGAATAATTCTTTTTACCTGTTCCTTGTTGGAACCCTTACCTAAAGCCGCATCCAGGTCTACTACGGCGATTTCGCCCGCCCGGGACAGTTTTTCGGCCAGGACTTCCGGATCACCTACTTCCAATACGGGATGTCGGCCGCCTCTGAGCTGAACGGCTCTGCCGCCTAAAATGTCTATGCTAGGTACTATCATCGTCTTACCTCCACTCCAAAGGACTCAAGGCTCTCCTTGAGCCTTCCCGCCGTAAGTTCTCTCCTGTGAAAAGCCCCGGCTCCTAGGAGGGCGCTGGCCCCGGCCTTGGCTCCTGCCAAGAAATGCTCGCATTCCACGGCTCCGCCTGAGGCTATCACCGGAATGCCCGCGGCTTCTGAAACTGCGGTGATGAGGGCTTCGTCATAGCCTTCGCCCGTGCCATCCTTGTCTATAGATGTGAGAAGGATTTCTCCAGCGCCCAGGGTAGCGCAGCGCCTTGCCCAGTCCACCGCATCCAGGCCTGTGGCCTTCTTGCCCGCATCGATGAAGACTTCCCAGCCTCCTTGGGCATTTCGGGACGCATCTATAGCCACTATGACACACTGTACACCGAAACGGTCGGCAAGCTCCCGAATGAGCTCAGGATTTCTCACCGCCGCGCTGTTCACCGATACCCTGTCCGCGCCGGCGTTGAGAAGCCGCTGGGCATCCTGTACATTCTTTATGCCCCCACCTACGGAGAGGGGAATGGAAAGCCTTTTTCTCACCGTGGCCACCGACTCCAGGGCCGTACGGCGCTCTTCTATCGTTGCGCTTATATCCAGGAGGGCAATTTCATCCGCCCCTTCCTCTTCGTAACGCCCAGCCAGTTCGGCAGGATCTCCCGAATCCACCAGGTTCTGGAACTTAGTGCCCTTGACCACCCTCCCGCCTTTAATATCCAGGCAGGGGAGTACACGTATCGCCGTAGCCCTGGAAGCAGGAGGCGGCATAGTTTCCGAGGATTTTTTAGGAAGCTCAGCGCTGCCTGATGGTAAGGGCAGGGGAGCTTCCATGCCCATCCAACGCAGGAAAATTCTCTGCCCCCATTCGCCCGATAGTTCAGGATGAAATTGGCAGAGGAGGATGCCGGGTATGCCGCTTTCTTTGTCGATGGCGCCTTCAAGCGCGGCGACGAATTCTTCACCGTAATTGCTGGTGGCGCAGCGATAGCCTTGGGGTGTGGTGGATAGCCTGTAACTGTTGGCAAAATATGCCCATCCCGACTCGATGCACCTGTCGCCCTGAGCTGCAGTCACTCGGTTCCAGCCTAGTTGAGGAAGGGGCAGGCCAGGAGAAAATCGGCCCACATCGGCTTGGATGGCTCCGATTCCTCCAATGCCCGGGGCCTCCTCGCTGGAAAGGCAGAACATCTGCATTCCCAGGCAAATACCCATGGTAGCCCGGCCTTCCGCTATGCGGGAGGCGAGGGCCTGATCCAGATTCCCTGTTCTGAGGCTTCCCATCGCGGCTCCGAAGGCTCCCACTCCCGGGAGAAGCACCCGTTCAGCTTTTTCAATGAGGCTGTATTCCGTGGTGATCAGTGCCTCCACATCCGAACGGGCGCACATAGCCTGAACCGAGGCGAGATTAGCCGCGCCGGTAGAGGCAATGACAAGCTCAGCCTTTTTCATGCACCGCCCCCCAGGGATGAAGAGTCAATTTTTCGCACGCTGATGCTGGCTCGTCCCTTGGTGCTGTTCCCGGGACCTTGCCTTAGGCATGTAGCTCCGGAACCGGCTACCGCCTCGTCTTGTGAAGCTGAATCGAGATTGGGTACTATGTCCACGGATTGGCAGGCGCTCTTCAGGGCAAGGGCCAGCGCCTTGAAGGCCGCTTCCGCCCTGTGGTGATCGTTCGCCCCCTTGAGCAGGTCGATATGCAGCGTTATGCCGGCGTTCATGGCAAACGTTGCAAGGAAGTGCCCAATATTCTCCGAAGCCAGGGCTCCTATGGAAGCTCTCTGCAAATCCAAGGACACCTCGCACCATGGCCTGCCAGAGAGGTCCACTACAGCCCTGGCTAAGGCTTCGTCCAGTGGAGCGTAGGCCGAACCAAAGCGGCGGGGATTGTCCAGGCCGGACATGACTTCCTTGAAGGCGATGCCCAGCACAATGGCCGAATCCTCGGCGCTGTGGTGGTCATCCACCTCCAGATCGCCCGAGCAGCGTAGATTCAGACTCCAGCCTGCGTGATGGGACAAGCTTCCGATAAGATGATCCAGAAATCCTATGCCCGTGTGGATAGCTGAGGGACCGGGTACAAGGCTGAGCTTGACTTCGATTTCCGTTTCGCGGCTCTTCCTCGTGACAAGCACCGCATCGTTTTTCCCGCCTTCCTTCATAGTCTCACCTCCGGGCGCTGCAGCGCGCCAAGCAAACGTTCGAGTGACTTCCCTTCCCCTGGGCATGTTATGCGGACCAGGCCTTCCGTGTCTGCCTTTCCCGGCCAATGGCGGATGAGTATTCCCATATCCTTAAGCCTGGCGACGAAGGCCGGGGCATCGCCTACGAAGGCGCTTACAAAGTTGGCCTGGGATGCCCAAGTTTCGGCTCCCAGGGCAGCCAGGCCTTCCTGAATTTCGCGGCGCTCCGTTTTAATGCGATCAACAAATGCCCGATATGCAGTTTCAGTTTCCTCGAGAGCTATTTTAGCCGCCTCTATGGCGGGGGAGGAGAGGGAGAAGGGTGGACCGGCCTGCCTGAGAATATCGATCAAGCCTCTATCAGCCTTGCCGGCCATTGCCCAGCCCGCCCTGAAGCCCGCTAGGCCTCTGGATTTGGAAAAACTGCCGGTGATCAGCACTCCGGGAGTCTCCAGAGCTAGGCGCAGAATGGAGCTGTCGTCGGCAAAATCCAGGTAGGTGAGGTCGAGAAGAAAGAGAGTGCCCGCAGCCTGGCATGCCGAGGCGACGGCGAAGAAGTCGCCGTTGCTTAAAACCCTTCCGTCGGGATTATCAGGAGAAGCTATTACCGCTATGGCTGGCTTTTCATCTTTAATAGCAGTGCAAAAGCTCTTGAGAGGAAAGGGACTGCCCGGTCTTTTGTGTATTCCGACAAAGCGAGCCCTGGCTCTGAGGCTGGCGTCCAGAAACTCGACAAAGCCTGGAACGGTGCTCACTATTGTGCTTCCAGGGCCGGCCAGGGCTCCAAATATCCTCTCTATTGCGTCATCGGCGCCGGCAGTGGCGATCAGCTGGGCCGGGGAAAGTCCGAAATGCTTCGCGAGCTCTCTTTCCAGTAATTCGGCCTTGGGATAGCGCCGGGCGATTTCAGGTGAAAGAACCCTGGCCAGCTGCGTACTATCCAGAAGACAAAGCCCTTCGTTGGCATCCAGCTTCAAGAAATTCTTTGATTCCATGATAAGGGCTCCTTTTAGGGTACGAGCTGGCTCAATTGGGTAACGACAATGTCAGTGCCGCCCCGGCGCTTGATCTTGGGAATAAGGGCTGCCAGCTGATCCCGGGGAGCGGCCACTCTCACTGCGAAGGCCTTGCCGCCTTCCAAGGGAGATAGGGTGGGGGAACGCAGGCAGGGCAGTACTGCGATGAGGGCTTCCAGTTTGGATTCCTCCACGTTCACTTCCAGCATGACCCGTTTTCTCGCTTCAATGACCGAACGCATGATGAGGATCAGGGCCTCCGCCGCCTCCTGCTTGGCCGGATTCTCCATGGCTTGGCGCGAGGCGTAAAGCCGTGTCGAGCTTTTCATCACCGTATCGAGTATTACAAGCCCGTTAGCCTTGAGAGTGCTGCCGGTGGCGCAGTTGTCTATGATGAGATCAGCGTCCTCGGGGGGGAATACTTCTGTTGCCCCATAGGAGCGTATGAAAACAGCCTCGGGTATATTGTCCTTGATCCAGGCCTTGGCTATGGATTCGTATTCCGATGCTACCACTGGGCGCCTGCCGCAGGCCTGGGTCCAGGATATGAGAGGGGCTTTGGGAGAACCTATTTTTTCCACCAGGGCTGCGGGAGCGGCCACTACCACCGAGACTGGATCCATTCCCGTATCGAAAAGTTCAACCAGGTCAACACCCAGTTCCCTCACCCAGTCAGCTCCGGCAAAGCCCACGTCGCGGCTTCCTGAGGAGAGCATTTCCACAATGTTCTGGGGTTTTAATAACTTGGTTTCATAGGACAGTGTGCCGGTACCCAAATCGAAGGCCGAACCGTTGCCCAGCCGAGGCCTGTACTCCCTTTCATCGATGCTCACCGGAAGCCCCGCTTCGGTCAAAAGCTGCATAACCTTGGTCTGCATCCTGCCTTTAGGAAGCCCGATCCTCACTACTGTTTCTGTTGTATTCATACCTATCCTCCTGGTTGTGCGCCCTTTTCCCCCGGCGTTTTTCAGGAAGAACCGCGATATGCGGCTGGCCTAAAAAAAGCGCCGGCTGGGAATCAGCCGGCGCTTTTTTGTTCACTTGATGCCTAAAATTGGATCAAGCCCAACATTGCCCCGGCTGTCTGAGATGATGGCCGTGATGATGATGGAGGGCTCTGGATCCCTTCTCGACACCGGAAATGCGCTTCATTATGGGATGATAAAAACACAGGCAGCGCCGCCATGTCAAGGCTGTTTCTCCCTGTCGATGCATATTCTCCCTAAAATCGTTGCCTTGGACTGGTCTTTGCGGCTAGTATAGTCCAATGGAAAGCGAAGCTGTGGATAGGCATCTGAGGGGAGATACGGGCGCTTCTCTTGTATATCCGGTTATTTCCAGGCGCTCGGGCGGTCTTTCTCTGGGCATCAATCTCTTTCCGGGTCATAAACACTGCAATTTTAATTGTCCTTATTGCGAGGTGCAGGCTTTCAGGAATAATGCCGTCTTTACGGTGGACACGTTGGAAGGAGATCTCGAGGATTTCTTCAGTTCCAGATATCCAGATAAATGGAATTCTTTTGAACTCAAGGATATATGCATTTCGGGCAACGGTGAGCCAAGCCTTTCGCCTCACCTGGATGAAGCCCTTGACCTCTGCGCCAGGGCAAGAGGTCGTTTCCCGCGGATCGCAGGGAAGGCGAAGCTTGTCCTCATAAGCAATGCCACAGGCTTCCTTCATGAAAAGACAAGGGCTCTCATGGCGCGATTTGCGGACAGTGAGGGACTCATGGTGTGGGCTAAGCTGGATGCGGGCACCCAGGAGGGTTTTCTGGCCATGTCCCGTTCGGGCTACCAGCTTAAAGACATTGTGGAGGGAATCGCCGGTTTCGCATCCCTTCGACCCATCATACTTCAGACTATGGTATGCAAGCTGGACGGGAGGACTCCGGACGTAAAAGATGTGGCTTCCTATGCGGCCGTTATCGATACCCTCATGAGCCGCGGAGCAAAAATAGAAGAAATACACCTCTACACAGTGGCCAGGCCCCCTTTCGAACTCTCCGTAGAAGCCTTGGAGGAGGAAGACCTGCGCCGCTTCGCGGCGCAGGTCACCGGGTTTGCTGTAAAGAGCCCGCGTATCCGGCTTTTCGACAGCCAGGGGGATGCGGGGGTCTTTAAAGCATGATCGATCTCCATAGCCACTCTACTGCCTCAGACGGGTCTTTGAGCCCTTCTGAACTCATGATTCATGGGAAAAAGCTGGGTTTGACGGCACTGGCATTAACCGATCACGACACGGTAGCCGGTATAGCCGAGGCAAGGGCCAAGGCTGCCGAATTGGATATAGAATTCATACCGGGAGTGGAAATAGAAATCGATTTCGATCCTGGAGAATTCCATCTCCTGGGTCTGGGTGTTGATGAGTCGGAGGGAGAGCTATTAGAAGCCCTCTCGGAGCTGGCCGATGCGCGGCAAAGGCGTAATGAAAGCATGGTGGAGCTTTTTCGCGTTGAAGGCATGGCCATGGATCTGGAAAAGATGGGTTCCCTGGCGGGTACCGAGAGGGTAGGCAGGCCTCATATGGCCGAAGCCCTGGTAGAAATGGGCGTCGTGCGCACCAAGCAGGAGGCCTTCGACAAATACCTGGCCAAGGGAAGGCCTTTTTACCTGCCCAAGGATTGCCTGCCTCTCTCCCGAGCCCTTCATCTTATCCGTCAAGCCAAGGGGGTGGCGGTAGTAGCCCATCCATATTCCCTTTTTATCAGCAAGCCCAAGCTAAGTGCACGTATGGATGAGTGGAAAGACTTAGGTATCGAGGGTATAGAAGCCTACCATCCGGCGGCAAAACTGGGACAATGCAGGATATTGGAAAACATGGCCAGAGAAAGGGGTTTTCTGGTGACCGCCGGATCGGACTTTCATAATTTCAAAAAACCGGAATGCGGCCTGGGGAGGACGGCGGGGGGTATCCCCATCGCCGATTCCTACTACGAAGACCTTGTCTCTTCTTTATCCGGCTCCACAGCTTGAATATCGTCGATCTGTTCGTAAAGCCCGGCAGCGGCGAAGAAAATTACCACGATGAGGGGTCCCAGCAGTAAGCCGTTTATGCCGAATATCTGAAGACCGCCGACAATGGCGAAAAATATAAGAAGCGGGTGGATTTTCAACTTCTCCCCCAGCACCATGGGACGGATAAAATTATCGGAAAAAGTCACGAAGAACGCTGCGAGGATGAAGAAAGCCACAGCCCTGCCCAGGTCGCCAGAAAAACCTAAAATCAGGGAAGTAGGTACCCATACGAGCGAGGTGCCCACCATGGGAATGAAGGAAGCAATGGCTGTCAGGACAGCCAGGACCAGGGCTCCTTCCAGTTTAAAAATAAGGCAGAGCACGAACATGATTACCGCTTGGTAAAGGGAGACGAGGAAGTAACCGAGGGTAAGCTGGCGGCCTGACTGGCTGAATTTTTCCATGAACATCGTAGTATAGGTTCGCTCTATGGGTATGGCCGAAACAACGATACCCGCCAGATGCTTGCCGTCCACAAGGAGGAAATAGAGGGAAAAGACCATGAAGGCCAGGGTCATGACGAGGCTGGCTGCGTTCTTGATAAGGGTGCCGGAAAGGCCTATCAGCCTGCTGGAACTGGAGAGGAGAGCGGTCTTGAGCTCATGGACCACATTAATGTGGCTGAGATCGATCGCTCCCTCTGACATCCTGAAAATTATGCCCCCAACAGGACTACTGGGGCTGAGGGAGAAGATGTCTCGATTTTCTTCAACAAAGTTTAAAAAATCACTGGATAGATCCACTACTTGCTTTATCAGTTCCAAGGCCAGGAATCCCAGGGGGACGATTATGATGAGAACGCCCAGGACGGAAAAAAGTCCCGCCAGGATTTTCTCGCCGAAAGGCCTTTTGATCTTGGCGGCCTTGCCGCGCTGGAGTCTCCTTGTACATCGTTCATAGAGGGGGTTGATGAAGGCGTAGAGGAGTCCCGACCAGAGGATGACCGTCATAAATGGATAGAAGAGCCTGGCCACGAGAACAAAGAGAGCTATGAAAAAAATGAGGAAAATATACTTCTTGGTGATGCCTTGGCGCATCTAAAAAAAGTACTACCAATCAAGGCTCTTGTCGAGGATCTCCAGGACTAATCTGGCCTAAGGTCAGAGAAAAATCAGCTTTGCCCTATCTCAACGCGCCGTATTCCTATAGAATTTGATCTATGAAGTCAGGCGGCCACTCTGTGGCTGGATGAGGAAAACCATGGCTGAGCTGTATATTGTGGGCACTCCAATAGGTAACCTGGGTGATATCACCATGCGAGCCCTTGAAACCTTAAAAGACGCCGATGTGATAGCCTGCGAGGATACCAGGCATACCCTTCGCCTATTAAACCATTTTTCCATTAAAAAGCCTTTAGTCTCATGCCATGCGAATGACGAGGAGCGGGGATCTCTGCGGATAGTAAGGCTCCTGGATGAAGGCAAAAAGGTCGCCTATTGCAGCGATGCCGGCACTCCTGGGATTTCCGATCCCGGCGCCCAGGCGGCCAGACGAGCCAGGGAAGCGGGGCATCGGGTTATTCCCATTCCAGGCCCCTCGGCCTTGGCCACGTTGATCTCCGCAGCGGGTTTTGCGGAGCGGGGTTTTCTCTTTGACGGATTTTTAAGCCCCAAGGGAGCCCGGCGACGGTCCAGGCTCACCGAGCTCCTAGCTAGAGAGGAAGCCTTCCTTGTCTACGAATCCCCATTCAGGATAAACCGCTTGGCCGCCGACCTAGCCCTCCTGGCTCCGGATCGCCGAGTATGTCTGGGCAGGGAGCTGACAAAGATCCATGAGCAGATCGTGGAGTGCAGTGCCGCCGAGCTGGCCGGTCGCCTGGCCGAAGGCTCCACCGATCCCATCCCACAGAAGGGAGAATTTGCCCTGTTAGTTTCGGGCAGGGTAGGGAAGCCAAGCGGAGAGACAGGAGAATGAGTGTCATTCTCCGGATAGCCAAGCTCCATGGCCGCCAGCGGATTCGCAAATGTGCGCTCTTGCTGGAGAGGGCAGAGCTGGATATAGCCGAGGGCGAGGATCGGCAAAAAGCCCGGGCTCTCGCCCTGGATCTGGTAGGATTCCTCGCTTCGGACCAGGAGTCGGATCAGGAGCTGAAATGTCTCGCTAAAACTTGTGCCGCGTCCCTCGCGAAGCAGGAAAACCCCGACTTGGTTATTCGGTTCATCAACGATTTCAGGCACTATTTGGTAGGCTTATCGGGCCAATCCCCGGCGGACTGGGATCTCCACGACTATCGCTCGATGGAGGGGCTGGCGTCTGAAGCCCAGGGCTTCGGCAATGTAAAACCTCGATCCTTTTATCCAGGATTGAGGGTCTATCTGGAAGACATCCGCTCGCCCTTCAACGTAGGCTCCATACTCAGAACCGCCGAAGCCCTGGGCTTCGAGGAAGTCCTCCTCTCTCCCCTCTGCGCCGACCCTAGGCATCCCCGGGCAGCCAGATCCTCCATGGGAGCCGTGGATTTAATTCCCTGGCGGAGCTGCGAACTTAATGAGCTTTCAGCCTTTGGCCCCCTCATCGCCCTGGAATTGGGGGGTAAAAGCGTAGCGGATTTCAATTTTCCACCCCAGGGTCTCCTGCTTTTAGGTTCCGAGGAACTGGGCTTGAGCCAGCCTGCCCTGGCCTTGGCTGGTGCTAACCGCATCAGCATCCCCATGAAGGGAATAAAGGCCTCGCTGAACGTGGCCGTGGCTTTCGGCATTGCAGCCCAGGCCTGGATTGGATCCAATTTCCGAGTTTGAATCATTGTCTACGCCCGCCGATTTCACGTTGACCCCGGAGCATAGGGGCGTTACACTGGAAACACTAACATAAACCCTAAAAGGGAGGCCTTATGGCTCAGGTAGAACTCAGGAAGATAGGCAAGGTATACGACGGCAACGTGCGAGCCGTATCGGACACCAACATCACCATCAAGGACAAGGAATTCGTGGTACTGGTAGGCCCTTCGGGCTGCGGCAAGACCACCACCCTGCGCATGGTCGCGGGGCTGGAAGACATCAGCGAAGGTGAGCTTTTCATAGACGGAAAGCTGGTCAACGATGTACCGCCCAAGGACAGGGACATCGCTATGGTGTTCCAGAACTATGCCCTCTATCCCCATATGTCGGTCTACGACAACATGGCTTTCGGGCTTAAAATCCGAAAACTGCCCAAGGAAGAGATAGAACAACGTGTAAAGGAAGCGGCTAGGATTCTGGATATCGAAAAGCTTCTGGATCGCAAACCCAAGCAGCTCTCTGGCGGCCAGCGCCAGCGAGTGGCCGTGGGCCGCGCCATCGTGCGGAAACCCAAGGTATTCCTTTTCGACGAGCCCTTGTCCAACCTGGATGCCAAGCTGAGGGTCCAGATGCGGGCCGAGCTCATCGAACTCCACGACAGACTCCAGGCTACCATGATCTACGTCACCCACGACCAGGTGGAAGCCATGACCATGGGCGACAAGATCGTGGTGATGAAGGACGGCCTTGTCCAGCAGATCGGAAGCCCCCTCTACCTCTACAACAATCCCATCAACAAGTTTGTGGCCGGCTTTATTGGCTCGCCCCCCATGAACTTCCTCAACGTGAAGGTAGTCGAGGAGGGTGGGAAGCTCCTGGTGGATGAAGGCTCGTTCAAGCTGGAGCCCGATGCCTCCCACACAGCCCTTTTAAAACCCTATGTGGGCAAGGAACTTTCCTTCGGCATAAGGCCGGAGGACCTCAATGTGGCATCCGACATAAAACCCATCGGGCAGATCCCCGCCAAGGTTACTGTCGTGGAACCCCTGGGCGCCGAGATTCATCTTCAGGCGACCACACCCACCCAGGGCATGGTGGCCAGGATCGACCCCCATCACCTTCACAAGCATGGGGATCCCATTGTCTTCGATCCGGTCATGTACAAGGCCCGGTATTTCGACAAGGAAAATGAAAAATCCATTGTCCCGGTGAAGTGGAACGAACAGGACGACTGAAAAGAGTCTACTTAAGGAGGCCTTGGTATGAGCGCAGAACGACGACGACTTATTGCCCTGGTCTGTGTTTTATTTCTGTGGGCTGGCGCTCCTGTCTTCGCAGCCCCCAGTCGCAGTCATGCCGGCGTGGGGCTCATGGCATTCAGCCCGCCCTTGAGTGATACCCTGACCTCCTTTTCCATCGCCGACACCCTCTACGGAGGCACTGTCAATTACGCCCTTACCCCTTGGCTCTCCGTAGGAGCAGAAGTGCTCTACCTTGGGGATATCTACTATGGCAAGGATTCAGGCGGAGCTTTCTTCGGACCGAGTTCCTGGACCGAGCTTAAAAAAGGGGATGCCACGGCGGGTGCGAAAGCCGACTGGGAGTATTACGAATCCCTGATCTACGCCCCCCTCACTTTTAATTTCTGCATACCTCTGGGCTTCCTGCGCCCCTATCTGGGCGCAGGTCCTGCCTTCTATTTCCACTTTCCTTCAACAAATCAGGATCCTGCCTTCGATTCCTACCTGGACACCCGTTACGGTGTTGAAGGCCAGAGGATGAGGACTGGCCTAACCGCGAGACTGGGCCTGGATATCTTCCTGGCCGACTCCTTCGCCCTGGGCTTAGGCTACATAGTGAGGGAAGATGTGCCATCTAAGGTGTTCCAGGATCTGGCGGTGGAATTCTACTATAAGGAAAACGGTTATTTCTTCGTGACCGGAAGATTCCTGCTCAATTAGCGGTAGGTTGCGGCATCTCTTTTCTCCTACACCCAAACCGGCGATAGTATAGCCATGTCTATGACTTTAACCTCAAGCCACAAGGCTGATGTAATTATCACGGCTCGGCGCGTGTATACAGTGGATAGTTCTTTCAGGTCTGCCGAGGCTCTGGCAGTGAAGGACGGCAGAGTTCTAGCTGTCGGAAGCCGCCGAGACATAGAGGGATATTTTACTGCTACCCGGAGCCTGGACCTAGGCGATGCCTATGTATATCCGGGGTTTATAGATCCCCACTGTCATTTTTTAAGCTACGGTTTTGCCCTCCAGCGCCCATGGCTGGCGGAAGCCGCGTCCTGGGAAGACGCGGTGAGCATTATGGCCGCTACGGAGATTCCCCCATCAGGCTGGATACAAGGCCGGGGCTGGGATCAGAATCGATGGAAAGTCAAGGATTTTCCTGACAGGGAGCTTCTGGACAGAGCATTCCCCCAGACTCCAGTAATAGCCATTCGAATCGACGGCCATGCGGCTGTCGCCAATGCCCGCGCCCTGGCCGTCGCCGGACTCGACGAGAACAGCAGGATCGACGGGGGGATGGTGGTGGTTAAAGACGGCCTTCCCACGGGTTTGCTTCTGGATAACGCCGTAGACCGAGTGAGAGCTGCCATACCTATGCCCTCCGAAGCTGAAGTTCGGCAAGCCCTCCTCAAGGCTCAGGAAAGTTGTCTTTCCCTGGGTTTAAGCTCTGTTTCCAATGCGGGAACCGAACTCCGGGAAGTCCTGACTATGGAAAGGGCGCAGGAGGAAGGATTGCTAGGTATTCGTATCTACGCCATGCTGGCTCCCAGCACCGAGAATATCGAAACCCTGGCGCGCAGAGGTCCCCTGGCCAGGGACAGGCTTACGGTGCGATCGTTCAAGATGTACGCCGATGGTGCCCTAGGTTCCCGGGGTGCCCTTCTTATGGAGGATTATGCCGACGATCCCGGCAATCGGGGCTTGACCACTCTCGATGAAGACGAACTGGATAAGGTTTGCCGTATAGCCCTTGAATGCGGCTATCAGATGAATGTCCATGCGATTGGGGATGGGGCCGCTTCCCTAGTGCTGGATGCCTATGAACGGCACCTGAAGCCGGGCAATGGCCTGCGCTGGAGACTGGAGCATGCCCAACTCCTCTGCGATAGGGACGTGGTTAGGATAGCTAGGTTGGGGATAGTGCCCTCCATCCAGGCCGTCCATGCGGTCTCGGATATGGCTTGGACCGAAAGCCGCTTAGGCACGGCGAGAATGCATCGCTCCCATCGCTACCGCGACCTCTTGGAGCGCTGCGGCTGGCTGGCCAACGGCAGCGATTTTCCCATCGAAAAGGCCGACCCCCTACGAGGCTTCAGGGCTGCGGTTTTCCGGAAGGACGATCAGGGCAGGCCTGAAGGCGGATGGAGACCTGAGCAAGCCATAGGGCGCGTTGAAGCCCTAAAGGCCATGACTCTCTGGGCAGCCAGAGCGAACTTTGAAGAAGATTCCCGGGGCAGCCTGGAGTCGGGCAAGTGGGCTGATATTGTGGTGCTAGATAAAGACCTTTTAGAAGCGGATGAAGCCTCGCTCTGGGACGCAAAGGTCCTGGCCACCATTGTGGGCGGAAAGACCATGTACGGAAATTAAAGCCGCAAGGAAATCCGTCGAAAATCCCTGAAATAAGAACGGCCATAAGGTTTTAAAATATATCCTATATCGCGAAAAATATTCTTGACACCCGAAAAAAGTCGTCCTAGGATTACTCATCCAATGATGAGTGACTCAAAATTTTAGGAGGCACACATGAAGAAGTTCAGTAAAGTAGCGGCCTTGCTTATCCTCGGCTTCGTGGTCGGCGGTCTTGCCTTTGCGCAGGTTGGACCGGCGAGCATGAAGGCAGGAACCTATACCTGGGTGGCAGGCGGCATGGGCGGCGGCTGGTACACCGTAGCAGGCGGATTCGCCAGGCTGGTAAACGAAAAAGAGCCCCGCATCACAATCAAGGTAATCCCCGGCGGCGGCGTGGCCAACCCGATTGCTTTGAATCAGGGCGATGCGGACATCGCCTGGGGCGTGGGCTATGTGGACAAGGCTGCGTATAACGGCATTGCCCCCATCTACGACAAGGCCTACAAGAACATCATGGCCTTTGCCGGAACCCTGGCGGTGGACTACTACCACTTCCTGGCCGCCAAGGATCAGGGAATAGCGACCCTGGACGAATTCGTAGCCAAGGTTAAGAGAGGAGAGAAGGTCAAGGTAGCCGCGCCGATGACTGGCACCTCCGAGTATGTAATGACCTCTTTTGTCCTTCAGTACTACGGACTCTCCTATGACAAGATCAAGCAGGCCGGCGGCACAGTAGTCCAGGCCATCTATGGCGACATGCCCAGCCTCTTCAAGGACAGACACGTCGACTACGCATTCACCTGCGTTGGACTTCCCGCGGCCATCATCACCGAAATGTCCATGGGCAGGCCATCCACTCTGATGGCGCTTTCAGATGAAATTATCAACTTCTGCGCCACCACCTACGGAACTGTAGCCCTGAATTCCGGTCTGGCTAAGGTTCCCGGCGGCACCTATGCCGGCATGCCCAACGACATCCAGACCCTCTGCCACTCCACCGAGATGTTGGTAAGCCCCAAGATGCCCGAGGATGTGGTCTACGTCCTTACCAAGGTTCTCAACGAGAACAAGGCCTTCCTCGTCCAGCTCGGCGCCGGCTATAAGGTGTTCGAGCCCAAGAACGCCGGCACCACGGTGCAGGTCCCCCTGCATCCAGGCGCTCTGAAGTACTACAAGGAAATGGGATACATCAAATAACGCCTTTTTGAAGGCGTCCAGAACTAGGGTTTCGCCCGTCCCCAGCGGGCTGGGCGAAACCCGTTTTTCTTAAGCACTTTCGTCGTCTTATTCAAAGGGGAATTTATGCGTAATCTCAAAGCTCCGCTGAAGTGGGTAATAGGAGTATGGTCGGCCCTGATCGCCCTTTTCTATCTCTATACTGCGGTTTTCGGCATAATGCAGCCGCGGATCCAGCGGGGCGTACATATGCTCTTTCTCCTTCCCATGGGCTTCCTTCTCTTTCCCGCAACCAAGAAAAACTCGCCGGAAGACAGGCCTAGCGCCCTGGACTGGGTGCTTGCCCTGGCCTCGATTGTCCCGGCTCTTTACATAATCTTCTATAACGAACCTCTGAACATGAGAATGCAGATGGTTTCTTCTGTGGATACTATCCAGGTAGTCCTGGGCACCATCAACATACTCCTGATCATAGAAGCCATCAGGCGGGTAGTCGTGCCTGCCATGGCCATTCTCGTAGCCGTCTTCATACTCTATGTATTCGTCGCCCCCTATCTGCCGGGAATCTTCTATTCACGGCCCCTGCGTTTTTCCCGCTTGGTGGAGATGAACTACCTGCTTACCGATGCAGGGATTTATGGAGGAATAACAGGGGTTACCGCAACCTTCGTTGCGATCTTTGTTATCTTTGGTTCCTTTATGGAATCTACGAAGACCGGCGCTTTCTTTACTAACTTCGCAACTAAGATAGCAGGAAGCGGACCCGGAGGCCCGGCTAAGATCGCAGTGGTGAGCTCAGGTCTTTTCGGCTCCATTTCCGGCGTGGCATCGGCCAACGTATATGCAACCGGCACCTTCACAATTCCTTTGATGAAAAAGCTGGGCTACAGACCGCAGTTCGCCGGCGCAGTGGAGGCTGCTGCATCCACCGGAGGCCTGATAATGCCGCCCATCATGGGAGCCGGCGCCTTCGTCATGTCGGAAATTACCAACATACCCTATGGCACTATAGCTCTGGCGGCAGCCCTAGGAGCTATTCTCTACTATGTGAGCATTTATTGGAGAGTCCACTTCGTGGCGCTCAAGGATAACCTTAGGGCTATGGATCCCAAGGATATGATTTCCTGGAAGCAAGTGCTCCTGGATTCCTACCTTCTGCTGCCCCTGGTTGTCCTCATCGCATTCCTTGTAATCGGGTATTCGCCTTTCGGCGCCTGTACCTATGCCATAGGAACATCCTTCGTCTTGAGTTTCTTCCGCAAGGACACAAGACTCTCGCCTAAGAAACTCTTCGAGATTTTCGAAAAATCCGGCTACAACTGCATCATGCTTGGCGTTACCTGCGCCGGAGCGGGCATGGTGGTAAGTGTCGTAACCTACACTGGCCTTGCCTTGGGCATTGCGACGGCTATACAGAGCTTTTCCGGCGGTTTCCTCCTCCCGGCGCTCATTCTGGTTATGTTAACCTGTCTACTGCTGGGAATGGGCTTGCCCTGTACCCCGGCTTACATCATCGCGGTCACCATCGGCGGACCGGCCATGATGGCTCTGGGCATTGCTACCTTGCCCGCCCACCTCTTTGTCTTCTACTTCGCCATAATGGCCGAAGTGACGCCCCCTGTATGCATCGCTTCCTACTGCGGAGCGGCTATTGCGGGTACTAAACCGCTTGCCACTGGGGTGGAGTCCTCCCTCATCGCAATAATGGGCTACCTGATTCCTTTTATATTCGTCTACAATCCCGCCCTGATCCTCCAGGGGACTCCTCTCGATATCATTGCCACCTTCTTATTAGGCATAATCATATCGGGACTCTGGGCCGCCACTTTCTCGGGATATCTCTTCAAGCACCTCAACTTTATCGTCAGGATAGCGCTCGGGCTTATCACTTCCGGCCTCGTTGTCCTAGTGTGCAACGTTAAGATCATGAGCCAGCTTCTCCCCCAGATCGCGATCATTGTAATTGGCATAGCCGCTATCACACTCTTCCTAGCGATAAATAGAAAGACAGTAAAAGCTTTAAAAGTGGAGACTGCATGATCGCACGAGGGGGCTACGGCAGTTATGGCCAGGACCTGGGTATTCTCATGCTGGATACCCGGTTTCCCCGCATCCCCGGCGATATTGGGAACGCTAAGAGCTTTCCTTTTCCCGTCCGCTATAAACGGGTAGAGGGGGCTTCGCCCAAAAGGGTTGTGGAGGAGGGAGATCCAGAGCTGCTGGAACCCTTCATTGCCGCCGCCAGGGAGCTGGAGGCCGAAGGAGTAAAGGCTATTACCACTAGCTGCGGATTTCTGGCCCTCTTCCAGAGAGAGCTGGCCGCCGCAGTGAGCATTCCCCTCTTTAGCTCCAGCCTCCTGCAGATACCCCTTCTCTATGAGATCTTCGGACGCAGGGGCAGGGCGGGGGTGCTGACTGCCCGGGCTGCCTCGCTTACGGAGCGGCACTTTCGGAACTGCGGCGTCCAGGGCATCCCCCTGGTCGTGGCAGGAATGGATGAAAAGCCAGAATTTACCAGGGTTTTTCTGGAGAAATCTTCTCCGGAGCAGGAACCCAGCCTCGATGTGGAAATAGCCGAAAAGGAGCTTAAAGCCGTGGCCGCCGCAATGGTGGCGGCTGATCCGGATATACGATTTGTCGTGCTGGAATGCACCAATATGCCGCCATTTAAAAAGGCGATACAGGAATCCTGCGGGAAGCCTGTATTCGATATCATCAGTCTGGCCGGATACATACACTCCGGCTTGCTGGGAAGCTGAGGAAGTCTATGGCTTACTTGCGTTGTGATGTTGCAATTCTCGGGGCTGGAGTGAATGGTACCTCCATAGCCTATGAACTTACCAAGCGGGGCAAGAAGGTCCTGCTTATCGATAAGATCGTTATGGGCGCAGGTGCTTCGGGTTCCTGCGACGACATGATTCTTTTACAGTCCAAGAAACCGGGGATTCTCCTGGAGATGGCCTTTAAAAGCCTGGAGCGCTTTGAAAGCCTCAAGGACGAACTACCCTCGGACATAGAATTTGAAACTAGGGGGGGCACCATCCTTATAGAGGATGAGGAGCATCTCTCCATCATGGAGGAATTTGTCGCCAGCCAGAACCGTTATGGGCTGGAAGTGGATATCATCGACAGAAAGCGGCTCCTGGAGCTTCAACCCCTGGTCGCCGACGATATCATCGCCTCCACCTACAGCAGCAGGGATTCCCAGGTGAACCCCATGCTTCTCATGAAGGCTTTTCTCCTTGGCGCGAGGCAGAAAGGTCTGGAGTTCATATCTCGCACTAGGGCAACTGCTGTGGAGAAGCTGCAATCGGGCTGGAAGCTGCGACTGGATTCGGGCGATGTGGTGGAAACAGAGGTCCTAGTCAACGCCGCGGGCGCCTGGGCTAACGACATCACCAAGCTCGTAGGCTTCGAAGTGCCCATAACTCCCCGGAAGGGCCAGGTAATTGTCACCGAAGCCATTCCTCCCCTGGGAGAGACCAATGTGTGGAGCGCCCAGTACATCGTATCCAAGCTCAAACCCCATGAGACGGTGAACAAGCCATCCGGCGCTGCGGCAAGCCCTCAAACGCCCTCCGAACGCTTTGGCCTGGGTTTCGCCTTTACGGGCACCCACAACGGCAACTACCTTATTGGCAGCACCAGGGAGAACCGAGGCTTCGACAAGAGCACCGACCCCGAAGCCCTAAGCCTTCTGGCAGCCCAGGTAGAGCGATTCTTCCCGGTGATGTCCAAGATCAACTTTATAAGAACCTTTGCGGGCTTGCGCCCCTCAACCCCCGACGGCATGCCCTTCCTGGGAGAAATACCCGGGGCTCCCGGTTTTTACATCGCCGCCGGCCATGAGGGCGACGGTATAGCACTATCCCCGGTCACCGGCCTCGTCATGGCCGATCTCATAACCGGTAAGAAACCAGAGTTCCCCATGGAAGCATTCAATCCAGGCCGCTTTGGCGGCAAGGCAGGACTATAAACCTATGAAACTGGACCTTGACGAGCGTGATCTGATCCTCCTCGAGTGCATCAGAACGGCCGGTGAGCCCTTAGGCTCCTGGAGCCTCGTCGAGGAGATGGAAAAACAGGGCTTCAAGGTCAGCTCAGCCTCCATCGGGCGCATCCTTTACAGGCTGGAGTCCCTGGGGCTGGTGGAAAGCCAGGCCAATAAGGGTAGGGTGCTTACCAAGGAGGGCCTCAGGGCCATTACTAAAGCCCGGGTGAGCAAGTCGATCAGCAGGCATAGCAAGGAACTGGAGAAGCTCATAGACAGCCGCATCCTGGATGAGTACCTTATGGTCCTCCAGGCCAGGAGGGCAATAGAAAGGGAGACTGCTAGGCTGGCGGCGGAGAACATCAGCGAAAGCAGGCTAAGGCAACTTGAACAAATAATCGCAGATCAGGAAGATAAGGCATCCAAAGGCGAGAGTATCGCCGAGGTGGATATCGCTTTCCACAAGAATATCGCCGAGGCCTCTACCAATTCGGTGCTTTCAGCTCTCTATGGTATTTTAGCCATGCTGGGCCAGCAGACCGAGCTTTTCGAATACATGCGCAGGAGCGTGGGTGCTACCTACAGAACAGCCCATCGTTCGATATTGGAGGCCTTGAAAAAACACGATCCGGATGAGGCTGAGGGCTGCATGGTAGCCCATGTGGATGGGCTTATGGAAAACGTAAAAAAGTACTGGGAACATTATAGGGAGTAGAAAATGGACGAGAGCAAGGGTATGGGAGACGAAAAGTATATCTGCCGCTGTGAAGAGGTGACAGAACAGGAGATACGAGACGCGATCCGAGCGGGAGCCCGGAGCGTGGTGGAGATTAAGCGCTGGACCAGGGCGGGCATGGGGATATGCCAAGGCAGATCCTGCAGACGCTTGGTGGAACGCATCCTGGCCGAAGAACTAAAACTAAAGCCCGAGGAGATTGAGATTTCCTCGTTTAGACAACCCGTGAGACCCGTCTCGATCAAGGCGATGGACGAATAGGAGGACAGAATGGAATTTGGAAGATTGATGGTTGCGATAGTTACGCCGTTCAAGGATTCGCTTGAATTGGATATCGAAGCCGCCGCCGCCTTAGCTAAAAGGTTGGTAGGCGAGGGTGTGGACAGCTTTGTGGTGAGTGGCACCACCGGGGAATCCCCAACCCTCTCCAGGACAGAGAAGATCGACCTTATAAAGGCCATCAAGAAGGCCACTGGCCGACCTGTAATCGCCAACGCGGGCACCAACGACACCAGGGTTTCCATTCAAAATGCCAAGGATGCCGTAGAGGCAGGGGCCGATGGGCTTTTGCTGGTGGCTCCCTACTACAACAAGCCCGATCAGGGCATGCTCTACGATCATTTCTCCATGATTGCCTCCTCGGTGAAGATTCCCTCCATGCTCTACAATGTCCCAGGCAGGACAGCGATCAGCATAAGACCTGAGACAATCGTAAAGCTTTCCAAGGACGTAAAGCAGATCACCATGCTCAAGGATGCTGCGGGCAACCTGGACGACACGACCGTTGTCATTCGGGACGCAGCGCCTGGCTTCAGGGTGTATACTGGAGAAGACGCTCTCACGCTCCCTACCCTGGCTATTGGAGGCTACGGTGTAGTGTCTGTAGCTGGCCATGTGGTAGCTCCCTTCATGAAAAAAATGATAGAGGCCTACCTGGCCGGAAAATTCTCTGAAGCGTCGGAGCTCCATGTAAAACTCCAGGCTATCAACAGGGCTCTTTTCCTCCAGCCTAATCCCGTACCCGTTAAGAAGGCTCTCCAGCTCTGCGGCTTTGAAGCCGGCCCCTTAAGACCTCCTCTCAAGTTTGCATCGCCCGAGGTAACCGAGGCGCTCAAGAAGGCACTCAAGGATCTGGGGCTGGGAAAATGAACGTAGAAAAAGCTCCTGACTCGAGAATTGCGAAACACGCCGTTCTTGGGGACATGCTAGCCCAGAAAGAAGTGACAATTTTCTTCGAAGGTAAAGCCCTCGCAGCCCTGGAAGGCGAGCCGATCATGGCCGCCCTTGTGGCTGCCGGGGTAACGGTTTTCCGCTATACCAAGAAAGGCTCGCCCCGCAGGATGTTCTGCGGCATAGGGCGCTGCACGGACTGTGTCATGACAGTGGACGGTGTGCCGGGGGTGAGAACCTGCGTCACCGAGGTTCGCGATGGCATGAAGGTGGAGCGTCAGCACGGGGTTGGCAGCTGGAGCGTCCAGGCGGAGGCTGACCATGCATAAAGAAGGCAAACCCGCCGTAGTAGTGGGAGCGGGACCCGCGGGGCTCTGCGCAGCGATCGAGTTGAAAAAAGCAGGGGCTCCTGTGGTGCTCATGGACGAGAATGCCAAGCCGGGCGGCCAGCTTTTCAAGCAGATACACAAGTTTTTCGGTTCGCAAGAGCACAAGGCTGGAATCAGAGGTTTCGATATTGGAAAAGAGCTTCTGGCCGAATCGCTTCGTCTGGGCATTGATGTTCGGCTCAAGACCGAGGTGGTGGGCATAGAGTCGGGACTCAAGGTATGGGCTGTGGAAAATAGAACAAAATCATACACCCTGGATGCGGAAACCCTCATCCTCGCCACCGGGGC
>CAZHFN010000002.1:0-2976 GCA_964531105.1 uncultured Treponema sp. | reverse complement strand
GGGAGCACCATCCCTGGAGGAGCTTCAAGCCGTTGGGCAATTGGCATCGGAAGAGGAAATGGAGGGTCGGGGCTGCCTCTGCATAGAGTGCATAGAGGAAATACCCTGCAATCCTTGCCAGACTTCCTGCCCCCAGGGAGCCATCACCGTAGGATTTCCCATCACCAATCTTCCGGTTATAGACAGGGCTAAGTGCACAGTCTGCGGGATCTGCATTCCCGCCTGCCCAGGCCTGGCTATTACCATCAAGAGCGTCAAGGACGATAGGGCTCGGATACGCTTTCCCTGGGAGTATTTACCCTTTCCTTTGATTGGTGATAGGGTGCGGATGGTGGACAGGCTGGGCCGGGAACTCTGTGATGGCACGATCGTTTCAATAGTCAATCCGGAACGCAATAATAAAACGGCGGTGGTTACCGCCGAATTCCCCAGAAAATTCGTACAGGATGCTATAAGCATCGCAAGGAGAGAGTCAGATGTATAGAGTCGCAGTGGTAGGCGCTCTTGGCGCCGTAGGCACAGAGATGATTAAAACACTGGAAGCCAGGAATTTCCCCATCTCCACCCTCATTCCCATGGACATACCCGAGATGGCGGGTAAAAAAGTGCTGTACAAGGGAAAAGAAGTCGAAGTGAGGGCAGCGGTCAAAGGCGCCTTCAAGGATGTGGATATAGCCCTCTTCTCCGCCGGAGCCGATGCCAGCCTCGTGCTGGCCCCCATAGCAGCCTCCGAAGGAGCCGTGGTGGTGGACAACTCCTCAGCCTGGCGTATGGACCCCGGGGTTCCCCTGGTGGTGCCCGAAGTAAACCCCCAGGCGGTGGACGGCCACAAGGGCATTATCGCCAATCCCAACTGCTCCACCATCCAGATGCTGGTAGCCTGCAAGCCGCTTCATGATGCATATAAAATCAAGCGTATCGTAGTGTCCACCTATCAGGCTGTTTCAGGCGGCGGCGGTCCGGCTATGCGTGAGCTCCAAGCTCAGACTGGTCAGTACGTAAGGGGAGAAGAACTCAAGGTATCGGTCTTTTCCCGGCAGATTCTCTTTAACGCTATCCCCCAAATCGATGTGTTCCTGGACAATGGCTACACCAAAGAAGAGATGAAGATGGTCCATGAAACCCATAAGATTATGGATCCCGCTATCGAGGTGAGCCCCACAGCAGTGAGGGTAGGGGTATACAGAGGCCATTCCGAGTCCATCAACATCGAAACCGAAAAACCGATCAACCTGGCCGAAGCCAAACGCCTTCTGGAAAAGGCTCCCGGAGTCAAAGTGATGGATGATCCTTCCAAGCTTGTATATCCCACAGCCCTGGATGCTGACGGCCAGGACGCCGTTTACGTGGGAAGACTCAGGGTAGACTTCACGGTGCCCAACGGGCTCAATATGTGGGTAGTCTCGGACAATCTCCGCAAGGGCGCGGCCCTCAATGCGGTGCAGATTGGCGAACTTCTGGTTAAAAAGGGTCTCAAGGCCCGGAAAATCTAAAGAGGAGAGCCCATGGCCCTCATCGTTCAAAAATTCGGCGGCACTTCCCTGGCCGACCCGGCCTCCCGCGAACTTCTGGCCTCCAAGGTTGGCAAAGCCCTGGTGGCCGGGGACAGGGTAATCCTTGTTGTCTCGGCCATGGGGCGCCGGGGAGACCCTTACGCCACCGACACTCTTCTTGATCTTTTAGAACAGTATCCCCGCGGCGCCGACGGGCTGAACCGGGACCTCATGGCTTCCTGCGGAGAGGTAATATCCGCCTGCCTCATCGCCGCCCTCCTCAACTCCAAGGGCATAAAAGCCGAACCCATGACCGCCTCCAGCGCCGGAATTTTCTCAACCGGAGAATTTCAGGACGCCAATCCTTCGGATATCAATCCCTCCAGGCTGCGTAAGGTGCTGGACGAGGGCGCAGTACCTGTAGTGACGGGTTTTCAGGGAATGGACGCCTCAGGTCGCGTGCTCACCCTAGGCCGAGGCGGCTCCGATACCAGTGCTGTAGCTATCGCCGGAGCTTTGGGCGCCGACTATGTGGACATCTATAAGGACGTGCCGGGAGTGGCCAAGGCCGATCCCCGGCTCATTCCCCAGGCCTCCTTTATGGATTTTCTGGATTACGATTCCATGGTCAGGCTGGCCAGACATGGGGCGAGAGTGCTGCACGACAAGTCAGCCGATCTTGCCAGGAAACTGGGTATACGAATACGGGTACGCTCCACCTTCGACGAAGGCCAGGGCACTCTCATCGGTCCCCAGGATGCGAACCCGGCCCCTGCCCAGTTTTTAGGACTTTCAAGCTCTCCATATAGAGAAGGCGGCATGAAACTTGTAGCGGTTTTTGCCTCGGGCAAGGGAGGGGAGGGGCGGCGAATAGCTCAATCCTATGCCGAGACCTGGAAGGACAAGGCCAAGCCCCTGGAAACCGGGGATGCCGATGCCTGCGGTTTTGTGCTACCGGAGGACTGCTACAGGGAATTTGCCCAGGGATTATTTTTAAAAATTGAAGCGAGTTTGGGCGGCAGATAGAAATGAGGCCACCCAGGGTACCCTGAGCGGCCTCTTAACCAACAAGGTTCGAGGAACTTACTTCGTTATTCTATACTTCTTAAAACTGAAATACTCTTAAATCGGCTTACTCCTCTGATGACTTGGAATCCTTTTTAGCCTTCTTCTCCGCTCTTTTTTCCTTCAGGCTTTTCTGTGGCTTCTTTTTCTCAGCTGCCTTGGGTCTATCCTGTGATTTCATGATCTTTCCTCCTGCTCGCGAGAATCTGCTTTAATAATATCGACATTCCCACGTTATTCTACAACGTTTACTCTTCTAATTTTTAGTTGGCTGAGGCTTATGTAAAAGTCAGACGAGTTTTGCATACGCTACCTTTAAGGTGCGTACGTTTCGTCCATTTTTATGCTTTTAGCATAAAAATGGACGAAACTACAAAGCCAATTTTAAAAGTTACTAGACTTTTTCAATTGGCTCGGC
>CAZHFN010000001.1:56930-163700 GCA_964531105.1 uncultured Treponema sp. | reverse complement strand
ATCATTCTCTGTTCACCAAGGACGACCTGATAATCATTCCCGACGGCGGTAATGCCCAGGGCAGTGAGATCGAGGTGGCTGAGAAGAACATTTGCTGGCTCAAGGTGAAGACCAAGGGTCTCCAGACTCACGCGGCTATGCCCGACAAGGGAGTGAATGCCTTCCTCGCGGCTTCCGATTTCGCGGTACAGGCCCACAAGCTGGAAAAGATTGTGTTTACGGCTCGGGATTCCCTTTTCGAGCCCGATCGCACAACCATCAATCCCACTAAAAAAGAAGCGAACGTTCCCAACGTCAACACGATTCCCGGCGAAGATGTCTTCTATTTGGATATGCGGATTTTGCCGGTGTACCCTGTGGCCAGGGTGCTGGATGAGCTGCGTAAGGTAGCCGATGTGGTAGAGGCTGACCACAAAGTGAAGATTTCCTTCGAGATTGTCCAGAGCAACGAATCCAAGGCAACGCCCGCCGATGCCCCTGTGGTGGGGGTGCTGAAAAAGGCGGTTAAGGAAGTCTACAGCGTAGACGCCAAGCCCATCGGCATTGGCGGCGGTACTGTGGGCGCCTATCTGCGCAAGGCGGGCTTTGACTGCGTGGTCTGGGCCAGAATGAACGCGACAGCCCACCAGCCCAACGAGAGCGCCCAGTTGGCCAACATAGTAGGCGACGCCAAGGTCTTCGCAACCCTGGCGCTCTGATCTAACCGATAGGATTCTTGGACTTGGTGAGTTGGGGGATAATAAGGCGCTGGCCAATTCTTATTTTATCGGGTTTTATGCCTGGGTTGGCTTCCACGACCATGCTCAGAGGGGTAGCGTAGCGCTTGGATATTGCGCTTAGAGTGTCTCCTGATTTGACGGTGTAGATGTTGTACTTGAAAAGAGGCGACGAGCTGTCCTCCAGGACGGCTTTTATTGCGTCGGCTCCTTCGGCGGGAACTTTCAGCAGGTGTCCCTTTGCAGGCGGGGTTATGCCGTAATTGAGTTCGGCGTTGCCCCGCTTGAGAAGATCCAGGGAGACTTCGGTTTTTTCCGATAAAAGGCCTATATCCACCTGCCTGTCCAGGGGGAGGGTTTCCCAAGCAAGGGTGTCGCCCCATTCATAGGCTATACCGTGGAGTTCGGGATAGCGCAGAATGCTAGCCACCGCGAGAAACTTAGGTACATAGGCCAGGGATTCCTTGGGCAATTTTTTGCTTTCGTAGAGGTGCCAAAAATCTATGCTTTCGCCCTTGGCATTGCGCACCGCCCTGGATACGGCGCCCAAGCCAGCGTTATAGGCCGCTATGGCCAGCGACCAGTCGCTTAGGGCCTTGTAGTTGTCCCTTAGTTTCAAGAGCGCCGCGGTGCTGCTCTTCATGAAATCCCTTCTGTCGTCCTTCCATTCATTTATTTCGAGCCCATATCCAGCGATTGAGTTGCGCATGAACTGCCAAATGCCGGTGGCGCCGCTTTTGGAGACAGCGTAGGGCGAATACTCCGACTCAATAACTGGAAGAAAGAGGAGTTCCGGGGGTAATTCCAACTCGTGGATTTTTTCTTCCACGAAAGCCAGATAAGGCAGGGAGCGCTGCATGACCATTTTAAGCCAGCGCTTGCCTCCGGCGGTCAGGTAGTATTCCCGCAGTTCCTCGAATTCTTCGTGTCCCCAGGGCATGGGGAGGTCGTACTCCAGCCCGTCCACCAGAATGCCCGCAGACATTAAAAGATCGGGCTGGGGGAAGATGAACTCATCGGCATCGATGTCGGCCTCGGTGATCTGGCCTGATGGGGCATCCTGGGCTGGGGCTAGCGGCTGAGATGCAGCCTCTGATGCTGGCGAAGCATCCCAGGCTAGGGCTGGCTCTTGCGAATCAGTACTTGGCGGTTGGGGGGCATCCCAGCCTGGCGCCTGCGACGCAGCCTCTGGGGGCTTAACCACGCTACCGGCGACTATGGACTGCGTATCGGGATCGTAGGCGCCAGCCGCTCCGGTGAAAAGAAAGAGGAGGGCTGAGAGAGCCGCCATAGTAATGGAAGATAACCTCATTGCATGCGTTCCCCGAAGTAAATGCCAGCCCACTCCCAACGCCCGTGGACTGCGGGGTCTGCCGGAAAGTTTATTTTTCTGAAGTATAGATACCAGACTGCTACGCGGCCGGTCCAGCCCCAGGTGCGCAGGTAGGCTTCGTAGGGGCCCGAGGATGGGTGCACCGCAGGAGCGGAATTTATGCGCCGTCCTTGCATGAACTGGCCTAGATCGAAGGCTACCTTGCTGTTGGCGTCCATTTCGCTGTCCTGGTACCAGGAAATGGCGAAAAACCCTGCTTTGGACGCGTAGCGCCTTAAGGATCGGGCCGAGCCTGAATTTAGGGCTTTTCTAATTTCTTCCAGTAGCGTGTCCAGGCTTTCATACGTCCAGTCCTTGGAGCTGGCATTGAATTCCAGGAGCTGACGAGCGTAGGAAAATGCCTCTGGGTAGTCGGGCACTGCGGTGCCAAAGTAGGGCAGAAAAGAGGCGTAGGAATTCATAGCCTCCTTCCACTGGCCGGTTTTTTCGTATTCCTTGGCTAAAAGAAAGTGAGAAGCCCCTATGTCCTCCGCCTCAGGAAAGCGGACAATCAAGTCGCGATAATATTCGATTTTTCGCTCCGGCACGGCAGCGCTCCGGACCAGCCGGATAAGCGCTTGGTAATGCAAGCTTCTGCCCTCTACTAAAAGGTCGGGCAGGGTTTTAACGATTCGCTCGTACAGCGGAATAGCCAGGCTCAGATCGCCCGCCGATTCGTAGGCCGCCGCCGCGGTAAAGAGATACCATGTGGCGTAGTCATCCGCCGGATCGGTTAGGCCCATCAAAAAGGAAGCGGCCAAGGCGTTTCTTCCCTGGGCGATGAGAAGGGCCGATATTTTGCGCGCCGCGGCAAAATGGGCTTGGCTGTCCGGTTTTTCTCCCTGGCTGTCATGGAGCTCCAGTAGGGAAAAAAGGGATGTCAGCTCTCTTTTCTGCGCCTTATCGCCTACAATATAAAATGAATATTCTTTTGCGCAGGATACTAAAAAAAATATTGCCAGCAGGGCAGCGAGCAAAATGGGGTTTAAGCCCCTTATGGAAGGCTTAAGTGTATCCTTCGGCCTCCGTCGCCTGGGTAAAAATGACACAAAAATGAGAGTAGCACGGGGATTTTACGCTTTGCAAGCCTGGACGATTTATATATACTTTGGCTTAGTATCTTTCGATGCTTAGAAAGAGACTGGAAAAATGTAACTCTGCGCTGTCGCCTGTGTCTGACACTATGAGAGTTTAAGGGAGATAAGGATAGATCGAGGTGAATACCAGGGCAATCCGGTTTAGTAAAATTCTGCTTCTCATGCTGTTTTTAAACACCCTTCCCGCTCTCTTTGCCCAGTCGTCCTTGAGCATGTCGGATCCCACCCTCCTGGCCAAGGTTGTGAACAGCAAGGCTGAAATTGAGCGCTGCATAATTCTTGCGACGCCCGAATCCCTGGCCCAGGCCAAGGAAAGCCTGGCGCAGACCAAGGTAGTGAGCGACGAGGACAAGCGCGCTCTCTCGGAAATAATCAGGGGCATCTCCTCAATTCTATATCCCTCCGCAAAAACGGCTGCGTTTTTTATCGATCCCAAGGTAGGAGTCCTGAGCGGAAGCTATTCACTGAGCCTCACCCAGTTGGTGGAAGCCTCACAGGGCAAAGTGTTTGGTGCTCCCAAGGGGTCTGACCCCAGTTTCTTGCACGAGATATTGCCCGCCCTGGCCATTTTTAAATCCCAGGATAAAGAAGTGGGCCGCAACGCCTTAGGCTATGCCCAGCGATTCGCAGCCCTGCCCGATCAGGCTTCGGTAATCCCCGGGCTGGTAAAGGCCAGGCACGAAATGCTCTTCGGAGATCTAGTAACCGCTTACTACAATTATGTCGAACTTCTAGAAACCTATCCCAATCTCTGGCCTGCCAGGCTAGAACTTGGCGTTATCTCTCTGGAACTCTCAAGGCCAGTCAATGCCCTGGCCTTTTTGCGCCCCTTGGCGGATTTGCGTATGGAAGATCCTGCCTTTATAAAAGTCTACTCCATAGCCTTGTACCGAAATGGAAAACTTGCGGAAGCAGAGGCTTTTACCCGCAAAGCACTGGAGCATTTTCCTGCATCCGACGAACTCAGCATTCTGCTCGCCCACATCCTCATAGATGGCAATAATTTCCAGAGCGCTCAGCCCCTTGTGGATGCTTTCGGAAAGAAGCATCCCAATGACAGGCTCTACCTCTATCTTAAAACGCAATTAGTAAAGAGCCATGGGCGCCACGACGAAACTCTCAAGTGGGCTCGCAAGGCCATACAGGCATACCCCAGCGATCCTGAAATCATGATACTTCTGGCAGGCATCCTCTTCGAAGGCCCCGAATCAGGGCATAAGGAAGCGGTGCATTTAAGCGAGTCGGCCTTGGCTGCCATGGCCGCCGCCCCCCAGACCGATGCAACAGGGCTTGCCCTCTATAATCCCCTGCAAATAGCCATGCGGCAGGAGGCCAAGGGCATCGCCGAGCGCTACCTCCTCATGGAAGCCTATAATCATCAGAATTGGTATGTCGCCGCTACTATGTTGGACAATTCCTCCATGGCCGGCTTGGATAAGGAAGTAGTCTCCACAATTCTGCGCAGATCAGGGCGGGCTACCGAAGCTCTAGCCTTCGCCTCCGAATGGTATACGGAAAATCCCAGTTCAGAAGTCGCCGTAGAGTCCTATCTGCGATCCTTGGCGGCCTCATTCTCGGGTATTGGCCTCGCCTCGGCTTCGGGCCCAGTCTCGGATATAGGCTCCAGTTTCCTAGGGAGCCTCGGCTCTGGCCTAAGCACCCAGCCTGTGCTCTTGAGCCTGGCAATCCAGTTTCTTGCCAACTCTTCCTCCAAGGAAATGCGATCCTACCTCTATTACCTCCAAGGTAGCCTTATGCAGGACCCCGACCAAGCCATCGATGCCTACAGGAAGGCGCTCCTGGAGCGGGCCGATAACGTAGAAGCCTTGGCGGCCCTGGCCAAAGCCTATGCCGAAAAGAATGACAAGACCAAGGCGCTTTTTTACATCAAACAAGCTCGCATCGTGGGTATTTCCGATCAGGATTTGGAAACCCAACTGAATACCCTGGAAACATCCCTCTCTCAGGGATGAGTTCGGCGTCTTGGCAAAAGAGCCCCGATCAAGAACATCAGAGCATGAATCCCACATTTAGACCCGAAATAGCCGAGTTTCTCACCACTATCTATACCAGCTGCGGCAGGGCCGTGAGACTGGAGAGGGATCCCCTGGCCATCGTGAAGCGCTATGAAGACCCGGCTGACAGAGAAATCGCCGCCTTAATCTGCTCTACCCTAGCCTTCGGCTCTGTTGACCTTATAATGCGCGCCTGCGAGCAGGCATTGGCGCCCTTGGGCAGCCATCCCGCAGCGACTCTCGAGCACATGAGTGACCAGGACATTCAAAGCGCCTGGTCTCAATTCCAGTACCGCTTCTGTTTTCCCAAGGATATGACAGCGCTGATGCGTGGCGCTCGAGGCGCGTTGAGTCAGCATGGCTCCCTTCAGGCGCTCTTCGTCCTGGGGGATGGACCCAGGCGGAGCCTGCCCGAAGCTCTTTCGACCTTTGTGCGCGCCCTGCGTCGCTATGGGGAAGGGATGCTTCTTAGTGGCGCCGAGGGCGGCCTTCGCACGGGGGCCAGCGCTGCCATTCGCCCCAACCTCCTGCCCGATCCGGCGGAAGGTTCGGCCTGCAAGCGGCTTTTCCTGTTTCTGCGCTGGATGGTCCGCTCTGACGAGGTGGATCCGGGGGGCTGGGATTCCGTATCGCCGGCCCGGCTTGTCGTACCCATGGACACTCATATGGCCGCCACCTGCGCCTATCGCCTGGGCTTTCTGGACCCCCGGCGCGCCAAAGGCCCCGTGAGACTCAAGGATGCACTGCAGGTCACCGCCCAGTTCGCCCTCTACGCGCCGGACGACCCCGTGAAGTACGATTTCGCCCTCACTCGGCCGGGCATCGATCCGCGGCCGGGGGACGAGGTTTTCGGCTGTCATTGACAATGAAGCGAGCCTTGTGCTAATTTCTACGGGCTGTCGTAAGACAGTGACGGGCAATAGCGCAGGTGGTTAGCGTACGAGTCTGGGGGACTCGGGGTCGCCAGTTCGAGTCTGGCTTGCCCGATACAAAGCAGGTTATCGCAATGCGAGAACCTGCTTTTTTTTATTTTCTGTCCACTTTTATTTACTGAACACAAATTCGCATTGGTGGCGAATAGTAGAGAATTCAGCATAGGTCATGTTTGATTCGTAAGATAATAAGTGTTTTTTGAAGTGAGAGCTAAATAATAACTAATTATTTTGAATTGTAACTGTTTTTAGCTTCTTTTTAGGAAACTTCAGTAACGAGCCTTGTGTAGAGTGTAACTATATTTTAAGATATATAACGAATTATAAGCAAAAATTTTGATTTGTAACAGTTATTAGGGGGTCATAATTGAAGCTGATCGGCTATGGCTGGTTAATCAACGAGTATCACTTGGGAGTTCTTGAACCTCCATTACAGTCATACATCCATGAGAGGAGCTATCGGCATAGCCAAGAAGGAGCGGGCTGTATAGAGTCCTATTATCCCAAAAACTACGATCCAGGTGATAAGTGGACTGGGAACCTCATCTTTGCCTTCAAGTACGAGGGGGTAAACCTAGAAGTCTTGGCTGCCCTGTTTCCTAAGATTGCAGACACTGATGTGGAAGCATTTGTGAAAGCCTCCCCCATTGGGAAATACGCCCGCCTGACATGGTTTTTCTATGAACTTCTCATGGGCAAAAAGCTTGGGCTTGAAGATCTCGATCGTGGAAACTATCTTCCTATACTCGATGAGGCACAGGAGTTCACGCTTCCCCAAGCAGTATCTCCACGGGCAAGGCGACAGCGGCTCATTATCAACCTGTTAGGAGGAAAGGAATACTGTCCGCGCATTCGTAAAACAAAGTCAATCCTGGAAGTACAAGCTGCTGACCTCGCATCATCAGTTCAGAAACTGCTCGCTTTGTATCCGGAAAGCCTAATCGAACGCGCCTCACGATATTTGTACGCGAGGGAGACGAAGTCTTCTTTTGAGATTGAACGCGAACACCCCGACACCAGGCGTACCACAAGGTTCATCGAACTTTTAAAACGAGCTGGGAGCGGCGACCCCTATGGTGAATCAGAGCTCACTGCTTTGCAGAATGCGATTGTAGAGCCGCGTTACGCTTCCAAGGGCTATAGAACCAGCCAGAATTATGTGGGAGAGAGCATAGGGCCAACCCGTGAACTAGTACACTACATCCCTCCCAAGCCGGAAGTGCTTAGCCTGCTCATGGAGGGATGGTCTTCGTCATGTCGTGTTATAAGAACCAGTGGAGTCGATGCGCTCGTTCTTGCCACCATAGCTGGGTTCGGATTTGTCTATCTTCATCCCTTCGATGACGGAAACGGACGGATTCATCGTTTTCTCATTCATGATGCGCTCATATCGGCAAGATTTACACCACCGGGGATGATCTTCCCTGTGTCTGCGGTCATGCTGCGACGGATACGAGAATACGATGATGCCCTCGAAGCCTTTTCGAGGCCTCTGATGAAGCATCTTCAGTACCACTTGAGCGAAAATGGCCTACTATCTGTGGAGGGGGATTCCGCAGGATTTTATCGGTATCCGGATCTTACCCGCCAAGCGGAGGCGCTGGCTTCCTTCATTCAAGAAACAGCCAAAACCGAGTTTTCGGCGGAACTCGAATACCTGGCGCTCTTCGATAGAGCCTGTGAAGCCGTGCAATCAATCCTCGACTTGCCAGATCGGAAGCTCGAACTCTTTGTCCGCCTAGTACTGCAAGGCAAGGGGAAACTGTCGTCTGCCAAACGCGGGTTATTCTCGGAGCTAACAGATGTTGAGCTTTCCACTTTAGAGGACGCGGTCGCGTCAACGCTGTGAAGAAGCTGTTGATCTATTCGGTCGATCACATCAGGGTATTGCTGTTGTCAAGAGAGAATGGCATAAACACCTAATGTCCAAACCCCTAGAAGTTCTGCGGCGAGTATTTGGGTACGATGCATTCTACCCATTGCAGGAAATAGTTATCTCTCAGGTTCTCGAGGGTAAGGATGCCCTGGTGCTTATGCCCACGGGGGGAGGAAAGTCTCTCTGCTTTCAGATTCCGGCCCTCTGCCAAGAGGGTCTGACCCTGGTGGTGAGTCCCCTGGTTGCGCTGCAGCGGGATCAGGTGGAGGCGCTCAAGGCTAACGGGGTTCCTGCGGCCCTACTCAACAGCACCCAATCTTTCCAGGAAGCCGAGGCGGTTCGAATCGCCATTGCCCAGGGTAAAATAAAGCTCCTCTACTTGAGCCCCGAAAAGCTGTTCAGCGGATCGATGTTACACCAGTTGCTGTTATGGAACGTCAGCCTCATCGCGGTGGACGAAGCGCACTGCATTTCGTTTTGGGGGCATGATTTCAGGCCTGAATACACCCAGCTCGGCCGCTTACGGGAACTCCTTCCCGGCGTGCCGCTTGTCGCCCTGACGGCTACGGCCGATCCTGCCATCCGGCGCGATATTCTTACCCAACTCTCCATAGACGAGAAATCGGTTTTCCAGTCTAGCTTTGACAGACCCAATCTTCACCTTTCGGTCTTACCCGGGCAGAAACGCTTCGAGCGCCTTCTGGAATTTCTGAAAGCCCATAAAAACCAAGTGGGGATTGTGTATTGCCTCTCCCGGGCAAGCACGGAGAATCTAGCCGAAAAACTATGTCGCCTAGGCTACAAGGCCGAGGCCTACCACGCGGGATTGACTTCGGAGGACCGGCATAAAATTCAGGATGCATTCCTCAAGGACGATATAGCCATTTTATGCGCCACCATAGCCTTCGGAATGGGAATCGACAAATCCAATATCCGCTGGGTGATCCACTGGAACCTCCCTAAAAACCTGGAGGGCTTTTACCAGGAAATTGGGCGCGCGGGAAGGGACGGACTGCCAGCGGACACCCTTTTGTTCCACAGCTATGCCGACGTAGCCCAGCAGCTCAAATTTTTGGAGGAAGCCGACCCTGAGCGCAGGGAACTTCTGGCCGCCAAGCTGGAGCGCATGAAGCAATACGCCGAGACCAGTATTTGTCGTAGGCGCCTTCTCTTAAGCTATTTCGGCGAAACAGTGGACCGCGACTGCGGCAATTGCGACGTATGCGAAAACCCGCCAGAAACCTTCGACGGGACGCTCATCGCCCAAAAATTCCTCTCAGCGATATACCGAACCGGGGAAAGAGCAACCCTGCGGCAGTGCACCCTGATTCTGCGGGGCAGCCGTTCCCATGAGATCACTCAGTTTGAGTGGCAGAATCTCAAGACATTTGGAGCGGGCGAAGAGCTCAGCTTAGACGCATGGATGGACTATGGAGCCCAGTTGATAAACGCAGGCTACGCCGCCGTAGCCTATGACAAAGGGATGACCCTCAGCCTTACCGCCTTGGCCACAGGGGTTCTTAAAGCCGAAAAAGCCGTACCTTTGGTGAACTATGTGCCCTTCGGGGCTAAGAAGACCGCTTCTAGGACCGCCAAGCCTGTAAGTGCCGTCGATGTAAACATGGAGCTCTTCGATCGCCTCAAGGCGCTCCGCAGGTCTCTGGCCGATGCGCGCAAGGTGCCGGCGTACATAATCTTCAGCGACAAGACCCTCAAGGACATGGCCGCCAAAGCCCCAAAGAATCTGGCAGAGTTCAAGCAGGTCCATGGAGTGGGTGAAGCAAAGGCCGAGGCCTACGGCGCAGCATTTATAGATGCGATTACCGCGATTGACAAACACGTGTAATTGTTTTATATTATACGTGCAAGGGAGGGGCATGTGACAACAAAACTTACCCTGACAATCGATAAAGCAGTCATAAAAAAAGCTAAAAGCTTTGCGAAGGCAAAAAACAAAAGTGTTTCTCGAATAGTTGAAGAGTATTTGAATCACATATCGTCCGGCACAACGCCCAAGGAATTTGCTGCCGCTCTTGATGCTCCGATAACGGACAGCCTCGTAGGCATGCTTAAAGACAACGGGAAAGACTATAAAGACTTGCTGGATGAATCCAGAACCGAACGATTTTTATGATCAAGCGTGTTCTTATAGATACTGATGTAATCTTAGATGTCGCGCTCGCCAGAGAACCTTTTCTTGAAGCGAGCAGATTAGTTTTAGCATTGGTCGAGAATAACATTGCGATAGGGTATATGTCGTCTAATGGAATCGCCAACCTTTATTACATTTTCAGAAAATCAGAAGGAGATGAAAACGCTCGTCGATTCATAGCCAGACTGATCCGCTTCGTGACGATACTGCCAATAGACCATTCGGATATCGTCCACGGGCTGACATCCGGTATGCCTGATTTTGAAGATGCTATTCAGCACTACTCTGCAAAAAGGAACCAATGCGACTGTATCGTGACACGGAATGTAAGCGATTATAAAAATGCATCGATAAAAGTGTACACTCCAATAGAATTTTTAAATCTTTATAGGGAAAAGCTCTAGCAAACACAACAGCCCGAGGCTGGATGCTCCTAATTCCTACTGTTCCTCCAACGCTTGACCACCCCAAGTCGACGGCCTATAGTTGAAGTTGATTTCGGAGCAGGTAAGGCGCTTTAGCGGCCTTGCCGGGCGTCAGCAACAGGCCATACCGAGCCTGCCGGACCGATCATAAGGATCCCGGCGGGCTTTTTTATACCCCTGCGGGATCTATCGACCCGACGCGGAGGAAAAAATGGATAAAGAAAAACGTAGCTTAGGATATCGGGAAGGCGTGATTTCCTCGGTACTGAACACAGTCCTCTTTGGTTTGAAGTTTTGGGTGGGCACGGCCGTGGGGTCGGTGGCGATGATCGCCGACGCCTGGCACACCTTGTCGGATACGCTAACCTCCCTGGTGGTGATTCTCGGGTTCTGGATTTCCTCCAAGCCAGGGGATGAGGAGCATCCCTTCGGTCACGGTAGGGCAGAGCTTATCGCTTCGGTTATTATTGGGACACTTCTGGGCGTTGTAGGCGTCAATTTTCTCAAGGTATCGTGGAATCAGCTGAGGGATCATCAGGCTGTGGAATACAGCATGATTTCCATTATTGTTTTTGGCATATCGGTCATCGCGAAAGAGGCTTTGGCTCGGTATTCCATCTGGGCTAGCAAGAAGGTTAAAGCTCAGTCGCTGCTGGCTGATGGCTGGCACCACCGCAGCGACGCCCTTGCCTCGGCGCTCATTATAGTGGGCGCCCTTCTGGGCAATCGCTTGTGGTGGATCGACGGAGTCCTGGGCATCGGTGTTTCATTGCTTATCCTCTACGCGGCGGCTGAAGTCATGAGGGCTGCGGTAAATACGCTTATGGGTGAAAAACCCGATCCGGAGCTGACTGAAAAAGTGAGAACGATCGTGGATGAAGCCTTACCAGGGACGTCCAAGCTCCATCATATTCACCTGCACACCTACGGCGATCAGCGAGAGATGACTCTGCATATACGCCTGCCCCCTAAAATGAATCTGGAGGATGCTCACGCCATAACCTTCGGCATTGAAAAGCGCATACGCGAAGAACTAAACATTGAAACTACTATTCACCCCGAGCCGGAGCATAAGAGCTGATTGTTCCCAAAAGGGCCTTGATATCTTCTTCCATTTTTTCAGGCTCTACCGTAGGGGCATAGCGCTGGACATTTTCGCCCTCCGGCGACACGAGAAACTTGGTGAAATTCCACTTGACCGCATCACCTAAAAGGCCCTTGGTTCGTTTTCGCAGCTCGACGAAAAGCGGGTGCGCATTGGCGCCGTTAACCTCTACCTTCGCCATAACCGGAAAGCTGACACCGAAGTTGATCTGGCAGAAGTTCTGTATATCCGCATCGCTGCCAGGCTCTTGGTGGGCGAACTGGTCGCAGGGGAAACCTAAGACCACCAAACCCTGGTCTTTGTATTTTTTATGCAGCTCCTCAAGCCCCTTGTACTGAGGGGTAAAACCGCATTTGCTGGCGGTATTCACAATCAAAAGCACCTTGTCCTTGTAGGATTCGAGGGTTGTTATCGATCCGTCGGCTTTCTTGATTTGATACTCATACATTTTGCCATAACTCATCGTAAACTCCTTAAAGTTTGCACTTTTTGTGTGTTTAAATATAGTTAAAAAATATAATTGCATACAACATCATGATGATGTTTTTATAAAGAGGCCGCCTGGGACTTCCCGGGCGGCCTCTTTACCAACAAGGTTCGAGGAACTTAGTACTCGGAAGCGGCGGAAGTGGCATCTTCTTCGGCCTCGGCGGCGGAAGCCGGCGCTTTAGCCTTGGCGGCCTTGGGATCCTGGGGATCCCAGATAGCCCAGTTCTGGGGACGGGCGTGGTCGGTGACGGCGCTTACGGCGTCCACTTCGGGATTAGGTTTGCCTACTACCACGGCGGCGATCATGATGCAGTTGCCTTCCACGGGGAACTGGGCAGGCGGGTTGGGAAAGCCCCAGGCTCTCATGTAGTTCTTGCCCTGGACAAACTTGCTGATGTCCCAGTTGGGGGTGTTATACGCGCCGAAGCCGTAGGTGACCTTGGGATCTTTGGGCGTGATGGTCGCGCCAGAGGCGGAAGCGAAATAGTGGGTGGAATAGCCCAGTGTGTGGGCGGCGAAGTTGAGATAGCCGCAGGCCATGCCGGTGTCGAAGTAGGACATGGTGGTCTGCAAGTACAGTGCCTGGGCGCTGTAGGGAGTCTTGTGGTTGGCTGGATCGGCGGCCTGGTCGGCCAGAATGAGGATGGTGACAGTGCCGGGGGCAGTGGCGCCTGGCCAGGCCTTGTGGCCGATAATGCCTTCCTGCTCGACAGGGTCGCGCACGACGATAAAGAAATATTCGTTCCAGTTTACCGCGGTCTGGGTTTCGCAGGCGAAGCGGAGCATATAGGCCAGCTCTTCGTCGCTGGGGGCATCCGCGGGATTCTGAGACCATGAACCATTGTTCACGGTACGGATAAGCGTCTTGTTTTCCTTGGCCCAGCGGTCGAGATCGAGGGCGAATTTGCCGTCCTGGGACCAGCCGGAGAGCAGAGTCGCGAAGGTCATCGCGATCAGGAGGGAAACACGGACGAGTGTTCTCATGAATAGGACTCCTCATAATTAAAATGGTAATTCATTTTCCCGGATGGTCGCGTCACTGTCAAGACTGATTAAGTTAAAATTTATAGATATTATATAATTTATATATAGTGAAACGCGCAGTAGAAATTGTTAGCCCGCGATCTGAATAATGAGGAAGAGGAGAAACAGCGATGCGAGGATGAATTTGCTTAGCCAGACACGCGCTTCAAACCAAGTGGCGATGGGCTTTATCGCCCTGCCGCTCCAGGCGAGAGCGAAGAGGGCTGCCAGGGGCAGTATGAATCCTGTATTGTAAAGCGCTAAAAGGCCTAACCCTTGGCCGATATCGCCCTTTTTTACCATCCAGGCGATGACAGGCAGGTAGACCTGGCCTGTGCAGGCTAATTCGAATATGGAAACAGCTAATGCTGTAAGCGCAGTGCCCCCAACGAGGAAGCCCATGGTTCTTTGTCTGCGTATCATGCCATGGATTCGTAGGCGTAAGGCTTGGGGCAGTACAAGGGCCATGTCCTTGCGGCGACCTTTCAGGTCCAAGATGCCATCCCTGATGTTCGCGACTGCAAGGACGGCTAAAATGAGAGCCAGGAATACGCGCATTATCCTGGCGAAGGCTGCGAAGCCGGACAATGCGCGCAGCGATGCGAAGAGACCCAGGCCTAAGGCAAAATAACTTGCAAATACCGTGAGGGTATATACAGTTCCAATGACCAGAAGCTCGCGCTTATTTTTCCCCGCCAGTCCGAGAAAAGAAAGCAGGAAAAGCAGGGTAGAGAAGGCACAGGGATTTATGCCGTCGGCGAGGCCTGCGAAAAAAACGGGGATTGCGGAGAGCGTGGGAATGCCGGGGGCATCGTCCTCGCTGGCAAGCTGTGAGGAATCTGTAAAACTGCCGTTTGCTATGTCTGCAAAGCCTTTGCGAATCGCAGGCAATCCTTGGAATATGTACGAGCCAATAATAGCTACTGGTGTGGCGCTCAACGCGACTTCTTTCTCTTCGAGAATAGCGAAAAGACGGCTCATCGACTCGCTATCCAGTATATCGTAACTTGTAACCGAGAATGAAACTCCATGTGGTTTACCGATTTCAGTCAGTTCTTCTTTCAAAAAATCATCGCAGCTTTTACATGAGAGATCGGCATAATATTCTATATCGATACTTCTAAAATCAGCCAACTCTTCTTTACTCGTATCGCGTTGTGTGACTTTATAATCGCTATTGAACGAAGCAAGATCTGAGAGGGTATCATTATTAAAACTATCCAGGATCACAGTTAGTTTTTTTAATAGATTTGCCTGGTTGGGGAAACTCACTGTCGCTACAGGCTTGCCTTGCGCATCGAAGAGAATCAGATAGGGTACCGAAGGTATGCGGTATGCTGACACGATTCGCTCATCGTTGGCTTTGAAGAGAGGGAATCCGAGCTTTAGCTTTTCGTGGAAAGGTTTGAGCTTGTCGAATATAGCTGGGAGGCCTGAAGGCAGACCTATGCCGATTATGGCAGCCTCGGATTCGTTATCATTTTTACCGAGTCTCGCTGCCCTGTAGTGTTCCAGTTCTTTAAGTTCCTTTTCGCAGTAGCTACAGGTTGTCTTGAAAAATGCGAATATAGCCTTTCTATTGTTGAGAAAAGAAGAATTCCTGGAAAAGGAAAGGTCGGTTGAATTTCCTTCCTGATCCTCCATGCGATCGAAGCCGAAGGCGGGCAATGTTGCCGCAGGGCTTGAAGCTTGCAGTATATGTGCGGCAATGCTTTTCATAGCAAGGTTTTGTTCTTCTTCCCATGAAAGACGCCCTGGAGTGAGCGCCCAACGTGCGTACAGCACCGCATCCTGGAGGGGGGCTGAATCTTTTTCGTCCAGCCGCTGGTACAAGAGAGTGCGGAATTGCTCAAGCTTCGTATCTTGAGCGGCCAAAGGTGAGGAAGATAAAAGGATAAGTAAAAGAATTAGAAACGCCCGTTTTCCAATGGACGTCGGCTTATGTAGTATCATGATGATCCCAATGCAGGGCGATGAGTATATAAATGGCTACCGGTCGACTTTGAGCGGTAGCCGTAAACGCGCTTTGTTTTATAGCGAAATCTTGTTCAATTTACCAGTTCGCCGTCCATGAGGTCGCAGAAATCTTGCATTTCTGAGGCCGTTGAATCCTTACTGTAGAATGTAACCGACGTATCGTAGGCACTATTGAGGTATTCACAGCCTTTGTTAGCTTTATACGAGGTCGGGCAGCTTCCCTTAGTATAATCTACTAACTCGAGCACATCGATCAGATCAGCATCATTCGTTTCGATCTGAATGCAGGATGTTTCGTCTTTCCAATGATAGGCTTTACCACCAAGGGAACAGCCGAAGACGAGCAAAACCGCGAGCAACAGAATTCCCACCGCAAAGATTCTTTTCATTGAAGAGTCCTCCTGAAAAATTTTTTAACTTTTTTTATATACAAGGAACGTTTACCCTTATTAGAATGGCATCCAATTCAAGAAACGTCAATAAATATTATCTTAGTAAACACTTGGTAATTAATTCAATAAATATGATCAGCGAAGCACAGAGTCACGATGCCCGGCATCTTGCGTCCACGCTGTTTGTGAGTATAGGATTCGGGCTATGGAATACGCGGTAATAACGGCTGTCGGAGCCGACAGAGTCGGAATAATGGATGATCTCGCCGGTGTGGTGGTGGGCTTAAAGGCGAATATTGAAGAGACAAGAGCTTCCATCCTGGGCGGCGAATTCGCGGTCATTATGCTGGTGAGCGGCGAGGATGGGTTTTCGCTTTCCCTGGGCGAAAAGCTCAAACCGGTTGGTAAGGAGTTGGAGCTCGACATCAATGTAAAACGCACCAGGGGGCCTGCTCAGCCCAAGGGCTTGCCCTATGTTATCGAGTCTCTCTCTCTGGATACGCCGGGAATCGTGCATGCCATCACTGGTGTGCTCAAGAACCAGAATATCAATATAGAAGACTTGGAATCCGAGGCGCGGCTCGCGCCCCTTTCGGGTTCGCCCATGTTCAGCATGAAGGTGGGCATTACAATCCTGCCCGGAGCGCCGCTTAAAAACCTCAAAGCAGCCCTGGCCCAGGTGGCGGCCGAACACGATCTGGACATCGAAGTCCGCCCTCTAGCCACCGAGTAATCAGTTTCTGAAGCTGTGGATGGGGGCGGGGATGCGTCCGCCCCGTGCTATGAAGGCTTCGCTGGAAAAATCGTGCACGGCAATTATGGGCGCGCCGCCCAATAATCCTCCAAACTGAGCCCAGTCGCCGGCTTTCTTGCCTGGCACGGGTATTATCCTCACGGCAGTGGTCTTATTGTTCACCATGCCTATGGCCATTTCGTCGGCTATGATGGCCGCGATGGTAGATGCCTTGGTGTCGCCGGGAATGGCCACCATGTCCAGGCCTACGGAGCAGACGCAGGTCATGGCTTCGAGCTTGTCCAGATTCAAGGAGCCCGCGCGTACGGCGGCGACCATGCCCTCGTCCTCCGACACTGGAATAAATGCGCCGGATAAACCGCCTACGCTGGTGGAGGCCATGACGCCGCCTTTTTTGACCATGTCGGTGAGCATGGCCAGGGCGGCTGTGGAGCCGTGGGTGCCCGTGGACTCTAGGCCCATTTCTTCCAGAATCCGGGCTACCGAATCGCCTACTTCAGGGGTGGGGGCTAAGGAGAGGTCGAGGATGCCGAAGGGCACGCCCAGACGGCGCGCGGCCTCGGTGCCTACCAGCTGGCCCATTCGGGTGATCTTGAAGGCTGTTTTCTTGATTGTATCGGCCAGTATGTCGAAACTGGCGCCTCTGCAGGATTCTATGGCCGCCTTTATGACACCGGGGCCGGAGACACCCACATTGAGGCAGGAATCGCCCTCGCCGGGGCCGTGGAAGGCGCCGGCCATGAAGGGATTGTCCTCCGGAGCGTTGCAGAAGACGACAAACTTGGCGCAGGCCAGGCCGTCGCGGCTGGCGGTGAGGGCTGCAGCTTCCCTGATCACTCTGCCCATATCCCTCACTGCGTCCATGTTGATGCCGCTCTTGGTGCTGGCCACATTTACCGAAGCGCAGACCCGGTCGGTAGATGCCAAGGCTTGGGGAATGGAGTCTATGAGCCGACGGTCGCCGGGGGCTATGCCCTTTTGCACTAGGGCTGAAAAGCCGCCTATGAAGTCGATGCCCAGTTCCTTGGCAACCCCGTCGAGGGTTTGGGCCCAGGGGGAGTAGTCAGTCTCCTCCGATGCTGCGGCCACCAGGGCTATGGGAGTTACCGACACCCGCTTGTTGATGATGGGGACGCCGTATTCGGCTTCGATTTCCTCGCCCACCTTCACCAGGGGACCTGCGATACGCAGCAGTTTGTCCCTGATCCGCCGCCGGGATTCGGTGCCCGATGTGGAGGCGCAATCCAGTAGGGAGATGCCCAGGGTTATTGCGCGAATGTCCAGTTTTTGCCGGAGGAACATGTCCACCGTTTCTTTGATCTCAAAGGGTGTATAGAGCATGTATTGCTATCCTAAATGCGGTGCATGGCGCCGAAAACTCTTTCGTGCATCATGGCTATAGAGACGCCCAGGGTTTCGCCCAGCGTTTCGAGCTCTTCCTTGAGGGGGCCTATCTGGGCTTTGCTCTTGGAAAGGTCCACCATCATCATCATGACGAAGTTGCCTTCCAAAACGGTCTGGCTTATGTCGTCTATGTTGATATCCCTGTCGGCGAGAAAGTTGCTCACATTGGCTATGATGCCTACCTTATCGCTTCCCACGACGCTGACGATGGCTTTCACCTGCACCTCCCGAATGCTTATGTAGGGCGGCGGCCGGCGCCCTCGGCACCAGCCGCCGCCCGCAGCTTGGGCTGGATTGTAGCGGCTAAGGAGAGGCCATGTCAGCAGGTTCTACGGCAGCATAGCTAGAGGCAGGTAAAAAAAAATGTATATTCATCTACTTTTGATGCGATTGTTGAGGCAAAAGGCTGAAAATCGTTTGACTTATGGTTGTCACTGCACGAAAATTCACCATCATGGGTCTATCATGTAAAGAAGTTGTCCCGTCTGTGCCCTTTTGCGCCCAATCATTTTTAAGAAATACAATTACATCGGTTCTCGAAGCTCTCTCTGCCCGGAGGTCCCACATGTCACGAAAAGTCTGCAATTCCAAGTTCAAGGTTTTTGGCCGTTTTATGCTGTTTATGGCCATTTTCTTCCTGGCCGTAGCCGCTCCTGCCTTTGGGCAGATCAAGAGCGTAAGGTCGAGGGTGTTGGAGAAACCGAAAGATATTATCACGACAAGAAAGGCTAATTTCAGGCCTGGAGATCTTCTGGATACACCTCTTATATCTATCACTGTTGCGAATGATGCTGTTCCAGCTGTTCTGCTAATTAAGCTAAACATCGATTTCGGTGGTGCTTGGGACTCCGATTATGTGACGATGAGTTTTGTTAAAAAGGTAGGGGCCAACGAATCCTTTACTTTTAGAAACAACGATATGCTTTCATATTTAGACCTGGTGCGTAGCGATATAAAATATTCCGACTCCCTCCTTACGCACACTGGTATAAGCAGTATCGATCAAATCGCCAACATCGGTTCGATCAAGATGCCAGAGGGTACCTATAAGATCGAATTGTCTGCCTACGAGATAACGGGTGCTATCGCGAATGCCAATGATAAAGACTCGGCAATTAATGAGAGCAGCCCTAATTATAAATTTTTGGATACCATATCTGTGGATTTCAATGTGGTGACAATCGAGGCGATCGGTGCCGTCACGCTCCCAAGCTATGATACCCCGACTCTTACCTTCCAGCTTCCAGAGATCCCTGTATATAACGACGCACGCGGTACTTCGACTTCCTCCACCGATATAAGAATCACAGGACCCGGAGTGGATTATAAGGCGTCGAAAAACCACTCTAGGTCAGTACCGGGCTCATCGGCCATCAAGGGCTATCCTTCGGATACGACTGGAGGCGTGGTGAGCTATGATCTCTCAACGGTCCAATTCAGGGCTGGACAGAGCTATTCCATCGCTATCAACTTCACCGACTGGAATGGGTCTCCGATCGTCGACAAGACGGTAAGCGTTACATTCCCGACACCCAAGCAGACCTACAGCATCGACACCTCCGAGCCTTTCCGGCCAGTATTTTCCTGGAATTTTTCTGGCACGGACTACGATCGCTATGGCTGGGTAAAGGAATACAGGGTTTACTTGAATAATTCCTATATAGGGTACACGGCGGACAACAGCTTCCAAGCTTCAAACATGCTCACTCCAGGCACTAACTATTCCTGGTATGTGATGCCGATCAATAGGGACGGAACCAATTTCTTCGCGTCAACAAGCGGTCTGGTGCAGAACTTTTCTACTGTCGCCCACACAGGCCTGACGGTTACTATCGATTTGCCTTCCAACAACACAGTGATGCTCAAGGGCGTGCCTTACGGTTTTAGCGGCAGTGCCGAATTTAGCCATGAGGCCACGGAGAAGTCGGCTTCATGGAAGATCGGCAGCAAGGTCGAAAGTGGAAAGGATATAACCTATACTCCCACCGCCCGCTATACGAACAACTCCCTGGCAGCGACTCTGACAGTCACTGACAGCTTTGACCTCACGAAGAGCGCCACTGTCAACCTTACGGTTTTGGATCCTGCGATTGCCATGCAGGGCGCGGCGACGCGTACGGTGAGCAAGGGCGCTTCAGTTGCTTTAGCAGTGGACACCCAGAATACCAGGGATATCCAGAGCTACGAGTGGTTTGTGGGCGGTATCAGCGTGGTCGGAGGTAGCCAGAGAAATCACGTGTTTACAGACGCGGGCACCTATGAAGTTTATGTAGCAGGAACCAGCGCGCCGGATATGAACGGCCTTGTAAAAACTGTGGAGTCCGCCAAGGTGAGCTTTGTAGTGGCGGGCGATGCGCCCACTGTTGCGATCACACAGCCGGCGGCCACTGGGAGTTTGCCGGTAGGCAGGCCCCTTAGTTTCGCCACGACAATAAGCAACGAAAATCCCTTGAAAAATATAGTATGGACGGTGAACGGCTCGGTAGTCGCCCAGGGAACGGCGGTGAGCGCCTATACCTTTACGCCCCAGACGGCGGGTGAAAACAATATCACGGTGACGGTGACCGACAGCTTCGACAAGACGGCAAGCGCTTCCATGAGAATTCTGGCCATCGATCCTTCGGTGAGCGTCACCGCTCCCGCTGCGAACGCGGTATTCGCCCTCACCAGTACTCTCACTCCCACCATAAGCGCGCCCAACGCGACAAGAGTGGAGTGGTTCGTGAACAACCAACAAATTACATCATCGTCGCTCGCTCTCCAGGACTTGGGCACGGGTAGTTATCAACTTTATGCGAAGGCCTATTGGGCTTCCATGGACCAGGGCGGCAATACGGTGGAGTACAGCGAGGAATCGGCTCGCGTGCCCTTCGTTGTTCGCGATTTGACGCCTCCCGTGGTGACTATCAACTTCCCTTTGGAGGGCATGTCTCTTAAAACTGGCGAAAGCTATCTCTTCGACGCCAGCGCCACGAGCGCGTCGGCCATAGCCTCATCCCAGTGGGATATAGACGGGGTGAGACTCACCACTGAGCGTTATACGCCACCGGTGAATTCCGGCAAGAAAGCGCTTAAAATTACGCGCACGGTTACTAACGCCGATGGCATTCAGGCTAAGGCATCGGTCACCGTTCGGCTGATCACGCCCGCGATATTCCTTACGGCGCCCGCGACACGAGAGTTTGCCATGGGCGTGGCCATTCCTGTGAGCGCGACGGCCGTGGATTCGGTTCCTTTCTGGATTGTGGACGGTTCGGAAATCCAAGGGTGGAATAAAATATTCGCTTCTCCCGGAACCCATAGCCTGCGAGCGGGTTGGAGGGCCGAGGCGGTGGACGGCAGCGGTATACAAAGAGAGTTCTCCGGACAGTCGGACGAAATTCAGCTGACGATTTTCAGTACGGTCGCCCCTGTGGTGACGGCTTTTTCTCCTGCGGCTGCCACGCTGAAAGAGGCTGTAGGTAGCTCAATCGGCTTCTCACTCAGTGTTTCCAGCGATAACACGCTCCAGCCCACGACATGGAAAGTGCTTTCCGGCTCAACCACGCAGAGGGAGGCCACGGGCACTACATTCACCCATGTCTTTAACGCGGCGGGAGACTATGTCGTGCGCGCCCAGGCTTCCGACGCCAGGACCCAATCGGTGACCAGGGAGTGGACAGTTCGGGTGATCGCCCCTTCGTTGACGATCACCTCGCCCGCTGATGGCACGGTCCTGGGCTTGAATTCCATGGCAACTCCTATAGTAAGCGCCAAAGACGTAAGCAGTTACACCTTTGTCTTGGACGGCGCACCAGTGCCGCCCAACTTCATTTGGAGCACAGTCGCATTAGGGTCGCACAACGTGAGTGCCGTGGGGCAGTATGCGGTAACAAGCCAAGCGGTGGCGCAGACGGTAACCAGCAACGTAGTCAATTTCAGTATAGAAAACAGGGCTCCTCCCGCAGTCAGTATTGAGGGCGCGAGGGACGGTGACAGGATTATAGCAGGCCAGGCTTACAGCATAATAGCGGCCAACGGCAACGCGAATCAGGTTGTACAATATCAGTGGCTCAGAAATGGAGTTCCGGTAACCCCAGGCTTTGGGGCGAGCGGGGAGTATCGCTTTACTCCAGCCCCATCCGACGGGGAATTGACGCTTACGGTGCGCGCGCGCCTGGTTCAGGGCGGCGGGCAAGCTACTGGCGTAACGAGTGAAAAATCGGTGAATGTGCGAGTGATCGATCCCTTTATCAGCCTTGTGCTGCCAACTAACCTCGCGTTCAATGGCCAGTACCCCGCACAGACGCCCCTACCTCTCAAGGCCGACCAGCGCAATATAGACAGAGTGGAATGGAGGATAGACGGGCAGCTGTACAGTGGAGCGACGGTGAGCTTGCAGCCCGGCAGCCATACTATCGATGTGCGCGGCTTCGCCAGCGGCGTGCGGCTTCCCAATGCGAGCTACGGCGAATATGAAGCGGTGGGAGCGGGAACCAGTAGCAGGGATATCGTAGTGGCTCCCCGTGTTTCGATAGGCAGCCTTACTTCGCCGGCGACTCTCTATACCGGCGAGGTGCTCAACCTCTTGGTGAACACGTTAGGCGACTCTAACGGAAGCTTGATTTCTTCCATTGCATACTTGGTAGATGGCAAGGTCTACAGCCAGGAGAGAGCGCCCGTGACGAAAGCCGCATTGATTACGGGGCTTTCGGAGGGACGCCATACGCTGTCGGTACAGCTTACCGATGTGTTCGGCAACAAATCCAGCGCGGAATCGGCTATCACGATCTACAAGCCATTGGCGATTTCAATACTGCAGCCGCTTGACAATGCTAAAATTCTTCCAAATTCCAGCATTTTAGTGTCGGCTAACGTTATTTCGGGCCAATATTCTAAAATTTTCTGGACAATCAACGACGCGGATGTAGCCAACAGTTCATTCCTCTCCGGATCCTTAGGCCAGTTGCTGCCCGGTATCTATAGAATAGGAGTGAAGGCTACCGATCCCACGGGCAAGATTGTGGAACAATCGGTTAGGATAGAGGTGCAGAGCGACTTCCAGTTGAGTCTGGGCACGCCGGCTGTAGGCACGACAGTGATGCTCGGAGCTAAAGTGAATAGCACGGCGGTATTGGACAGAGTGGCCGGTTCTCAGGTGGATCTGAAAGACGCGGCCCAGTACATAGCCTGGATCGTCAACGGCCAGGATACGGGCGCCAGGGGCTTGAGTTACAGCTTCGATGCAACCCAGGCCGGTGAACTGCGGATCCAGGCCAGATATGAAAAAGACGGCATGGTTCGCTCTAGCGCCGAGCGTGTGGTAACGGTGCGCGATATCGCCCAACCCGCGATAGTCAAACCGGTGAACGGCGCGAACATTTTGTATCCTCCCCAGGGCACGATAGCCCTTCAGGCTACCGGCGAACCCGGCGCCAGCTTCAGCTGGAGCATCGACGGAGCGGTGATTGCCTTGGGTGCCGACGTCAGCTTCGCTCCCGCGGGACGGGAGGGACAGGTACAGCTAAAATTAACCACTACTTTAGGCGGCAGAACCAAGGAAGCCCTTTCCACGGTGAACCTGCGGGTTAACAACCCGCCCTCGCTCACGCTCTCGGCTCCTTCCACGCAGTATACCCAGGACGCGCTTTCCTGGACTGTCGCCAGTTTCGATTCAGAAGACCAAAACGCGAATCTGCCGATTCAGGTTTATTTGGACGGAGTGCTGATTCCCGCGGGGACTCAGCGCCTGCTCGGCCCTGGAGATATAGGCCCGCATAGCCTTTCGGCCAAGGTGACCGATTCTCAGGGCTTGGCTACAACGCGTCAGCTAGCCTTGGAGGTGGAGGCTAAGGAACTGGCCTTGCAGATTCAATCGCCCATCGCGGGCAAGCCTTACTTCGAGGGATTCGATATTCCCCTCATGGTTAGTTTGCTCAACCCGCCGGCGAGCCTGACAGGCACTGGTAGCTTCACCTGGACAGTCCAATATTTGGATAACCCCGGAGTACCGGCATCCACGATTGTCGGGCCGCAGGCTAACGTGCTACCCGCCGCGCTGGGCGAAGTGGCGTTGACGGTCCGCTATGCGGATTCGAGCGGCAGGGAACGGGGAAGAGCAGCGGTTTCGGTGAAGGTAGAACAGAAACCCTTGCAGCTGGCTATCAATTGGCCTCATGGCAGCGTGGTTAATGAAGGCCAGGAATTGAGCCCCACGCTTCTGGGCTTACCCGAGGGTACGGCGCCCAACGCCGTTACGTGGACGCTGAATGGAAGCGCCATTCCCGCTATTGCCTCCCTAAAAGCCCCCGCGGTACCGGGAGCCTATGTTCTGGCCGCCCAAGTGTCGAGGAACGGGGCGGTGGATAAGGCAGAGATCAACTTTTCGGTGAATGCAAAACCAAAGGTGACGATTTCCAATATTGTGGAGGGAAGCCAGTTTGTACGGGGCACGCCTATCGTGCTCTCGGCCTTGGTTGCCGACGATCAGAACTTTACCGGAAGGCTTACATGGGTTGGCCAGGACGGGGCAACCCTGGGCGAGGGGAATCCCTTCGTGCTGCAGGACGCTTCTGCGGGCGAGTATAGAGTAACCGCGAGAGCGACCGATGCGAACGGCGCTTCGGGCGATGCGAGCGTCGGCTTCAGGGTGTACGAGCCCGTGGCTGGGATAAGCGCCTCATTCAATAATGGTTTGCCCGTTTACCTGTTAGTAGGAGGGGCTTCGCCTCTCACAGGTGCCGCAGAGTTCTCGGGCGGTATAGCGCCCGTGGCGACATGGACCCTCAATCAGGAAGGCCGGATCCTGACCAAGCAAGGAAAATCGGCAGTATTCAGCGCCGAGGAACTAAGGGATTTCGCCGAGGCTGATGCGAATGTAAGCCTGGTGATTGCCGATACCGGATTGGCCGACGAGGGCAAGCGGGAGGTGTTCCGCACTGGCTTTACTGTAACATTCACAATGAATGTGAGCGCGAATTTGGTGAGTCCCGTGGCGGGAGCGAGCTTCTGGGCCATGGAGGGCGTTCCTCTAAGTCTGGCTTTGAATGGATTTACAGTTCCGAGCTTTACCATGACGCTCAACGGCGCTCCTTTGGTCAGCCCTTGGACTGCCTTAGGCGAGTCAGGGCTCTATGGGGCACAGATACCCGCCGAAGCCCTGGCTACTGAAGGCGTTTACGAAGTGGCAATAGGCGTAAGGCAGAATGAGCTTGCCCGAAACGTGGCCTATACCTTGAACGTGTACACCAAGCGCTCAGGCATTTTTGTAGACAATCCACCAGCGCAGTTCGACCTGGAGGGGGCGGCTGTACAAGTAGAGGCCGTGGCTGTGGGCGTGGAGGGTATAGAAGATGTTGTCTGGCGCAGTGATATTTCGACCGAGCCGATTGGCCGCGGCAATATCCTCAATCTCAATACGGCGAAACTGATACCCGGAATACGCACTATCTGGGCGGAAGCCGTATCGGGCACCAGGGTGCTGGCGTCGGTCAGCTTCCCCTTAAAGGTCTTTGGAGCCATGAGTCTGACACTATCCCCGGAGACCGAACCCCTGATTATTCAGAAGGGCGCAGCGCTGACGCTGGAGGCCGAAGCCAGGGATAAAGATGGTACGGTCTTGGATGGCGCCGCGATACGCTGGACTTCACATCTGGACGGCCAGGTGGGCACGGGACGCAGCCTGGACTTGGGCGGCCTGGCATCCCTGTCGATAGGCGAGCATGTCTTTACGGTGGAAGCCCAGGGCAACTTGGGCTCTTCGATATCGGCCCTCAAGCATGTGCGGGTAAACGCGCCTGCAAGTGAGGTGGCGGACGAGGACGAGGGAGATGAGGGCGATGACCAGCCGGGCGGAGGAAATAACGATGGACAAGGTCCTAATGGTCCTCCCCAGGACTTCGATCAGGGCAATCAGGTTCCTCCTCCAGGATCCGGACCTCCCGGACCCCCGATGCTGCCTCCTGGCGGCAGAATGCCTCCTGGATTTACCGGATTTTTAGGTGGTCTCGGTGGTGGTTTAAGTGGTGGTCTCGGCGGCGGCGGTTTCGGCGGCGGCGGCCTGGGTGGCGGTTTAGGTGGAGGCTTCGGTAGCGGCCTGGGTGGTGGTTTGGGTGGCGGCGGCTTCGGCGGCATGTAAGCGAGGATACAGATGAACCGATACAGCATTGCGGCGCTCGCGTTATTCGTGATTGTTGTCGGGGTTTTCGCCTATGATGTCTCCGTGCCCAACGAGGTGCCGGACTACAAGCATCTGGAAGTGCGCCTTGTTCTCGCCGAGGGCGAGGCGGTGGAGCAGGCGCGCTTCTATTTTAAGCAGGAAGGCAAGGAAGAGCTTCTCTATGCTCCCTTCGAGTTGAAGGAGGGTGTTTGGAGCGCTATTGTCTCCTACGAATACTTGAAGGGTGAAGAGCTGAGTTATTACCTGCAGGTGCAAACTCCCCAGGGCAAGTTCTTCAGAAATCCAACCGCCGGTTGGCGGAAAGCCAGGCTTCTCCACGACGCTAGCCCTCCCGGCCTCAATTTGATGAGCCCCGAAGGCTTCAAATTGGCGATAGGCAAGGAGCAGTTGGTGGTGTTCAAGGTGGAGGATGAGAGCGATATAACCGACTTCGAGATCTTCCAGAATGATGAGCCTGTGTTGCAGGCTGCCTATTACCAGGGACTCTTGGCATTCGCCATCACCCCTGCGGCAAGCAGGAAGAACAAGGCTGAAGTTACGATAGCCATAGTGGATCGTTACAACAATAAGGTAAGGGAGACGTACAGTTTCGACCTGGTGAGGGAAAGAGGCCCTGCGTTCTCGGCCCGGGCCGACTATGTGGCCGACCTAGATGTAAAATACGAGATGGGCTTTGGCAAGACTACGACCACCGCCGCCCTGGCTCCCTTCTTCGCCGACTTTACCCACGACCTGAGCACCGACTACGAATTGGGCGGGGAGGCGAGCCTGAAGGCAGGGCCGGTTAAGCTGGACGCAGGGCTTAGCTTTGCCGATGATCTATCCCTTTTCGAGGCCTTCGCCGATCCCAGAAACAGGCTGCTCAACCCTCTGATCGCCGATTACCAGAACATCATGAATCTCTATAATCCCTGGAATTTCAATGACGAGTTTGTGTATACAGGGGAGGAACCCAGGCTTTACTACAACAGCAACGAGATGTACTTGCGTCTGTCCCTCTTCGATCCCATTTTCAGTTACACCTTTGGCGACCAGGACGTGAATTTTCAGAAAGAGACGATTAAAGACTTTGGCTTCAGGGGACATTCCCTAGCCCTAGATGTGCCTTTTATCGAGCTCACCGTGGCCAAGGGGTTATCGGATCTTGGCCTATACCAGGCTGCTTGGCCCCAAAACTTCTTCGGCCTCCAGTTCTCCTTCGATGTTTTCGATTTCTGGTGGCTGCAGACCAATATCTCGTTCATCAGTTCGCTCCAGGGGCGCTACAACACGATTAAGAACACTGCCTCGGCCATTGGAACGCTCTACGACCTGGGTTCGGTAAAGCCAGAGGAAAACCTGGTGTTCGGCCTCAATACGGGCACCGAGAATGATCTGTTCTCACTCTCTGCGGGGATGGGGCTGACCCTCTACGCCAATGATGCGAGCACGATTATCGACATGACGCAGTTAGCCAGTGACATCAATACGGGTTTCGGGTTCGATATCGCGCCGTATTTAACCTATGTGGATTTGGTGCAGAATATATTCCCGGCGCTGGACTACTTCCCCTTGAGCCAGGGGCTCATCACCAAGGCGCTCAACCGTGAGCTCTGGGGATTGACCTACGGGGCTGACCTGGAAGTGCCCTTACTTGGCCTGGAGGCCTGGTACCACAAGACCGACAGCGCCTATAGGAGCTTGGCGGCCTCGGTGGATACTGATGTGCGGAGCATAGGCGGTCTGTTCGAAAAGTCCATTGGCGACTTCAATGTCTCCTTAGGCTATGAATGGGCTATGGACAATATTCCCGACATCCTGTTCACCGACATCCTGCCGCTCTTCCTGGGGAGCGGGTCGACAGCGGCGGCCACTGAGGATGATATTTCCAATGTGGTCCATACCGGCACACTGGGTATTGGATCGCCGCCTTCGGGCATCTTCGGCAACGTTTCGCTCAACTATACCTTCGAGTGGGCCGATACCAACGCGGTAGCCTTGGGATTGAGCACTTCGACCAAGAACGATTTAACGCTCACCCACACGGGCAAGCTGCAGTGGAAGAGCGGCCGTATAAAGCTGGGCAGTTTTATTACCAACTTCGGTGCCAAAACTGAGGATTCCTACATCACCTATTCCAGGGTGGATGGGGCGGCCAGCGGCGCTACCGGCTGGGAGTTCTCTTATGGCTTGGATGGGGCCGTGCAGTACGACCGTTACAAGCTGAGTCTGGGATTCGCCCATGAATGGGCTACGGCGGTGGGCTCGGATGTGGAGTTTGGCGTGGATGCCAAGTTCCTGGTATCCAAGGGCTTCTTCGACAGGGTTACCTACGATGCTTCCTTCGATCCGATTTTCAACAGTTGGAATTTCCAGCGTTACAAGGTGGCCGGAGGGCTTACCCTGGATAAGGCTTTCAGCATTCTCTCCACCAGCGCCAAGCTCAGCGTGGATTATACCAATTCCCTGGTGGACGACACCAAGGACGACCTTAATGCCACGATTACGATAAGCGGAGGGATTTCGCTGTAGGGTTTTAACTGGGAGCCCCGCGGCGTATTTTGGGAAAAATACGTCGCGAGGTGTTTGGGGTGTCTGGGGCGTCTGGGGCGGCTTGCCGCCCCAGACGCCCTTTTTTTGCAGCTGAATTCTCATGTACGAGAATCCTGTGCTATACTGAGTCCAGCGGGATTGAAAGACCACTGGAGGGTAGGGATGCACAGGAAATCCTCGTTCCTTGTTTTTTTTGCAGCGCTTGCCTGTTCGCTTCTCCTTGTCGGTTGCGGGCTTTTCAACACTCTGTTTCCAACAAAATTCACCGTGCTGGGATCGGCATTCAACGAATCTATCACCGAAGGTTTAGAGTCCCAAAAGAATACATCCAGCCAGACTCTCCAAGACAGTACCAAGGGCTTTTCTATAGAGGTTGGGACTCCCCAGGCAGTATATAAAACGGTATCCAAGTGGAGTGAGGCCGCAAACGCCTTCGTGCCGGTTTCTCCCGCCTTTCCCCCGGCCAAGGATGACCCTAACGGTCCTGGGCTCTGGGAAATCGTGATGGATATCGATTGTGTGGCGAATAGTGCTTTTAATGACTATTCGGTGCAAGGATGGACCTTTGACGGGAACTTGGCCGAGACCTTCGACGCGGTGTTTACGTATAAGTTGGATATTCCTGGTGAAATAGGCGGGCAGGCGGTTTCGACGCTTTTTTCGGCCATCACCGAGCTTAGCCTGAATGGTGAGATCAGTATTTCCGGCAAGGATTCGGGGGTATTGAAGTTCAACGGGATGAAATTCAAAATAGAGGAATTCGAAAACAAGAACCCCTACTGCGAGTATGTGTCGGGGACGGCGACTTTGGATGGTGCCGATGTTTCTGAAGAACTTATCGATCTTTTCGAAGATCAAATGGAATTCTAGGTTGTTTGCGGGGTGAGGCGAGCAAGAAACGTCGGATGACGTTTCTTGCTCGCCTCGATGCAAAAGGAGTGCGACATGAGAGGCAAACGTTTGCTGATGATTCCAGGCCCGATCGAGTTTACCGACGAGGTGCTCTCGGAGATGGGGAAGGCTACCTTAAGCCATGTGGATCAGAGGTTTATAGAGGAGTTCGGCCAGGCGCTGGAGAAAATGCGCAAGGTGTGGCTGGCCCCCGGGGCTCAGCCCTTTATTGTTGCGGGCTCGGGTACTTTGGCCATGGAGCTGGCGGCGGCCAATTTGGTAGAGCCCGGCGACAGAGCTTTGGTGGTGAATGCCGGCTACTTCAGCGATCGTATGGTGGATGTGCTGAAAACCCACGGGGCCGAGGTGGATATCGCACCTAGCGCCCTCGGGGACGTGCCGGGCGTCGATATAGTGCGTTCGATGCTCAAGGCCAAGAAATATAAGCTCATGTGCATTACCCATGTGGACACGAGCACGGGTATCCGCTCCCAGGTTAAGGAGTTGGCTGCCGTGGCTCAAGGCGAGGGTGTGCTTTCCGTAGCCGATGGTGTGTGTGCCGTGGCCGGAGAGGAATTGCGGCAGGACGAGTGGAGCGTGGATGTGGCTTTCACTGCCAGCCAAAAGGCCGTGGGTGTGCCCCCCGGTTTGGCCCTTCTGGTGGCTGGTCCACGGGCTTTGGGTGCCTTTAATGCCCGCAAGACTCCCGTGAGGTCTTACTACTGTGATTGGGGCAAGTGGTTGCCGGTCATGGAGGCCTATGAAGCTAGGAAACCGGCTTATTTTGGCACTCCAGCGGTTAACCTGGTGCGTGCACTCAATGTGAGTCTTGGTCAGATTCTTGAAGAGGGTATGGATGCTCGCTTTAAGCGCCATGAATTGGGCGCCAGAGCGATGAGGGCTGGTTTGAAGGCCATGGGTATGAGTTTTGTCCCCGTGCGGGAAGAACTCTGCGCTTCAACCCTGACCGCGCCTTTCTATCCCGAGGGTATAGACACTTCGGTCTTGGGCAGGATTGCCGCCGAAGGGGCAGTGCTGGCTGGCGGCCTACATCCCGAGATAAAGACCAAGTATTTCAGGATCGGACATATGGGTGGTAGCGGAGCTACCGAAATTCTGGCCACTCTGGGAGCTATCGAGCGGGGATTCGCGGCTTCGGGCTATCATTTCCACGCGGGTTCGGCGGTGGCCGCCGCCCAGGCTGTGCTGGTCAAGGGTTGATATGAGGATTCAGGCGGCCGAGGTTGAATTAAGGCTGGAAAAAATACTTGTAAACCGTGGCTGTCCGGAGGCTCATGCGGCCAAGGTGGCTAGGGAGATGACTCGCAATTCTCTGGAGGGCACGTATTCCCATGGGATAAATCGTTTTCCCAGGCTGGTGGCCCAGATAGACGAGGGAATTGTGGACATGGGCGCCGAACCCGTGCGGATGCACGGGTTCGGCGCGCTGGAGAATTACGATGGCCGTCAAGGCTTGGGTATCGTCAACGCCTGGATTTGCATGGAGCGGGCTATCGAGTTGGCTCAGACCAATGGCATTGGGTACGTAGCCTTGAGAAACACCAACCACTGGCTGAGGGCTGCCACCTATGGGTATCAGGCCTGCAGCCGGGGCATGGCGGGCATTTGCTTCAGCAATACCTATACTAATATGCCGGCCTGGGGTGCCACTGACGCAAGGCTGGGCAACAATCCTCTGGTGTTCGCTTTTCCCTATAAAGACGGGGACATCCTGGTGGATATGGCCATGTCTCAGTATTCCTATGGCTCTCTGGAAGTGGCTATTTTAGAGGGCAGGCGCATGCCCACCGCCGCAGGTTTCGATGCCCGGGGTAATCTCACCGACGATCCTGCGGCGGTGCTGGAGTCCAAGCGGCTTCTCCCTGCGGGATTCTGGAAGGGGGCGGCCCTTTCTTTCGGCCTGGATATTTTCGCGGCGGGTATTTCCTTAGGTGATTCGGTGCAGGCGATTGGCAAAAAGGGGGGAGGGGAGAGGGACCTCTGCCAGACCTTCGTGGCTATCAATTTTGCTGCCATAGCTCCGGGCGAAAAGGTCGAGGCAATAGTGCGAAGCGCTGTGGAAGATCTATTATCGTCGAAGCCCGATGGGGGGCCTGACCCCGTGGTCTACCCTGGCCAGCGCATGCGCGCCACCAGGCTGGAAAATCTAGCCAAGGGCATCCCCGTGGACGAGCGGGTGTGGAAGGAAATTCTAACGCTTTAGGTTTAGGCTGCGACGCGATACTGGCGCTGGGGCTCTGGCGCGCTACTGGAGCGACAGGCTAGTATTGCTCCATGGATCATACAATTCTTGATAGGGCGCTTGCCCGTTTGAAGGATGATTCCGGATGGCTCTACGATCTGGCTGACAGGCTGTGGAACTCGCCGGAACTGGGTTTTTTCGAATTCAAGACAGCCGACATTCTCGTCTCGGAACTCAAGGCTCTGGGATTAAATCCACGTACTGGTATCGCCAGAACGGGGGTGGCTGCCGAAGTGGGCAAAAAAAGCGATCCGGCGGTTATGCTTTTAGCCGACATGGATGCCCTGCCTACCCAGGCCGCTGCCGGCGGAGTGGCTCATTCCTGTGGCCATCATGCCCAGATGGCCGTCATGTTGGGGGCTTTCCGCGCCTTGGTTCTTGAAGGGGCGGCTGAGGCTCTTGGGCTTCGGATTATCTTCGCCGTCTCTCCTGCCGAGGAATATGTGGATTTGGGGCGTCGCCTGGAGCTAAAGAAAAAAGGCGAGGTCGCCTATCTTTCGGGCAAGCAGGAGATGATCCGTCTGGGTTTCTTTTCCGAACCTTGTCTGGTGCTCAAATACCATTCCATGGGCGATTCGCCCGAACGGGTCGCGACGGTGAACGGCACCCTCAATGGTTTTATGGCAAAGCGGGCTGTCTTTACCGGCAGGGCTTCCCACGCCGGGGCTCACCCTGAAAAGGGCGTGAACGCCCTTAGTGCCGCCAGCCTGGCTTTACAGGCCATTCACGCTCAGAGGGAAACCTTTCTGGAGGCTGATCATATCAGGGTTCACCCCATCATTACCGAAGGCGGGACTGTGGTGAATTCGGTGCCCGCGAGGGCTGTACTGGAGACGTATATCAGGGGGGCTTCTCACACTGCGGTGCTTGCCGCGGCGGCCAAGGTGGACCGGTCCTTGCGGGCGGGGGCTTTGGCTTTGGGGGCGGCCTTGGATATCGAAAATACTCCCGGGTATCAGGCGTTCAGGCCGGACCCCGCCCTGGGCGAAGTGCTTAAGCAGGCCGCCGCGGCCGTAGTTGACCCTGCCAGCATTGATGTAAATGACAGATCCTATGCCTCCGACGACATAGGCGATGTAGCTTGTATTCAGCCCACATGTCAGCTTGGATTTTCGGGATTCTGCGGCACGATCCACTCTTCGGACTTTGCCGCGAAGGAGCCCGAGCGGGCTTACATGGCTCCCGCCCAGATTATTCTCAGGACCGTGGGCGAGCTGGGGGCGGAGGGCGCCGCCGCGGCTCGGCGGGTTCTTTCGGGTTTCGTGCCGCGCTTCTCCCTGCCTGAGTACCTGGCCTCCCTGGGCCAGCTTTTCTCGAACCCCGCATTCCCCGGCGAGGCGCTGGAGGAACCGGGGCGTTGAAGTTTGTCCTTAAGTAGAGCCGCTCTACTTTTTCCCTAGCCCAGGGTGTTTTTCTCAAGAATGCCAAGCTGGAATTAATGCTGGGGTCATTGGTAAAACAGCGGATTTTTATGCGAATCCCCAGGCCTTCCCAACGGTAGTACTGCACCAAGCTGGTGAGTATTGCTTCCAGGGTAAGGCCGTGAAGGGGGTTGTTCGGTTGTTCTTCGGACATACCTCATAGTACGATAAAAATACGTTTTGCGAATACACTCCCGCGGGCCGTCGCTGGTTGCTTGGCTTTTTCGGGCTTTCTGCGCAGCGACGGTCCGTTCAACCAGCAAACTCAGCCTTAAGGACGTGCATAAAAGGAGTCACCCATGTACAAGGCGGTAGTCTTCGATTTTGGCAACGTACTCTGCGGATTGGACCGTATGGCTTTTGCTCGGGCGGCGGCGCCCAGGTCTAGGCTTTCAGCCCAGGAACTGGATGCGGCGCTTTGGGGCGGCAGCCTGGAGCATGACCACGAGACCGGACGCTTCGATTCTCATGGCTTCTACCGCCGGGTTGCCGAACTTGCGGGTTTCGATCCTTCCTATTCCTACCAAGACTTCGTGACCGACTATCGCCGTATCATTCTCCCTAACCCCGATGGCGAATTGGGCTTGATTGCCGCCAGAGATGCAGGCGCTCGCTGCTTTGTCCTCTCCAACACGGCCTTTCTCCACGCTACAATGATTTTTGAAAACGAGGTCCTCGCTTCTATTCCTGAATTCCACATCCTCTCCTACAAGGTAGGCTTCATGAAGCCCGATCCCCGCATCTGGCTCAAGCTCTTAGACTACGCGAGGCTTGAAGCCCAGGACTGCCTCTACGTCGACGATGTGAAAGCCTATTGTGATGCTGCGCAAAAACTGGGCTTCGGGGCATTTTGTTACGACAGAACTACGCATTCTCTTTCCCAAATCATGAGAGACGTGTTAAAATAACGTGTTATGCGAAACGACGTTCATCGTGGACGTTGCGAATCTCTTGTTGTTTCGGAGGTTATTATGAAACGTGTTCTTCTTGCCTTATTCTGTATCGTGGCGGTTGCCTCGGTATTCGGGGCTGGCCAAGTGGTCGTCTATACGGCCCATGAGGAATCCATCATCAACGCCCTGGTTCCGATGTTCGAAAAAGAAACCGGAATCAAGGTAAACTACGTCAAGCTCGCCTCGGGCGATGTCATCAAGCGCGCCAAGGCCGAGGCCAACAATCCCCAGGCCGACGTGATCTGGAGTATCGGCGGTGAGCAGCTGGAAGCCGAAAGCCAGATTCTCCAGGCTTACATGCCCAAGGACTGGGACAAGATCGTCAGCGTGTACAAGGTAGGCACTAACTGGCTGCCCTACACCGGTATCATGAATGTCTTCGTGGTCAACACCAAGATGCTCAAGCCCGAACAGTATCCCCAGAGCTGGACCGATCTGCAGGACGCCCGTTTCAAGAAGCTCGTTTCCTCGGCTCCCGCCGACAAGTCAGGTTCTGCCTACATGCAGCTTGCCAACGTAGTCGCCATTTATGGTGACAAGGGCTGGGACATTTACAAGGGGATCATGAAGAACATGGTGATCTCCACCTCTTCGGGTGCGGTGCCCAAGTTTGTCAACGACGGCGAGCAGGCAGTAGGCCTGACGCTGGAAGACAACGCCTTCAGGTTTGTCGAAGGCGGCGGCCCGGTGACTATCGTATATCCCAAGGACGGCACTGTAGCAGCCCCCGACGGCATGGCCATCCTTAAGGGCGCCCCCAACCTGGCCAACGCCAAAATCTTCACTGACTGGTGCCTGTCCAAACAAGTTCAGGAATACCTTGTCAATGCCATGAAGCGCAGGCCTGTGCGCACCGATGTGGCCAGCCCCAAGGGTCTGCCCGCTATGACCGAGATCAAGAGCATCCCCTACGACTTCGGCTGGGCTGCCAGCAATAAGAATGCTTTTATCAAGAAATTTACCGATATAAAGATGGATCTCGGCCTCTAATATGAGAGCCATGTACTGCGGCTAAGCTCTGATAGTAAGGCCGCAGGGCATTATTTGTCATAAAAAAGCCCGGAAGCCTTGCGAAGGTTCCGGGCTTTTCTCATACTATACATATCCAGTCTCGACCCAGGGAGAGTTCAATGACGTCGATAAAAATTTCAGGAGTTGAAAAGCGTTTCGGCGAGCTATTAGCCCTTTCGGATATCAATCTTCAGATTGAGAAGGGAGAATTCTTCACCCTCCTTGGACCCTCGGGATGTGGCAAGACCACGCTGCTGCGGACTATCGCAGGGTTCTACAGGCAGGACTCGGGCGATATTTGGTTGGGCGAAGAACTGATCAACGATGTGCCGGCCTATAGGCGTAACACTGGCATGGTTTTTCAGAATTATGCGGTGTTTCCCCACATGACGGTGTACGAGAATGTGGCTTATGGACTTAAAGTGCGCAAATTGCCCGCCCAGGAAATTGAAAAGCGGGTAGCAGCGGCGCTCAAGAATGTCCACCTTTCAGGCTATGAAGCCCGGACCCCCGATAAACTCTCTGGCGGACAACAGCAGCGTGTAGGCCTGGCCAGGGCTATGGCCATCGAGCCTCGGGTTCTGCTTTTCGACGAGCCGCTTTCCAATTTGGACGCCAAACTCAGGGTTGAAATGCGGGATGAAATACGATCGGTGCAGAAGGCCCTGGGCATCACCGCCGTCTATGTAACCCACGATCAGGAAGAAGCCCTTGTTATTTCAGACCGGATCGCGGTGGTCAATTTTGGAAAAATTCAGCAAGTGGGTCCGCCTTGGGAAATCTACAAGAATCCGGTAAATCTCTTTGTGGCCACCTTCGTAGGCAAGATAAACGCATTGGATGTTGTTCTGGGCGAAGACCTGGGGTCCGGATTACGACGCGCCAACGCAGGTGTAGTAAGCTTCGCAGTCCCAAAAGCGGGCACCGAGGGTTGTACCAACGCAGTGCTAGCCTTCAGGCCCGAGGAAGTGGTGGAGACCAGCGAGGATGCTAGCGGCCTGAACAGACTCGCAGGAACCTTGGTTTCCACCGCCTTTTTAGGCACTGTGGTGAGCATGGAGCTCGAGTTGGGCGGTTCTACCATCGTCATTGAGCGACACAGGCCCAAAAAGGGCGACATCCCCGCCAAGGGCGACAAGGTGGAATTCGCCGTTCCTCCCGAATCTTGTTTCCTATTCGACAAGGGCTCTGGCGTCAGGCTGGGAGCGAAGGGGGGGCGATGAATCTCAAGGGAAAAAGAGCCGATATTTGGCATCTTGTCATCTTCCTTGGCTTTGCCATTGTTATAATCTTCCTGGTCTATCCTCTTTTCGATGTGTTCCAGTACAGTTTCAAGAACAAGGAAACCGGCGAACTTTCAATGGCCAACTGGAAGGAATTCTTTGGCCGTGCCTATTACATGAGAGCCTTCGGCCATTCCATGTTCATAGCATTGGCGACCACTTTCTTCTCCACGGTGCTGGGCGTTCCTCTTGCGTTTTTTACCACGCGCTACAAGATCAAGGGATCCAACCTTCTCACCACGCTGTCGGTGCTTGCTCTTCTTTCGCCAACCTTCATAGGGGCATATTCCTGGATCACCATGCTGGGCCGCAATGGATTTTTAAGGAATCTCTTGAGCTCAATAGGAATTACCCTGCCTCCAATATATGGTGCTCTGGGCATAATTTTGGCCGACACGCTCCAGTATTACCCCTTTATCTCCCTCATGCTGGCAGGCTCTCTCATGACCATAGACCGTTCTCTGGAGGAAGCCTCGGAAAACCTTGGGGCTAAGGCTACCAGGACATTCTTTTCGGTCACCATGCCCCTAGTCCTGCCCTCTCTCACCGGTGGAGCTCTCATCGTCTTCATGATGTCACTCTCCAATTTTGGGACGCCGATGATTATCGGTGGCAACTACCTCGTGCTCCCAACCTTGGCCTACAACATGTTTACCAGCGAAGTAGGCGAAAGCCCGGGCATGGCATCAACGGTGTCGATAATCCTCATGCTCTGCGCAGCCGTGGTGATAGTGTTGCAAACTTGGGCTTCGTCCAGGCGTAAATACGCTTCCATGCTGGTTAACCGTCCGGTAGTGAAGAAGCTCAAGGGAGCCAAGGCCTTCTTCGCCCATCTGGTCTGCTATTTCATAGTCGGCATGTCCACTCTGCCTTTGGGAGTGATTGTGTTTTACTCCTTCAGGAACACCTCTGGACCGGTTTTCAAACCAGGATTTGGCTTGGATAGCTATAAACAGATATTTTTCGACGTGCCTAAAACCGTAGCCAACAGCTTTATATACTCCTTCGTGGCGGTAATCCTCATAGCCCTGGTAGGCACTCTGTTGGGCTTTGTCATTGCCCGTAAGAGAAATGTGGCTGTCAAAGTGCTCGATCCTCTGCTCATGATCCCCTACATAGTACCTGGCACTGTCTTGGGTATCGGCTTTATCGTGGCCTTCAACCGAAAGCCCATATTCCTCACCGGCACCGCGGTCATCATGATCCTCACCTACTTCATCAGACGATTGCCCTATTCTGTGCGGTCCGCCGCATCCATACTCAAGCAGATCGACCCTGCGCTGGAAGAGGCGGGCATAAACTTAGGCTCGCCCCCGGGGCGTACCTTCAGGACTGTTACCCTTCCTCTCATGCAGTCGGGAATAATTTCAGGCGCCATAATGAGCTGGGTTACTTCCATGAACGAGCTTTCCGCCTCGGTACTTTTGTATGTGGGCAGAACAATGACCATGCCTATCAAGGTCTACCTCTCGGTGGCCGACGGGTACTTTGGCACGGCCAGCGCCATGTCCACAATTCTGCTGGTGGTGACAGGCATAGCGATGTTCGTGGTGAACAAGTACTTCAACAGGGGCTCCGATACTTTCATTGCCTCGTAACCGCATGTAAATCGAGAGGCAGTCGGCCACCCTCCGCCTTGAGGCGAAGGGTGGCCTTCCTTTATAGTGAGGCCCATGAATTCTCACACCAACCTGCAGTATGACAAAGAGCCGATTATAGTTCCCAGGATCGTGAACCCCTGGATGCCCCAGGTGGTAGCCGACGGGGCTTTTTTTGCCTCCATACCACAGAAAACCACAGTCTACGTGCTTCGCCATGGCCAGAGCGAGGGCAATGCCACGGGAACCTTTCAGGGCAAGTTGGATTTTCCCCTGGATTCACGGGGCAGAGAGCAGGCTTCGGCCACTGCAGCCTGGTTTTCGAGCCAGGGTTTGGAGACTGTCGTGGCGAGTCCTCAGAAAAGGGCGGCTGAAACGGCTACTATAATCGCCTCAGCTTGCGGCTTAGACAAAGTAGTTTTCCTGGACAGCCTGGTGGAAGTGGATGTAGGTCTTTTTGGGGGTTTAAGCTGGGAGTCTTCTCAAGCTAGGCATCCCGAAGTATTCAGTGAATTCCAGTACAAAAGCTGGGATGCGGTGCCGGGCGCTGAGACGTCGGAGCGCATGTACGCCCGGGCTATCCAATCTTGGGAGGGAATACGCAGGCTGGCTGAGAAGGGTATAGGCACAATTGGCTGCGTATCCCACGGGGGACTCATTCAGTGGCTGATTAGATCCACCTTCGGTGCCCGAAGCTGGCTTCCCCTCATCCCCACTTCCAATTGCGGTATTTCCAAGTTCGAAATAGAGCCAACTCCAGCGGGGAAAGGGGCTTTCATTCAGTGGACGATGATCAACTTTAAGGCTCCTGGTCTTGGCCAGGGGGCTAAGCCGGTGTTCTAAAGAAGGGTCCAGAGGGTCTCGTCTTCGGGGTAGGGCGCGGTGAGGGTAATGCGTTCTCCATTACCTGGATGTACAAATTCTGCACTCCGCCCATGGAGCATTATCCTCCCCGAGGGGGAGCTGCGCCGGGCACCATATTTTAGGTCGCCCTTGATCGGCCAGCCCATGGCGGCAAACTGGGCTCTGATTTGATGATGCCTGCCGGTGAGCGGTTTGGCTTCCACAAAGAAATATCTGTCGGTTCTCATTATTAGGCTGTAGGAAAGCTCGGCATCCACCGATTGGCGATCGTGTTTCTCGATTTTTCTACCCGGGATAATTTCCAAGGCCTGGGATCTGTTCCGTTTGGAATCGCTGACAATCCTGTGGCGTAGTACACCTTCGGGTGGTATGGGTTCCTTTTCTAGGCAGGCTACATAGGTCTTGGTTATCTGACGATCTCTGAAGGCCTCTTCGAGGCTGCGCAGGGTTTTGGCGTTCTTCGCAAAAATGACCAGGCCCGAGCAGCGCCTGTCAATTCTGTGCGCAGCCTCCAGGAATATGGGCGCTGGCTTTATTTCGCCGCGCAGGAGGGTTTGGAGATCCTCATCCCCCGATTTGTCCGGCTGTACCGGGAGCGGGGTAAGCTTGTTGACCGCCAGAATGTCCTCGTCCTCATATACAATATCGTAAACCTTCATGATATTATTGTACCATGGATGCATGAGAGACTAATACCCTCAGGCTCCGAAGGATGTAACCCATGAGTATTCATATCGCTGCTGAAAAAGGAAAAATCGCCGACAGGATCCTTCTTCCTGGAGACCCTTTGAGGGCTAAATTCATCGCCGAAAATCTCCTTGAAGGAGCCGAGCGCTTCAACGAGGTGCGCAATATGTTCGGATACACAGGTCAGTATAAGGGGCATAAGGTATCCGTCATGGGCACGGGCATGGGTATGCCCAGCCTCTCCATCTATGCCAATGAGCTTATTCGGGATTATGGGGTCACTCGGCTTATCCGAGTAGGCACCTGCGGTTCCATGAAGGCGGAAGTGAAACTCAGGGATCTCATCATCGCTATGAGCGCTTCCACCGATTCGGCGGTCAATAAAGTCAGATTCTCGGGCATGGATTACGCACCTACCGCATCCTTCGATTTATTGCGCAACGCGTACGAAGCGGCCGTGGAATCGGGCAAGAAGCCCTTTGTCGGACCTGTGCTCTCCTCTGATTCCTTCTACACAGAGAATCCCGATCAATGGAAACTCTGGGCTCATTTTGGGGTATTGGGTGTTGAAATGGAGACCGCCGAGCTCTATACCCTGGCTGCCAAGTACGGAGTCCATGCCTTGGCTATACTAACCGTGTCCGACCATCTGGTGAGTCACGAGGTCACCAGCGCGCAGGAGCGTCAGACCAGTTTCAAGGCCATGGTGGAAGTAGCGCTAGAAGCTATTATCCTTTAATTGTCGTTGGACTGATCGTCCCGCACGGCCAGGACATCTCGCCTCAGTTTATCCATCTGGGCATAGAGTTCGTCCCGCAGGCTTGTCATGTGGGCACGGAACTCGTCCTTGTACTTGTCTTCCTCGGCCTTTCGCCTGCTGGTAGATTCGGTGACGATGCCTTGGAGCGTTTTCTCCATGTCCGTGAGCCAGCCATCCAGTTGCCTGAAACTCTTGCCCCGGCGCTCGGCCAATTCGACCAATAGCCCGTCTTCAAAGCCCTGGAGCTTGCCCTTAGCGCTTTCGTAGGCGCTTTCTTTGAGGGATTTAATTTCTTTTGCAAGACTGTCGAGTCTAGAGCCCAGGGTTTTGGTTTCGGCCATGAAGTTTTCTTCAAACCTGGTTCTATGATCCTCGAAGGCCTGTCCGAAGGAGGCGAATTCCTCTTCTATGGAATTTTTGGTGGTTTCGAAGGAAGCCTTGAGTTCGGCCTCCTTGTTCTTGAGATTGGATAGAAGAGCTGCTGAACTGGCCTGAGCCGATTCGGCCACTTCCCTGGCCTTGGATGCTTCGCTGGCCATGGTTGCCTTCGCTTCGCCGGACTCCCTGAGGAAAGACTCCAGGGTTTTTGCATGCTCTCTTCGCAAGGTATCAAGTGCGGCAGCCGACTCCTTCTGCAGGAGGGCCAAGGATTCGGAGGCTTTCTTTTCCAGCGCTGTCCCTGTCGCTGATGCGCCTGTATCGGCTTTTTCCAGCTTTTGGGCAATTTCTTCGGCCTTGGTGGCAAAAATCTCCTCGGCTTCCGAAAGCTTAGTGCTGATATCGCTCATCATGCCCTCGGCCTCGTGTTTCCATTCCTGCCTGAAAGACTCGATGGCTGTTTTAAGGGCCGTTACCTGGGTGCTGGTTTCCTGGCCGACTTGGATCAAGCGGAGTTCAGCCTCGGACTCCAGCTCGCTCATGCGCTTATCCATAGCCTGGCTCAGGGCAATCGCCTTGGCCTCGGCCGCATGAGTGTTTTCCTTGGCTTTGGCTTCTACGGAAGCTCGCAGGCTTGCGAAGGCCTGGTCTTCCACTGAGGAAGCTCTGTCTTTGGCGGCTTGAAGGGCTTTCTCGAATTCTTCATCTACCAGAGCCCGGGAAGATTGGGCTTTTTCAAAGGCTGCCATGGCTTCGTCGCGTACCGAGTTCAATTCGGTTTCCACAGAGCTGAGGGCCGATTGCAGTTCAGCTAGAATGGAATCCCTGAAGCCTTCTATGGTTTTTTGGGCATCTTGGGCGAATCCCTCGCGCAGGAGGGGCATTTCTCGCTCAATCGCCGTGAGGCTCTTCTTGGCCAGGTCCAGCTTGCGGTTTACACCCTCGGCAAAAACCTCTTCCTCGTGGATTCGCTTGAGGTTTTCGTCCACCCGGGCTGTCATATCCATGAGCTTGGCCAAAACGTCATCGTATTCCTTGAATCGCTCGGCAATAGCTCCAACGGCCTCGGCTTTTTCGGCCACTGCCGCCTGGGCAGTCTGAAGTTTTTCCAGAGCTATCTTGGCAGCCTTCTGCTGCACATCCAAGTCTATGCCGTAATGCTTGAGCTCTTCGGCCCGCTCCCCTACATAATCGTTGAGCTGGACTTCCAGCTTGTCGGCCAGACGCTTAACTTTTTCCAGGGACCTGTTATTGGCCGTAAGCTTATGGTAGACAAAGAAAAAGACAAGCACTATGGCGAGGGTGATCAGGTTGCCTATCGAAAAAAGCATTAATCTCTCCTGGACGGGAATAACAATAAATTTGAGTATAAGATATATAGATAAGTTGGGAAAGGGCGTCGATGACGCGAGGGAGGAGTTGTATCGGGAATTATCGAATCAGGACTAGGGATATTCGTCCGGCTGGATACCGGTTTCGCTTAGGCAATACTGCGAGGGCGGCCTTTCTTTTTGTCGCTCTTTTACTTTGTGCCGTCGGCGCGGTGGCCCAGTCCCTCTCTGCGCCTTCTGTCATTGCGCCCGGCGACCCCCTAGTTTGTTGGCTCAACAGCGACAGGCCAATTGTGGAGGCTAAGGCAAGCCTAAACCGCGCTGACGGCAAGGCTATGGCCGCGGCGCCGGCTTTCTACATGCCCTCCGATACTCCCGGCTATCTCTATGGCTTTCTTATGGCCGTGCCCCTGGACGCGAAAGCCGGCGCCGCCACGCTGACCCTTACGGCCACCTTAGGCTCGGCCGCCGCGGCCGAATCAGCCCCAGCATCCCAAACCAATCCGGCGGCCGAGCCCGACCAGCCCGACGAAGCCCCCGCCGAGCTGTCCCTCGTCCGAACCATCGGCATCCAAGCCAAAAGCTTCGCCCGGGAGGACATCCCCCTCAACAGCGCCAATACCGCAATCCGTACCGCGCCCGACCCGGTTAAAACCGCCGAAACCCAGGCCTTCGCCAAGATTTTCGGAATCAAGGATTCAACCGCCCTCTTCGCCCTGGAACCCATGATCAAACCCCTTAATGGTTCATGGCGCATCACCTCAGGCTTCGCCGACCAGCGACGCTATCTCTATTCCAACGGTTCAGCCGACGCCTCCATCCACGGGGGCCTGGACTTGGGCGGGGCTGCAGGAACCTCAGTCCTGGCCTGCGCCCCCGGCCGTGTCGTCTTTGCCCAGTCGCGGATTGTCACGGGCAATACCGTTGTGCTGGAGCACCTCCCCGGCCTCTTCTCCATCTACATGCACCTTTCCTCTATAGATACCACCGAAGGTTCGGTGCTGGGGGCCGGCGATCTCCTAGGCAAGTTGGGCTCCACCGGCCTTTCCACCGGCCCCCATCTGCACTGGGAAATGCGCGTAGGCCTGCAATCGGTGAATCCCGAGTATTGGCTGTCACGCCCGATACTTGACAAAGAATGGCTTTCCGGTGAATCCTTGCCACCTAGCCAAGAAGGGAGGTGATTACTATCCGGCAAATAATGGTCGAAGACGGCGAGCCCCTCGAGAAAGCCATCAAACGCTTCAAGCGCATGGTCGAGAAAGAGGGCATTATTCGTGAATGGAAAAAACGGGAGTATTTTGAAAAACCCTCCACTATCAAGAACCGCAAGCAGAAGGCCTTAACCCGCAAGCTTATGAAGAAAACTAGAAAGACCCACGACTCCAAGGGCGGCTACTAAAGGTCTCTTACCCTGAATCGAAGGGTTTCGGCTAAATTCCGGAACTCTATTCCGTTCAATGAAAAGGCTGCCCATGTCGGCAGCCTTTTTAATTTTTCTCACCCGGTATATGCTAAAACCCACGGAAATTATCAAGGAGCGCAGCGCATGTTCACGCATAATATAAAAGCACAGGCAAAGAAAGGCACCCTCTTTCTTCTCGTCTTCTTTCTGATGCTCTCTACCTCCTGTTCTGCCCGGTCGGGAAGCGACACCAAGCCCAACCCTACGCTCAAGACCAGCCTGATCACTTCGGGAGATGTCTCCATCCTGGTCGAACTGGCCATGACAGAAGAGGAGCGCAATAAGGGCATGATGTTTAGAAAAAGCCTGGAGGAGGGCAAGGGCATGCTCTTTGTTTTTGAGAGCGACCAGAGAATGGCCTTCTGGATGAAAAACACCTCCATTCCCCTTTCGCTTGCCTATTTGGGCTCCGATGGTACTATATTTCAAATACTGGATCTCGTTCCCTTTTCCGAAGACCCCAGGCTTTCGGAGCGCAGCATACGCTATGCCCTCGAAGTTCCCCAGGGCTGGTTCACCAAGGTGGGCCTGAAGGTGGGGGATAAATTCGAGATCCCACCACTTAAATAGGAGCCTCTACGATGAGGGAAGTAGTCATATACGGAGACCCGGTCCTGGAAACCCGGGCAGAGCCGGTTATTGAATTCGATCAGGAACTCGAACTTCTGTGCAAGGAAATGTTCGAAGCCATGCATCATGATCGCGGCATTGGTCTGGCTGCTCCGCAGGTGGGCGTACCTAAGCGTATTTTTGTCACCGAAGTGGAAGGCGATCGCCAGCGGGTCTTTGTCAATCCAGAGATCATAATGACTAGCCCCGAGGAGTCGGAGTACGAAGAAGGCTGCCTTTCATTTCCCGGCCTTTATTTCATGGTAAAACGCCCCGCCGCGGTCAAGGTGCAGGCCAGGGACGAAAGAGGCAAGGTTTTCAGTTTAGAAGCCGAAGACCTGCTCGCCAGGGTTATTCTCCACGAGTACGATCATCTGGACGGCAAGCTTTTCATAGACAGGGTCAGCAGCTTCAAGAAGGAAAGGGCGCTCAAGCATTATCAACGACTGGTGAAAATGTAGGATTCCAATGAAAATTCTGTTCGCCGGCAGCCCCTCAATAGCCATACCTTGCCTCCTTTCACTGGGCAAGGAACACGAACTCGTGGCTGTCCTCACCAATCCCCCCTCTCCCCAGGGGCGAGGCAAAACCCTTCTTCCCACTGCCGTGGCTCGGGCGGCGAGGGAAGCACATGGGGAAGGGCTTCCCATTTTCGAATTCGAAACCCTCGGTTCTAAAGAGCGACAAATGATCACCCTTCATAAGCCAGATATTCTCGTCGCCTTTGCCTATGGCAAGATCTTCGGCCCCAAGTTTTTGTCCCTCTTCCCCTGGGGAGGCATCAATGTCCATCCGAGCCTCCTACCCCGCCACAGAGGCAGCTCGCCCATCCAGCAAGCCATTCTGGACGGGGATAGCAAAACCGGCGTCTCGGTGCAGCGCATAGCATTGGAAATGGATACCGGCGATTTGCTCGCCGTGGAGGAAGTACCCCTGCATGGAAGGGAAACAGCCGCATCCTTGTCGGAACTCTGCGCTGGAATCGGAGCCAGGCTCTGCGTCGATGTGCTTACAACCCTGGAGAGGGGCGAGGCCAGAAGCAAACCCCAGATAGGCGAAGCCTCCTACTGTCGTAAAATCCTCAAAGAAGAAGGCCTGCTGGACTGGTCCAGGCATACAGCAGAACTGGACAGGATGATCCGAGCCTTCGACCCCTGGCCAGGTGCTTTCAGCTTCCTCAAGGGTCAGCGCCTTTCCATTCTGGGGGCCGAACCCTATGGAAGCCGGAATACCCAGGATAAATCCGATGCATTGCCCAATGTTGCGCCAGGCACTATAATCGGCATAGACAAAGCCCGGGGCATTCTAGTGCGCACCGGCGACGGCCTGATGGCGCTGACGAAGCTCCAGCTCTCTGGCCGTAAGGCCCTTTCCCACAAAGATTTCGTCAACGGCCTGAGAAATATCGAAGGCCTCTTATTGGGCAATGCCCCCTGACAAGGATCATATAAATGCAGAAGAAGGAAACGAAAATAAAACCCAAAGGCCCCATGTTTGACTTCAAAGGGCTTACTAGGGAACAGCGCAGGTCTTTTGCCCTCTTCGCTATCGGCCTTTTTATCATCCTTCTTTTGGCTTCCCTTATTGGGTTCTTCCTCCTGCTCCGAGGCGCCGAAAAAGTCCTGGTGCCAGATGTGCGCAGTATGGAATTAGCCGATGCACTGGTGAAACTCCAGGAAAGGGAACTCTATCCCAGGGTAAGCTTGCGATTTACCAATAACCCTCAGGATAAGAACACAATCCTGGAGCAGGAACCTCTGCCCGGGGTAATCGTGAAGGCGGGAAGAAGGATCAAGCTCACCGTAAGCCGGGGCGCTGTCCTGGACGAGATCGAAAATTATGTAGGCAAGAACATTGAGACGGTAAAGCTGGATCTTCAAAGCCTTTTTTCATCCACCAGACCCCTGGTTACCATTAGAGAGCCCCCCGTCTACCGGTTCGACGATTCTACAGCCGGTACTATTCTGGAGCAAAAGCCCAAGCCGGGCGAACAGATATCCGGACCCACGGTGCTGGAACTAGTTGTGAGCAAAGGACCTGAGAGCGTCAGGGAAAAAGTGCCAGCTTTTCTGGGCCTCGGCATTGCCGAAGCCGTCGATGCGGTGGAAAAATCTGCCTTTACGGTGGATTTCTCCATGCGACAGGCCAAACAGGGAGAGACTCCAGGCAAGGTTGTGGAACAGCAGCCCAAAGCCGATAGCATGGCCAGGATCAAGGATAGGATTCAGCTTGTGCTGAGCGTCCCCGAGGCCAGCCCTGGCGTGATCAACGGCATCTTTGTCTACACTCTGCCCGAATACCCCTATCCGGTTTCAGTCAAGCTGGAAGCCCTCAGCACTGGAGGCAAACGTCAGCTCATCGCATCGCTCAAACATCCAGGCGGGGCTTTGAGCCTCCCATTCTCCCTGCCCGAAGGCAGCACCTTCATTCTCTCGGCCTTGGACAAGGAAATTGCCCGCACGGGGGTTAAGCGTCCATGAACCAGGATAGCGTTACGAATGAACTACCCATCGAACTTGTCCATCTCTATGTGTACGATATCGGAAGAGCTGTAGACCTTAAAAAAGCTGCTTCACTGATTCCGGCCTATCCGGACATCGGATTTGGAAAGCGCCGGGATACTCCGGCATCTCTCAAGCTGCCAAAGCCTCTCATACTTACACTCAACAGCGACGAATGCGACTCCAGCCGCTTTGAGAAGTTCAGTGCCGTGGCTAAAATCTACGACGATGGAGCCCTCACACTCGTTGTGCGGTATAAGACTCATTCCACCTTCAACGAACTGGCCTCCATGAGCAATTTACCCTTGAGAGATACCGGCGCTCCCGCCAGGATAGAAGACTTCGCCGACTCCTCGTTCCGCATGGTTGTGGATGCGATCAAGGCTTCTGTATCGGGGCAGAAGGGTGCCGAAGGCTACGATAGAGAATCATACACGGCCTTTTGCCTTCTGGAGTGCCCTGGCGACGATCCGGTAGCCTTTCTCAATGCCAACAGGGAAAGGGCGGCAGCCCTTTTAGCCGGTGAAGAACCGGGCGTGCTCCACGAAAGCCAAATTACCCAGATCCTGGCCAAGCCGGTGAGCTATCGAAAAAACGATATCGCCGTCTTCGATTTGGATCACTGTTTGATTATCGACCCCTCCAGGGATTATGAGGACTTGCTCATAATCGCCGAACATGCCAACTACAGGCTCATCGAGCTCAGAGCCCTGGACGGACTCTTGGATACCTGGCTGGACGAAGCCGAAAAGGACTTGCGCAAAATATACCTCAGCGGAGGGGAGTCCCATTTTGGCCAGAGAACGGTGAAAATGAAACTCGCCCGTCTCCAGGCCTTGCGCTTTGATGCTCTTTTTACCCTGGAAAACCTCGATAACTCCTCTAAAATCATAGGCGATTATTTCCTGGGCTCTATCTACGAGCGCCTCTGTACCATATTCAACACCGAGGGGTGGAAGGTTTCGGTCGAACGACGACTGGAAGCGTTGCAGAACCTCTACGAGCTGCTTAAAAACGACACGGCCGAGCGAAGAATGATCAATCTGGAAGTGGTCTTTATCGTGGTCTGTATTGTCCTGCCCCTCCTTCAGATTGTCCAGGTAATGGTGAGCGGCTGAAGCCCCTGCCATGAGAAGGATCATAGCCCTAAATCAAAACTGGCTTTTCTTCGACGTCCCTATGGGCAAGACTGAGCATGGTACTCCTGTTGACCTCCCCCATTCTATTGTCGAGCTGCCACTGGGCAATTTCGACGAGACCTGCTACCAGAAAAAAGCCTGCTATTACAAGGAATTTCCCACCCCCGACGCGCTTGCCGCTGGGCGGGTTTTCCTTGATTTTGAAGGCCTCGCCGTCGCCTGTCAGGCCTGGCTCAATGGCCAATCAATTGGCGGACACAAGGGTCCCTATACTCCCTTTTCGCTGGATATCACCCAGGCCCTCAAGCCTCAAGGCCTCAATGAACTATGGGTGGAGGTGGATGCCACCGAGGATTCTTCCGTTCCTCCTTTTGGCGGGGTAGTGGACTACCTTGTCTACGGAGGCATCTATAGGGCTGTAAATCTGCGCATACAGGGCGCCGTGCATATCGCCCATTTTCATGCGAGACCTAGGATCTACTCCTTTGGAAATGGCGAAAGCGACGCTATGGCTAAGGAAGTCGCCGGGGGCAAAAGCTCTTCATCCTGCAAAGCCGCCCTCGCGGTGGGAGTGGAACTCTCCAAACCTTTTATAACAGCCAATAGCCCTGATGCGGCGAGTCCCGTTACTGCGCTACCAGGTTCGGGCGCCCTCAGCATCCAAGGCCGCCTGTTGTGCTCTGGTGCTTGTCTGGCCGAAGCTTCCAGGGCAATTTCCGAGCCCGATTTTGACGCGCAGGCCTGCAACCTCAACTTTCCTCCCCTGGAGGGAATCACCCCCTGGGATATTGAAAATCCAGCGCTCTACGATCTGGAACTCACACTGTTTTTGGACGGCGAGCAAATCGATCGGATGTACAGCCGCATAGGATTCCGGGAAGTGCGTTTCATACCTGAAGGTTTCTTTCTCAACGGCAAAAGGCTTTTTTTACGGGGCTTGAACCGCCACCAATCATGGCCTTTCGCAGGCTATGCCATGGGTCCTGGCGCCCAGAGGCAGGATGCCGAGATTATAAAGCGGGATTTGGGTTGCGTCGTTGTGCGCACGAGCCACTACCCCCAGTCCACGCACTTTCTGGATGCCTGCGACGAGTTGGGACTTTTAGTATTCACCGAATTCCCAGGCTGGCAGCACATCGGCGATGAAGATTGGAAAAGTAGCGCGTTGGGCGATCTTGAATGCCTTCTGAAGCGGGACAGAAATCATCCCAGCATTATTCTATGGGGCGTGCGCATCAACGAATCGCCGGACGACGATGGGTTTTACAAAAAAACCAACGCTCTGGCCGCGAAGCTCGACCCTGATCGCCAGAGGGGAGGGGTTCGAAATTTTTCAGGCAGCGCACTCTTCGAAGACGTGTACACATTCAACGATTTCACCCACGATGGCGGCATAAAAGCTATCGCAAAGAGAACATCGATAACGCGCAACGCTAAAAATATGGCTGCAAAGGCCGGCGATGGCGCCGCAACCCCTGGCCGAACAACTGCCGTTCCCTACCTCATCACCGAGCACAACGGCCACATGTACCCCGCCAAGCGCTGGGATCAGGAAGAAAGGTTGGCCGAGCATGCGCGGCGCCACGCGAGAGTCCTCAACGCAGCGATGGGCGATTCTGGAATCTCAGGCGCCATAGGATGGTGCGCCTTCGATTACAATACCCATAAGGATTTTGGCTCAGGGGACAGAATCTGCTACCATGGCGTAGCCGACATGTTCCGAAGCCCTAAATACGCGGCTTTCCTTTACGCGAGCCAGAAATCTCCCTCCGAAGGCATAGTGCTAGAACCGGCCAGCCGTTTTGCTAAAGGGGAACGCAGCGGAGCTGCCATGTTGCCCGTGGATGTCTACACAAACTGCGATGCGGTGGATCTTTACAGATCCGGAGAACTGGTAAAAAGGTTTTTACCCAATAAAGAAGCCTATCCTCATTTGGAGCATCCTCCCGTTTTCATTGACGATCTCATAGGCGAAAGGCTGAATCCAGAAGGGTTTTCCACTGCAGATAAAGAGAGGTTTCTGTATCTTGCATCCAAGGTCATGAGCCGGGGTACTGGTTCTTTAAATGTGAAGGACAAACTGAATTTTGCTTTTCTCCTCGCCAAGCGCCGTATGAATTTTCAGCAGGCCCAGGATCTGGTGATGAAGTACGGCCTAGCCTGGGGCAGGGCCGACGATGGCATCGAACTGGTGGGGATTCTGGACGGTAAACCTGTGGCATCCAGACGCTACGGACCAGATGCCCATGCCGCGAGCCTTGAGCTGGAAGCCTCTCCGCGCCTTCTTGCGATTAAACAAGGCGGGGAGTGGGAATCGAGCCGGGTAGCGCTCAGGCTTGTCGACCAGTATGGCAACACCTGTCCCTTCGCCTTCGATCCCATCCATATCGAACTCAAAGGTCCTGGACGTCTCATTGGGCCGGCTGACCGCAGCCTGCTATGCGGCGAAGCGGTGTTCTGGGTTGCCAGCGCAGGCGAAGCGGGTAGAATAGAACTCAAGATCACTGGACCCCTCATCTCGCTTGTACGGGGGGATACATCCCTCGGTCTGCACCTAGACGTGGAGTACGACAATGGCTGAAGGCTCAAATACCAATAAGGCAGATTTATACGAAGCCTTGGCCACCATAGGCGACGTTTTGAAGGGTGGCTTGAGGTACAGTGCGGTGCCCGAAGCACTCTACCACTCCGAGTCGGCTCAGCCGCCTGCCGACAGCTCCAACGTCCCCTCTGACGTGGAAACCGGCGCCCCAGCCACTTCTTCTGACATCCCCGAAGCCGACAGAGCCGCTGCCCTGACCCAACTGGAACAGGAAGTAAATGCCTGCACGCGCTGCATCCTCTCCTCGGGCAGGCACAAGGCAGTATTCGGCCAAGGCGTCCTAAACCCCCTCGTCCTGGTCATAGGGGAAGGCCCAGGCGCCGAAGAAGACAAGCAAGGCCTGCCCTTCGTGGGAGCCTCGGGACATCTCTTAGACAAGATGCTCGCCTCCATCGGGCTATTTAGGGATCAAAACTGCTACATTGCCAACATCGTCAAATGCAGACCCCCCAACAATCGCGAACCCTCGCCCGACGAAAGAGCCGCCTGCATGCCCTACCTAAAACAGCAGATTGCCCTACTCAAGCCGCATTTTATACTCTGCGCGGGAAGAACGGCGGCCCAAGCTATGCTTTCCACTACCGACGGCATCAACAAGCTTCGAGCTACTGTGAGAGACTTCGACGGTATTCCCCTGGTGCCCACCTATCATCCCTCAGCCCTGCTCAGGGATGATAGCCTCAAGCGGCCTGCATGGGAGGATCTCAAGCGATTGCGCAGCCTTATCGAGGCGGAGCGCGACATACATGGCTAAACAAGCAGGGCAGGGCGCGCTGAGCGACATTAAAGCCCCGAGCGACATCCATGCCCCGAGTGGTGCCGGCGCCCTGAGCGGTACCGGCGCGCCGGGCGCCAAGCCCTATCTCAGGCTGGCCTTTTCCCTCCCCCTGGAAGCCCGCTACTGGTACAAGAACTCTCCCGACTCTCCCGCCCGCCTGGGCTGCAGGGCAGAGGCATCCTTCGGACGCAGGAAAGCCACAGGCTTTGTTGTCGAGGAGGCCGAAACCTGCCCCATGGATGAGAGCCTGCTCAAGCCCATCATCCGCTCCGTGGACAAGGAAGCTCTCTTCGATCCCTCAACCATAACCCTAGCCCAATGGCTTTCCACCATGTACTTCTGTTCTCTGGGCGAAGCCTTGGGGGCCATGCTTCCCTCGGGAAGAAGGGAAAGCCCCCAAGCCCTGGGCGAACTGGAGGATTTTGTCATAGGGGACAAGGCCCTTCCCCTCACCGAAGAGCAGAAAAAAGCCTTGCAAAGTATTCTCGCCGCTGGACCATCCACAACCTACCTCTACGGCCCCACCGGTACAGGGAAGACCGAGGTCTTCCTCCAGCTCGCCGAGGCTCAGTTGGCAGCAGGCAGATCGGTGATTTACCTTGTGCCCGAAATAGCCCTCACCGGCCAGGTTGTGCGCTCCGCCAGAAAGCGATTTGGAGACACCTGCGCGGTTATCCACTCCCGCTTGAGCCCTTCCCAGAAACTGGGCGAATGGAGGCGAATTCTTTCGGGCGCGGCTACCATGATCATAGGAGCCCGAAGCGCCATATTCGCCCCGGCGCGCAGCCTGGGGCTTATTGTCATAGACGAAGAACACGAAGGCTCCTACAAGTCGGGGAACAGTCCCCGCTACCATGCCCGGCAGGTGGCGATGTACAGAGCGCTGAAGGAAAAAGCCATTCTTATCCTGGGTAGCGCCACTCCCTCGGTGGAAGCCTGGCAGTCCTGCGAAAGCGGAGCCATGAAAAAGGAAATCCTGCGCCAGCGCCCTGCGGGCGGGGCTTTCCCCAGTATTGAAGTGCTGGATATGCGGGGAGAGAAGGCCACCATATCATCCCGCCTTGTAGAGGCACTCAAGACCACAAAGGCCGAAGGCCGCCAGTCCATTCTCTTTCTGAATCGCCGGGGATTTTCCCATTTTTTTGTATGCAACACCTGCGGCGCCGAACTGAGCTGCAAAAATTGCTCGGTCTCCCTCACCTACCACAAGGAACAGAACCAACTGGTCTGCCATTACTGCGGCTACAGGGCTCACCCACCTTCGGCTTGCCCCGAATGCGGTTCCTTGGATGTGGGTTGGCGGGGTTTCGGCACAGAGCGGGTGGCCGAGGAAGTTAAAAGCCTTTTTCCCGACTGGTCCATAGAAAGGCTGGATGCCGATTCGGTGGCTAAAAAGGGAAGCATGGAAGCCACCCTCGAGGCCTTCCGAAAGGGCAAGATCGATCTGCTGCTGGGCACGCAGATGGTGGCCAAGGGGCTCAACTTTCCGGGGGTGAAGACAGTAGGCCTGGTTTTGGCCGACGCTGGCCTCAACCTGCCCGATTTCAGGGCTTCCGAGAGGGTGTTTTCTCTCATAGTCCAAGTGGCCGGCAGGGCGGGGCGCTACGACCCCGATGGCAAGGTCTACATCCAAACCTTCAGACCCGACAATCCGGTCATACGCTTGGCCAGCGAGATGGACATGGAGTCCTTCTATGCCCGGGAACTCCAGCTCAGGCAAGCCCAGGAATTCCCTCCCTTTGCCCGGATAGCCCGCCTGGTGCTGCGCTCCAAGAATAGGGAGGCCTGCATAGGTTCGGCACGGCAGTTGGCCAGGAAATATCCCGGAATCGGGAGTCCGGGTGTAGAGCTATTAGGCCCCTCCGAGTGCCCCCTGGGCATGATCGCAGGCTCCTATCGCTGGCAGCTGCTGCTGCGCTCATCCAGCCTGAGCGGACTCCACCAGAGCGTCCATGCTCTGATCGAGGGCTTGAAACTTCCTTCTTCAGTCTACCTCGAAATCGATATGGATCCCGTACAGCTGCTGTAGAATGGCTTGGGCAGCATGGCGGCCTGGGCATGGAAAACAAGTTTGGTTTCCAGGACGCCCAGGCCGCTGCACCCTCATCTTGTCGCGATTTGTCCCTGGTGGTACTATGAAAAAAACCCCCATAGGAGAGAATATGGTCATTCTTACCCTGAATTGCGGTTCTTCTTCCGTCAAATACCAGGTTTACGATTGGCAAAACAAGGATATCCTGGCCACGGGCATTGTGGAGCGCGTCACCATAGGCGGTTCCTCCATTACCCATAAGGCCTCGGGAAAGCCCGACTACGTGGTCGAGCACGAATGCCCCAATCATACCGTGGCCATAGAACTCATCCTGAACACACTCGTCGATGCGGATTACGGCGTCATCTCCGATATGGGCATGATCAAGGCCGTGGGACACAGAATGGTGCACGGCGGTTCTCGCTTTGCCCGCTCCTCTATCATCAATGATGAATTCCTGGACACCTTCAAGGAGCTCACCGACCTGGCTCCCCTGCACAATCCAGCCAACCTTATGGGCGTGGAAGCCGCCCGCTCTGTGCTGCCCAATGTGCCTCACTGTGCGGTAATGGATACGGCTTGGCATCAGACCATGCCCGCTTCCTCCTATATGTACGCCCTTCCCCAGGACTGGTATGAAAAGCACATGGTGCGCCGCTACGGCTTCCACGGAACCAGCTTCCTCTACAACGCCAAGCGCGCCGCCGTACTTTTGGGCAAGGATCCCTTCGAAACCAACCTCGTCATCGCCCACATCGGCAATGGCGCTTCCATCAACGCGGTCAAGAACGGCTGCTCCTTCGACACTTCCATGGGGCTCACACCCCTCGAGGGCCTCGTCATGGGCACTCGCTCGGGCGATATAGACCCAGGCATCGTGTTCCATATGATGCGCCGCACCGGCATGAGCGCCGCCGATGTGGAAAAGAAACTCAATAAGGGATCGGGAGTTTTGGGAATCACCGGCAAGTGGGCCGACCGCAGGGATATCGAACTGGCCGCCGAGAAGGGCGATCCCATAGCCCAGTTGGCTCAGCACATGGAAAGCTACAGAATCAAGAAATATATCGGCGCCTACTATGCGGCCTTAGGTCGTGTGGATGCTCTGGTATTCACTGCTGGAGTGGGCGAGATGGGACCGCAGATCCGTCACTTGGCCACCGAAGGCTTAGCGGACATGGGTATCGTGGTGGACGAGAAAAAGAACGCCCTGGCCAAGTGCCGCAACGCCGAGCTGGATATCACCGGCCCCGGCTCCAAGGTAAAGGTCTTTGTCATTCCCACTGATGAGGAATTGGTCATGACCGAGGACGCCTTTGCCCTTATGAAGGGCAGCTACGATGTCCACACCAACTACCATTACTATTTCGAAAATCGCGAATACGTGAACAAGACAAGGGCGGCAGGTCTTGAAAAGGATTTGGCCAAGAAGCCTTGGCTGAAGGACATTATTGCCCAGGTTCCCTGAGCCTTCGGTGCATAAAAGCTAGTTTCGGATTCCCGGGTATCCATTCTCGAGGCTAAAAACTAGGACGCTACATAGGGTACCGTTACGCTTCCCTCGGGAAATACAATGAAGTCCGCATCTGATCCCTGGTCTTTCAGAGCCATCTGCACCGCTTCCTCCACAGTGGCAGCCTTGCGGGCAAAGAGGCTTGCCACCACCTCATCTGAGAGGCTGGTTACGAAAATCACTTTCTTTTCTGCTGCCACCTTGGCGAAACCGTAGGCCTTGTGGCCGCCGATGACAAAGTTGGCCTTTACAGCATCCATGATGCCCTGGGCTGTATACCCTGCCTTCATGTAGGATTCGAAAATCTTCTCGCCATAGCCTTCCTTGCATTCGGCCACGACAATCACAGTACCGCCATCCACCGTCGCCTTATCCGCATGGTCTAGAGCTTTCTGGGCCTGGTACAGGTTTATGTCCCTCGGATAGCCCGAAGAAGCGGCGATGGCGATCTTAGTCTTTCGGGGTATGGGCGTCATGTACATCGAATTGCTCACTTCCACTGCCCTATACCAGGCTTTTTCCAGGTCGCCGGCCACCACTTCCACCAACTGCCCCGCATCGTCCACTACGGCGTTGATGATAAAGTCCACGCCAACGCTTCGAGCTGCCTGAATCATTTCCAGACTGATCGGGTTTTCCCGTATCGGCGGCAGATTGTCCATGATCTCCACCATCCGGGCATGGTTTTTTTCCACCGTCTCCTTGCCCGACACGCCGGGGAGAATGGACTTGCGCCCCCCCGAAAAGCCGGCAAAGTAGTGAGGCATGACCACTCCCAGGGTTATGAGAAAGTCAGCATCGTCCACAAGCTTGTTGAGCCAGAAATCGTAGCCCGAGGGCAGTTTGCCTTTGAAGACTAGGTTGCTCTTATCCGTCGCGTCATGACTGACCAGCTTGAACCTTCGGCAGAGTTCTTCACCATAGACCTGGATGTCCTGTTCCCTGGTATGGGGGTCGTGAATGCCCGTGGCGGTGATCAGCGTGACGCTAGAATCGGGTATCCCAGCCTTTTCGATGGTTTCCACTAGGGGCGGCATCAGTACCGAATAAGGTGTTGGTCGGGTTATGTCGTTTACGATGATGACGAGTTTTTTGGGCTTTGCGGCCTTGAGCATATCCAGAAGAGGAGGAGTCCCCTCAGGAGCTGAAAGGACCTTCTTCACTGAGCCTAGAGAGTCTGTCAGTGGTTTTTTCTCCCCGGGCATGACGACTTTGAGTATACGTTTTTCGTCAAGATCGAGGGGGAGACAGCCTTTCCCGTATTTTAGGTCAAAATGCATCGAATCTTCTCCTTAAATCAAGATGCCCGTGGGCAGAGAAACCAAAAGGAACTTGACAAATACCAGGTAAAGAATGGCGATAACACCGACAGCCACCGCAGTGGAGCCGATTATTCTCTTGGCACCCTTCTTGGGGTGGAAGGCGAACATGATGATGAAGAAAGCGGTAAAGCTTGTTACCAGGAAGCCAATCTTATCTAAAAGGAAAACCCATAAAACGCCCACTATAAGCACCAGAACTAAAGATTTCGACACCTTTGTAAAGGTTGTGGCTATCATCTCGGGCTTGAACTTGCCTTTGACAAGGAGGGCCAGGCCGAACAAAGCAAGCACGAAAAGAACACTCTTGGGCGCCATCGTGGCATATCTGCTCCATTCCTTGATCTGGAAGAAGAAAATGGCCGTTACTCCTAAAATTATCGCGCCGCCAACATAGTCGGTATTGAGTTTCTTAACACCCGAAGCTTCCTTTTTTCCCAGGGCGGCGGCGATGATTGTCGCCCCTCCCGATTTCTTGCGGAATGCCGCGCGCAGAAATGGCCAAGCGGCAGAGAACACCGAAAGGACAATGAGGGCGATCGAGAGGGGTCTGGTAAACATGATTATCCAGGGTGTCGTCATCGAGACATTGTTTCCCATCAGCAAGCCTTGTACAAAGCCGCGTTCTGCTATGGGTCCAAGAATGAGACCAAGCACGAAGGCGCCGGTATTGAATCCCAGGTCTTTTAAAATGTAACCGACAATGCCCGAGAGGAACATGATTATCACGTCCATGGGATTGTTGCGGATGGCGTAGGATCCCAGAACGGTCAGAAAGAGAATAGTTGGAACGAGTATCCGGATCGGTACCTTGATAACAGCCTTGTACATGCCCTTGCCGGCGAGGAATCCCACGAGCGTCATGAGAATATTGGCTACGAAGAAAGAAAGCATGAATGCGTAGACCAGGGATGCATTTCGGGTAAAAAGCTGAGGCCCGGGAGAAAGCCCCTGGAGGAGGAGCGCTCCATAGATTATTGCCGCAGGAGGAGAGCCAGGGATGCCCAGGGCGAGCAGGGGTACCATGGCTCCTTCTACTACAGCATTGTTGGAAACCTCGGTTGCGACGACACCCTGGGGGTCACCGTGGCCAAAGGTCTCGGGATGCTTGGAAGCTCGCTTGGCCTCGTTGTAGGCGATAAGGTTGGCGATATTGCCGCCCGCGCCGGGAAGTATCCCGATAAGGAGGCCGAGCACCGAAGCCCGGAGTGATGCCAGCGGATGACCGATGACATTATTGAAAGCCCGTTTCAAGGCGCCTTTTTCGTGCTGGACCGAATTGACTTCGGAATAGGAAGCCGACGGATCCATGGCCATCCGGAAAATCTCGGGGATGCAGAAGAAACCTATGAGCACTGACACAATTTCGACTCCTCCCTGGAAAGAGACCAGGCCGAAATCGAATCTCATGTCGCCACCTACAGGGGCTATGCCGATCATGGAGATGAGAATGCCGATAAATCCCGCCGCGATACCTTTGAGGAGTGATTCTTCGGAAATTGAAGAAATTATCGTAAGCCCGAAAATCGCCACCCAGAAAAACTCGGGCGGACCGAATTTGAGCGCTGCCCTGGCGAGGGGTACTGCAAAAAGGATAAGCCCGAAGGTGCCGATAACACCGCCCACGCCCGATCCGATGGTGGCAGTGTAGATCGCTTCCTTGCCTCGGCCTTGCCGCGCCATGGGGTAGCCATCGAAACAGGTGCCTATCGACGAGGGGGTTCCTGGCGTGTTGAGCAAAATCGCCGAAAAAGAACCTCCGAATATGGTAGCGCAATACAGAGCCCCTATGGTGATGAGGCCTGATACTGGCGACATGGTAAAGGTAAAGGGCACCATCAGCGCTACGGCCATTGTAGCAGTAAAGCCCGGCAGGGCGCCGGCCATCATGCCGAACACGATTGCCGCGAGCATGAAGATCATATTCTGAAAGGTGAAAATCGCGGTGATGGATTCCATGAAGATTTGCATTGTCATAAAAATTACCCTCGAAAGAAACCTGCGTAACAACGAAGCTGCCGCGGAAAGTTCCGCGGCGTTGTGGACAAAAGGCGCAAGGCGATTAACGCCCTGCGCCTAGAGGATTGAGAGAAAAAATATTATTTCTTGAACTCCGCGACCAGCGGGGTATAGGCAATGATCTTCTCATCCACCAGTTTTTCACTGGCTTCTGGGCCGAAGAATTCCAGCTTGAAGCCAGAGGCTTCCATTTTCTTGGCGAATTCCGGGTCCTTGTTCACCTTTTCAAAAGCGTCTGCCAGAACCCTCTTGACTGCATCGGGAGTTCCGGGAGGGACGGCTGCGCCGCGGAAAGCGCCTTCCACAAGGTCGTAGCCAAGCTCGCGGAAGGTGGGTACATCCGGCAGGGAAGAGACACGTTTGTCAGCCGCTACAGCCAGAAGGCGTACTTCGCCTTCATAGGCGTTGCCCATGGTTGTATAGGTCATCAGAGCGTTTACGTGGCCACCTAAAAGGGCAGGAATGGCATCGCCTGAACCCGTGAAGGGAATATAAGTGGTCTTGATTCCCGCCAGCTTGTCGAAAATTTTCTGGGCTATTTCGTTGGCCGAAGCGGATGCAGAACCTCCTACAATGGTTGCACCGGGGTTGGCCTTGGCGTATTTTACAAAATCTTCCACGGTTTTGAACGGACTCTTGGCATTGACCGCGAGGACGCAGGGGGTGGACATGAAGGTATAGACCGGTACGATATCCTTGGTCTTATAGCCAGCGTTCGGGGTGGTAAGGGGCTGCAAGATAATATGGGGAAGATTATGTCCCACAAAGTTGTAACCGTCCGGCTTCTGCTTCAGAAGATCGGCCCAGCCTACAGCGCCGCCGCCACCGATCTTATAGGCGACAATCACTTTCTGACCCAGAATTTTCTCCAGAAGGGGCTGTTGAGCCCTGGCAAAAATGTCAGACTCGCCGCCTGGATTGAAGGCAATAACATAATTCAGGGGTTTGTTGGGGAACTGGGCAAAGACCATTCCGCCTACCACGAGCACGAGGAAAAGGGCGATAACCCCTTTTTTAAAAGACTTCATCTACTAGCCTCCTGCAATATTGTTGCTAGGCCTCCACGGGCCGCATTAAAACCAGCTTTAAGTATTTGGCTCATTTTTACTTTCTGTAAAGGGAAAAAACTCCCCCGTTTTCTATAAGCGCCAAAATATCATCGGAAAGGGGGACGAATGCATGGTCCACGCTGCCCAATTTCAGCGTCCCAGCAGCCAGATCGACTTCGATCTGGTGCCCTTCGGAAAGCCCGAAGGAGTCCAGGTCCGGGGCCATGATAACAGGCACACCCAGATTGATGCAGTTGCGGTAGAATATTCGTGCGAAGGATTTTGCGAAGATAGCCGCCACGCCGGCGTTCTTGAGGGTGATAACTGCGTGTTCCCTGCTCGAGCCGCAGCCGAAATTGGATCCGGCCACGATAAATCCGCCCTTTTCGAAGCGTGCTGGGAACTTAGGATCCGCGCCTTCCATGGCATGCTTGCCGATTTCCTTGTGGTCCGTGAGTTCGAGGAAGCGGCCGGGATAGATCTGGTCGGTGTCGATATTGTTGCCGAAGGTATAAACCTTGCCTTTAAGTGTTTTCATGCTGCTTCTCCCTAGAGGCTTGCCGGATCGGTAATAGTGCCAGAAATCGCCGAAGCCGCCGCCGTGGCCGGCGATACGACATACAGCTTGGATTCTGTGCTCCCCATCCGACCCGGAAAATTACGCGAAGAGGTGGTTAGCCCCACTTCCCCAGCGGCTAGGATGCCCTCGTGGGCGCCCAGGCAGGGACCGCAGCCGGGTGTCGAAAAGGCTGCTCCTGCCTCCATGAGCGTCTGAACATGGCCGGCGGCCATGGCCTCCTGCATCACCCTGTCCGAGGCGGGAATGATGACGAGCCTGGTACTCTTGGCCACCTTCCGGCCTTTGAGAATTTTCGCTGCAATTGCAAGGTCGTTGAGTCTTCCGCCGGTACAGGTGCCGATGAAGATCTGGTCGACACGGACGCCCTCCTGGTTCTTCACGAGGGCGAAGTTGTCCACGCTACCGGGAGTGGCTGCACTGGGCTTGATTGTGGAGACGTCATAACAGTGAACCGACGCATAGGCATAATCGGGGTCGGTGCTTACCTCCCTGACTGCCTTTTTTACCCCCATCTTGGCCAAGTATTCCCAGGTCTTGGCATCCGGCTGGATATAGGCGGTCTTGGCGCCCATCTCGACGGACATGTTGCAGAGCACCAGGCGCTCCTCCACGGGCATGGCCGCCACTGCGGGACCAGAGAATTCTACACACTTGTAGATTGCCGCGTCCTGCTTAAGGTCGCCTATAATATGGAGGATGATGTCCTTGGCCATCACGCCAGGCCCGAGCGGGCCTCCTTCGAGGACAATTTTCATAACCTCGGGCACCCTGAACCAGAGTGATCCATTGAGTAGGATGAGCGCCATGTCCGTGGCGCCTACACCGGTGCCGAAGACACCCAGGGCGCCCAGGGTCGTGGTGTGGGAATCGGTTTCCACGACGATTGCTCCGGGGGCTACCAGTCCGTCTTCGATGAGGACCTGGTGACAGACACCCCGGCCTACGTCAAAGAGCTTGTCGATGCCATGAGCCGCGCAGAATTCCCGCATGGCCCTATGGTTGTCCGCAGCCTTGATCGTGGGGGCGGGGGCATAGTGATCGAAGACGAAGGTAGTGGCTTCGGGCTTCTTAACCTTCGTTCCGCCGAGTTGATAGAACGAGGTGACTACCTGGAGGTAGAGATCGTTCACTTCCGCGACATCGACACCGGCGGTGACGATCTCGCCGGTGGATACGCTTTTTTTCCCGGCCGCTTGGGCTAGGATTTTTTCGATAGCGTGCATGCAAGATATTCAGCAATAAACATGCCAAATAATTTAATAACGCATGGTCGATCATCCGACCCTTGATGTTGTTGTGCGATAGAGAGATGGAAATTAGTCGCTCGGCCGTGACAAAAATGCGAGCACCGGGAATCGTGAATGTTGCGTTGCTAGTGTTTCTATGTTGCGCAACTAACGCAACATAGAATCGGCGGATATTCCCAATTTTTTCATTCGCCGCCACAGGGTCGTGCGATGTATACCCAGTCGCCTTGCCACGTTCTCGAGCGTCCTTTCTTCATCAATTATTTTTTCGAGTTCCAAACGATTCGAGGCGAGGGCGCTGTCCTTTGACCCAATATCTCGGACCTTATTCGTCTGATGGATCTTTAGCCCAGAGTCCAGCAGCGCTAGGGCGAACCCGGCATCGATCTGCTCGGTATCGCAGATCGCCGCGATGCGATCGCAAAAATTCTTGAGCTCCCGGACATTCCCCGGCCAAGGATAGCCATGGAGGAGCTCGGCGCAGCCCGGCCCTAGGCGGGGAGTCTTTCCGCAGAAATCCGACTGCTCCAGCATGTAATCAATCAAAGGTAGAATATCGCCCTTCCGTTCCCGCAAAGGTGGAATAAATAAATTCAAGACATTCAGCCGCCAGAAGAGATCGTTCCTGAAGGCTCCAGAGGCAACCAAAGAGGGCATATCCCGGTTTGACGCCGCGATAATCCTCACGTCCACAGGGATGATCTTATCGTCCCCCAGTCGCATCACCTCGTGCTCCTGGAGTACCCGAAGCAGGCGGGATTGCAGGGACAGGGGCATCTCGGAAATTTCATCCAGGAATACCGTACCCCCGTGGGCTATTTCGAAGAGGCCGGGCTTTCCCTTTTTGCGCGCCCCGGTAAAAGCCCCGTCCACGTAGCCGAAAAGTTCGCTCTCGAAAAGCGTTTCGGGAATGGCTGCGCAGTTCATGGCAACAAAAGCTCCCGATCTACGCACCGATGCGTTGTGGATGCTCTGAGCGAACATCTCTTTTCCCACCCCCGACTCCCCGCGAATCATGATCGAAGCGTTGGTCCGGGCGTAGCGCATAGCCAGGTCGATAGTCCGTTGACTCAAGGGATCCTCGGCAACGATATCCCCGAAATCGAATCTTGCCACATAACCCTTGAAGTAAATTTCCCGCCGTATATCCTCTTCCAGCTTCTGGATACTGCCAATGTCCTGAAGCGTGATTACCGAAGAGGCAACAGAGCCCTCTACGGTTACGGGAATTGCGTCCACCATGACCCTTTTTGCGCCGATCTCGGTAAGTCTACGCTTGTCCTTTCCCAAGCCTGAGCCCGAGCCTACAGGCTGGATCATATCGGCGAGAAAAGAAGGCAGCTTCGCGCCATAGCCCCAGGCCTGATCTTCCGAAGAGTGTTTTAGAAGCTCTTTTGCCTTACCGTTCATCTGGAAGATTCTTCCCTCGCCGTCGGTGGCGATGATTCCTTCCCGAATATTCTCCATGATGATTCTGAGCTCTTCCGCACGGCGACTTTTCAGCCGTCGAGCAGCCACAATTTTTGAGGCTTCCTCCAGGGCGTAGCGAATCGAGGTTTCTCCTGAATCGATAAGTACCGAGGGGATATCGTAGGCTGTAGCGAACTTGGAGGTTATGACCCCGCCTAATAGCACATCCATACCGTCCTTCATGGCACTGCGGATCGCTTTGTCCTGATCGGTATCGATGCATAGCTCGTACAGGCTGAGATTAAGGTTTAAAAACGGAAGGAAGTCCTTCAATTGCTGGGTCATATTGGAAAATGTCATCACCCCGATTCTGAATTCTTCCATTTTAATGAGAGCCCGCGCCTTTTCCAGGGCTAGAGCTAGGTCCTTAGCGGTAACCTGCAGCTCCACAATCGGTGTCGAGATACCGGCGCTGCGCATAACCAGTACTGTACCGCCCCTGCTTACGATTACGTCCGCCTCGTCCTCCCAGCGCCGGGCGATAGGAACAGCAGCCTCCAGAAGACCGCGCTCGACAATTATCTTTTCCTTGAACTCTTTAGCGACACGACTGAAGGTTTCGGCTATTCCGTCATCCGGAGTGATGCAGACTATCATAAAGCAATTATGCGAATAGAAGCGGCTGCGGCGCAAGACTGGGGCCTCGCGGCCCGTGCGGGCCGCGAGGCCCCGGGACACGTTGCCTATTGCTTGCCGGAATTGCCGTTCCTGGCCGCGAAGAGGGCAGCTTGCACCCGGTCTCTGAAGCCCAGGCTGGTGAGAATGCTCGAGATGTAATTTTTGACAGTGCCTTCGCTCAATCCCAGGCTTTCGGCGATCTCGCCGTTGGTGAGCCCCTCGCCCAGAAGCGAAAGCACCTCCCGTTCGCGCTCGCTCAAGCGAGCACGCTGTGAAAGCGCAAAACCGTCGCCATCGATCGTGGCCCCGTCTCTTGCTTCCTGTTCGGCAGCTCTCCTGCCGGCAGCATCTTTTGCCGATCCTCGCTGAACCTCATCCAGCAGCCCCATCAGCGTTTTCATTACGGTGCCGTTGGCGATAAAAACACCCTTGACTGCTTGCTTTACGGCACCGGAAAGCTCTTCGCTTGGCAGATCCTTCAATAAGTACCCTACCGCGCCCGCCTTTAAAGATCGCACAACGTATTCGCGGTCGTCGAAGGTAGTGAGCATGATGACAAAGCGGCAGCTTTGATCTTCCATGATCCTCTGCAGGGCGGAAATACCGTCCATAACCGGCATTCGTATGTCGAGCAGGCAGATATCCGGTTTTAGCCTTCCGGCCAATTCTACCGCTTCCAGCCCGTTTTCCGCCGTCCCCACTACGTCGATTTCCTCATCGAGACTAAGCAGCGAGGCTATTCCGTCACGCACGAGCCGCTGGTCATCGGCAAGCAGCAGCCTTATTTTTTTATCGGCGCTCATCGGATTTAGCTTCCTTTTCGATACGCGACACCGGGTCCCTCGGCAATTTAGCCCGCAGGACAGTTCCGGATCCTGGAGTCGAGGTTACCGAAAAATCTCCCCTTACCAGAGCGATCCTGTCGGCAAGGCCCGAGAGTCCGTAGGCCCCGAATTCCGCTGCCGGGGATTGTATCGATTTATAAACGAAGCCTCGACCATTGTCGGAAAGCTCTGCCGATACCCATGATTCTTCGAATTCGATGGTCAGCTTCGCGTTGCGCGCTTCTGAATGCTTTAGGATATTCGTGGCTCCCTCTTGGATAAAACGGTATAAGGCAAGAAGGACGGCAATGTTGAATCCATCCGAACTTCCCGAGAAACTGCGCTCCACCGCAACACCGCCTTGTTCCAGGCTTTCGAGCGGCTTTGTCGCCTGTACGAAGAGATCGAATCCTTCAGAATTCGCGTTGAGCGTTTCCAGCGTCGATCGAACGTCGACCATAGCTTCCTGCATGGTCGATCGCGCATCGGCTATAGCCTTTTTTGAAACTGTACTATCCCTTTCGAAAAAGGCTTCGGCCTTGTTGAGCTGAATGGACGCGGCTGTAAGAGTATGCCCTAGACTGTCGTGAATATCCCTTGCTATGCGGGTGCGTTCTTCCAGCGCAACGGTCCTCGAAACCTGGCTGGCAAATTTTTTAAGTTCCCCATGACTGGCGGTAATTTCGGCAGTGAGGGCAGCCTGATGATCCCTGTTTCTACGGTCCTGTTCCCAGAGCTGGGCGAAGAGAAACATGAGCACGATGCTCATAAGCTGATAAAGCAAGATGACCAGTTCGTATTGATTGGCCGAGCTCGGAGGCACGGCACGCGGGGGAGTGTAATAGAAAAGTCCCAGCTGAACCGCGAAAAAAAAGACAGTCACTCCATAGCGCCAGAGTTGTTTGAATGCCAGAGAAAGATAGAAGGTAAGCAAGGGCGCCACGAGGGTCATCATTCCCGGAAGCGCCCGGGGATCGAAGATGAGTATACCCAGGATCGGCAGGCAGCGCAGAGCGGTGATCGCATAGCCGTGGAAAGGCTTTCTCCATCGGTAGTTCCAGGCCAGGAATTCAAACAGTTCGAGGATAAACCAGAAACCTACGATCGCGACATTGAGAAAAGTGAAGAGGGAAGGAAGCCCCGCTTCCCCCCTTGTATAGCGGCGGGTGTAAAACAAAGGTCTTGAGGTGAGCATGAAATGGAATAGAAAAAATAGGCTCATGAGAATAATGCGGGCGAAGTCCCGCTCTTTCCGCATTGCGGCGGGCATGCCATCCATACCAGAGACTATATCCGGACCCGCCGGATCTGCACAGTGCTTGAAGGCACGCAAAAAGTGACGTCGGTCATGCCGCTGCATGACTGTCGAGACTGGCGGCATGAAAAGCCTCTGTGTATTCTAGGCTTTGCGAAGGGAGACCTGGCTTTTATGTAGAAGAATGGCGAGGCCACCCTTAGGGTTAGGAGTAAAAGCGGAATGAAAGAAAAAATAGCGCATAGACTGCCTCAGATTGTCATAGTACTGGTAATAGTCGCTGTCGGAGTATCCATCGTTCTTGGGCAGCTGAAGTCCCGTTCGCCTAAAACCGCCGGTCAGAGCGTTGCGGCCAGATCCACGGCCCAGCCTGCCCAGCCCTCGGGCGGTCCAGGCGGAATGCCGGGTGCTACAGGAGCCGGGCCAGTCGAGGGAGCCTCGCCGGCGGCCGGCGGCCTCATGCCCGCCTCGGGCGCCCCTTTAGGGACAGGCGCGCAGCGTATCACCCGGGCCGCCGGCGCATCCGGCGCATCCGGCGCATCCGGCGCCGCAGCGGCCAGCACTGGCGCACGGCCGACTGCCGCCGGCGCTTCCGGCGCGGCAAGCTCCGGCGCCGCCGCTGCAACGCAATCAGCTTTAGGCGCCTCGGGCAGTCGCGGCGCCGTCGCTACCACCACCAGAGCAAGAACCGTCTCGGTCAGGGCGGCCGCAATTAAAAAGGCCTCCCTCAATACCTATACTAAGATCCACGGCGACGTGGTATCGGCCACGGAAGTGAAGGTCTACGCCAGCGTGGCCGGCAAGCTTTTGGAGCGCAGGGTAGCCCTGGGCGAGCGGGTGCTGCAAGGTACCGTCCTCGCCACGGTGGATCCTTCCAAGGTAGGTCAGACCTATCTGCCCAATCCGGTGGAATCGCCCTTGGCCGGCACGGTGCTCTCCATACCGGTCAATCCGGGGGACACAATCGGCACCACCACGGTGATCGCCACGGTGGGCGATCTGTCCAAGCTCAGAATCAGCACAGCGGTGTCGGAGCGCTACGTGGGCAACCTCAAGATCGGAACATCAGCCCAAGTCTCCTTCGATGCCATTCCCGACCTAATCTTTAACGCGAAGATCTCCGAACTCAGCCCCGTGATCGACCCTTCCAGCCGGACCAGGGACGTAAAACTCAGCCTTCTGAAATCCGATCCCAGAATTCTTCCCGGCATGTTCGCTACCATAAAACTGGTCATCGAGAGCAGAGACAATGTGCTCGTCGTGCCCCGCAGCGCGGTTACCTTAAGTTCCCAGGGCGCCTATGTTTTTGTGGTGAATGAGAAATCCGACGGCACGTATACGGCCACGAGAAAAGATATCGAGCTGGGTCTGGAAGGCGAAGAATTCTTCGAGCTCGCGAGCGGGCTTGCGGAAGGCGAGTCTGTGGTCACCGAAGGACGATCGGTGGTCACCGACGGCGACAACCTTAGGCTGGTAGGCGGATTGGACGGGGCTTCGCTATGAGCGCGCTGCGAAAATCCATAGACCATCCTGTAAGCATTGTGATGGTCTATGTATTGCTCTGCGGGGTAGCCCTGGCCTTTGTGGGGCGAATCCCCGTGGCGCTGAACCCCGAGACCGAGATGCCCATGCTCTCGGTGAGCACATCCTACTCCGGCGCTGGCCCGGAGGATGTGGAAGAAAACGTGACCATCGTGGTGGAAAACGCCCTAGCCAGCTTAAAAGGGCTGGACTCCATGTCCTCCACATCTTCCCAGGGCTCCAGCAATATCAGGCTCCAGTTCGGCTACGAGGTTGACCTCGACCAGGCAGAGACCGATGTGGAGTCGATCTTAAGCGGCCTGCAGAACAGGTTGCCCGATGATGCGGGCAATCCTACGGTGCGTCGCTTCGATCAAAACGCCATGCCCATCATGCGGCTAATCATAACCGGCCAACGTTCGCTGCAGGAGCTCCAGGTCTTGGGCGAAAACGAAATTCAACCCCGGCTGGAACGAATAGAAGGCGTCGCCTCGGCCAGCGTCTTCGGCGGCAGCGGAAAGACCCTTTCGGTAAAAGTATCCCAGAACAGATTGGCCGCCTACGGCCTCGGTTTTAGCGCCGTTACCTCGGCCCTCTCATCCCAGAGCGTCCTGCTCACCGCCGGAAAAATCGTGCAGGGCGGTACGGAATACCAGATACGGGCGGACGAAAAGCTGTCCAGCGTCGCGGACGTAAAAAGTCTGGTTATAAAAACCGTGAGTTCCGGCGGCTCAGGATCGCGAAAAGCCATACGCCTCGAGGATGTGGCCGATATCGAACTGATCCAGGACGAGCCCTCCCGGAGCGTGTATTATGACGGTCTGCCGGTTATCAATATCCAGATAATGCGGGACAGCGACAGCAACGCCGTCCAGATATCCAAGGAAGTAAAAATCGCCCTGGCGGAGCTGAACGGCTCCTTGCCCGAGGGCGTCAGCGTCGAGATCGTCTCGGATGACACGAGCCTGGTCAATTCGACGCTCACCCAGGTGTACAAGGCAGCCCTGCAGGGTATCGTGCTGGCAATACTCATCCTTCTGATTTACCTGAGAAACCTGAAGGCGACCTTTATAATCGCCATATCCATACCCATATCCATACTGCTCACCCTCATGTTCATGTACTTCATGGGGCTGACCCTCAACTCCATAAGCCTCACCGGCCTCATCATGGGCATGGGCATGATCGTCGACGCCTCCATAGTGATTCTCGACAATATCTACCATTACAGGCAGCGGGGCACCAAACCGAGAATCGCGGCCATACTAGGGAGCCAGGAAATGATCACCGCGGTCATGGCCTCCACCCTTACTACCCTTTGCGTGTTTATCCCCATGATCCTCTTTAGGAACGATTTAGGCATGATGGGACAGCTATTCAAAGACCTGGTGTTCACTATCTGTTTTTCGCTCACCGCCTCCCTGGTGGTCGCCATGACCCTGGTTCCGGTGCTATCTGGCCCGGTTATGAAACTGAACACCAGGGTGCAAAAACCCCTGCACAATCCGCTTATACGAAACATCGACGCCCTCCTGGATCGATTTTTTACAGCCCAGGAAGGGGTATATAAAAAGGGCCTTGAATTTTGCCTCCGCAATCGTCTGCTCATCGTGAGCCTTGTGGCGGTGATCCTCGCCTCCGCCCTGCTGCAGCTTACCGCCTTCGGTTTGAACGTGTTTCCGCGATTCAGAACCGACGATAGCGTTACGGTGAACGTGAGCTACCCCATAGGGACATCAAGGACTAGGACCTCAGAAACCCTGGATGCGCTCCAGGAATATATCAAAGCCAATGTCAAAGGCTACCAAAGGCTTATCCTTTCCCTGGGCGGAGGTTCCTCTTCCAATTCAGGCTCCCTGCAGATCGTGCTTCCCGATCCCGAAAAACAAATAGATACCGCCAGCCAGATCAGGGCTAAGCTCAACAGCTACGCCGAGACCGTGCCCGGGGGCGTAGTGTCTCTCTCCGCAGGCAGGCAGTTCTCCACCAGCACGGCGGTGGATGTGGAGCTTCGCTCAAGGGACCAGGACGCGGCCACCGAGGAGGCCGAGGAAATCAAACGGCTTCTGGACACCTATATGCCAGAACTGGAAAACATAACTACCTCGCTGGACCAAGGGTCGCCGGAACTGCTTATCCGCATAGACAGGGACAAGGCGGCGATATTCGGATTTTCCGTAGCCCAGATAGCCCGGGAAATTCGGAACGCCCTCTACGGTACCACGGTTACCAGCTTTTCCATGGACGGAGAGACGGTGAGCGTTTTTGTCCAGCTTCGCGAAGAGGATCGCGCAACGCTATCGGATATCCAGTCCCTCTTCCTTTTGGGTTCTTCAGGGGCGCGTATCCCCGTATCGACATTTGTCAGCATAGAAAACAGCACGGCGCCCCGGCGTATCAGCAGGGAAAACCGGGAACGGATCATCCACGTACAGGGCAGCCTGCCCGTGGACTCCCCCCTGAGTTCCACGGAGGCGGCCCTACACGTGCAAACGCTGCTGGACGAATACTATGTTCCCAGGGATGAGGTGAGCGTCGCGGTAGGCGGCGAAAGAAGGGAAGTGGAAACCTATTTGCCGGTTATTCTCTTGATAATTGGGGTCGCAGTGTTCTTGGTCTACGGCGTCATGGCCAGCCAGTTCGAATCCTTCGTCGACCCCTTCATCATCTTTCTTTCAATTCCGCTAATGTTCGTCGGCGTCGTGTGGATATACAAAATCACCGGCGACACCTTTTCGCTCTTTTCCATGATAGGAGTCGTCGCCCTGGCCGGAGTCGTGGTCAACAACGGAATAATTCTCGTGGACTACACCAACACCCTGCGGGCGAGGGGCTACGGTTTATTCGAAGCCTGCGCCGAGGCCGGCAAGCGGCGCCTGCGCCCGATTCTCATGTCCACCCTCACGACCCTTTTAGGCATAATGCCCTTGGCGCTTTTCCCAGGCGCGGGCACCGAAAGCATACAGCCCATCGCCAAGACAATGTTCGGCGGCCTGGCGGTGAGCTCGGTATTTACGCTCTTCCTTACCCCAGTGCTCTACCATCTCTTCAACAGCAGGAACGAAGGAAAAAACGCCAAGCGCCTTAGGGAAGTGGAGGAATGGCGGAGCTTGTCGGACTCGGCGTCCGGTACAGCGGAGGTGAATAATGCTGCGCTCTGAAATATACGCCAACAGATCGGTGGAAGAGGATATCTTCGAGGCTATCGAAGAACGGATCCCCGGCTTCAGCTACTCACTCATCGAAGATGTGCAGGGCAGGGGACGGCAGGGCGTGCGGCACGGCACCGCCGTCTGGCCCGAGCTCAATGTGCTCTACGTAATTTACAGCCGGGAATCGGAGGCCCGAAGCATAGCCCAGGCTGTGGCGACGGTCAAAAAAAAATTCCCCAACGAGGGAATCAAACTTTTTCAATTTGTCTTTCAGCCCCTTGCATCGAATGCGGATGAAGGGATTACAGAAAAATAAGAAGCGACAGGAGCGAGGTATGAGACTACGAAAACGGGCAGGTACTTTTCTGGTGCTGGCGATACTGATTGCGGCGGCAATGCCCGCCGCGGCCGGAACCCTGGAGGAACTCTTTGCGGCGGCGAGCGCCAGTAATCAGGACTATGCGGTGCTCAACCTGGATCTCGAACTGGCAAAGCTGCGAAAAACCAAGGGCGATATCGAAGCCAAGGTGGAACTGGACCGGCTCCAGGCACAGTCGAGCTATGTATCAGCCCTCGCTTCCTACCGGCGATCGGTGCTGAATTTCTACAACGAGGTGATCGACGCGGCCTTTGCCGTGGCCACGGCCGAGTTGGATGTGGAATCCCTTTCCTTGAGCCTGCAGAACGCTTTGGTGGACAAAGAATCCGGCGATACTCGCTTTAAAAGCGGCCTCATTTCCGAGGCGGCGTTCAAGGAAATTGAAATCGCCTATAAAACCCAGGCAAACAATTTCGAGCTGGCTCAGTGGACATTGGAAGACGCAAAGCGCATTTTCTTCTCTACTACCGGTCTGGAGTGGGCATCGTCGCTCTTGCCGGATACCACCATCTTTGAGAATTCGGCAAGCCTGGAGCAGTGGCTTGCCAATGACACGAGCGTGCAGCTTGCCCAGATAAATAATAAAATTCAGGATATCAAGACAGCCTCGTTGGCGGCCAACGCCTCCGCCTACGACAGGAAAATTCAGGAGACGGAACAGTTAAAGGCCAAGGTGAGCTTTAACAACGCGGAAAGCGATGCGCGACGGTTATTCGAAAGCGGCAGCAACAATCTGAAAAACCAGAAAAACCTACTCCAGATACGCATGGATGAATACGCGCTCAAGGAAAGCGCCTATCAGGATGGCCTTAGGCAGTACGAGAAGGGCATTATTTCCCAGAGCGAAAAAAACCAGCGGCGAATAACGCTTATAACCGCCGATAAAAACCTGCTGACGGCCAAGAAAAACTATCTTAAGTCTGTCGGCTCTTTCTTGAGCGCGCTGGGAGAAAATCCCCTGGGGATCTGACGATGAGAATTATATTTAAGAAGCTGATGCTGATTACATTTATTGCTCTCCTTTTACCTTTGGGAGCGAGCACGGATGAGGTAGAAGTTAAAGCCTCATTGAGTTGGGACGATTTATATGCATCAAGGGTGGAGCACTCAACAGCCTATAAAGAAGCCCAACTATCTCTTAAGTCAGCTCAGCTAAATCTTGATCAATTTATAAAGCCTTACCTCCCAACAATTTCCTTTTCCTCGGGCACTGGGGGAATATTGAGTTATGGCAACCAGGGATTTGGAGGGGGAAGCCTCGTTTCTTCCATTAAATTCGAGAATATCCTAGGAGGGGATCTTGCGTTCAGAACAGCCTTGAGCATCAGCCCTCTGGGACAACTTGAACTTGGCGATCCTTCATTGAATTACAGCAGAAAACTATTTACTGAGAGTGATGCCCAAGAGCTGGATGCCCTCGCCTCATTGCTGAACGCCCAGGCGTCGATTCAAAATGCCAAGATCAATATCAGGATAAGTCTTGCTAAGGAGATCCTCGATGCCAGGTACTCCAGTGCTTTACTGAAGATCAATCAGAGCAATCTGGAAGTGTTGCAGCGTGTACAAAAAGCTACTTTAGACTCAACAGCTCTTCGGGAACTGGAACGGAGAATCCTCAATGCCCGCAAGTCAGTACTCAATGCTAACGCCTCACTCGCAGATATCTCACCGGAAGTGCTCGCCAATAGCGAATCGCTTTTCAAAGAACTTCTGATTTTAAAAGAACTTTGGCTGGAGGCTGCGGAAAAAAGGGATCTGAAAGATAGTCTCTCTGTCCAAGCACTGGAATGCGGTCTAGCTGCGGCGCAACGGCGAAAAGAGTTTGCGTTCCTCCCTCTCGTTCCCAATCCTGGCTTGGGTGCTTCGGTAGTCTATGACATAGATAAAAAGAGTCTTGAATGGGCTATATCAATATCCCTCTCCTACGATGTTATGAATAAGGGAAAAAGCGAATTAGAGCAGGCCAGGCGAAATCAAAATACTAGTATTTATCAAATTCGGTTGGATGAGGCTAAGAAAAGTTATGACGATGGTCTTCGGAATATCCAAGAATCTTTGCAGAGCATGGACTTAGACAAGAAAATCCAGAAATTGGATGTAGAGGAGGCCGAAGAGAAGTATGCAAAGGCAGAGGCATTATTTATAGGTGGTTTTGCCAGCGAGGAAAGTTTGGTTATGGCCCAGATAGATTTATCTGTTGAACTTCTTGCGGCCCAAAAAATAGAGAATGATATTCTGGCCCAAAGTATAGCCCTGATACGATACTATGAAGGCGAATTGTAGGGTGGTAGGACTGTCCTATCGGATGTAAAGAATGAATATTTAGTAAATAGTTGCATAATTAACCCTGTTATTAGGATCAAAAAGCGTAAGAATATGTGCTTGACATGAAAAAAAACGCCGATATATACTCTAACAGATCTTAGAAAAGGGGATACCCGAGCCGTCGGCGCGGCCCCCTTCGAATTCGCAAGGAGGACTTCTCATGAAGAAGCTTATCGTCCTGCTTCTCGCTCTTGCCGCGATCGGCGCCGTCTCTGCGCAGACTCCGGCTCTCTCGGCTTATTCCACCCTCAGCTGGGGCGTGGATCTCGACACTGGGCTCACTGGATTTAAGAATGTGAACTCCGCCACCTTAAAGGTGCCCTTCCCCATGGAAAACAAAGCCAAGAAAGGCGACAAGGGCTGGTGGGGCGAAATTTCTGTCAAGGATCTCTATTTCGTGCTGAGTGACGATGTCCTCGCTACCGGAGCCACACCCACCACCAATGCAGTTACCTTCTACGACTGGAATGATAAAGATGGTGACGGAGTGAAGGATGCTGGCGAGTATGCAACCCTCACAGCTTTCATCACCAATGGAACTTGGAAGGTTAGCGTATCCAGCAAGAGTAGCTTCGACTTTGCCAACGCCGATGCCCTCTATGATGGCGATGTTGTTGTTGCTCTTGATGCTGACAAGTTCGGTTCCACAGTATCCTATGCATCCGGCGCACTGGGCTTTGGTGTGACCGCCGCTTCCAAAGATGATTGGACTCTCAATGCCGCCAATGAGTATTCGTTCGGTGCCAATGTTTCTTATGCGGTCAGCGATGCGCTTAAGGTAACCGGTGCTGTTGCCTACGATCTTCTTGATGCCGACAAAGAACTCGGATTCACTGCAAGCGCTGTTTACACTGCCGATCCTCTTACTGTCGGCCTCTACAGTGACATGCTCGTCCTCGGCGGATTCGATGCTGATGCTCTCTTAACCGCTAGCTACGCCGTCATGGAAGGCCTCGATGCATTTGCCGATGTCTACTTCAGCACTCTCGACAACGATCTTGAATTCGACGTTGGTGCCGACTATGCGAAGGACGCTCTTGAGGCTGGTGCTTGGTTCGGTCTTGAGGATCCCCTCACCGGAATGGCCTTTGATTTCGGAGTGTACGGTGGCTACACCATGGATGTGGCTGATGCTACTAAGCTCTGGGTATATGCGAAATACACCAACGACTTCACCGGTATCGGTTCTTTGGTTCCCCGGGTTAAGTTGACCAATACCTCTGTTACCAACACCACTCTTACCCTCGAATATAACGCAGGTAAGGTTGATGTCCTCGCTGGCAAATTTGGTACTCTTATCGCCGCAGCCAAGGTCGCCCTCTAAGCTGTCTTAGGTTTCTGCGACGGTTTTTCAAGGCCGCCCCGTCGGGGCGGCCTGTTTTTTAGTGAAATATCGTATAAACTTTAAAAAGGCTTTTTAGAGAGTTTAGGGAAAAGGAGCCTACCTAACATGGAACTTTTCCAGACCTTGCCGATACTGCTGGAGCGGGGAGACGTTTACTTCAATATACGGGGTTCTAATAGTCCGGAGGTTATCAAGTCGCTGGTGAGGGTACTTCGCCCCTTACGTCCTCTCGACAAGGAAGCGTTGCTCGAAGGACTCGTGGAGCGGGAAGAGCTTGGTTCCACGGCGATCGGTTCGGGCTTCGCCATTCCTCATCCTCGGAAGCTCTTCTATCAAGAAAAAGGATCCTCTTGTCTCGTTATCGCTTACCTAGACCAACCTGTCGACTGGAGCGCATTGGACGGCAAACCAGTTACATGCCTATTCTTAGTTCTATCCGCCGGCACGAAGGATCATCTTGCAACGCTTTCTGAGCTCGCAAGGCTCGCCGGGCTTCCTGAATTTTCCCGGCTCATTGCTAAAAGGCCATCAAAGCAAGAGCTTCTTGAATTCTTGAATAATCAGGGTATCTTGTCGCCTTGACTCTATAAAGAAAGATAATTAGATTATTTCCTTGCCTTATAATCCATAGCGACAATATAGGTTTCAAATGATTGTGCCCGGCAGGCTTCGGGTTTGTAGGCTCGGGCTTGGGCAAAGCGGGATTTCAGTACGCCGATAAGGCGTTTTTCTTCACCGCCTTGAAAAATCTTCATAACGAGCGATCCACCTGGTGCCATTACTTCTACGGCCATTTTCATCACTGTTTCGACTAATTCCTCGCTCCTGCCTTGGTCTACTAGGCGGTTTCCCGTAGTGTTGGGTGCGGCGTCGGAAACTACCAGGGAATAGGGGCCGAGGTTGGCAAGAGCCTTACGCACGCTTTCCTCGAGTATGCTGCCCTTGATGAATCGGTAGTTCGGGTCAGCAGGTGCTATGCCCATATCCTGGATATCCACCGCCACCAGGGAGCCGCGGCCGGCCATTTTGCGGAGCAGCCACAGGCTCCAGGAGCCTGGGGCTGCTCCGATGTCGAGGATTTTCGGTCCTGTGTATCCTGAACTCTGGTCCTGTGATCCTGTCGTTTTTAGCAAGCCGAACTTGGCGGCAATTTCTTCCAGCTTATACACGCTCCGGGCGGGGTAGCCCTCCTTCTTGGCTTTGAGGGTCCAGAAATCGGGCTTTTCGTAACCAGTCATTAGGTTGTCCTGGAGCTGCGCGGGGCAGTGCGCGCGGACGCGCGCAGTGCCCCGCGCCAGCCTTTGGCCTCGAGGATTTGGCTCATGCCTTGGCCAACTGGCGATTCAATCGCTGAATGAAGTCGGCGGGTTTTACAAATTTCTGGCCTTCGGCCAGAAGAGCTTGATCCAGAAGTATATGAGCCAAATCCTCCACATCCTGGCTGAGGCTTTCGCCTTCACCTTCGGATTCACGCTTGGCTTCCAAAGCGGCTAGTTTTTTTACCAGGTCATGACTGGGGTTGAGCTCGAGAATGGGAGTGGGCTCAGGCATTTCTGTGTTGGAAATGCGCATCATCAGCTCCCTGTACTGGAGGGTGGGGTCATCCTTGTCCATCACCACGCAGGAAGGGCTCTTGGACAGGCGCTTGGAAAGGCGTACGTCCTTGACCCTGTCTCCCAGTATCCGTTTAGCTGCCTCGGCAGCCTTCTTGCTACCTTCTTCATCCGCGCCGCTGGGGTTTGCGTCCTTGCCCAAATCTTCGTCGGAATCGGAGTGGTTTACACTCTTGAAACTCATACCCTCATACTGGCCCAGGCTAGAGAATACCATTTCGTCGATTTCGTCGGAGCCGATGAGCACTTCCAAGCCCTTGGCGGCAAAAGCTTCCAAAAGGGGGCTTGCGCGCAGGCGCTCTTCGTTGTTCCCGGTGATGTAATAAATGGTCTTCCTTTCGCCTGCCCGGTTTTTGTAGTCCTCCAGGCTGCTCCAGCCCTCAGCCCCGGTGCTCTTGTATCGTACCAGACCCAGGAGGCTTTTCTGGTTCTGCCAATCCGATACAAGGCCTTCCTTGATCTGAGCGTTGAAGAGATCCGTAAACTTGGCGAACTTTTCGGGGTTGTTCTTGGCCAGAGCTTCGAGCTCAGAGAAGAGCTTCTTAAGGGATGCCTGCTGGATGGTGGTCATTACCCGATTCTGCTGAAGGATCTCCCTGCTTACATTGAGGGGCAGGTCGTCGGAATCTATGACTCCCCGCACAAAGCGGAAATACTGGGGCAGGATGCTGGCTTCTTTGTCAGTGATAAATACCCGCTTGATATAGAGTTTAACCCCCTGCTGGGCCAGGGGATAGTAAATATCGCCGGGTACCTTTGAGGGCACATAGAAAAGTGAATTGTATTCGATAGTGCCTTCGGCCTTGGTGTGGATCCAGAAAAGAGGCTCTTCGTCTTCGGCGGCAAAGGATTTGTAGAAATCGATGTAATCCTTGTCCTGGAGTTCGTTCTTGGGCCTTCGCCAGAGGGCACTGGCAGCGTTTATCTGTTCGTCCTTGAACTCCTTACCCTTTTCCTTTCCCTTGTCGTCGTACTTGGGTTCCTGGGATATGAGGTGAATGGGATAGGCGATGTGATTCGAGTATTTGCGCAACAAGCTATCCAGTGACCAGCGGGAGAGATACTCCTCTCCTTCGGAGTTTACATGGATCTTTACATCTGTTCCAAAGCCTTCCCTCACCGATGGCTCAATGCTGAACTCACCCTTGCCGGCGCTGGACCAGCAAAAGGCCTTGTCGCCGCCTGCTTTGCGGCTTATCACCTCTACCTTGTCGGCGATCATAAACACCGAATAGAAGCCCACGCCAAACTGTCCAATGAGGTTGGAATTTTTCCGGTCCGAGTCCGAAAGTTTTTCCAGAAAGTTCTTGGTTCCAGATCGAGCTATTGTGCCCAGGTTTTCGGCCATCTCCTGGTCATTCATGCCCACACCGTTGTCGGATACGACTATGGTCTTGGCCTTGTCGTCTACATAGACGCTTATCTTGGGATCAAAATTGATAGACTTGTAGGCATCCTCGGAAATAGTGAGATACCTTAACTTGTCTATGGCATCCGAAGCGTTGGAGACGAGCTCCCTCAAGAATATTTCCTTGTGGGAGTATAGGGAGTGGGTGATGAGTTCCAGTAACTGGGTTACCTCGGTTTTAAATGCATGGGTCGACATAAATACCTCGTCAATAGTGGTAGATTTGTGGTTAGGATAGAGTAAATGTACTAAAAAACTCCCTCATGATAAAGGACTCCCGGCTCATTTGCGCTCTATTGCGCTTTTAGCTTTACAGGGCTTATCGGCATGAAGGCACCTCTCCTTTGACAGCGCCTTTGCGCTGATGCTAAAGTTACTGCCTGCCGATCTCTTTCCTTTTGCCGCCTGAGTGTATCCTGAATCGGCTTTATTGCATTTTATTGTAAGGAGAATTTAGTGCCCGAGGGGCTGCGGGAATACAAGAAAAAGGAAAAGCTTCTCTATGCGCGCCTGGTGGCGGGAGCACGGGACTTTTTTGGTGTATTCCTGTCTTTTCCTGGAAGGCTCTTCCGATGGCTGGGTACAAAATCCACCATCATCTTAATACCTCATTCCGATGAAAGATCCAGGCGTTTCAGGGTAAGCCGTTTTTCTCTTGGAATCATGGGTATTCTCTTTATCGCGCTTCTGAGTTTTTCTGTATTCGCATCCTCGCGGTACCTTTTTGTGCTGGCCAAGCTCGGGTCATCTGAGCGTGGGGCTGCCGAAGCCCGCGCGGCGATCGACGAGCTGCGGGACGGCGCCGAGGCTCTCGCGGGCTCCGCCTTGAAGTTCGAAACACGTTTGGCGGAATTGTTGGCGATCGCCGCGCGCGCGGAAGAGCAACGCAACCAGGAGGCGCCCGACCAAATCCTCCAGGCCGCAGGATTGGCAGGCTTGCTCAATATGCCCGCTTCGGAGGACCTCGCTTTCCGGGAAATCGCAAGACTCAAGGGCTTGTCGGAGTACTTGGATTCGGCCGTTCCGGGACTGGAGCGTGTTGCGAACGCCCTGGCCGGCCAGAAGGATATAATGTCCGAAATCCCTAACATCTGGCCTATTCAGGGCGGAATCGGGCATATTTCCATGTACTTTGGCCAGAATGAAAATCCCTTCTCCGCAGGCCAGTGGTACCTCCATAACGGCATCGATATTTCCACCTACAGATCCGGTGATCCAATAGTGGCTTCCGCCGACGGTAAAATCATCGATGCCAGCTATACTTCCGATTTAGGCAACAGCGTGACTATCCAGCACAGCCACGGATTCATAACCCGCTATGGCCATTTGCGAACCATGAGGGTAAAGAAAGGTCAGCAGGTGGCCCAGGGCCAGATTATCGGCACCCTGGGCAATACCGGAAAATCCACAGGTCCCCATCTTCACTATGAAGTGCATTTAGGGACCTCGGTCATAGATCCCCTCAGGTTCCTCAATGTGCGTAAGGTGGCCAAACCATGACCACCAACTCAGAGTCAGTTTTCGGACCCGGTTCCATACTGGAGGGTGATTTTTCCTGTACCGGCATCCTGCGCGTAGAAGGTAAGGCCAAGGGTAAGATAAAAGTGGATGGTACCCTCGTTATAGCCAAGGATGCAGGGGTTGAAGGTGATATCGAAGCCCACGATGTGGTGGTGGCTGGTATTCTGACAGGTACTGCTGTAGCCCATGGCAGCATCAGGCTTGCGGCCTCGGCCAAGGTAAAGGCATCGTTGCGCTGCAAGAGACTTGCGTTGGATGAAGGCGCGCTGTTCAATGGTGATGTAGCGGGATTCCCTGCCTAGACTATCCCCTTGTGTCAAAGGTTTTAATCAAGAGCTTTTTATGATACTATTGTGCACGCCCGGCCAAGGCCATGCCTGCGCCTAGGGTAGTAAACCAGGAGATATGCGATGTCCGATATACAGATCGATCACGATGAAGGGTTCGATCATTTTGAAGATAGTATCCATAGTAGAAACGACCCACCCACGGCCTCCAATAAAACCAGAAAAACCGATGAGCTGCCCGAGCCTATCTATAGGCTGAAGACGCTTCATTCATCTGAAACCTCCTTCGGCTACTATGTGCATCTGGGCACCGACTGGCCGCACTTCAGAAGCCGTGCGGAATTGGACCTTCTCTTGGAAGGTCCAGTGCACCAGGGCTCCGCCTCTCCTTCAACGCCGCCTGTCATAGATTCTGAGGAAAAGGCTGAGCCTGCCCCTGAGCCTGAAACTGAAACTGAGAATAAGCCTGACCTCGACCCTCAACCACAGCCGGAAACGCCCGAGAGTGTCGAGGCAGCCCCTGAAGCCCCCTCGGCGAGTCCAGCACCTCTTTCCACCGAACATCACATCCCCTTGCGGTCTCTGGTGGTCGCTCCCACCAAGTACGGCAAGGATATTGTGGAAATCCAAGGCATTGTGCTGGATACCGCCTCCATAAATCCCGACGAACTTGTGGTGATAGAGCGGCCTGCTGGTATAGACGACCTGCGCAGGCTCAACGAGAACAGGGAAAAAGAGCAGCAAGCCTATGTACTCTGCAGAGACAAGATCTGGGCACGAAATCTGCCCATGAAGCTTGTGTCTGCCCACTATTTGCTGGATGAACCCAAAATACTCTTCTATTTTACCGCCGAATCCAGGGTGGATTTCCGTGAACTGGTGAAGGACCTAGTCTCTGTATTCAAGATGCGCATAGAGCTTAGGCAGATCGGCGTAAGAGACGAGGCGCGGGTTACCGGTGGCTGCGGTGTTTGCGGCAGAATCCTCTGCTGTCATGGGGTTTCAGACCGGCTCAATCCAGTATCCATAAAAATGGCCAAGGACCAGAACCTATCCCTCAACTCCCTGAAGATTTCAGGACCCTGCGGCCGCCTTCTCTGCTGCCTGAGCTATGAGCATCAATTTTATAAGGACGCCAGGCGCGAACTGCCTCAGGAAGGGGTCAAATTTACCTACGATGGAAGCCTGTTCAAAGTTGTCGAGGTGAACGCACTCGCCGGTACTGTAAAAATGGCCGGCGAGGACGGCAGAGTCCTGGATATGAAGGCAGAGCGTTTCAAGTACGAAGAAGGTCGCTGGAAGGTTATCGAGGACCAGGCGTAGTTTTATTCCAGAGTCTCAGCGTTAGTATAAATCCTCGCTATCTCTTCCTTGCCCAAAGCCGAGGCCATGGCCCAGGCTATGAGTACGATTCCCACAATGTCGATCGTCAGCCGGGAAAGGGCAAAACGCTCACCTAAGGCAGACATCTCGAAAAGCAGCATCGGGACCTTAGTGGTAGACCAGGCGCCTATAAAAATCAGAATATTAAAAATGGACGCGCCTTTTTTCATCAAGACTGCAGCGACGGGAAAAGCCCCGTAGAGGGGACCGGCGGCGAAGGATCCCAGAAGAAATGCCAGCACCGAACCCTTCAAACCCGAACCCTCGCCCATAAATTTTATCATTTTCTCCCTGGGTACCCAGGCATCCAGAAGCCCAAGCAGTACAAATATTGGCGGTATTACCAGGAGCATGGTTTTAGCCTGATATACCATCATGGATACGGATTTTTCCCTATAGGAAGGTAAAGCGAGAATAAAGATCAGGAAGGCCGCCCCGGCTATAATCACTCCGATGTAGCGCTTGGCTCCAGGTTTTTTCTGTAGTTCTTTCATAGACCCACCACCCAGCCGACAAATACTGCTGCGACCAGGGAAAAAATAAATGCCAGGGCATTGCGCATAAACGTGGCCTTCTTGCCGAAATGCTTAATCTCCATGGGCAGCGTGACCACCCCTACCATCATGAGGCTGGAAACAAAGGCTGCTATCTGGGTAGCCCCCGCGCCGTTCTGCAACAGGGCTGCTGCCGCGGGAAATGCGATAAAGCCAGGAATAAGTGTTATTGCTCCTACCAGAGAAGCCGCCAGGATGCCTAAAAAGCCGCTTTTTGTCCCAAGAAAGCGGGATATGGTTGCGGTGTCGAGTACCGATAGAGTGATAGCCACTAAAATGAGAACTACCAGGAATTGGGGGAGTATGCCCTCAAAGGCTTTTACCGCCTTTTTAAGCGCCATCTTTGTCTTTTTTTTGTCTTTGAAAAATGATATTCCCAGACCTATTCCGGCAGCCAGGTACAATAGGATTGTCTCCATCTATTCCTCTTCTTTGCGGGGATTAACATCGCAGCTTCCGCAGGGCTTTGCCTTGACGTGGACACCGGTCGAGTCCAGCGCGGTTCCTACACAGTCGAATATCGAAGCCAGGCAGGGGAGTTCCAGACTGTAGATGCGCCTAAGGCCCTCGTCTCGGCAGGTCACGATGCCCGCTTCCTTGAGCACTGCCAAATGCTTGGAAATATTGGTCCGCTCCACAGAACAGGCGCATTCTAGGGTACCGAGCATATCCACAAGCTCGCCTACGCTTTTATCGCCGCCTTTGAGTGCATAAATAACGGCCAGTCTCGCCTCGCTGGACAGGGCTTTGAAAATTGCTGTTTCCCGCTGCAGTTGCGCAGGCTTTATTATGTCACTCATCGCTCACATAGTAGCGGCCTTATACTTTGAGGTCAATTGTCGCGGACGATGAATTCCTATTCCCGTATTGACAGAAACTGTGTCACGCATTATATATGTGAATAAATTCTCACATAAGGAGATTACCTATGAAGGTTCAAATTCTTGGAGGCGGTTGTCCTAAATGCAAGGTATTAGAGGAGCATGCGCGACAAGCCCTTGCAGCTCTTAACATTACGGCGGAAATAGAAAAAATTACCTCCAGCGACGACATAATGGAAATGGGTGTCATGATGACTCCAGCCCTGGCTATCGATGGGGATGTAAAAAGCAAAGGCCGGGTGCTTTCGGTGGAGCAGATCAGTGAAATCCTCAAGGCAGGAAAGTAAGATGACCAGTTCCTACGGTAAGGTCAGGGTATGAGCGCAAAGGATTGGAGCCCTAATAAAAAGCTCCTGGTGCTGGCAGGCGTTTTTGTCGCTGCGTATTTTATTCCCTTCGATCTTGCCCGTATATCCCAGGCGCTGAACGAGGCTTTTCTCATGCTTGGGGAGTACGCCCGGGAGCATGTGCTCTTATGCTTGGTGCCGGCCATGTTCATAGCTGGCGCTATCACGGTGTTTCTCAATCAGCAGGCGGTACTACGTTACCTCGGCCCCGATGCTAAAAGGATTACCGCCTACGGTGTCGCGTCGGTGTCCGGCGCCATACTGGCGGTCTGCTCCTGCACAGTCCTGCCCATTTTCAAGGGTATCTACAAAAAAGGCGCCGGCCTCGGTCCTGCGGTGGCTTTTCTATATTCCGGGCCGGCGATAAACATCCTGGCCATCGTGCTTTCCGCCAAGGTTTTCGGCTGGAAGCTGGGACTAGCCCGCGCGGCGGGGGCGGTTATCTTTTCCATCGTCATCGGCCTGGCTATGGCGCTGATTTTCCGCAAAGACGACGCCAAGCGAGCCGCCGACGCGCGGATGTTCGCAGGAAGTACGGAAAAACCGGCCCGAAGCCTCGGGCAGATGGTACTCTACATGGCGAGCATGATAGGCATACTGGTGTTTCTCAACTGGGCTGACTCCAAGGGCGGTAGCGCTGTATGGGATGCGATTTATGCCGCCAAGTGGTGGATCTCCGGCGCTTTCGCCCTTGTGTTGGCCTACACGGTCATAAAGTGGTTTACCAAAGAGGAGCGGGTTGATTGGGTTATAGCCACCAGGGATTTCGCGCTTCAAATTCTGCCCCTTTTATTCGGCGGAGTTCTCGTGGCCGGTTTCCTTCTTGGTAGGCCGGGGCACGATGCTTTAATTCCAACCCAATGGATTGCCGGTCTTTTAGGCGGCAATTCCCTCTTCGCTAACTTTTTCGCATCCTTCGCCGGAGCGCTTATGTACTTCGCAACCCTTACAGAGATTCCTATAGTCCAGGGTCTTTTAGGCGCAGGCATGGGGCAGGGGCCGGCCCTCGCCTTACTGCTGGCGGGACCGAGTCTTTCACTTCCTTCGATCCTGGTTATTTCTGGAGAATTGGGTTGGAAAAAGACTCTAACCTATGTGGGGCTGGTAGTGCTTCTCTCAACAGCGGCAGGGCTTCTGTTTGGGATAATCGCTTAAATAGAGTCCTTCTTTTAAGGCCATTATTTTTGCTTAGGCTTTATTGCTTGAATTGCCGCGGAGACAAGGTAATCTCCCGCATTGGAGCCCGGCGCCCAAGTTTTTATAAAGGTTTTACTGGAATCCTTTGGTTCTATACTGATTCTCTCGAATCCAGCCGTGCGAAGCATGCTTTCAAGTTCTCTGATAGTTGAAGCTCCTGCAATGCAAGCTGAATGAAAGATCGGATCGTCTTTCACTTTAGCAGGCAGATCGGCAGTGGTAACGACATCTGAAACAGCCACTCTTCCGCCAGGTACGAGGACACGAAATGCCTCGGTAAAAACACGGGGCTTGTCGGTGGATAGGTTGATCACGCAATTAGAAATAATAACATCAATAGATTCGTCCTCGACGGGAAGGTTTTCGATTTCACCCTGCCTGAACTCAACATTTGGGTAGCTCCCCTTAATGGCATTCTGCCGGGCTTTTACTACCATCTCTGGTGTCATATCGACACCGATTACATGTCCAGTGATTCCAACCTTCCGAGCCGCGAGAAAAGCGTCAAAGCCCGCTCCCGATCCAAGATCGAGAACTATCTCTCCCGGTTTCAACTGGGCTAGGGCCTGAGGATTACCGCAGCCCAAGCCTAAATTAGCTCCATCCGGCACGGAGGCGAGATCTTCATCGCTATACCCAAGGATTTTACCGTCCGTACCCTGAGAGCCGGGACTGCAGCACGAAGATCCCGGACCGCAGCAGCCCGAAGATTCAGCTCTGGCTACGCTTCCGTAGTTTTTCAGAATCGCGTTTCGAATCGTTGTGCGTTTTTCAATTTCAATATGCTTGTGGTTATGGTCGATCATGCGACTTCCTTGGGAAACCAATGCTTTGTTTTTTTGGCTATGTAAACGAGACTGAGCATTACAGGTACCTCGGTGAGTACACCCACCACCGTGGCGAGGGCTGCCCCCGATGAAAGGCCGAAAAGGCTGATGGCTACTGCCACCGCTAATTCGAAAAAGTTGGAGGCGCCGATCATTCCCGCAGGTGCGGCAACGGCGTAGGGGATTTTCCAAGCCCGCGCCCAGCCGTAACCGATTGCGAAGATAAAATAGGTTTGAATGACTAAGGGCACTGCGATGAGCACAATAGCCAGTGGATTCTTTAGTATAGTCTCTCCCTGAAAGGCGAAGAGTATGATGAGGGTTAATAAAAGCCCACCCTCAGTTATACCATCGAATTTTTTAATGAATACATTCTCAAACCATTCTCTGCCGCGCAGCTTTATCAATCGTGATCGGGTAAGAGCCCCTGCGCTCAGGGGAATCACGACAAAGAGCACAACAGAAAAGAGCAGGGTGTCCCAGGGCACTCTGACTTCACTAACACCCAGTAAGAACGCGACGATTGGCGTAAAGGCGATCAAAATCACCAAGTCGTTTATAGCTACCTGAACGACCGTGTACCCCGGATCTCCGTCGGAGAGGTACGACCATACGAACACCATTGCCGTGCAGGGTGCAGCTCCAAGAAGTACAGCTCCAGCCAGGTATTCAGTTGCGAGAGCTGATGGGATTAACGCTTTGAATGCTACTTTCAGGAAGAACCATGCAATGAGGTACATCGTAAAAGGCTTGATCAGCCAGTTAACGACAAGCGTTACGACTAAGCCCTTGGGTTTTTTACCTGCGTTTTTAATGCTGGTGAAGTCAACTTTAAGCATCATGGGATAAATCATAAGCCAGATAAGTATTGCCACTGGAATAGATACTCTTGCGTATTCAAATTGGCCTAAGAAGGCGGGAACCCCGGGGAATAAATAACCTATGGCGACTCCGAGCACAATGCATAGAAAAACCCAGAGCGAGAGGTATTTGGCGAAGAATCCAAGACGTTTTTCGGCCATATCTGCTCCATGGCTCAGAAGTTTACGACTGCCCCTTGATTTTATCCACAGCATGTCCACTGTCAATCCATTGGATACTCCAGGGTTGCGGCGGTGCCTGGTCTGTGCATTAACGCGATACACATAATAGTTTAGAATGTACTCAGCGTTTAATGTACAGTTGCTAATAAACCATGGAGGATACATCTTTGTCGCATAAAATTTCTGTTAAAAAGTCACTGCTCGCTGGAAACACTGTATTTGGCCCCTTTCAGGGCATCGGGAGCGTCGCTGTATCGGAGATATTAGCTTCCAAAGGCTTCGACTGGATCCTGGTGGACATGGAGCACGGGCAGATCGATCTGGAAACTGCGGGGGATCTTTTTGCGGCCATAAAGCGAGGTGGTCCATCGGCTCTGGCCAGAGTGCCCGGTAATGATCAGGCTACAATAAAAAGGGTCTTGGATGCAGGGGCTATGGGAATCATGGTTCCCTTGGTCAATTCCAAGGAGGAAGCCGAGAGGGCTGTTAAAAATTGTCTTTACCCTCCTCTGGGCGTGCGAGGCCTTGGCCCAGGACGAGCTAGCCTCTATGGTATTGAAATGTTGGAGTATGCTAAATCGGCCAACGCTGAAATTCTTGTCATGTTGCAGGCCGAGCATATCGATGCGGTATCGCACATCGACGAAATATTGTCGGTACCTGGCATCGATATGCTTTTTGTGGGCCCCTTCGATTTAGCCTGTTCCATGGGACATATGGATAATCCCGGGCATCCCGATGTTGAAGCGGCTATCGCGAAGCTTCTGGCGGCCGCTCAAAGGGCTCACGTTATTCCGGGAATATTCTGCATGGGTGCCGAATCTGCAGCGCGAAGGGCAAAGCAAGGATTCAAGTTCGTCGCCCTTGGCTTGGATTCCTTCTACCTCAACGCTGGGGCAGAGGCAGAACTCAAAGCGATCACGGGAGACTAAGAATAATTCGTCGCTCACCATCTCGTTTGATATAACCGTCTCGTTCCATCCTGTTGAGGAAGGGGATAACGAATTTTCTGGAAAAGCCGGTCCTCTCCTTGGCCTCGCTTATTTCTAAGGTATCTCTGGGCTTTTTTGTTTTTAAGGTCTGGGAAACTAACTGCATATAAGCTTCCCGGTGAATGAATAGGTTCCTGTCCAGAGGGATGGCTATACCCAAGGCGCAGAGCCGATCCATATCTTTTCTTGGGGGCAGGGGGAGAGCCGGCTGAAGGTTCGGCTGGGCAATTGGCAAGCCTGTGCTTATTACAGCGCCGTTAGGGTATTCAATACATTTTCTACTTGCGCTTCGCAATAGCTGTTCGGCTTTTAGTAGGGTAGGCTCGAGGCTAAAAGCGTTGTGCGAATTTGATGCTTGAATAGGTATACTAATGGGAGACTTTCTTTCCGTATCATTTTTAGGTTTAGGAAAAAGCGCTGATTGAATAATTGCGGCTATTTCGCTTTGGCTTTTAGTTTCTAGTCCTTTTAAGGCATCGGCTAACTTTCTTCTTTGTATCCTATCAGTTTTACCTTGAAATAATACCCAGGCTCGCCCCAGAATCTCGGCACCGCCATGACGGATCAGTACCAAAGGGCTGGAGATTGGGAAGGCCAGTTCTTCTTCACAGCTAAATCTGTACCAAGGCATTTTCCCCAAGGGTATTATCCGGCCTAATCGCCAGGCCGTACCCACGGCTACTTCGATCTCGCCGCCCTTCTTCAGGACTTCAGCTTCGGTGTTGACGGCAGAATCCGAATGCGTTAAGGGTTCTACTTTTATTAGAAATTCTCGACCCGAATAGAAAAAATTTCTTTCGCCAGCCACCTTGGTGTCCGGTGCTGTAAATAGAAGATCGCCCCTTCGGAGTTCAGCCTTGGCTTTGCTGACGTTGAGCGCCACCCGAGAAGAACCGGTACTACATGGAATGGCCTTGCCCAGGCTTTCAATTCCCCTGATGCGCAACAATTCTCCACCGGGACTTTGCACGATTTCATCATCCACTGCGAGCCTGCCGCCCACCAAGGTTCCACAGGCGATGCGCCCGGTCCCTCGTTTTGAAAAAACCCTATCTACAAAGAGAAATCCATTGCGTGTGCCCGCTGCGCTGCCTCGTCCAGCCTCTATCCGCCTTGCCTCCAGGGCGATAAGAGCTTTCAACGCATCAATACCTTCATTATTGAGGGCGGAAACCCCGACGATGCTAAGGCTGGCTTGATCGCCGAACATCGCTTTTCCTCGACGGAGTGCATCGGCTTTTACAGTTATGATATGGTCGGGCGTTACCTTATCGATTTTTGTAATGGTAAGAATTACCCTAGAAATTCCCGAAGCGTGTAAAACCCGGGCATGGTTTTCGCTTTGCTCCATCCACCCATCGTCGGCGGCTACCACCAGGAGGGCCAGGTCGAGCGACCAGGCACCGGCCACCATGTTGCGGATATAGCGTTCGTGGCCGGGCACATCGATTACGCCGATATCGAGAGGTGGGCCAAATGATCGATCCAAGGCAGGGGCAAAAAGCCGGAAGGCGGCAAAGCCCAGATCAGTGGTCATGCCCCGGGCTTTTTCTTCGGGCAGCCTGTCCGTGTCGATTCCTGTGAGGGCTTTGACCAGGGCTGTCTTTCCGTGATCTACGTGCCCAGCCAACCCGAGTATAGTCATAAAGGCTTGCCCAGGTCGCCTTCGGAGTTGTTCGCGGTTTTTCCTTTTACGGTTAAGCCTTCATTTTCTATTTTCATGGCAAAGGCGATGCTCTCTGCAACGGTTTTAGGGTTCTCGTCCGCCAGCGCCATGAGATCCACGACTATCTGTTCTTCCTCTATTCTGGCCACCAGGGGTGGTGAGGCCTGTCGCAGCGCGGCGCTTAATTTTTCTGCCGATTTGTGCGGCTTTATTAGAAGCGCCATGGAGGAAATGGTTTGATCAGGCGTGCTTCCGCCGCCAAGGGTAGCTCTGGAAGGAATGATTTTTATCCGGTCCTTTGGAAGGCTGGAGGTGATTTTTTTGCTCAAGGCGCGCAGAGTTTTAAGACCCGGTTCTGCGGATAGCTTTAGTGCTCGCTGCGCCGCCAGGCATCTTGTCCGAGCGTCACTCTTGCCTTTTTCAATGGTCGAGACCCCCGCACCGCCAAGCCTGGCCAGGAGACTGGCTTCCAGGAGCGAGAGAATTGTCTTACCCGGTCTGAATGCGCGTATCAACGGATGCTTGGAGAGAATGGCGATAAGATCGGCTCGGCCGATAATGATACCCGCCTGGGGTCCGCCCAGGATTTTATCCCCGGAAAAACATACAAGGTCGGCACCTGATCGCAGTAGACTGCCGACGGAGGGTTCTGAGTCCAAGCCCTCTACGGTGCTGCCCGATCCCTGATCCACGATGCGAAGTATATCCTCAGGAAGTGCTTTGGAAAGCGCGGATAGAGAGGGTTTTTCTGTAAAGCCCCGGAGAGCGAAGTTGGAGCTGTGCACCAGGAGCACGGCGGCGGTTTCAGGGCCGATCGCAGTGCAGTAATCCTGGGTGGTCGTTATATTGGTTGTGCCTACTTCTTTGAGTCTTGCGCCCGAAAGAGCCAGGATATCAGGAATTCTGAATCCGCCTCCGATCTGTACCGCCTCGCCTCGGGACACGATCACTTCCTTGCCCTTGCAAAAGGCCTCGAGCACTAGGAGCATGGCCGCTGCATTGTTGTTCACCGCAAGAGCGGCCTCGGCGCCGCAGAGGACTGCCAGCAGTTCCATCACCAGGCCGCCTCGGCCGCCCCTTTCGCCGTTTTCAAGGTTGAATTCGAGATTGGAATATCCTGTGTTGACTTCCCGTACAGCATCCCAAAGGGCTGTCGGAATCGGGCTGCGGCCAAGGTTTGTATGGAGCACGACTCCGGTTCCGTTTAAGACTTTCTGCAGGCCTTGGCGGCTTTTCTTCACCAGGGTTTTGCGGCATTCTTCTATAGCCAGAGCTCGCACCGCAGATTCATCTAAGTCCTCAGAAACCTCGCCAGTCACAAACTCCTTTCTCAGTGTGTCCAATGTCTGGGCAATTGTTCTGGAGACCACAGGCCGAGACAGACGCTGGATAAAAACGGTAAATTCCGGAAGGATTAAAAGGCTTTCAACCTGGGGAATCCATGCTCTGGGATCGTTTTTTTTCATTACCGTACCTAACTCCGCTTGGGATACTTTCGCAGGTCAAATAAAAAGGGCGGAAAGCACTCGATTCCGCCCTCGGCTACGGAAGGGGCAGGAATCGAACCTGCCGCCGCGATGAATCGCGGCCGACGGTTTTGAAGACCGCGGGAGCCGCCGGACCCCATCCTCTTCCGGCATCAATACTAAGGCCCGCGAGGCCGTTGGTCAAGGCAAATGCCGCAGGCTGTCAGGCTGAGATCGCGGCTGCCACAGGCTCGCAATCTTCGGGCTTTAAGCTCCTCAGATTTTATATTGACCAGCCTAAGCTCGATCGCTACAGTGAGCCGAAAGGAGAGCACATGGACGGCAAGGAGATAGTCAGACTGACTTCCCTCTGTTCTGCGGCGGGGTGAGCGGCCAAGATGGGCCCTGAGGCCCTGGCGCAGGTGCTGCGTCCTTTGGCCGGCATGGTGCCGCCGGAGCGCCGAGCCGATCTTTTGGTCGGCCTGAGCGAAGGCGATGATGCCGCGGTGTACAGACTCAACGAAACGACAGCCCTCATCTTTACGGCGGACTTTTTCACCCCCGTGGTGGACGATCCATATACCTTTGGCCAAATCGCTGCGGCCAACTCCCTTTCGGATATCTTCGCAACCGGCGGCGAGCCTATTCTTGCCCTCAATCTCGCGGCATTCCCCGCTGACATGGACAAGGACCTGATTGGCCAGGTTTTTTTAGGTGGTGCTGCGGTGGCATCTTCAGCTGGTTGCGCCGTAGCGGGAGGACATACAATCCTCGATAAAGAGCCTAAATTCGGAATGGCTGTACTGGGCATCGCTCATCCCGACAGACTTCTGCTTAAAAAGGGCGCCCAACCAGGGGATGTCCTAATACTGACAAAACCGCTTGGAACCGGCATTATCACTACAGCGGCGAAGGCCCAAGATGTCGAAGCTTTCTGGATCAATGGGGCGATCGACTCTATGAAAAAATTGAATAAAGATGCCATGAGAGCTTTCCTGGCTGCCAAGGCCCGGGCGGCTACCGATATCACTGGCTTCTCCCTCATAGGCCATGCCCTTGAGATAGCTGAAAAAAGCAGGGTTGATCTGGAAATCGATGCCAGAACATTGGCCTTTCTCCCTGGATCCTTCGAGTGTGTAGCAAGGAAACGTATTCCCGGCGGAGCTGTCAGAAACCGCAAAGCCTTTGAGGCACGAGTTGCCTTTCATGGATGGTCGGCCGAGGTCGCTCAGGAAGGTTTCCGTACCCTCGTCTTTGCGCCCGAGACTTCAGGCGGGCTTTTAGGGGCGATCCCCCAGGAAAACGCAACACAGTGTCTCAAAGCCCTTCATGCCGCAGGAGTGCAGGCGGCTATCATTGGCCGATGTCATAAGCCTGCTGGTGGTTCGCCTGCCATCAAGGTCATATAAAAAAGGCTGCCCAGCCTTAAGCCAGACAGCCTTTTCCCATTTTTAGGGCACGAAAACCCCGTTGCGCGCTTAACGCCAGGTGTACATGGTGTAGGTAACCTTGGGGTTCTTGGTCAGCTCTTCGGATGAACCGTCATAGTGCTTGACGTTGGTCCAGCCCAGCTTCTCGCGGAAAACCCAGGTGAGGATAGCGCAGCCCATGCCTGTGTCGCAGTAGGTAATGATTTCCTTGGAGCCATCCACGCCCATTGCGGCAAGGATTTCCTTGACCTTGGCATCGGGAACGAGTTTGCCTTCCGCGTCGTAGAGCCATTCCTTGGGGAAGGGGAATGCGCCGGGGACGTGGCCGAATTGTGCTGCCGCAGCGAACTTGGCCCTACCAAAATAGCTGTCGTAGGAGCGAGCATCCACAAACTGGGTTTTGCCGATATTTTCCACGACATAGTCCTGGCTCACGGCAAACTCCGGTCTAAGCTTGGCGGAAAAATCGGATTCTTTACGAGCTTCAACGCCAGTGGCCACGGGTTTTCCCGCCTTAGTCCATACTGCCATGCCGCCATCGAGAATGGCCACATTATCCAGTCCTGCATACATAAGGGTAAGGGCAACGCGGGCAGAGGCGTGATACTGGGCTCCGCCTTCACTGTTGGCGATCACGACCCAGTTGGATCCATCGATACCGGCTTCCATGATCAAATCTTCGAGAAGTCCGACATCGGGAAGTTCCGCATTGAGGTTTCCCTTCTTGGGATACCAGGATGCGGCGATGGAAGAGACGGCACCGGGGATATGTCCGGCCTTATAATCTTCGATCTTGCGCACGTCCAGAACGATGAGCTTGGAATTGGTAAGATTTGCCGCAAGCCAGTCGGCGCTCACAATCGCGTCGATATCTCGTGCAAAGAGGGGCGCCACAAGGGCTACCATGAGCAGGACAAGAAAACCTTTCTTCATACATTCTCCTTTATTTATTCCGTGGCGCTTGGGCGCTCTAACGGATTAATTCGAGATTCTTGGTCGAACCATTTTTAGGTAGGTTCGCTTCTTCCAGGAAATACAGATACTCGCCATGGCAGGTACCGCAATCTCTGGTTCTGTCTGTACGCTTTTGAATATTATGTGGCACAGCGTCCCAGTAATTAGGCAAGGCGTCGAAATTCTCCTGATGGATACCTGCTTTTTCGAAGGTTGTCCTTACTGTGGGGATGAGCCGTAGCGTTGTCAGTTGACCCGGAATACGGGGGTTATCGCCTAATACAATAGCTGGATTGGAGGTAGCTCCTTCGCCGACATGGCAGGACGAACACTGCCTGTATCCTGTCGCCGTGTGGCAGGCTGTGCAGGAAACGCTCTCGCTGTGGATCGCGTGCGGTTCCTCGGCCGCCGGGCTCTCGTTCATGGTCTGTTCATGGCAGGCGATGCAGGAAGGCTTATTCTCCACATCCCGGCGGCCGTTGTAGGCGACGCCGTCGCCGTGCATCTGGTCGGCCGAGTGGCAATCCAGGCAGGTCATGCCGTTGCGGTAGTGAATATCTGGCCGCCCACCATACTCGCCGGTGAATTCCGGGTATACACGTCCTCCATGGCAGAGGGCGCAGGTCTTGGATTCGTCTTTTCGTACAAAATCATGGCCTGCGATAAAACCAGAATTTACACCGGAGACAATAGGGCTTTGAACATGGCAGTCGCCGCAGGAAGCATGGCAGCTTCGACAGGATTGTTCGAAAACCGCCTCGTCAAACACCATTTTTTCTTTTTCGGAAAAACGGGGAGAAACGCCATTTTTCATACCGGCGTTGGTGTAGTGAAGGGAGAGAGTATAAGTTGAGGCTATGCCTTCATGACAGGTGCCGCAGGTTTCTGGATTGTCCGACGGCCGCTTGACCATGCCTTTATGGGCTTCGGTCTTAGTGGCTGCGTTGCCGTCACCCTCGTGGCAGAAAGAACATCCGTACTCGAAGTGGGGGTCGGTTTCAATAATTTCCTTATCGACAACATACCCCATGTGGTAATCCGCCCGGACCGGGGGAGGAGGACCCGCTCACCCCTCTCCTTCTTCGGCATTAACCACCGGAGGTGGAACGAGGGTTTTCATGATGTCGGCATTGCTGTGACAGTCGAGGCAGCTTGACTCGCTGGCCATTGCTGGGAAAGTTCCAAACAATGTCAGAAGTGCAAGCAACGATAGAAGCTTTGACTTCATTACAACCGGCTCCTTATAAATAAGATGCGCGAACCTTAGCCGCGTTACCGCCGACGGCGTACTAGAGATTTTTGTACTATAAAGCAACTTTTTTAGAGTGTAAAGAGTATATATATAAAAAGCCTGATTTATTGTCATAGTCCGGACGAACTTGACACAAACAGAAGCAAGTGGATAGGCTCGCTTGTCGATACTATTATGCTCATGTAAATGCAGCAATAAGAAATAGAGACTAAGGGAGAAAGGGTGCGCGATTTCTGGAAAAAACTCAAATCGATAAAACTCGCCATAACGCTCATTGTCATACTTGCGGTGGGAAGCATTCTGGCTACCCTTATTCCTCAGGGTAAGGCTTCGGAGGACTACTTCACGCTCTACCCCAAGCTTGTCGCCGAAGTGGTGGTTCAAACAGGGTTGAACCGATATTTTACGTCGATTCTCTTTTTTATTCCGGCCTTGGTGTTCTTCGTTAATCTTGGAGCCTGTACCATTGATCGTTCACTACGGGAGTTAAAGAAGAAGCATAAGCGTCGTCACGGACCGGACATTCTTCATATCGGTCTTCTAGTCCTCATCGTAGGGGGCATTATTTCATTCTCTGGGCGGAAAGAAGGCATGGTCCGCCTGGCCGCGGGCGAATCGGTAGCGCTGCCCGGCGGAGAGGTGCTTCACCTGGTAGAGTTCCGCGATGAACGATACGAAGACGGCCGCCCCAAGGACTGGACCAGCCTCGTCAAACTGGAAAAAGACGGTACAGTAGTTCGCGACAATGTGGAAATCAGGGTCAATAAACCGCTGCGGATAGGGGCCATCACCGTATACCAGAGCTCCTATTCCGCGGCCTTGGCCGTTGTGGTGACTGCCCCCGATGGTGCTGTGAAGACCTTGGCTAGGGGAGAGAGTTTCGAAGCCGAGGGCTTGAGGGTATTTTTCATGACTACCGAGATGCCGGGTGTAGCCGGCGGGGAAACCTTGGCTGTCCTAAGAGTCTTGGGCGGCGGAATCGACGGAGCGGTAAAGGTAGGTTCGCAGGGGACAGCGGTAGGGCTATATAAGGTCGCCACTACCCAGGTGCTTTCCACGGGGCTTCAGGCAGTAAGCGATCCGGGCTATCCCTTTATCCTGGCTTCCCTCATTCTGATCGGGCTCGGAACAGCGCTTACCTTCGCCCAAAAAATGAAAGATCTTTTAAAGGAAGAACAGGCATGATCGCAACACTAGGTTTTATTCTCCTCATCGCCGCCGCGGTGCTGCAGGTGATTTCGCTGTTCCGCAAGGACGATAGAAAAGATTCCATAAGCCCCTGGCTCATGGCTGCGTCCGCGCTGGCTTTTTTAAGCGTTACGGTAAGCCGGAGCTTGAAAATAGGCTTTATCGCCCTGACAAGCACCTACGAATCACTTATCTTTTATTCGGCGTTCATCATGATTCTTGATATCGCCTATCGTTATCAGAAGAAAATTCATTATTCCAAAATACTGGGATTTGGCGCGACTATTACTGCCCTGGTGATGGCAGCCATCGCCTCCTCGCCCCTTTTGCCCAAGGAAGCCCTTCCTCCCATTCCAGCCCTGCGTTCCATGTGGCTGGTTATCCATGTCGCCCTTTCCTTTGTGGGCGAGGCCTTTTTTGTGATTTCTTTCGTGGCCTCCCTGGCGTTTTTGCTCACCAGGGATGAAAAAAAGAAGCTCAATTTCGATAGGATCACCTACACGGCCGTGGCGGTTGGGTACCCCATTTTTACCGCCGGCGCCCTCATATTCGGCGCCATCTGGGCTGAGCAAGCCTGGGGGCGGTGGTGGAGCTGGGATCCCAAGGAAACCTGGGCGCTTATAACATGGCTGGTCTACACCCTGTACCTGCATGTTCGACTTATTATGAAAAAGAAGAATTCCACTGCATCATGGATTGCTGTTGTAGGATTTCTTTGTACGGTATTCACCTTTTTCGGAGTCAATTATCTTCTGCCAGGACTGCATAGCTACGGTTGATCCACCACAGCGTCGTACCCTAGCGTAGTACCCAATAAAAAAAGGGCTGTCCACATTCTGCGGACAGCCCTTTTCATATCGACAGCCTGAAGCTTATTCTTTTGGGACGATCCTTATGTGAACTTCCTTTAGCTGCTTTTCATCTACCTCGTTGGGGCTCTGGTCCATGGGGCTTACCGCGAAGCTGTTCTTGGGGAAGGCGATGACCTCTTTGATGGAGGTTTCGCCTGCCATGAGCATGACCAGGCGGTCGAATCCCGGGGCTATGCCGCCGTGGGGCGGGGGGCCGTACTTGAAGGCTTCCACCAAAAAGCCAAATTTGCGCTGTGCTTCTTCTTCGCTGAATCCGACAACCTTGAAAATTCTGCGTTGAAGTTCAGGGTCGTGGATTCGGATAGAGCCCGAAGCCAGCTCGTAACCATTCAATACCAGGTCGTAGAGGTCGCCCTTTACCGAGCCGGGATCGGATTCCAGGGTGGGGTGGTACTTTTCCTGAGGCATGGTGAACATGTGGTGAGCTGCTTCCCAGCGGCCTTCTTCCTCGTTGTATTCGAACATGGGAAAGTCCACGATCCAGGCGAATTTGAACTCATTGGGATTCAAGAGGCCCAGGTCCTTGCCCAGCTTGCTCCTCACCGCGCCCAGCGAGGTACAAGCGATCTTGGCCTTAGCGTCGGCTACCATGAGGATCAAGTCCCCCGGTTTGGCGCCTAAGCCAGCCACTACTGCGGCGGCGTTGCCGGCAAAGAATTTGGACGCGCCACCTTCCAGGGCGGCTACTCCCTCGGCGGCGGCTGCAGAGCCCTCTGCGGCCTTGGCGACCTTCATCCAGGCCATACCCTTAGCCTTATAGATCTTGGCCTGGGCTTCCAGTTCCTCGATCTGTTTGCGGGAATAGTCGGCCTTACCGGGCACTACCAGGGCTTTGACCGTACCGCCGGCTGCGAGCGCGTCCTTGAAGGCCTGGAAGGTGCAGGCTTCGACGTAAGGCTTGAAATCCTGCATGGCCATGCCAAAGCGGAGGTCAGGCTTGTCGCTACCATAGAGATCCATGGCCTCGTCGTAGGAGAGGCGTGTAAAGTGCTCGGGCAAAGTTATTCGCAAGGCCTTTTTAAATACATGGCCCATGAGGCCTTCACACATTTCCAAAACATCGTCCCGCTTTACGAAGGACATTTCGATATCGATCTGGGTAAATTCCGGCTGCCTGTCGCCCCGGGCATCCTCGTCGCGGTAGCAGCGGGCTAGCTGGAAATATTTATCGAAGCCCGACACCATGAGAATCTGCTTGTAAAGCTGTGGCGACTGAGGAAGTGCGTAGAATTTGCCCGGGTAGAGCCTGGAGGGAACAAGATAGTCCCGGGCGCCTTCGGGGGTGGATCGTATGAAGGTGGGGGTTTCTATCTCGTAGAAACCCTGGCTGACCATATATTCCCGTACCGCAAAGGCCGCCTCGTGGCGAAGCCGCAGCTTGCGTTGCATTGAAGCCGAGCGCAGGTCCAGATAGCGGTAGGCCAGGCGGGTATCTTCCTTGGCATCACTCTGCTCGTCTATCTGGAAGGGCAGAACCTCGCACTTGGATAGGATGACAATATCCTGGCAAACCACCTCGATGGCTCCGGTGTCCATATCGGGATTGACCATGGATTCCGGCCTGCCGCGTACGCGACCTTTAACCGCCACGCAGTACTCGTTTTTAAGTTCCGCCGTCGTCGCTAGAAGGGCTGCGGGGGAATCGGCGTCCACCACCACCTGGGTTATGCCGTAGCGATCCCTCAGGTTGATGAAGGAAATGCCTCCGTGGTCTCTTTTGCGATGAACCCAACCGTTGAGGACGACAGAATTGCCTATATCAGCTGCTCTTAACTGGCCACAGGTGACCGTGCGCTTGGAATATTCCATGATCGCGTATTGTATCCATCCAGGCCTGGGTGGACAAGGTAGGAGGGCCTGCCGGCGGCACTGCGCTATGGCGTTCGCTGAAGTTTGTAAAAATTTTGACAGGATGTCAGGAATTTTGCCATGATCATCGAGGCTTTTGCAAAAGTCTGACGAGTTTTGCAAAAGCTACCTTTATGATGCGTACGTTTCGTCAATTTTCATACCTATGGCATAAAAATTGACGAAACTACAAAGCCACTTTCAAAAGGTAAAAGACTTTTAAAAATGGTTCCATCAGGTTCTGAAAACCTTAGAAAAATATTCAAGCATCGCGGTGCGCCCCTCTTGGAGCCTGTGCCCGTAGAAAGCCTGGATTTCTCCATACGCATAGCCGACCGGAAGATGTCGTGAAGGGATGGGCGGCTCGCTTGCCTCAACACGCTCCCAATGAACCGCAGCCACGTAGAGCAAGCGCCGCGCAAATTCGTTGCCAGCATTCGCCTGGTGCGCCAGCTCTTCGGGCAGGAAGTCCTTGAGAAGCTTAAGATATTCACGCAGTTCTTTCTGCCGGGAATCCAGGTCGAACAGCGAGAGCACCCGACTAACGAGGCTTTCATCCTCAATATCCGGACATGTGAATAGGAAAAAATTCTTCTCCAGGCCAAGGCCGCGTACCGCCGCCATCAGACTTTCCGTTTCGATTCGCCCGTGGATATAGGTGTTCTGGGCGAGCTTACGGAATCCGTAGGACTTGAGAAGGGCACGCAAAGACGAGCGTTCTTCCTGCTCGGGCGTCGAAAACGAAAAAACCGCTAACAAGAAACCCTCGGGCCGCTGGTCCGCGCGTACCTGGGCAAGCCCTCTGGCAAAGGTCGCTGGCGCCAGCTGATAGCGGGTATGCCTGCTCCCATCCTTTTGGGCGATTACCGAGCCTTCCTGTTTTGCCCTGGAAAGGGCGGTGCGGATTGTCCCGTCCTCGATCCCTGCGAAGCGCGCAAAGTCTCGAATGCCTTCCAGCGAAGGCCAGGGCAGGTCCTCGCCCGAGAAAAGCCCGGCGCGAAACACCAAGGGTGTATGAATCGTCGCCTTCGCGCTGAGCGGGAAAGCGGCCATGAAAGCGGGACTTTTAGCCATGTAGTAAGTCTTACCTTCGCTTGAGGGTAAAATAAAGGGTCGTGGTGACAATCCAGATTCCCGCCATTATCGCGATATTGAGCCAGCCCGCGGGCTTGTCATGAAAAAACGCGATAGTCTTGAACCGCGGGATTATGTCGCCGCGAACCCCGGTGCCTAAGGCGCGGACTGCCGCCTGGATGAAGGACATGAGAAACCATCCAATAGTCAGATTGACGACGAAGCTTCCGAGATTGAAATTGAACTTGGTCATAGCACACTCCTTTTGTTACGTATAATAACAATGTATTCATAATATGTAACTAATATGGAATGTGTCAAGCAGGACAAATAGGTTCTTTTAGAGCTCGTTTCAACGTTGACCTTGGTAAGGAAAATTCTTACACTTCTATAAGCTAGGTTTTCAGGAGATAGGTCGATGATTACGAGCAAGCTGACGAGCAAGGCCCAAACGACTATACCCCAGGCCATAAGAAGAGCGCTTCAACTGCGAGAGGGAGACGAGATCGCCTATATAATCGAAGGAGATCGCGTAATCATTAAAAGGCTAGAGAAAGGATTATCGGAAAATCCTTTTGCAACCTTCGATGAGTGGGCGTCGGAAGCCGATAGGGAAGCGTATGCCGGACTTTAAAACCTGGGATATAGTCAAAGTTCCATTCCGTTATGCCGATCGTCCCGTACGAGAATGGAGACCGGTTCTGGTTATAAGAGAAAGTACGCTGCAAGACGGCCATGGCCTTGTGTGGGTGCTGATGATTACAAGCGCTCGTAATCAGAGATGGCCAGGGGATGTGGCAATATCAGATATAGCCCTGGCTGGCTTATCAGCAGAATCGGTAGTTCGTACGGCTAAGATCGCTACGATCGAAACGATCGAAGCTGCAAAAATTGGTTATCTTGATATAGTTGATCGGAGCGCGGTTCGTGAACAAATGACCAGGATGCTAGAAAAAACTGATATTAAAGGAGAATCATTATGATTGAGGTCGGCGCTAAAGCCCCGGATTTTTCCCTCTCCGACGCGGATAGTAAGGTTTGGACTCTTGCCGATTTTAAAGGCAGCACATTAGTACTCTATTTCTACCCCCGGGACGATACTCCAGGTTGTACGGTCGAAGCCTGTGAGTTTCGTGACCGCGGACCCGAGTTTGCGGCTAAGGGCGTAAAAGTGGTGGGGATTAGCCCCGACTCCAGCGCTTCCCACGACAAGTTCCGCCGCAAACATTCTCTCTCTTTCCTCCTCCTGTCCGATCCTGAAAAGGCCACGCTGCAAGCCTATGGGGCTTATGGCGAAAAGAACATGTATGGCAAGAAAGTAATGGGCGTGATCCGCTCGACCTTTGTAATCGACGCTACGGGTACGGTAGTCAAGGTATTTCCCAAGGTCACGCCCGCTGGGCATGCCGACAAGGTGCTGGAAGGCCTTTAGGCATAACGATGCTCAAAATACTTAAATACTATAAACCGTACCTGGGGAACATTCTTCTTGTCTTTGCTCTCCTCTTTATACAAGCCAACGCCGAGCTGGCTTTGCCCGATTACATGTCTAGGATAGTGGACATAGGCATTATGAAGGGTGGAGAAGGGCAGGGGCAGACGGCCTATATTCTCAAGATGGGCGGTATAATGCTTGCCCTCACCCTGCTCGCGGTGCTTGCCACTGTCGCGGTGGGCTACTTCGGCTCGCGAACCGCGGCCGGGGTAGCCAGAGATTTGCGAAAAGAAGTCTTTTCCAGGGTGCAGGATTTTTCATCCGCCGAAATGGACAAGTTTTCCACCGCATCTCTCATAACCCGTTCCACCAACGATATCACCCAAATCCAAATGGTCAGCAACATGGCCATGAGGATGTTGTTTTTCGCTCCCATCATTGGAATTGGGGGAATAATCAGGGCTACATCCAAGGCTTCTTCCATGTGGTGGATTATCGCCCTCGCGGTGGGAATCCTTCTTGCGATCGTACTCGCGGCCTTCTCTATAGCCCTGCCTAGGTTCAAGAAAATCCAAGCGCTTGTGGACAAGCTCAACTTGGTGCTGCGGGAAAATCTTACCGGCATGATGGTGATCCGAGCCTTTGCCACCGAAAAAAAAGAAGAGGAACGTTTCGGTAAAGTAAATTCCGAACTCACCGGAACCATGCTTTTCGTTTCCAGAATCATGGCGCTTATGATGCCCCTCATAACCCTCATCATGAATGGAATTTCCATTCTCATAGTTTGGGTAGGAGCTAAGGAAATAGCTCAAACCCAGATACAAATTGGCGACATGATGGCTTTCATGCAGTATTCGATGCAGATATTCTTTTCCTTTATGATGATGTCCATGATGTTCATCATCATTCCCCGGGCATCTATCTCTGCGGACAGGATCCATCAGGTGCTGACAACTAAAACCAGTGTCGTTGATTCGCCCGAGCCTGCTGATTTTCCGGAAAAGGTCCATGGCGTTGTGCGCTTTAACAATGTGAGTTTCCGCTATCCCGGTTCGAACGAGGATGTCTTACATAAGATAGATTTTACAGCCCTTCCGGGGCAGGTAACGGCGATATTGGGAACCACTGGTGCGGGAAAGACTACGCTGGTGAGCCTCGTGCCACGATTCTATGATGTTAGCTCAGGCTCGGTCAGCATCGACGGAGTGGATGTCCGATCGGTGAAGCAAAAGACATTGCGCGATTTCATTGGCTTTGTACCACAAAAAGCATCGCTTTTTTCAGGTACGATTGAGAGCAATTTGCGCTATGCGAAAGAAAATGCGATGCCCGATGACTTAGACTCTGCCCTGGAGATCGCCCAGGCTAAGGATTTCGTCAAATCCCTGTCGGAAGGAATTTCTGCCCCTGTTTCTCAAGGCGGATCGAATCTTTCGGGCGGCCAACGCCAGCGTCTTACAATTGCCCGAGCGCTCATGAAAAAAGGTCCCATCTTTATTTTTGACGATAGTTTTTCTGCCCTTGATTTTACCACCGATAGAAAACTACGAGCAGCGCTGGCAAAAAAGCTCACTGCGAGTACGGTCATTTTGGTAACCCAAAGGGTAGCTGCCATCAGGGGAGCAGATCAGATCATTGTTCTGGACGAAGGTAAAATGATAGGGAAGGGGCGCCATGCCGAACTGATGGAGAGCTGCGAAGTCTATAGGGATATTGCCCTATCCCAGCTTAGCAGGGAGGAACTGGTATGAGCGCCGCTGAAAAGAAGCCAAGCACTCCCGCTGCATTTCAAGATCAGAAAAGCGCTGGATCTTCCATGTCTAGGCAATTACGCCCTGGAGCCGCCATAGGTCGCGGAGGACCACACGCGATGCTCAAGGGTGAAAAGCCCAAGGATTTCAAGGGTACGATGAAAAAACTCCTGGGGTATATGGGAGCCTACAAGTACCAAGCTGGAATAGTGCTCGTGCTCGCCGCCTTATCGACGGTGTTCTCAATTTTTGGACCTAAAATTCTAGGAAGAGCGACGACTACCCTGGTGGAGGGAGTGGTGTCGAGCATGAGGGGTGGACCTGGAATAGATTTTGGTGCCCTGTCCTCAATTCTCGGCACCGTCCTCGGACTTTATCTAGTAGCTGCTTTGTTGTCATATATACAGGGCTGGATTATGGCGGGGGTTTCGGCAAAACTCACTCTGCGTTTCAGGCAGGATCTCCAAGCCAAGATTAACCGCATGCCTCTTCGCTATTTCGATGCGACCAGCCATGGCGAAGTGCTTTCCAGAATGACTAATGATGTGGATACGGTTAACCAGACGCTGAACCAGAGCCTCTCTCAGATGATCATTTCAGTAGTGGGCATCCTGGGTGCCTTTATCATGATGCTCAGCATCAGTTGGCAGATGACCGCCGTGGCTTTCATTACCATTCCGCTTTCACTGGGCATCATTAAATTCGTGGTGGGAAAATCACAAAAATACTACAGTCGGCAGCAAGAGTATCTAGGCCATGTGAACGGGCATATAGAGGAAATTTTTTCCAGCCATGGCGTAGTGAAAGCCTTCAATGGAGAGGTAAAAAACCAGGCTGTCTTCGACAGGATTAACGATACGCTTTATAGTTCTGCGTGGAAATCCCAATTTCTTTCTTCAATAATGATGCCGGTTATGAATTTTGTAGGGAATCTTGGCTACGTAGGCGTTACTATTTTAGGAGGATATCTCGCCGCTTCCAAGGCAATCACCTTAGGCGATGTGCAGGCCTTTATCCAGTACATACGATCTTTCACTCATCCCATGTCGCAGATTGCCAATATTTCCAACGTACTCCAGCAGACAGCCGCTTCTGCGGAACGGGTATTCGCATTCCTGGAGGAAAATGAAGAGAAACCGGAAAAAGCTTTGGCCGAAATGCAGCCCAAGGTCGAAGGTACTATCGATTTTCGCAACGTTAAATTTGGCTATACCAAGGATGTGCCTGTTATCCGTTCGTTCTCCGCCGCAATAAAAGCGGGAATGCGAGTGGCTATCGTAGGTCCTACCGGGGCCGGAAAAACCACTATGGTCAAACTCCTCATGCGCTTCTACGATGTGGATGAGGGTGAGATTTTGGTGGATGGCAAGAATATTGACAGCTATACGCGTCAGAGCTTGCGAAGGCTTTTTGGCATGGTACTCCAGGACACCTGGCTTTTTTCTGGCACCATCATGGATAATATCCGTTACGGCAGGCAAGGCGCGAGCGAGGAAGAAGTCTACGCCGCGGCCCGGGCTGCTCATGCGGATCATTTTATCCGCGCCTTTCCCGAAGGCTACAACACAGTTCTGAATGAGGAGACGAGCAATATCTCCCAAGGGCAAAAACAACTTTTAACCATAGCGCGGGCTATATTGGCAGACCCACCTCTGCTTATTCTTGATGAGGCAACCAGTTCCGTGGATACTCACACTGAAGTGCTGATCCAGAAGGCTATGGGAAATCTTATGAAGGGAAGAACCAGCTTCATAATAGCCCACAGGCTTTCCACGATACGCGACGCCGATCTAATCCTGGTCATGGACTCAGGCGACATCGTGGAGCAGGGCACTCATGAAGCTCTGTTACGTAAACATGGATTTTATGCAGCGCTCTACAACAGTCAATTCGAAACCAAAGAGTAGAGCTTTTTTACAGGGTCCTCAGAGAACAGCGCTATCGCAACGCACATCAAGAGTAATTACATCGATGAATTTTTCGAGCTGTTTCTCGACTTTCTCAAGAGCGTTGTGCGCTCCTGATACTACAAGCGTTATGCGATTTGTATCTTGTTCTGCATTTGGCTTTGTTGTCAGGCTTTCCAGCCTGTAGCCGCGGCCGTCGAACAGCCTGGCTATGCGGGAAAGCACGCCTTCGTGATTTTCAACTAATAGCGATACTGTATGGGTCATGAAATCCTCCTCTTGAGCGTTATACGCTCACATTCTCGTAAATCATCTGGTCGTTTCCCTTTCCGGGGGCGACTATCGGCCAGACATTGGCTTCCCGGGAAATGCGGCAATCAATAACTGAAGGCCTTCCCGATTTGCCTGCACTGGTAAGGGCTTTTTGCAGGTCTTCCAGTGTATCGACCTTGTATCCTAGAGCGCCGTAAGCCCTCGCTATGCCAGCGAAATCGGGCGCGTACGGCGGACATTGTTCGCCTGGATTGCTGCAATTCTTGTTGCAGCCCGATTGGGTTTGCAGGCAAGTAGAGGAATACCGGCGCCGGTAGAAGAGTTCCTGCCATTGACGCACCATACCCAGGTAGCCGTTGTTGAGAATAAGCACAATGACTGGCAGGCTTTCCTGCACGCAGGTAGCCAATTCTTGAATGTTCATCTGGAAAGAACCGTCGCCGGCTATGACGACAACGGGCTTGTCTGGGAGGGCGGCCTGGGCGCCTAAGCCCGCAGGAAAGCCGTAACCCATGGTGCCCAGGCCGCCAGATGTCAGCCAACGCCTGGGAACGGAGAAGGACAGATACTGGGCAGCCCACATTTGATTCTGCCCAACTTCGGTTGTCACAACCGAATCGGGGAATAACCGGCTTACTGTCTCCAGTATTTCCCTGGGGCTGGGAAGGCCATCTTCACTTATTTGTTCCTTCCTAGCCAGCTCCTTCTCCAGTGCCCGATAGCCTTCTATTTCCTCAAGCCAGGGGCTCAAGGTTTTGGCATTGGGTGTGGCTGGAAGTTGTTCGCATAGTGCATCGAGCACAAGCGCCAAGTCGCCAACCACGGGTATATCTACCTCCAGGTTTCTGCCAATGGAAGAAGGATCGATATCCACATGAGCCTTGATAGCCTTGGGCGCGAAACGGCTGAGCTCGCCGGTAGCACGGTCGTCAAAGCGTACACCCAGGCCTACCAGCAGGTCGCAAGAGCTTAAAGCCTTGTTGGCGCTTACCGATCCGTGCATGCCCAACATGCCCAGATTGAGTGGATGACGGGAGTCCACCACACCGATGCCCATGAGGGAGGTCACAAAGGGAAAGCCAGTGGCATCCAAAAGCTTCCGGAACCCTTGGGCTGCATTGGCGATGACGAGGCCGCCACCTAAAAAAAACAGTGGGCGATTGGCTGTTTTTATAGCCTCTGCTAGATCGCGCAATGCTTCAGGCCTCGGGCTGCCCACAGGTTTATAACCTCTGATCATAACCTCTGTTGGGTAGGAGTCTTCATATAATTCATTCTGCACATCCTTAGGCACATCCACTACGATAGGGCCTGGTCTGCCTGCGGCGGCGAGAAAAAAGGACTTGCGCATGATTTCCGCCAGGGTTTCCCGCTTTGTGACCAGATAGTTATGTTTGGTGACTGGCTGGGTTATGCCAATGGTATCGGCTTCTTGGAAAGCATCGTTGCCGATCATCGCACGGCTCACCTGTCCGGTTATGCAGACTAAAGGCACCGAATCAAAACGGGCTGTAGCCAGGCCGGTTACTGTGTTGGTAGCACCGGGTCCGCTTGTGGCGATGCAGACGCCTACTTTTCCAGTGGTCCGAGCGTAGCCGTCTGCGGCATGAACCGCGGCTTGTTCGTGCCGTGTTAGGATTACCCTTATATCCTTTGCGTCGTAGAGTGCATCAAAAATGGGAATGACCGCCCCACCGGGATAACCGAATACGGTATCCACTTTTTCCAGCCTCAAGGCTTCGACGATCATCTGCGCTCCGGTTCTCTCCAAAATACGGCTCCTTTCGTTCCGCAGCCAGGGAAGGCCTCGAAGGGCTTCGGCTCCCATAGCCTATCGAGCCAATTGCAAAACTCGTCTGACTTTTGCAAAAGCCTCTGTCAACAGATAAAAAAAAGGCCGTCCTTCCCGAAGGAAGAACGGCCTTTGCGTCGCCTCGCGACCGGCAGTCTATTCTTCCTTCATCACCCCGGGGGTAATAATAATAATGGAGGAAATAATAATGATGCCGTTGCGGGCGCTGACTGCCATGATGGTCGTGAGTTAAGTATATCTGCTTTCAGTTGTCAAGAGCGATTTTCACAAATTATTGAAAATTGTCAAAAAATTGAATAAAAATTGAAAAAGTCTAAAAATTAGACTTGACAGCCCTGTTTAGGCTGTTCAATACTCTGCGAACAATGAAACGAAGCGCTATGGCCGGCATCATTATTATCATTTCCTCGATTATTATCCCCAAGTGGGGTGTGGAGGAAGTGTAGACAGCCGCCAAGGCGGACGTCATACGGCGAAACAGAGGCCGTCCTTCCTTCGGGAAGGACGGCCTCTTCGTTTATCCGGAGCTTATAGAAAGAAAATGGAGGGTGCAGATGCGAAACAGTTTTGAATCCAAGGTATTCAAAAGCGAAACCGTGTGGTTAGGGCCTCATCAGGAGATGGTAGTGCGAGGTGGAAGAGATCTTTTTCATCTTTTGCCCAAGGCTTTAGAAGGGGTAAAGCAAATCGGCGTGCTAGGCTGGGGAAGCCAAGGACCAGCACAAGCCCAAAACCTGCGGGAATCGCTGGAAGGTACCTCTATCAAGGTAAAAGTTGGTTTGCGCCGCTCCTCCGCATCGTGGAAAGCCGCACAAGCCGTGGGCTTTACCGAGGAAAGCGGAACACTGGGCGAGATGATGGCCGTCGCCGGCGAATCCGATCTTGTGTTAGTGCTTATTTCGGATGCCGCCCAGGCCGAGCTCTATCCTGAGCTTTTTAAGGTGCTCAAGCCCGGCGCCACCCTGGGGTTTTCCCATGGATTTCTGTTGGGCGTGCTCAAGATCAACGGCGATTACTTCCCCAAGAACATCAATGTCATCGGCGTATGCCCCAAGGGCATGGGACCTTCGGTCCGCAAGCTCTATGTGCAGGGCAAGTCGGTAAACGGCGCGGGAATCAACAACAGCTTCGCGGTGGAACAGGACGTGAACGGCAAGGCGACCGATTACGCCCTGGCATGGTCGGTGGCCTTGGGCGCTCCATTTACCTTCAAGACTACCCTGGAGCAGGAGTACAAGTCTGATATCTTCGGCGAAAGGGCTGTGCTTTTAGGAGGTGTCCACGCCATCGTCGAGTTCCTTTTCCGCCATTACCAGAACCAGGGAGCAACACCGGAAGAAGCCTTTGTGAGATCCACCGAAAGCCTCACCGGTCCTATTACCAAGACCTTGAGCCGCAAAGGCTTTTTGGGTGTCTACGAGTCGCTTTCCGAAGAGGGTAAGAAGGTCTTCCGCCAAGCATATGGAGCTGCCTACTGGCCAAGCTATGAAACCCATTACGAGATCTACCAGGAAGTAGCCTCGGGCAACGAGATCCGTTCGGTGCTTCTGGCCGCCGACAGAATGAAGAAAATTCCCATGGGTAAGATCGATGAAAGCTATATGTGGAAGGTTGGCGAAAAGGTGAGGGCAGCGCGTACTTCGACGCCCACGCCACTAGATCCCTTTACCGCTGGCGTCTACGTAGCGGCCATGGTAGCCCAGGTGGATCTGCTGGAGGAAATGGGCCACGCGTATTCCGAGATCGTAAACGAATCGGTGATCGAAGCCGTGGATTCCTTGAATCCTTTCATGCACTACAAGGGTGTTTCCTTCATGGTGGACAACTGCTCCATCACCGCCCGGCTGGGCAGCCGCAAGTGGGCGCCCCGCTACGACTACCTCTACATGCAGCAGTCCGTACCCCTCTGGGCTGAGGGCAAGGGCGAGGATGAAGCGCTGTGGAAAAAATTTCTTGAGCATCCTGTGCACAAGGCTCTGGCTACAGCTTCCTCCATGCGCCCCAGCGTGGACATCGCCGTAGGAGGCTGAGAAGGCTTAAGGGGGCCCTGACTGTGGGGTGCCCCGAGGATTGTCGCGCCGGCTGCCCGTGGGGGGCGCCCCCCCCCCCCCCCACCCCCCCCAACCCCGCCCCCAAACCACAAACCCCGGGGTGGACAACCACGCGGGGGGCCCCGGGGGGGTTTTG
>CAZHFN010000001.1:0-56920 GCA_964531105.1 uncultured Treponema sp. | reverse complement strand
GGCTGCCCGTGGGGCCGCCGGCGCGACAGCTAACGCGATAACAGGCGCGGCCTAATCCAGGAAAGGCTTGTTTCTCTCTCGCTTGGCGGCGCCGTGGGCTTTTTTCGTCGCCAGGCGGCGTTCTTTGGCAGCCTTGCCTGGCTTTGTGGGTATACGCGGCGGAGTGCGCTTCGCCGCGCTTGTTATGAGATCGAATAGGCGTTCCAGCGCCCTGGTTCTGTTGGCCCATTGGCTGCGTTCATCCTGAACCTGGATGGATAAAAAGCCTTCGGCGTCCATGCGGTTAATGAGTTTTTCTGTGACTCGCCGCCGTTCGGCTTCGCTCAGACCTTCTACATTTTTCAGGTCGAGCCTGGCGGTTACCTTTGTATTGAGTTTGTTGACGTTCTGCCCGCCTGGACCGCCGGATCTGGAGAAATCGAATTGCACTATATCGAGCAATGAATTCTTGATCGCTATGATATCCATAATCGTACTATTCTTTATAAAAAGTTCTTGTCGGCTTTAAATCCAGAATCTTTTGCATTTGAGATATCGCGCAACTTCTCCAATGCACCGGAAAGATGGCGCCGTTGGGCTTCAAAGGCTTTTTCTGCATCCCTGACGGCGATAGCCTCCACCAAGGCGCTATGCTCGCTTAATATTTTCAACGGCCATGTATCTAATGCCAGGAGCCTTAGGCGGCTGATGGTAATGTAGTTGTCCATAATGGAGCGCATTCCCTCGTAAAGGCGGGTGAGAAGGGGATTTTTAGCTGCCTCCACGACGAGCATATGAAGCATGGAGTCCCATTGTGCACCAGTGGAAGATCCCTTGTCAGGATTGTTCTGAACCGCGGCGAGTTGTGCTACGCATGCACGCATGCGGGATAGGTCCTCCTCAGATCGACGAAGGGCAGCCTGTCCGGCGATTGGTGGTTCGATGAGAAGTCGCATCTCCATCAGGTTTATCAGCAAGTCGCCGGGCCAAAAAGTGGCGTATTTCATGCTGGCTGAGAAATCAGCAGACTCTGGGGCCTTTATGTAGGCCCCCTGTCTTTCGCGAATTTCAATGTATCCGAGCGCTTCCAAGGTGATAATGGCTTCTCGCAATAGAGCCCTGCTCACACCCAGCTTGGTGGCCAACTCCCTTTCCGGAGGCAGTTTTCCGCGGCTGAAAACACTGGGATCGAGAATCATTTTCTGAAGATGCCGAACGAGGTCTTCCCGTTTTTTTTCCATCTGCGATATCCCCGAATAAAGCTTGACATCATAATACTGCGGGTTTACGATATTATCAAGGATGGTCTTACCTTGGTAAGACCACAAACAGGAGGAGTATATGAAACGCATTCTAATCTGCCTGGTGATCGCCTTAGCCCTTTTGGCGCCGACGTTCGCCCTGGATATCAAGCTTGCCCATGTAGTCAACGAGCAGGATTCCTTCCATCTGGCAGCGGTAAAGTTCCAGGAACTGGCAGCCAAGTACACAAACGGAGAAGTAAAAGTTACTATATTCCCTAACGCTGTCCTTGGCGACGAACGCACCCTGCTGGAGCGCATGAAGATGGGTGTCGTGGATGCCGCCATCATCACCAACGGTCCTTTTATCAACTTTGTGCCTAAATTCGGTGCCATCGACCTTCCCTTCCTTTTCAGGGATCCGGCTCATGCCTATGCAGTGCTAGACGGTCCGATCGGTAATTCGCTTTTTGCCGAGCTGGAAAGCCAGGGATGGAAGGGTCTTGCCTGGGCGGAGCGCGGATTCCGCAACCTCACCAATAGCAAGAAAGCTGTCGAAAGCCCCACTGACATGAAGGGTCTCAAGATAAGACTAATGCAGAATCAAATCTATGTGGACTCTTTTAAAGCCCTGGGAGCCAATGCTGTGCCCATGGCTTGGACCGAAGCGCTCACTGCCCTGCAGCAGAAAACTATAGATGGGCAGGAAAACCCTTTGAACGTCATCGTCTCCTTCAAGCTCTACGACAGCCAGAAATACATGACCATCACCCGCCATGCCTATGCGCCTGCTCCCCTCATCATGAGCATGCTCACATGGAAGAAACTGAAGCCCGCGCAGCAGGAAGCAGTGGTAAAGGCAGCCCGAGAAGCCGCTCAGTTTGAAAGGGATTTCAACAACGCCAGCGAAGCCGGATGGATGAAGGACCTGGCTGCCAAGGGAATGATAATCTCCCAGCCCAACCTTAAACCCTTCCTCGATGCTGTCCAGCCTGTCTACCAGCAGTATTCCGCTCAGTATGGGAAAGAGTTCATCGACAGTATCCTGGCTACGAAATAAGGAGTAGTGGCGATGACCACATCCAATGCGAGGAAGCCCTTTGGGGGCTTCCTCCATGCCTTAAGCGACAAGGTGAACATTCTTACCGAAGTAGCTCTTTTTGCAACGCTTGTGATAATGGTGATCATAACCATACTACAAGTGGTTTTTAGGTTTTTCTTTGACGCGCTGACCTGGTCCGAAGAAGCTGCATGCTTTTTATTGGTATTCGCAAGTCTCCTCGGAACGGCGGTAGCCTTTAAAAAGGGCAACCATATCGCAGTCACATTCCTGGTGGACAAAATGGCGGTTACCGGGAAAAAGGTCGCTCAGACCCTGATCGCGCTGCTGGGGCTGGTCTTTTTCGGCATTGTGGCCTATTACGGCGCCTATCTCATGAAGGTCGAGGCAGGCCAGCTTACGCCCGCGCTGCTTATTTCCATGAAATGGATATATTTGCAGTACCCACTGGTAGGCTCTATCATCGTGCTCCACCTGGCAGACTCGATTGTAAAAACCTGGGAGGGACGCTGATATGGGTTACCTTATCTTTGGTGCTTTCTTTGTACTTCTTATCATCGGTGTGCCCATAGGCCTGTCAATTGGCCTATCTGCCCTTATCGTGTTTATCTCTAGCGGGATACCCCTGCAGCTTGTGCCCCAAACACTGTTTGAGGGCAATAATTCCTTCTCGCTGGTAGCCGTTCCCTTCTTCGTGTTCGCGGGGGACATTCTGGCTAAAGGCGGTATTTCCGAACGCATTGTGGCTTTTGCCGAGGCTGCCTTGGGCAAGATTCGCGGTGGGCTTTCCATAGTGTCGGTCCTCGCCTCCATGTTTATTGCAGCCATATCCGGATCTGGGGCGGCGACAACCGCGGCGGTAGGGGCATCGCTTCTGCCCGATCTCAAGGAAAAGAAATACGACGTGGATTTTTCCGCAGCCCTCATCGCTTCGGCGGGTACCATAGGGGTGGTAATTCCACCCTCTGTCCCCATGGTGCTCTATGCAGTCATAGCAGGAGAATCGGTGGCCAAGCTCTTTTTGGGTGGATTCATTCCCGGAACCCTCATGGGGCTGGGTTTGATTATCTGGGCCCTGCGAGTTGCAAAAAAGAGAGGCTATCCCGCGGGGAAGCGCTATCCTGCGAAGGAGATCCTCAAACGTTTTGCTTCGGCCACCTGGGGACTCATGACCCCGGTGATCATACTTGGAGGAATATTCTCCGGAGTATTCACGCCTTCGGAGGCCGCGGCAGTCGCGGTAGTCTATACGGTGCTTGTAGCCGTCTTTGTCTATAAAGCGGTGGACTTGAAAAAGTTCTACAAGCTCGTGGTGGGCTCGGGTGTAACATCAGCCTTGATCATGTTCATCATCGCTACGGCTAAGGTCTTCGGCTGGGGATTAGCTTTTTACCAAATTCCCCAGGCGGTGGCAGGCGCCATACTCGGTCTGGCCAACAATAATCTCGTCCTAGTCTATCTGTTCATAGACATCATCATTCTCCTTGCGGGCATGTTCATGGAAACCGCCTCCGCGCTGATCATTTTGACACCTATCTTCATCCCTGCGATACTCGGAGTGGGCGGCAATCTTATCCATTTCGGCGTTGTTCTCACCGTTGGCCTAGCCATCGGCATGGCGACACCGCCGGTAGCGATAGACATTTATGTGGCAAGCGCCATAACAGGACTTCCCATGGGTAGAATCACCAAGCCGATTATCCCCATGGTGCTGATTCTGATTGCTGTGTTTTTGCTGATAACCTATGTACCGCAGCTCGTGCTGTTTCTGCCGAACCTCGGCTAAGGTTAGTGCTTGGCGGCCTTGGCTAAAATTGGGCCGCAGTCTTTAAGGAGCTTAATTATGAGAAGCGATCAAGCGAAAAAAGGTCCCGAGCGAGCCCCTCACCGCTCTTTGATGAAAGCGGCGGGATACGCCGATTGGGAGATAGAGCGGCCCTGGATTGGGGTGGCCAATGCCTACAACCAGATAATTCCAGGCCATGTGCATCTGCGAAGAATCGTGGATGCGGTCAAGGCGGGCATCTATGCCGCTGGAGGCTTACCTATCGAATTCCCCACCATTGGTGTCTGCGACGGTATCGCCATGAACCATATCGGGATGAAGTTTTCGCTTCCTTCCCGGGAACTCATCATGGATTCGGTGGAGGTGATGACCCAAGCCCATGCCTTTGACGGCCTGGTTTTAGTGACGAACTGTGACAAGATCATCCCTGGTATGGCCATGGCCGCGGCGCGACTCAACGTGCCTTCCATCGTTGTATCCGGCGGTCCGATGCTCACGGGCTTGCTGCATGGCAAGGAAGTCGATCTCAACACTGTATTCGAGACGGTAGGCAAACACATTGTAGGAAAGGCCACGGAAGAGGAACTCCTTGAAGTAGAAAATGCAGCCTGTCCGGGCTGCGGCTCCTGTTCGGGCATGTTCACCGCCAACACTATGAACTGCATGATGGAAGTCCTTGGCCTAGGACTTCCCGGCAATGGAACAATTCCTGCTGTGTATGCCGCGCGTGACCGTTTGGCCAAGGATGCCGGTAGGGCTATCATGCATCTTGTGGAAAAGGATATAAAACCAAGAGATATCCTCACTCGCAAGGCTTTTGAGAATGCCGTGGCCGTGGATCTTGCCTTGGGTGGCTCCACGAATACTACCTTGCATCTTCCCGCCATCGCACACGCGGCGGGAGTGGATTTCGACATCGAGCTTTTTAATCAAATTGGAAGCAAGGTGCCTCACCTATGTTCCATGTCTCCCGGCGGTTCTCATCATATCCAGGATCTCTATCAGGCAGGTGGTGTCCAGGCACTTATGGCCCAGCTTGCGGCCGGGGGGTTGCTCCATAAAGACTGCATCACGGTTACGGGCAAAACGGTAAAGGAAAACATCAAGGGAGCACAGGTTAAGAATTCTGAGGTGATTCGGCCCTTGGATAGGCCATACCATGCCACTGGCGGCCTGGCCATACTCAGGGGTTCACTGGCTCCTGACGGCGCTGTCGTCAAGCAGTCTGCTGTTGCACCTGAGATGCTGGTACACAAGGGGCCTGCCAGGGTATTCGAGAGCGAGGAAGAGGCCTTTGCCGCGATTAAGACCAAGAAAATCGTGGACGGCGACGTACTGGTCATCCGTTACGAAGGCCCCAAGGGCGGCCCAGGCATGCGCGAGATGCTTACTCCCACCTCGGCCCTGGCCGGCATGGGCATGGATAAGACTGTCGCCCTCATCACCGACGGCAGATTCTCCGGTGCATCACGAGGCGCTTCGATTGGCCATGTTTCCCCAGAGGCTGCTGTTGCAGGACCCATTGCCCTTGTACGCGAAGGCGACATAATCAGTATCGATATCCCAGCCAAGAAGCTGGATATTCTTGTGGACCAGGCCGAGTTGGCGCGCCGTAAAGCGCAGTGGAAGCCCTATGTCCAGCCCGTGGAAAGCGATTTCTTGAACCGTTATCGCAGGGTGACAACTTCGGGCAATAAGGGAGCGGTGCTGGAATAGGCCGCGCGCCAAATAGACTTAATTTCGTGGGGCTGTCCTGGAGGTATCCGGGACAGCCCCACGTGTTTTGGTGAAAAAGCGAAAAGTATTTTTCCTCTTGATACTATACAAATGTATAGTTATACTTCGAATATGGGTAGGGGTCTTGCCTTTGAAGGGATCGATGTATCCTTCGGTCTGTCGCTGCCGGGGAAAAGTGCGGGCCGGATGGCACCTGCGGCGCCGCTGGGTTGGAGCAGTGCCGCAGCTTTGGAGAATGGTGGTGCCCACGCAGCGGCGCTGGATTGGGATGCCGCCGTCGCGCCGTTTAGGCAGGTTTTGGGTGATTTTCTGCCCGATGAAGGCTTTTCCTCCGCCGAGTTGCCTTTTGAAGCGCTTGCAGGTGTGCCAGAAAGCGGCGGTTCGCTTTTGCGCGCGTACGTGCGGGCGGAACCTAGGGCTGGGGCGCCGGTGAGGGATTTCTGCCTGCGCCTGGGAAGGCCCTTTATCGATCCGGATTGTCCCGCCGGGGCTTACCGGAAAGCGGCGGCGGAATGCCGGTCTTTGTATGATCAGTGTTCGCCTGCAGCGCCGCCGCCAGGGGCTTCGGCTGCCTTTATTACTGCCGCGGCTAAGTCTGGGATTTCAGCCTTTCTGCTCGAATTTCCCCTTGCTTTTGCCTACGGAACAAGGGAGCGCCGCCACCTGGACAGGCTTGTCAGGGATTTGGCGGGGCTGCCTCTGGCAATCGCGTTTTTCAACCCTGGATGGTATTCCCTGCGGGTTATCGAGGCGTTGAGGGAAAAGAATATTGGGCTTTGTCTCATGGATTTTCCTTCACCCAGGGATGGCAGGGGCGATGTCGTCGGCAGCGCTCCCCCCCGATTCGACATGGCCACCTCATCCCTGGCCTATCTCAAATTCCATGGCTTCAGCCCTGACAGGGCAACGCCTGGGGAACTGGAAGCGCGAATTGCCTCCTGGATCCCCAGAATCGAGGCCTTGGCCCTTCAAGCCCAGACGCTCAGGGTTGTATTCCAGGGCGTTCAAGGCCAAGGAGGCTAGATGGCTGGAACCATACTGCATATAAATGCCGTCGGGCTCATGGCGGCCATTGCGGAGCTCAAGGATACATCGCTGCGCCGTCGTCCCTTTGTGGTGGCAAATCAGGGGCTTTCCAGGGCTGTGGTGCTGGATCTCTCGCCCCCCGCCCACCGGGAAGGTATTCGTCGAGGCATGCTTTTGTCTTTCGCCCAGCAAAGCCTGCCCGGCCTAAGGGTGGTGGAGCCCGATTCTCGTCGCTGTGCCGAGGTTGACGAGCTGATGTGGAAGATGGCCCTGGGGATCACACCGCTGGTGGAAAAATGCGGGCGGGGCCACCTTTTTTTGGATCTCGCGGGTACCGGAAGGATGAGCGGGCCGCCCCAGGACGCGTCCATGCGTCTGCGCCGGGAAATTATTGCCAGACAGGGAATTTCCCCCACTATTGCCCTGGCATCCACCAAGACTTCCACCAAGGTTGCCACTAGGGTTTTTAGGCCCGGCGGCTTTGTCGCCCTGGCGCCCCACGAGGAAACCCAGCTGGTACGGCTCCAGCCCGTGGAGCTTTTGCCCGGCATCGGTCCGGTGCTCAAGGACAGGCTCAGCCTTCTGGAGATCGAGGTTATAGGCGCCCTTGCGGACTTGAGGCCCTTTGAGGCGAGGGCCATAGGCCCCCGGGGTCCGGATTTGGTGATTCGCGCCCGGGGAGTGGACGATTCGCCGGTGAATCCCCAAGCCCCCGAGCGGCGCTGTCTGGAAGAGTCGGCCGTATTGGAACCCGATAGTGCCGAGCCGGAATTTCTTCGTCTTACCGTTGTTCGTCTTACTGCGGCCCTTGGCTTTGAGGCGAGAAAGCAGGGAATGGGCGCGCGAAGGGTAGGGGTACGGCTAGATTTTACCGACGGCAAGGAGGGTTTTGCCGCCCTACGGCTGCCCCGGCCAATGTATAGGGACGACGAACTGGCCCTGGCGGCCCAGGAGGCGGCCCGCCGCGCGTTTGTCCGGCGAGTGCGGGTCAGGCGGGTTACGCTCAGGCTGTCGGAATTTGGCGCGGCGGGCCCGGAACTCGACCTCTTCGATCCCCGAGACGCCAAAGTCGAGCGGCTTCAGGGTGCCCTGGATCGCGTACATTCCCGGCATGGTCTTGCCTCCATTGTGCCCTGCGCCCTGCTCTCCCTTGGCCAGGGCCTGCGGGCAGGGGCCTAGCATGCCCGTTCCGGCCTCCCTCGTGCCATTAGTGGTCCAGTCCTGCTACTCCTTCTTGCGAGGGGTGCCCAGGCCTAAAGACCTTGTCGAAGTTGCCAAAGCGGCGGGCCTTTCGCGCTTGGCCCTCACGGACCGCAATGGAATGCATGGGTTGCCCAGCTTTGTGGAAGCCTGCCGTAAGGCGGAGATCAGCCCGATCACTGGGGTGGAATTTGCCGATGACTCAGGAAGACTCGTTCTCATTGCGCGGACAAGCCGAGGTTTTTCCTTTCTCACGAAAACCCTCACCGCCATGGCCAATCCTGGTTTCAGCGTGGCCGTATCGGGTGCCATCGCCAACCGTCGGGACAAAGCTAAAGGCAAGACCAAGGGCGATCCCGCAGACATAATCGATGCCCTGCGGGAATTCAAAGGCGAATACGCTCAAGACCTTTTTGTCCTCAGCGACGACCTTGCCGCGCTCAGGCGTCTTGAGGACTCTTCTCGTCGCGATCTGGTTTCGCCGCAAGAACAGGATACCAGCCTGCCTGGCCTCGGCAGTTCCGGGCTCCCTGTCCCCTGGCTTTACTGCCTTGTCACGCCCTGCAACAAGGTCCATTGGGCCGCCTTGGCCGCTTCAGGCATTCCTCCCGCGGCCAGCCCGGAGATCCGTTTTTTGCAGCCTTCCCATCGCGAAGTCCAGCGTCTGCTTCTAGCCATAGGCAAAAAGGCCGGATACTGGGATGTGAGGGAGGAGGAACTCGATCCGGAGACCGCGCTTTGGTCGGAAGAAGTGCTGGGTCTTGGCGAGACGTTGGGGGGGCGACAAGCAGCCGAAAGCCTTTATCATTGCGCTCCGGCCGCTTGGGGCTCGCCGCCGGCTCTCGTCCCCTGGCTTGCCCAGGCAAGGGCAAATAATAGGCATATCGCCGGCGGCGCCTTAGGGGACCCCTTCGGAGGCTTTCATTTCCCCTCTTACCAGGGCGACCTTTTGTCCGGGGCTTCTCCGCCGGTAGCCACCGGCAGCTCTGTGGTGCCCGAGGTTTATCCGCCGGCACCCACCGGCAGCCCCAAGGCGTTCGAGGCTGACCGTATAGCACCGTCAGCCAATCCGCGCCTCGGTTCAGCCGAACTCCTGGACGCCCTGGTACGCCAGGGAGCCCTGCGGCGCTATGGCTACTGCGAGGGGGCCGTGGCGGAGCGGATTGCCTACGAAATGGCTCTCATCACTGCCAAAGGCTTTTGCGATTACTTTCTTATTGTCCGGGATATCGTGCGCCGGGCTTCCCGAGTCTGCGGCCGGGGCAGTGCCGCCGCCAGCATTGTGTCGTATTGTCTAGGCATCACCGAGGTCGATCCCCTGCGGCATAATCTCTATTTCGACCGCTTTCTCAACCCGGGTCGAAAAGATCCACCGGATATCGACATCGATTTCGCCTGGGACGAGCGGGACGAGATCCTGGATGCCGTGGTAAGGGCCTATGGTCCGGAGCGGGTAGCCCGGGTGGCCAACCACAATTGCTTCAGAAGCAAGTCGGCCTTGCGGGAGACTGCCCGGGCCTTCGGCATGCCCGACGGTGAAATATCGGCGTTCGAGCGTTCGCTTCGTGTGGACAAAGGCAAGGCCCTCCAAAATACCGATGAAGCTTGGCGGCGCATCCTGACCCTATCCCGGGACCTTGTGGATCTGCCTAGGCACCTGGGCGCCCATTCGGGTGGTATCGTCATTGTTCCCGACGAGATCGCCGTCTACGCTCCCATCGAGGAAACAGGCACCGGCATCAGAGTGCTGGCTTGGGACAAGGAGGGGGCAGAGCAGGCGGGATTGGTTAAGATTGATCTTCTGGGCAATCGGTCTCTGGCAGTGGTGCGCGACGCGATACAGTCGCTTCGCGAGCAGGGAATCTTGTTGGACAGGGACAGCTGGCACCCTATCGACGACAAATCCACGGTGGAGCTTCTCGCCCGGGGGGATACCATGGGCGTCTTCTATGTCGAAAGCCCCGCCATGCGCCTCTTGCAGAAAAAGACTCACCGGGGCGATTTCGAGCACCTGGTCATCCATTCCTCTATCATCCGGCCTGCTGCCAACACTTACATCAACGAGTATATCGACAGGCTTAACGGCAAGCCCTGGAAGCCCCTCCATCCGCTCTTGGCCGGCCTTTTCGACGAAAGCTACGGCATTCTCTGTTATCAGGAAGACGTTTCCAGGGCGGCCATAGCCCTGGCAGGCTTTTCCTCAACCGAGGCTGACGGAATCAGGAAGATTCTCGCCAAAAAAGACGCCGACACAAGATTGAAGGAGTACTGGCCTGCGTTTGAATTCGGCGCGAGGGCTAAAGGCGTCGATCCAGAGACAATCACGGCTGTCTGGGAGATGATCCGCTCTTTTTCAGGCTACTCCTTTGTTAAAGCCCATTCGGCCAGCTACGCTATGCTCTCCTTTCAGTCCGCCTATCTGCGGGCTCACTACCCGGCCCAGTTCATGGCCGCCGTCATGTCTAACCATGGCGGCTTCTATTCCGCCTTGGCCTATGCCAGCGAAGCCCGGCGCATGGGCTTACGGCTTTTTTCCCCGGATATAAACCAAAGCCTCTGGCGTTGCCAGGGAGGGCAGGGCTCGATTCGTTTCGGATTCTGCATGGTTTCCTCCCTCTCAGCCCCTGTTGCCCAGGCTATATTGGACGAGCGCGACCGGGTGGGGCTGTTTTTATCAGTGGATCAATTCGCCCGGCGCGTGTGCTTCGAGCGTACCGATGCCGAAGCCCTCGTAGGCTGCGGGGCTTTCGATAGCCTTCTGGGCACCACTACGCGGGCCCAGGCTCTCATGACTCTCCTGTCGGTCTACGCTTTCCGGGAAGACCAGGCAGGTTCGGGAGAAAAAGGACAGGGTTCCAGGATTCGCACGATCCCAGGAAATCTGTTTTCCGAGGATGAACTCGATCCGGTCGGCTCATCTGCAGTAGTGCGCTGCAGGTCTACCGATAACCGCGGGTCTACCGATAACCACGGAGCTACCGAACACCACTCTGCCGATCCTTTACCAGAGCTCCAGAAAAAGCTTGGCCCAACGCCGCTTTCCCCCCGAAAACGCCGCCAGGCGGAGTTTAAATACCTGGGCACCACACTGGATTGCCATCCTTTGGAACTCTGGCCTCGCCTCTTCGCCCAGCCCCGGCTCCGCGCCCGAGACCTAGAACGCCACGTAGGCCGTCGTATTCGCCTTCTAGCCTGGCCCATCACCGCCAAGCCGGTTCTCGCCTCCAGCGAAGAACCCATGGAGTTCGTCTCCTTCGAGGACGAGACCGCTATCTTCGAGGCTGTCCTTTTCCCCGACGCCTATAAGCGCTTTCGCCACCTTCTTTTCGAGGAAGCTCCTCTTTGGGTAGAGGGGCTAGTGGAAAAAGATCGGGGCGCCCTGAGCCTGACAATAGAATCGATTAAAAAAGGGGAATAAGGCTGAAGGAGGAGTGAATTTTATGTACCGTAAAGTATTGAAAAATAGAAATTTGTAGAGTATTATTATGTAAGTGGGAAATCCCAAATAGGGGGCAATGTATGAAAATAACCAAAGAATATGATTCTCGAGTAGATACAAAAAAGCGTGTAACTCTTCGGGGGGCCAAATATGACTATTATCGGATTCAAGAATTTGCCGATGGGCGCATAGTTTTAGAACCACGAGAACTAGTGCCGCCATTTGAAATTTCGAGTCGTTCACTTTCCATCATTGATGAAAGTATAAAAAACCTCAGAGACGGCAAAGTTTCGGATCCAATCGATCTCTCATCTTTTACTAACGAAGATCAGGGCTGATGTATGTTTCTGATCCGACTTGGAGTTCCCGAAATGGAAAGACTCTGGGTTGACTTAAAGTCAAAAGCCTTGACTGAAACATTATCAAAGGATGAAGAAAGTCTTTATAAAAAGTGGGGAAAGGCTATGGTACACTTAGCACATGATCCCCAATATCCTGGCCTTCATAGTCACGAAATTTCTGCGTTATCTCGTCGTTATGGTGAAAAGGTATGGCAATCATACCTTGAGAACAGAAATCCAATTGCCGCGAGAATGTATTGGGTATACGGACCCGGTAAAGGAGATATCACGATCATTGGCCTAGAACCTCATCCGGAAGATTCAAAGAGTGCTGGATACTTAAAGGTCAAGCTCTCTAATATTGGGGAAGAATAGCAGTATTTTCCAATCACTACTTCACAGATACATAACAATTATCCCTGATGTACATCCTCCAAGGGAACTCTCGGGCCTCTTCCGCGTACTCGATACCGATCCTTTTCGATGAGCCAATTTCGAATGCAGCACAAGGATAATCTGTAAGGAATAATTCGTTGCCGCAGAGAGCCACGCCATTGCATCCCCGATCGATCCCCAGGGCTTGGCACAATTTCCCAGGACCATTGGTCAGTTGTACCTGCTGCCTTTTCCCCAACTGTGATAATGCCTTTTCGTATCTGTTTCGAGCCATCTGTACAAGCCCGCCGACCGGCTGGGCGGCTCGGATAAGGACAGCCTGGGGAACTCCCTTGCTACCTGTTACTACATTGAAGCAATGGTGCATACCATAGATGGAAAAGACATAGGAAAAACCGGGCTCACCGTAAATCACCTCGACCCGCGGCGTTCTTCTGCCGCCGAAAAAATGTGCGGCCTTGTCGTCGACACCCATGTAAGCCTCGGTTTCCACGATCATCGCCGAAAGTACCTGCCCGTCGAGTATTCGTACAATGAGCTTTCCCAATAGATCTTTGGCGACGCACAACGCGTCCCTGGCATAGAAATCCCTGGCTAGTCTAGTCATTCAAGATTATCCTCGACCTCGATACTGTGTGGGCTTTCCGATGTAAACATACAGCAAGCCGGAGATCCCGAAGACTAGGCCCGCTATTATCCATACCCCTGATATCTGGAGAATTGTGACCAGCCTGCTGAAGAGGACAGATCCAATGATGCCGCCCAACTGCAGCATGAGAGAAGAAAATGACAGAAGTGATGATCTCTTATTGTCTGGAAGGAGGGAGTTAATCATTGTGCTCTCTGGAATATTCATCATCCCATTGATCATGAACAAAAAGAGATAGATACCTGTGAATGAAAGGATGTATTTTTGGATTGCCAGTACAATGATTAAAATTCCCATTATCATTCTGGATATGACAAGGATAAGGTTTTTGGAAACCGTATGCAGGCGTAGCAAAAAATTGGTTATTCCCAGACCTAACAGGGAAGCCATAAAATACCCACTATTTATAAAGCCAAAAATCCAGGTCTGGGAATCTGATCCTAAAATACTCTTTACATTAGGCTGCCAGAACACTTCTATCGCGTTGAAGGAGAAGCCCCAGACCATTGTTCCCAATACCAGAAGCAGGATGCTTCGGTCGTTCATGATAATTTTCGCCGATTCTCGCACGTGATCGCCCAACGTCTTTCTTTCCTTTTCTCCGTATTTCGATTCATTTACGCTGAGCAGAGTAAAAACAATTAATATCAGCAGAACACATATTTGGATTATTAGATTGCCGTTATACTTATTATTGTTGGGAAAGATTCTAACCCAGACAGTAGGTAGTAAGCCTCCAATCAAGGCGCCGGTTGCCAGGCCGATTATCTCACCGCTGTTCATCCAGCTGATGAGCTTGTGAAGATTTTCCTTGCCTTCAACCCGAATATAATTATTGATGAACAAGGCTTCCACTGATCCGGATGAAAAAGCCCGGGCTATGCCGTACAAGGAAAATCCTACGATGAGCCCGAAAACGCTGTTCGTTATTAGAATCACTGCATAACCGGCGATGGAAACAACTAAGGAGAACAGATAAATTTTTTTCTGACCGATCATGTCGGAAAGAATTCCGCTTGGAAACTCGAATACAACGATAAAAAGGGAGGCTATTGCCATCACCAATCCCAAAGTATCGATTGTACATCCCTTAGACAGCATCATGAGTGCCAGGACCGTTGTGCTGACGCCGGTCACAAACCAGTGGAGGAGTCTATTGATGAAAGGTACAAGCATGCCTTGCCGTGCTTATGAAGCCGTCCGCTGAATTAACTCGACCGTTTGTGAATTTCAAGGTCTTGTTCCTTCTATGAAATACCAAAAATTATACAAATTACCAGCCCAGTCCCAATAGTCGCAACGATATGAGCCTGCATCCGAATCTCTTCCGATAATATCAGTCTTTTTTATTTTGTATTTTCTGAAATCAAGTTCATTACTTTCATAGTATAACTTGTTGAAATCTTTAGGTTGCTTTCCAACGATAATGAACTGGTTAACTATAAGCTTTACCTCTTCTTCGGAAGGTCGTTCATATCGATTGTTTCTGACAATCCACCATTCATATGATGCTTTTTGCAGAAAACCTTCGTTATCGAAGACTAGTGTGGTTTGTGGGAAAAGAAACCCATCATACTTTGTTTCGGTGGGTTTTGGAAAAATTAAATTAGAAAAGTAGTACGTCTTATCTCCTAAAACTAATTCATAATCTCCATTGAAGGGGGCTTTAGGGCTTTCCAGCATTCTTTTGAAATAATCAAAATAATACTCATTATACTCTCCTCCAGGTCCCCCATTCAAACCATGCCAGTGTGCATATACACCACTAACTACATCTCCCCCTTTTTTAATATAAACATTCTCTGGCGGTAGTCTTAAAAATACCGATTTATAATCGGGGTGCTCAAAGGTCTTGTTTAACCATACCAATAAAGAAAAATCACCTTCCAAAAATGTAGATATGGGTAGAGTGGGGCCAGAAGTATTGAAATCTTCAGGGTAAAAAGAGTGCAGGATAATTCCACTGATTACCCATTTCTTGTTTTCTTCTATGTCATATTTCCCATTACGATCGATGTCAGGATTGAGCAGTTTCAAGAAAGCTGAATCAAACATCGAGTATGAATCCAATTCAGCATATCCGATAGCCTTTAGTGTCGTTTCAGAACTGATATTTGAATCTATTGAGTTCTCTGATACTGAAAGGATTCCTAAATCGATTTTATCCGCAGCATTGCTCGATAATGGAAGCGAGTCAAGACCGGCTTTTACAATATTTAAATTGCCTATGGATTGAATTCCGCTGTTAATATCCCTGGCAATTACATTTTTACTGGCAGACAGCGATGGATTATATACAAAACCTATCAAACTGTTAGAGTTCTTAGATAATACAATCGAGTTTTCACCTTTCAGGATTGGAGCAGTTTTTATGTCTGAACCGTTATATATGTTGTTAACATATATAATTTCATTCGGAAAATTCTGGATGGATTTATTGTTTCCGGGAAGATACTTCTGATTTTCTCCAATAGAAAACAGTATTTCCGAGTCAGAACTTGTACTACCGCTTTCTTGTTGATTGTCCTCAGTATCGGTAGTCAAAACCTGATCTGCTGAACGTACAGGGCAACTAGAAAGGATTAAGATTGCTATAATAAATATTAGGAAGAAGGAAGATTTTTGGCGTATATAGCCCATCCTTAGACTCCTGACTATACTTTTACACATAAGAAATTTGGAAGTAAATGTAAATAATCATATTACGTACCTTGGTGGGCGAACAAGCTAGCATTAATTCAGGGTATTCAGCCGATTAAATGTAGGTAATAAAAACAATAAACATGTCATTTATATCTTTACAGTTTAAAAAAAAGGATTTAAAATTACTTAGTATTTAAAATACTCGAGGAGAAAAAAATGAAAAAAATTGCTCTGATTACAGGCATCATTCTCGTAATTATTTGTTTCGTGAGTTGCGTACCAATTTTGGGAAATAATCAGCAGGATGAAAATGAGAGTACCACCACCACTACAACGACAACGACTTTAAAAACAGAAATAGATAAAGATGGTACTACAACCACAACTACAACGGTCGCTTCAAATGTGAACGATTCTGAGGTTACAGCGTATCGTAAAATTCAGCTTTCGGATTTTCCTGCTTTAGGAAGTGCTTATAATCGACCTATTGGTACTGATGTTGACGATTTATATATTTTTCAAGACACACTACATGTTGCCGCCATGTATCTGGAATCGATGCTTAAAGAGGTTTTTAAAGACAGTCCTAGCGCAACCATTATCCCAAAATCTATAGAGGCGTCGGTAGAGTTTCACGTGCGGGATGAAGGGTTCACTGTAAACCCCATTCCTCCAAGTTCAGACGAGCAATATTTTGATTTCTTGGTTAAGCATTTAGATCTGGTTGCAGAGGGTAGATTGAACAATTTTACAAAGTTTCTGCTAGCCATGAATGATGCCTATGATCCTACCGAAGATGAACTATCAGCGGAGAGCCATACAGGTATTTCTCTATTCTTTCAAGGGGGGAGCGAAGACGAAAATACTAAGCTATTCTTAAGCTTATTTTCGGAATTAGATGTAGATATTAACGATCTAGAATCGGGAGCCGTTAGCTGCAAGCTCTCTGCGAGTTTTGGTACGAATCATCTTCTTTCGTATGATAGTAATTCTTATGTAATAGTTGATGGCGGACAATTCCCCTACGTGATTCAACTAGAAGTTAGACCTTTCAATAGTGTCTCAATTGCAAATGTACAACAGGCGATCGATTTATGGGTCGACGCTGATGGATCGATGACAGCCGATGAATTATGGAACAACTTTTGTGATCTGATATGGGGTGACCATGACGAAGAATATTATATCCGTGCAACAGTATTTGTCGGAGATTCCAACGGAAATGCAATCAATGGCATGCCGCATTATATAGATGATCTAGAGTTTTTGAACGCAATATAGATAAAGAAAAGAGTATCAATTGTATTTTGAACGATTATCTTAGTTGACATAGTATAAAAAAAATGCTAAATAAGATACCACTATCAGATTTAGGTGTAAGGAAGATATATGGACAGGATAGTCGGTATTTCGGACAGAACCAACGCGGCTCTCCACGCCCTGGCGCTGGCGGACTGCAATGGGGGAAGCATCGCAGCGGGTGCCGCGGCCCATAGGCTCGGCTTATCGCCCAGCTATATGGCGAAAATCCTCCAGAGCCTGGCGGCAAAGGGTGTCATCGCTTCGACGCGGGGTATCGGGGGAGGCTTTTCCCTTAAAAAACCCGCAACTCAGATGGTCTGTATGGAAGTGCTGGAAGCGCTTGACGGTCCGCTTTCGTCCAATTATTGCCTGTTTCCCAAGCCAGTCTGCGTTACCAGGACCTGCGCCTTTCACAGACTCTGTGTGGACGCGAAGCGGCTGCTGGTCGATACCCTGCGGAATTCTACGATCGCCGATATAGCGGCCGCGTTTTCTTGCGGTAATTGAATAAAGGTGTACAATGTACAGGATGTCCTTCAGGACACCTGAGCAAAAAATAATTTCAAGGAGAATCCATGTTCTGCCATCAGTGTCAGGAAACAATGAAAAACACGGCCTGCGCCGTCGCGAAGGGCGTATGCGGCAAGACTGCCGAAGTATCGAACCTGCAGGATCTCGTCCTCCATGTCTGCAAGGGAATCGGCTTTTGGGCGGTGAAGGCCGCCGAAAAGGGCGTATACGACGAAGAAGCGGCCTTTTTTGTCGACAGGATGCTCTTCGCCACTATCACCAATGCCAATTTCTCCCCTTCCGACTTCGAGGGTTGGATCGTGGAAGGCCTCGCTCATAGGGATTCCCTGCGCGCCGCCTTCGTGGCAGCCGGCGGAAAGGTTACTGGAGGCTTACCCAGCGCCGCCACCTGGAGCGCAGCCAATGTTGAAGCTATCCGTGCAGCCGCTTCGGCCGGCATCGGCGGCTGGAATGAAGTCGCCGACGAAAACGTGCGCGCCCTCCAGTCACTGGTGCTCTACGGCCTCAAAGGCATGGCAGCCTATGTGGAGCATGCCTGGGCTATCGGTAAGAAGTCCAAGGATGTCTTCCAGTTCATGCTCAGGGCTCTAGCCGACCTCACCGACAGCTCCAAGAGCCTGGACGAGCTCACCGCCCTGGTGCTGGAGACGGGAAAATTCGGCGTGGACGCCATGGCCCTCCTGGATTCGGCCAACACCGGCACCTACGGCAGTCCTAGGATCACCAAGGTGCGCACTGGCGTGCGCAATCGGCCTGGCATCCTTGTCACCGGTCACGATCTTGTAGACCTGCATGACCTGCTTGAACAGACCAAGGGTACGGGAATCGATGTGTATACACACGGAGAAATGCTTCCCGCTCACTACTATCCCTTCTTTGAAAAGTACGACAACCTCTATGGCAATTATGGCGGCGCTTGGTGGTCCCAGACCCAAGACATTGAGGCCTTTGGAGGCCCCGTCCTCTTCACTTCCAACTGCCTTGTGCCGCCCCGGGAATCCTACAAGGCCAGGGTCTTTACCACGGGCGTGGTGGGCTTCGATGGCTGCACCCATATAGCCGATCGCGAGCCGGGCAAGATGAAGGATTTTTCGGCAATCGTCGCCCTGGCTAAGAATTGCCCCCCGCCTAAGGAGCTGGAAAATGGCACCATCGTCGGGGGCTTTGCCCACGACCAGGTCTTCGCCCTGGCCGACACCGTGGTGAGCGCGGTAAAGTCCGGAGCGATCAAGCGCTTCGTGGTTATGGGCGGCTGCGACGGGCGGCAGAATGGCCGATCCTACTATACCGACGTGGCGCAGGAGCTGCCCAATGACGCTGTCATCCTCACTGCGGGCTGCGCTAAATACCGCTACAACAAGCTCGATTTGGGCGATATCGGCGGCATTCCGAGAGTACTGGACGCAGGCCAGTGCAACGATTCCTACTCCCTGGCCCTCATCGCCCTCAAGTTAAAGGAAATCTTCGGCCTGGACGACGTGAACAAGCTGCCTCTGTCCTTCGATATTGCCTGGTACGAGCAGAAAGCTGTATTGGTGTTACTGGCCCTTCTTTATCTGGGCTTCAAGAACATCAGGCTCGGGCCGACCCTCCCCGGATTCCTTTCCCCGGCGGTGGCGACCGTCCTGGTGGAAAAGTTCGGCATCAAGGGCATCGGCACTGCTCACGACGACGTCGCCGCCATGATGGCGGGCAACTAGGGCTGAGGCAGTGGGCGGTATAGATCGCCCGGTATAGAAATTTCTGCCTAAAGCAACTGCAGCAGTTCCTTGAGCTCAGCCTCGGGGAACTGCTTGCCTGCTACGACTGGGCGTTCGGCCAGGAGCTTTTCCAAGAAAGCCTTGGACAGGGCGCTCTGGGGTATCATGTAGCCCGCTTCCCTAGCTCCGTCCTCCGCGAGGATGCGAAGGGAGGCGGCTAATGCTTTGGCTACCTTCGCCCTCGCCGGTGTGGTCGCGCTGGAAGCCAATGCCGTAGCTAGGGCCTCTTCCCTGTGCTTCTGCTCCATGTAGTTCAGCAAGGTCTCCGCAACAGCCGCATCCTTGGCGGGGCGGGCAGGGTAGTTGTCCATGACCAGGGACAGGGCGTGGGAGGGACAGGCATCTACGCACCTTCGGCAGCCGTCCAGGCATTTTTCAAAATCGATCTGTCCGTTTTCCGTATCCGTAGCCCCCGTGGGGCAGACGAAAAGGCATACACAGTCTTTGGTGCAGAGCCGCAAATTTCGTACAGCGTGCATGGCGTCCTTCTATGCTACAGCGGCGAATCGCAGGGCGGGAGCCTTGCAGACCGGGCAGATATCCGGAGCGGCGTCACCCAGGAAAATAAAACCGCAGGCTTCGCAGATAAAGAGCTTTTTGCCCTCTAGTAGCTCATCGCCTTTTTTAGCATAGCGGTCGGCCAGGGATTTCTGAATTGCGTTGACCTTGCCGCCCCAGGTGGCGGCTCTGAGCGCGCCCCTGTCGGCTGCCTTTCGTTCTGTCGCAGCGGCGGCTTGGCGCACAGGATCTAAGTATTCGGTTTCGTCTGCCGTCAGCGATTTTACCAGACTGGTAAAGTCAGGAGATTCCGGCGCGGGCAGAAAATCATCGAAATAGCCCGCCACCTTCCACATTAGTTCAGCCTCATGGGCTCGGTACTGCTTTTCCAGCGCCTTTGCGAGATTGCTCAATATAGGACCGGGAGAGTATTCCATTTTTGCCTCCTGATAATCAGCATAGGCCAATTTCAGAGAATGCGCCAGCATTTTTTCCCTCCTGTTCGCCAAGGGCTTGTTGATTCTCAAGCTCTGCGGCACTAGTGTATACGCTATGAAGCGTAAATTCCGGACGAAGTTGCAATCCGACAGGAATGAGAAAAAAGAAACCGGGAGGAAGAAAAGGCGCTCATCACGGCTGCCCTTTTCCGGAGTGTCGGAGGAGACTGCGGGCCTCCCCCCGGGTTCTGCTCGCTATATCGGCGACACCGAGCCTACCCAGGCGACCTATTCACTTTACTCCTATGATGAAGCTTCCGCCGAGATGCGCATACCCGAAGACGTAAACGAACTGGCCGCTCTCATAGATCCCAGTATCAAGAATTGGATAAACATCAACGGGTTGTCCGGCGGAGGCGTGGAAAAGCTTTGCGCGATGCTGGGCATCCATCCTCTGGTGATCGAGGATATCCTCACGGTCGAGCATCGTCCCAAGCTCGAAAATTATGACGAGTACCTTTTTCTCATCACCAAAATGCTCACTATGCACGATGATGGATCCATCGAGTACGAGCAGGTGAGCTTTATTCTGAAAGGGAATATCCTTATCACATTCCAGGAACGACCTGGCGACTGCTTTAAAGCGATACGGGAACGGATAATGGCTGGCGGAGGGCGCTTGCGCAAATTCGGCGCGGATTACCTTTTGTACGCCCTGATGGATAATATCGTAGATAATTATTTCATAATTCTGGAGCGCCTAGGCGATAGGCTGGAGGCATTCGACGAGATCCTGGGAAACGAAGATGACGGAATCCTTATCCGCGATATCCAGGGACTCAAGCGCGAACTGGCGCGGATGCGCAGGGTGATTTGGCCGGTGCGGGATTCTATCAGCGCCTTGGCGCGCACGGATTCGATCCAGATGCAAGCATCCTTAGTGCCCTATCTGAGGGATCTATACGAAAACTCCATACAGGCCATCGAGGCGCTGGAATCTTACCGTGAGCACACATCATCCATTATCGAGCTTCATCTCACCGAGATAAACACCAACATGTCGAGAGTGATGAAAGTCTTGACTATATTATCAGCCATCTTCATTCCCATAACCTTCATCGCAGGTGTCTACGGCATGAATTTCCATCTTATGCCTGAGTTGGCACAACCCTGGGGTTACCCGGCAGCCCTTGGTCTGATGGGAGTGGTGGTGATCGGAGAGCTTGTCTATTTCAAGATAAAAAAATGGATTTAGCCTTTTATCCTAAGGATCTCGACATTGTGTTAGATAATTTTTCAAGCCTTTGAAAAAGTTAGACAGGAGCTCAGGAGCAGCAGGATCAAAAGGAAAGTAAATAGTTTAGGAGTACTCCTGCGGTATTTTTCTGTGTATCTTATTTACTTGTTATCATGTATAGATTTACTTGATTTCAGATCCCAGACTTTTACCGGTATACCCCGGGCTCTGAGTATGGGAGTCTGAATTTTCTGTAGTTCCACCACAATGCGAACTTTTTCTTCGAAGGGAAGACTGGCGAGCTGTAACCTTCGGGCTTCTTTCTGCCGAAAGGACTGGTCGGCGATTTTCTTTAGCTGGTCCATTTTGTCCATATACCCTTCAATTCGTAGCGATGTAAAATGTCATCGAGCAGCATCATGTCAGGCTTCGTCTGGGAAAGCAGCATCGCCACTCGGCCTCTGTCCTTAGGGCGCCCTGTTTGCAGCGCTATCGCTATTACGTGCTCAAGGCTGAAAATTCTTGTCCTTATGCCTGAATAGTATGTCTCGATCGATTTTTCGATCGCTTCCTCAACCAAAGCATTATATGCTGCAAGAAATTGGACAGGTACACCACCAAGATCGACATGCTCGCCCGATACTGAATATCCTCTTTTAGCTAAGTCTTCGTACACTGGAGCCAGGCTTATCTACCCCGATGAGTTGGCAAAAAAAGTGATGAAAATATCTACATCAAAGGTCGAAACTGGCTCTGCATAGAACACCGCAGCCATTGCTCCGCCTATGGCATAACGGCCGATTATCCCATCGCGCTCGAGACTGTTCACGACCTCAAGAGCCAGCTTCATGTTACGTATCATACCTCAAATACGCCTATGAAACAGCTCTCTGATTCAGAGCATCACTTTCCTGTAAATCCTGAAAATCCGGTTATCGTGTCGAATTTTATGCAGAGATCGAGATTATAGGCAGGCCTCGCAGAGTGCGAGGATCAGGGGCCCTGTGCCCTTATAATCGTCGGAGACAACAGGCTCGCTCATGTAGTATGCGTAGGAGCCGTCGCGGTAGGGATTGCCTCCCAAGCCAGCCACCTTGCAGATGCCGCTTACATGAACCCGGCCTTGGGTGTCGCGGGAGATAAAACGATCTTTAATCGCCGCCAATGCCTTTTCGGCCGACTCGGCGGAGGTAGCGGATTCGAGCAAGCCTTTACGGATCCCCTTGAAAAGCGAATAGGTAAACATCGCCGAAGCCGATTCCTCGAGATAGTTGCCGGGTTTGCCTGCCATGTTAAGAATCTGGAACCAGAGTCCTGAGCCACCTTGAACGGCAATAATTGATTTCATGAGATCCCTGTACATAGCGATGACCGCAGGCCGGCTGGGATGATGCTCCGGCAGCCAGTCCAGTACATCGATGAGGGCCATCGAAAGCCAGCCAACGGCTCTACCCCATATATGGGGCGAAAGACCTGTCTCAGGGTTGGACCAGGGCATGAGGCGGGATTCGTCCATGGCGTGGTAGTAAAGCCCCGTCGTATCATCCTTCATGCTGTCCCGTACGTGGAAGAGCTGGAGACAGATGTCGTCAAAGCGGGCTGGACTGGAAAACTCTGCCGCGCAGCGGGCGGCGAATGGGCCGAACATATAAAGGCCGTCCAGCCAGATCTGGTTGGGGTAGATCTTTTTATGCCAGTAAGATCCCGAGGGAGTGCGGGGGTGGCGCGACAGTTGTTCCAACAGCGTCTCGACGGCGATGCGGTATCGCTTTTCGCCTGAGTCCTCCCACATCGCCAGGAGGAACTTCCCTGCGTTTATTTGGTCGATGTTGAATTCGTCTATCCTATAGCCGACAATAGATCCGTCAGGTGCGACAAGGGCTTCTGCTATATTTTGCAGAGCGATATCGCGACTATCCCCCAGTTGTCTTTTGGATGCTTCTCGGAGTGCGTAGAGGAGGAGGCCGGTCTCGTAATTCCACCTGGCCGTGTCCGGTCTGCAATCCTGAAGCGCGGCGTCGACGAGGTCGGCGAGAAGTGCCTTGTATTCGATTCGCAGTGTTGTATCCATGGCTGTCCCGAAAGAGGGCGCGGCCGGAAGGATTCCGGCCGCGCCCGACTGCTAGTGTACCGCCCAGGCTTGCAGGTAGCGCAGGCCGCCCGACTTCAGCCTAGAGCGAAACGCACGACTAAATGATGCCTTACTGCAGGTACCCGTTGTCTTCCATCTGCTGCCGGGCGGCCTTTTCCCACGCCGCGGCACCGAGCTTGTCCATCTGCGCCACAAAGGCGTCGAAGTTAGCCTTGGTGAGGGGCGTTTTGCCCAACACAAATTCCTGGACGCTCTGGTTGATGTAGCGCTTTAAGTCCGCGTTGTTAGGCGAGGGAGCTATGGTGCCGGCGCCTGTGACATTGGTCCAGGGATAGGACTGGAAGGTGCCCAAGTAGGTTCGGGGGCCTAGGCTGCGGCCGTTGGCGGTTTTGAAGTAGGGATAGCGCGCCGCGAGTTCAATGTCGCTGTTGTAGAAGACCATGTTACGGAGTTGGGTAACAGTCTGGCCTTTGGGCGAGGAGAACTTGGTATCCGCCGGTACGTTCTTGTCGGTGATGTCGCCGTTGGCATCGATGGAGTAGTTAACCCCTTCCACGCCCCAGCCGATCAGCTTGTAGCCCTCGTCTGTGGCCATCCAGTCCAGGAATTTGGCGATGGCTTCTTTCTTGCCGGCTTTTATAGCCTTGGGCGATACGGCGTAGATGCGGTAGTTGGCATCGTAGATACCGGTAGATGACAGGCCTTTTGGTCCCTTGGGCGGGGGCAGGGCTGCCCATTCGCCTGAGGGGAAGTTCTTGTCGAAGGGGGCATAGTTGGCTGCCGCAGCGAGGGCTGCCATCTGCTCCCTCATGACGCCAAACTTGCCCTGTTTCCAGGCAGCGCGGAAATCGTCTTTCTTAAGACTGGGCCAGTCGGGATCGACAACCTTATGCTCTACCATTTTTCTGACGAATTGCAGGGCTTCGAAGAATTCGGGCTTTTTGACATTGAGACCGAAGTTGGCTGTCGTCATGTTCCAGGTGCCGGCCACGCCGAAGGCTCCCATGATGGGGTCGAAACGGCGACCCAGGTACTGTTCCTGATCATAGTGTTCTACCCAGGAGCCGAAGCCGTAGGTATCATCTTTACCGTTTCCGTCCGGATCTTTAAAGGTAAAGGCGTAGCAGACGTCATAAAGCTCATCTAGGGTTGTGGGCATTTTAAGACCCAGCTTGTCCAGCCAATCTTTACGGATCACCAGACCTTCGTTCTTCTGCAGTGAGCCGGGGAAGGCAAAGCCGTAGCTCTTGCCCCGTATAGTCGTGAAGGCGATGCTGTCCTTGGTGAAGTGATTGGGTGCCCTATGAGGCATGAGGGGATACATGTCGTCCACCGGCGCCACCAACCCCTGCTTAATCAATACCTGCCAGGGATCCCGGCGTACCATGAAGAGGTCGGGCAGCTGATTGGCCGCGGCGGCGGCCAGGATTTTCACGTCCTGGTCGTTTTCGTTGGAGGGCTCGGCGGTGATCTTGAGATCGATGCCTAATTTTTCTTTAAGAATCTTGTAGACAACCCAATCATCGGGCGGCGGGCCTGCCTCGGTAATGGCGGCGCCATACCACATTTCGATAGTCACGAGCTTATCGGTCTGGGCAAAGGCCGATCCCGCGACAACCAGCATAAGCGCGAAGCACAACAGGATTCCTTTCATTCTTTTCATGGAAACCTCCTTGGTTTCTATTGCAACGGGGCAATGCACCCCGGCATCAGCCCTTGACCGACCCCAGCATGGTTCCTTTTACAAAGTATTTCTGTATAAAGGGATAGGCGGCCAACATGGGAATCGCGGCTAAAAGAACGCTCGCCGCTTTTATTGCAGCAATGGGAGCCTCTCCAAAGGCGTTCACTTCTACGTATTCGTTCATGCCCGATGACAAAAGGATATTGCGAAGGAGAATAGGCAGGGGCTGGAGAGCGCTGTCGTTGAGGTAGAGCATGGCATTGAAGAAGTCGTTCCAGAAATGGACGCCGTAGTACAAGCCTATGGTGAGAAGAATCGGTTTGGAAAGGGGCAGGATGATCTTCCAGAGCACCGTGAGTTCCGATGCCCCGTCTATTCTGGCCGATTCCTTCAATTCTTCGGGGATGCCCTCGAAGAAGCTTTTCATTATGAGGGTGTTGTAGACACTGATTGCTCCCGGCAAGTATACGGCAGCCAGGTGATCCACAAGACCCATCTTTGAAACCAGCAAGTAATTAGGAATCAATCCGACATTGAATAAGTATGGCACAAGGACGAGACCATAGAGGACTTTTCTCCCAGGCAACCCCTTTATGGAGAGCAGGTATGCCAGCGGCACGGTCAAAAAGAGGGAGGTGGCCACTCCCTGGATAAAAATGCGGAAGCTGTTGAAGGTGGATGTTATAAATGCCCTATGACCGAGCAAGGCTTTATAAGCCGCGGTCGACCACTTCCAGGGGGCTAGGAGCATGCCATCCAGAGCCGAGCCGATAAAGGTGTTTGGGCGGAACGACAGGGTGATGGTGCTCCAGATGGGAATTACAAAGATGGCCAGTATGATGAGAAGACAGACATTGACAATGAGGTGGAAGAGTCTGTCCGAGGCTGTAAGCCTGATTGCGCCATTCATCCTTCCATCCCCTTTAATAGAGCCCGCTGCCTGTCTGCCGCTTGATGAGCTTGTTGGATACGACGATGAGAATTAGCCCGAACAAGCCTTTGAACAAGCCGACCGCCGTAGCCAGCCCGAAGCGGAACTCCAGAAGTCCCTGTCGGTAGATCCATGTATCGATAATATCTGCAACGCTGTAGACCGGTAGGGAATACAGCATGAAAATCTGGTTGAAGCCCGCGTCCAGGATTGTGCCCAGGCGTAGGAGCACCACCATGACAATCACCGGGCGGATTGAGGGAAGTGTGATGTAACGCACCCTCTGCCATGCGCTGGCGCCCTCAACGGTGGCCGCTTCAAACAGAGATGGGTCTATGCCCATCAGGGCGGCCAGGAAGATGATCGCGCTCCAGCCCATTTCCTTCCAGGTATCGGAGAGGATGACTATCCAGGGGAAAACCTTGGTTTCTGTGAGAAAGCTGATAGGTTCGCCGCCTAATAGCTTTATTAGATCGTTGAGTATGCCGTTGGAGGGAGAAAGTATGGCCAGGAGTATGGCATACATAATGACCCAGGAAAGAAAGTGGGGCAGGTAGGCGATGGTCTGGACGGTCTTCCTTAGGTAGTAGTTCCTGCACTCGTAGAGGGAAACCGAGAGGAAAATGGCAGCCGGAATCGAAAACACCATTTTGCCGATGCTGTACAGCACCGTGTTGCGTATGAGTTCCCAGAAATAATAGGAATTTACAAAGTCCCTGAAGTTTTGGATTCCCACCCAGGGACTGCCGAGCACTCCATCCAAAGCCATGAAGTCCTTGAAGGCGATTTGGGCGTTCCAAATAGGTACATATTTAAAAATTGCGAAATAGATCAAGGAAATCGAGGCCAAGAGATACACCGACCTATGCCTTCGCATATTCTTCCAGAACAGGCGTGAACTGCCCGTCTGGCTAAGGCTTATAGCCCCGGATGGATTTCTCATGGCTCTCCAATAAATATGGTAGGGCGTAATTGTGCAAATTTTCCGTCGGGTTATTGTACTTTTCTGACATCTGGCTTGAATTCCTTCCGCAATGCTCCGGGGGTAGTTCCTTGGATTCTTTTAAATACCCTGCAGAAATAGGCTTGATCTTGGAATCCAGCTAGGGATGCGATTTCAGCCACGGTATCCGAACTGCCTGAGAGCAGTTCCACCGCATAGGCAATTCTCAATCGGTTAAGATATTCCCAGAGGGTTATGCCCATTTGGGTTCTGAAAATTCTGCTTAAATAGTCTTCGCTAGCGTTGAGTTCCTCCGAGAGTCTCCAGCGGGAAACATGCTCGCGAAAGCGCCTGTTCAGGAAGATGATAGCCCGCATTACAATGGCGCCAGTGGGTGCCGGGAGAAATTCCTTGGATCCTGACAGGATTTCTTTGGAAAGTTTTGCGCGCAGGCTGGCAAAGCCCTTGCCTCCATTACAGATAAGGGTTCTGGGACGCTCCAGAAAGGAAGGGGGGAGGGAGAAACTCTCAGGTTTATCTATAAGCCAGAGAAGGGGCATCGTATGAAGGGCAGGCGCTTCCAGGATACTAGCCAAAAAGCTTGGCTCTCCCGCTGAAGACAGCACCAGCGCCGCTTTTTCTCGCTCGGCAATGAAGGCTAATTCTTCTGGACTGCGGCAGCGTAAAATGCGCGCTTTGGCCGCGCCGGCGTCCAGGGCCTGCTCCAACTCATCGATTTCGGGACCTTGGGCGCCGGCGACAATTACCGCCGTTGCAACCCGGGCTGAGAAAAAGCGGCGTAGAATCGCCCCAAGATTCTCACTTTTTTCAAAAAGAGACGAATCAGCGATTCTCCCTGGTACTATGCAGCCCAAGCTGCGTAGAAAGCCTTCTTCCAACAGCACTTTTGCCGCTGTTTCTTCTTCGGGGTTAGTATTTTCCGGGTCGATATAGAGTAAGCCCAAATTCTTTGCCAGCATATCTGAGGAGAGGGCTTCGCGTATTCCCAGAGATACGCGAGGTCTTTTAGGGTAGTGGTCATGCAAAAGCAGAGGATCCTTGTCACCCAGTACTCCGATTCCCCAGTTTCCATCAGGCTGGTGGTCGATCCTGGAAAAGGAATCGAGGGATGGGAAGGGCATTTCAACAGCCATGCTCAGGAATTTTCCCGATTCGCTGAAAACCGGAATAGCTCCGTGGAGTAAGGCTATTCGCTTGGCCAGCTCGAGGGAAATCCGTGTATTTCCTGTCGAGAGTCCAGCGGAATTCTCAACCATATACGCACGCAATCGCTGGGCGGCTCTTCTGCCTAAATCGCCGCTGGCACGCCGCGCCGTGGCGGCTATTCTGATCCTAGTATTTTCCATGGATGCATCAAGAATTACTTCTTCGACCTTCGCTTCATTAAAGAGACAGTCCATAAAAATTTCCATTACCTGGCGAAGACGGACAGTGTCGCCCCACAACAGTGGCAGTTCATCCAGAGTGGCCAAATTATCTGCCGATATGCCGATTCTCCCCCAGGCTTTTTGTGCTCTAATAACCACAGCTCTTGCACTAAGGTCCTTTAGGAGATCGCGAGGCTTGAAAAGACCGGAATTCAAGGGGAAATCCTCCACCTGGGCCAGGGAGAACTCCAGAAGATTCCTTGTCAGATCCAATTGCCTTTCCGAGGATGCGGCAATCGCGTGCAGCTCGTTTTTGTCCTTCGTATCCACTCGCTCCAGAAGCTCGAGGGCTTTCTCGCGAATAAGTCCGAGTGGTTCCTGCAATTCTCCACTGATACTGGCCAGGAATTGGCTTTTCATTTTTTCAGCTTTCTCAGCCCTGATTCTAGCCTCGTTCGCTTGTTCGAAGAGCACTACCCCCCTTAAGGCCGATGATAGCTGCGTCCTAATCTCCTCGTAGATATAGGCATCTTTGCGTCCAACTGAAAGCACTGCATAGCCGAGAGACGTGGACTCGAAATAGAGAGGTAGTACTACGTAGGTTCCCGGTTCCCGTGGAAACAGTTCCTCGGGCAGGAGTTGCGCCGAAGGAAAGGACCAGCTTCCGCTCCTGCTCTTGTAAATCCTGATCGATCCTGATTTTCTGGTTCCAGACTTGAATCCTCCCAGTAAGATACGCTGGGACTCATCATCTCCAGTGAGCACAAAATAGGCTTCCTTAATACCCAAGGCAGGAAGGCAGTCTGCGGTGATACTCACGATGCCGTCGAAATCCTTGGCACAGAGAAGTTCATGGCTGAGTATGCCCAGCCAATGGTCTAGTTTTCTTTCCTGCCACATTCTATAGGTGCTCAGTCGCTTCTCAGCTTCGGATACGAGAACTCTTCCCTGACCCAAAAGACTTTCCAGCAAAGCGATCTGGACAGAATCGGTCATGGAGGGCAAGAGGGCTCTTCTTAAAGTGGAAAGCAGATTTTGGAAACCTCCTACATCTCTTTCATTGGTTATGGCTTCATCCAGAAACTTGTCGAGCTTTCGCATAAAGGGACTATCAGTCTCTCTCTCAAGGCTGCCTAAAAGCGTCGCAATAAGCGCCTCGATTAGTATGGCTGATTCCTCGGTAGAGATGCCTGCGGCCTTGGATACCGAATTAGATAAGGCTTTTTTGTCTATCGAAAGGAAGACTGCGCATTTTCCGGGGTGATTTTCTGGTTTTCGCGGTATTGTGGGGAGGCGTCCTGCCATCTGGACGGCCTTAGTGCGGCAGCCACAGGATTGGCGCACGATAAGACTGGTTTTTAGCATTTTATCCTTGGGATGTCTTCCTGATAAAAGCTCCAGAAGCATCCTGAAGGCTTGAATAGCCTGACGCTCGAAGGGCATGTGCACGGTGGTGAAGGTCGGCGAAAGCAGATTGCTTTCATCGGAATCATTGAAGCCGCCCAAGGCTATGTCATCCGGAATTTTATTGCCCAGTTCCCGCAGAAGTGCCGCGGCCTCGAAGGAAAGCAGATCGCTAGCGGTGCAGAGAGCGTCGAAATCTTTCACGGGCTTGAGTTTGCGTTCTTCCAGAAGCTGTCGCATGGCCTTGCGGCCTTCGGTCCAAGGATTATCCAAGACCACCAGCTTATCGTTATAGGCTATTCCGTTTTCTTGTAAGGCATCGCGGTAAGCCCTGAAGCGATCCTCGGCGGATGAGTGAGCCCGAGGCCCGCCCAGATATGCTATTCGAGTACAGCCGTGGCGGCGGAGCAGATGAAAAATCAATTCTTTCATGCCGGAATACGCATCTATATTCACAACGGGGCGCTCGCCTATCTTAAGGCCGAAGGTGACCAACGGCATGCCCAGATTCGATTCGAGAAATCTCTCCACCTCCGGTTCCGAGCTAAAGCCGCTCAGAGAGCTGGCCCAGCATAGTGTCCCATCGAAATTTCCCGTCTTGACTAGGTCGAAAACACTGTTTCGCATGTACTCGTACTCATCTCGGCTGGAAAGCCTGCCGCCAGGGAAAATGAAGAGTACGCAGCGCCGCTTCTCGCTTTCTTTCCAGATTTCAGGCCATACCTTGTTGGCCGAGCCTGAGTGGATAGAGGCAAGCATAAGCGCAATTCGCTGACCTTCTTTCGTGGATGGCTCCTCGAGGATTCCGTAAAGCAGGAAATCCAAGCATCTGAGCCACTTTCAAAAGTCTGTTAACTTTTGAAAGTGGCTTTGTAGTTTCGTCAATTTTTATGCCAAAGGCATGAAAATTGACGAAACGTACGCATCATAAAGGTAGCTTTTGCAAAACTCGTCTGACTTTTGCAAAAGCCTCATCTTATTGCATTCTCGAGCCTCAGGTAGATCTTGTCAATCGAAACAGCATTCCTGAATGCAGTTGAATATCAGAAAAGTCCAAAAAGACACCACTAAAGACAATTGCCAGAATTAGCTGTATACCCCGACAATTCACGTTGTAGTACTAGCGCTCGAAATACTGCGTGCGCTCATGCTCGAGAGGGGGTGGCGGCATGAATCCGATACTCGATATTCGCGATTTTGGAGCCATTTCCGGCGATGACTTCGATTGCACCGAAGCCTTCGCCCTGGCCGCGGCCAGGGCGAAGGCCTCGGGCGGCGCAACCCTCCTGGTTCCATCCGGCCTTTATAAAAGCGGCCCAATAGAGCTCTTCGATAACACAACGCTTCAACTTGAACCAGGGGCCACTATACAGTTCATCCCCGATCCTGAGCTCTATCCTCCTATCAAAACACGCTGGGAGGGGGTGCGCTGTTTTGCCATGCAGCCGCTAGTCCTGGCCAGGGGTGCTCGTAATATAGCTATTACCGGAGAGGGGACATTGGACGGCAACGGCCATTTCTGGTGGAACATGCACAGGGCCAAGAAGACCGCAGGGCAGTCTGGACCCCAAACACCGATCGAGCAAAAGCTGGCATTGCTCAACAAGGCCGAAGGAGAGCAACCTTCCGGAGGAGGAGGTAGGGAAACCCAATTCTTACGGCCACCTCTTATCCAGTTTCTGGAGTGCGACGGGGTGCTGCTTAAGGGAATAAGGCTAAAGGATTCTCCCTTTTGGACCGTTCATCCGGTTTTTTCCCGGCGCATACGCATCGAAGGCATTCAAATACATAATCCCGCCGATGCGCCTAACACCGATGGCATCGATATCGATTCCTGCGAGGACGTGGAGGTAATTGATTCGTTAGTGGATGTAGGAGACGACTGCGTCGCGCTCAAGGCAGGCTCAGGATCCCAGGGACTGGTAGAAGGAAGGGCTTCCCGAAATGTGCGCATCGCCGGTTGTAGTTTCTTAAGCGGCCATGGGGGGGTCGTAATCGGCAGTGAAACGGCCGGAGGCATAGAAAACCTGGACGTGAGCAACTGCCATTTCAGCGGCACAGACCGCGGTGTCCGGCTTAAAAGCAGGCGGGGCCGGGGCGGATTGGTGCAGAACCTGTCTTTCAGAAACCTCGTCATGGAGAATACACTGGCTCCGCTTACTATCAATCTCTACTACGAATGCGGCGCCAAGGAATCGGAAGCTGCTACGCTCTTTTCCCAGGATACCCAGGAATTAAGCCCACTGACTCCACGCATGAGGAATATCCTGGTGACCAATCTTGTGGCCACGGGCTGCAGGGCATCCGCCGGGTTCATAGTAGGACTTCCTGAATCGCCCATCGTCAATCTGAGACTGGAGCATTACATCATAAAAATGGCTGATAAAAACTTGGTCTCGCCCTCTAAATCCGAGATGTACCGGGGTATTGGAGAGACTACTGTGAGGGGTATAAGAATCCGTTACGCCGAAATAAGGCTACAGGGCCTTAAGGTTGAAAATGCCCCCGGAGGAGAACTGTTTAAAGAAGCGGGGGCTATTGTAAGTTACGCTTAACGCTGAACCCTTCCTGAAGCGTCTCCGCCCATGAGTTTCTGGGCTTCCCCCGGCTCTATCAAGGCAAAGTCGCCAGAAATGGTATGTTTGAGGCATGAGAGGGCTACGGCGTGTTCCAAGGCCTTTTGCGCATCGTCCTTGAAATTGATAAGACCGTAAATAAGACCGGCCGAGAAAGAATCGCCGGCGCCTACCCGGTCCACGATATCGGTGATGGAATACTTCCTAGAGACTAAGGCAGCCTTACGGTTTGCCAACATGGCCGACCAGCCGTTGCTGTCGGCGGAGCGGCTTTCCCGCAAGGTTACTGCGGCGTATTCTGTTCTGGGGTACCTTGCCAAAGCGCGATCGCACATTGCGGCATATTCGCTGGTTTCTATGCTTCCTTCCTCGGACAGCTTGGGACCCTCAAGCCCCAATGATTTCTGATAATCCTCTTCGTTGCCTATGAGAACATGGGCGTAGGAAGCTATCTCACCCATCACATCCTGGGCCTTGGCTCCGTAGTTCCAAAGCTTTGCCCGGAAATTTAGATCGAAGGATATCTTCAAGCCTGCCTCGGCCGCGGCTTTCACGGCCGCTATTGATGCGTCGGCAGCCTTTCGGGATATGGCGGGAGTGATACCGGAAATGTGAAACCAACCGGCTCCTTCGAAGGCCTTTTTCCAATCGATATCTCCGGGTTCAATTTCCGCGATGGTCGATCCCGCCCTGTCGTAGATGACGTTAGACGGTCGCTGGTTGGATCCGTTTTCGAAAAAATAAATTCCCATCCGGCCTTTTTTCATGGCAATGAGCGATACATCTACTCCATGGTAGCGAAGCTCTCTTACGCACTCCTTGCCGATTTGGTTATCGGGCAGTACAGTGACAAAGGCCGCAGGGGTTCCCAGTCGCGCCAAGGCTACTGCTACGTTACCCTCTGAACCTCCGAAAGTGGCTTCAAACGATGGCGACTGGAAAAGCCTTTCAAATCCCGGCGACTTGAGCCTGAGCATTACTTCGCCGAAACTCACTACTTTCATAGAGCCTCCACCTTGAGTACGATTTTATGTATTGCTTCCGGCTTTCCATCCTTGGCAATGCAGGGACGATGGGCGTCTTCGGGAAAAAATATGAGGGCATCGCCTGAGGAGCAGACAAAGCTGCAGGTGGAACCTGCTTTTGGATTGGCGAAGAATTCAACATCCGGCTTATAAGGTTCGCTCACTGTCAGCGAACCTGGATCTGCTCCTTCTATTATTTCTGTGCCAGAAACAATCATCTGAATATCTATGTACTTTTTATGGGTTTCAAATCGGCATTTTTCAATCGGCTTGGAATCATAGCGTTGCACGATCGCGTAAAGTGATGTGCCTTCTATTTCAAGCTTGCCTTCGGGCAGCGCCTCCCATCCTCCAGCTAACACCCAGTTAATAGCCTTGTCGAGAAGTGGACTCAATCCTTTGTATCTACCAATGTGTTTAACGTTAGTCGCTATCATGATACCTCCCTTTTGTACCATAAAACTCGGCGAGATTGCAGCATACTTATCGCGCGAGCCAGCCGCCATCCACCGCAACTATATAGCCGTTTATGTAATCGCTGGCTTGTGATGCAAGAAATACCGCAGCTCCCTGAACATCTTCGGGCGTTCCCCAACGACCGGCTGGAATGCGGTCCAGAATTGCCTCGCTGCGCTGGGCATCGGCGCGCAGTGGCGCGGTATTATTTGTGGCCATGTAGCCTGGGGCTATGGCATTGGCATTGATGCCATACTTTGCCCATTCGCAGGCCATTAATCTTGTAAGACCTGCTACGGCGCTTTTGGATGCGGTATAGGAGGGAATCCTTATCCCCCCCTGGAAAGAAAGCATGGATGCAATATTGATAATTTTCCCGCCAGATTTTTGAGCGATATACTGACGCGCCGCCGCCTGGCTAAAGAAGAAGACGGTTTTGGAGTTGATGTTCATCACATCGTCCCAATTTTTCTCGGTAAAATCAATGGAGTCTTCCCTTCTGATAATGCCCGCATTGTTGACGAGAATGTCCAATCTACCGAACTTTGCAATAGTTTTTTCAATGATACCCTGAATAGGTGCAATGGACATGAGATCCGCCACTATCTCCAGAAACTTTCCTCCCATCCCCTCGATAGTTCGCTTAGTCTCCGGGGAAGGCACATAGTCCACGCCCACCACGGCGGCGCCAGCTTCAGCGAGGCCTTGGCTTATGCCCTGTCCCAATCCGGTGGAACTACCGGTAACTATAGCCACCCTGCCATCCAGTCTGAATTTATCCAAAATCATAAGGTACCTCCTGATATATTTGCTGTTTATTTAAGGGTGCTCATGGAAACATGATCCATGTCGGTAAAGGTCTGATTCTCTCCCGCCATGCCCCAGATAAAGGTGTAAGCCCCGGTTCCCACGCCTGAGTGAATGGACCAGGACGGGCTGATGACGGCTTCTTCGTTGCGCACCACCAGATGCCGGGTTTCATCGGGCTTTCCGAGGAAATGGAATACCACTCTGTCTTCAGGCATATCAAAGTAAAGGTATACCTCCATGCGGCGCTCATGGGTGTGGACAGGCATGGTATTCCATACCGAGCCCTGGGAGAAAATCGTCATGCCCATTACAAGCTGACAGGTTTCCAGCACGGAAGGGTGGATAAACTGATTGATGACCCGCTTGTTGCTCTCGGCGTCGCTGCCCATTTCCACGCGCTTGGCTTGATCCAGTGTGACGAGCCTGGTTGCACAAGCTCTGTGAGCTGGAGCGCTGTTAAAGTAGAACTTGGCTGGCTTGGCGGGATCGGCGCTCTCGAAGGCCACTTCCTTGGATCCCATGGAGATATAAAATCCATCCTTGGACCCGACAGAGAATTTTTTCCCATCTACGCTGATAGATCCGGGGCCGCCAATATTGATTATGCCCATTTCTCTGCGCTCAAGAAAATAATTGGTGCCCAGTTCCTTTGTTGCGGCCAAGGTAAGGACATTTCCAGCAGGCGTTGCACCGCCGGCTATCATCCTGTCCACATGGCTGTAGGTCATCGTGATTTTTCCCGGCACAAAAATCTGATTGATCAGAAAATGCCGGCGCAAGCCTTCGGTATCCAGCGTTTTTGCGTATTCGGAATTGACGTTCTCCCTGATATCCATTTTCACACTCCTATTATTATTGCACGCTTTCTAAAGGCCTTGAGAAGCTATTCTACAATATGGAATTCAATTCCATATATTAGCTTGTTTTTTCTTTATGTCAAGTATAGACTACAGCGAGTCTATTATTTACGATCCTATGTAGGAGTCAAGAATGGAAGTTCGCGTCCAGTCCCTCGACAGGACTTTTTGTATTCTCAGAACCCTCGCCCACGAACCCTTGGGACTTTCGCTGGCCGAAATTGCAGAGGTGGCAGAACTTCCTCGCAGCACAGCCTTCCGGCTTCTGGCCGTGCTCATCCAACATGAGTATGTTCGAAAAAACTCAAAGACGAATCTATACAGACTGGGTCCTGCATTTATAGAAATGAGCAGCCACTACCTCAACAGTCTTGAATTGAAAACCGAGTCTGCGCCCTATATGAGGGAATTGGGCGAAAATCTGGGTACAATCGTGTTCCTGGCCCGCAGGCAGGGCAATATGATGGTCTATATCGACAAGGAAGATAAATTCACCAGTTTGAGGAAATACTCCATCATTGGGCAGCAGAAACCTTTGTATTGTACATCCTTGGGCAAAGCTCTCTTGCTGGGGCTCGCAGAGGAGGATATCCGCAGCCTTTTTTCGGGACAGAAATTTGAACAATTTGGCCCCAATACCCATGGCGATGTGGACGCTCTCCTTGAGGATCTGGCGGTATGCCGGGACCGTGGATGGACGAGGGACAATGAAGAGGCCGAACCAGGGGTAAATTGCGTTGCCGCTCCGATACGGGATTATCGCGGCGATGTAATATCGGCCATCAGCACCTCCTGGGTTTTGGAAAACAGGCCGGAGCTGGAGCCGGAAAAGGTGGCTTCTCGGGTAGTCAGGGCAGCCGAAGAGATTTCCCGCTGCATGGGCTGGACCGGGGGCGCGGGCTGAGAAGAAACGACAAGCATTTGATTCGCTCGCGGGTTTCATACCCTGCGGCTTGCTGCAAGGTTGTTGATTTGCCGCCCCTGATTAGCCGGCGGTCTTCTGTAAAGTTGATTGGCCGTTGCCGATTCTTCTTGCTTTAATTTTCATCCCATTACAGAATAGTAGCTCAATCCATGAATAGAGTCGGAGGATAGCAATGACAGAAGTCGAGCTTTGGTCCAGGGAAACGAGGGCCGAGAGGGCCTGCGCCGCCTTGGTGAAGAACGGATTCGATGCCGTGTATGTAAAAACCGCCGAAGAAGCGGCCCAGTTGGTTATGAAATTCGTCAAACCGGGCATGAAGCTGGGATTCGGCGGCTCCATGACTATTAAAACCTTGGGAATCCAGGACAAGGCCACGCAAGTAGGTGCCCAGGTTCTGGATCATAACAAACCCGGCTTGGGAGCCGAAGAAAAACTGGCTATTCTCCGTGCACAGCTTACATGCGATGTATTCATCTGCAGCGCCAACGCCGTGACTATGAAGGGTGAAATGCTCAATATCGATGGAAACGGCAATCGCGTGGCGGCGCTCACCTTCGGGCCTAAGAAGAATGTGGTAGTGGCAGGCGCCAATAAAGTGGTGACCGATGTGGACGAAGCCTGGGAACGCATAGAAGCCTATGCAGCCCCCATGAACAATAAGCGCTTGGCTAAAGAGAATCCCTGCGTAAAAGCCGGGCAGTGCATGGATTGCCAAAATCCTACCAGGATCTGCAGGGTGTATCAGATTCTTAAGCGAAAGCCCTCGCTTTCGGACTACACCGTAATTCTAGTGGGCGAGGACTTGGGGTACTAGGAAGTTTTGGACATTCCTGGGTTCGCTCAGAACTCGGGAATGCTCTCATCTTCACGCCTGAGGGTCTTCGCCACCGTTCCCCGAATCCATTGAAGGCAGATAGCGGAAACGTTCCTCATGTAGGGTCTTCCCGAGTTGATCCTTGAATTCCAGCACTATCTCATGCTTAAGAACATCTATATTTAGATGTCCGAAGGTGGCTACGGCTATCCACTTTGAGGCGGGAGAGCCAATGGTCGGTGCGGGGTCGCTCTTGCTGCCCATGGCGCCAACGATTGCATAGCGTACTCCTCTATGCTCCAGGTATTCCATGTAGTGATTGTGCCCTGAAACTACCAAATCTACGCCATAGCGTTCAAATAGAGGGGTTACTACAGGAATGTTCTGATAGTGGTCGTACCAGGGTTTATCCAGCTTTGGGTCATCATACCCAGAGGCGAAGTAGAAACTGTGGGAGAATACAATGAGAGGCTTGAGCGGGTTAGCGATGGAAAGAACCGATTCCAGCCAGTCTCTCTGGGTTTTGTTGAAGTTCTCGGTTCCCCAGGGCAGATTGAGGACCACAAGAGTGGCTGCACTGGTTTCTATAGAATAATAGTAGGGCGAACCGGAGTCGCTGGAAAAATCTTCGGGGAAAAAGGCTTTTTTATAGAGATGTTGGCCGCCGAAAAGGGCGTCGTGATTGCCCATGAGGGGGCGCAGAGGCACCTTTGGCACGATGGCGGACAGGTCGGCGAGCGCCGCGTTCCAAGAGGATACCGATGAACCGGTTTCAACAACATCTCCCAGTATAAAAAAGATGTCGGGTCTGTGTTCGGCAACGCTAGCTAGAATATTGGATCGGGCGCTGGCATCGGTTTTTTCGGTTCCCCAGTGGGGGTCTGACCCCACGCTCAGGCGCAGAAGTGCGACATCGCTCTCTCCTGCCCGTTTGGGAAGCTCCAGCCTTATCGATGGATTCACGAGAGAAATTTCTGACTGCCGCATTGTACCCATCCTGGGTGTGGCAATGAGGAAGGCTAGGATGCCTAGTGATGCAAGGCTTACCAGAAAGGACGCGATGAGAGAAAAGCCTCTCATGATCTTGGAGTGGAATTTATGCTTGAGTTTTTCCAGAGGCAGGGATATGGCCAGGAGTCCAAGGGGAAACAGTCCCATGAGGATGAGCAGCCTGAATAGCCAGGTTTTATCCCAAAGGTATAATCCCTTGGCTCCTTGGAGCGAATAATGATAGATATTCATCGCCGCGCAGGCCGCGAGAGCGAAAAGTGACCAGCGTAGCGCGCGTCGCCTGGCCCAAGCCAGACTGTTTCCGTTTCGAAAAAGTGCCATGCTGTAAACAATAACTCATTCCGGCAAAAAATAAAAGTTTAGAATCAGGGCTTGGGCAACTCAGGCAGATCTGTGTACCTGCCCGAGTTGTTCCAGAAGGTCATGCCTTGATTTGCGCCTTCCCTTACACCCTGGATTTCTAACTCTACATAGCGGGGGCTGTAGTAGAGCCGGTCATAACTCACATCCAAGTAAAATGCCTGCACGTAGGGCCTAACCAGCATGTGGCCTCTGGCTATGGCCTGATTCCGCAGGGTACCCAGGCGATATATCCTGTAAGGCCGCAGCTCGGCCGGAGCTTGAGCCATAAAGCTCTGCTCAAAGTGGGAAGGGTAGAGCATGGGGCAGACTACATCGGCATAATGGGCGAGCATCTCCACATCCTGGCCCGTCCTTGTCCCCGAGCGGTACCAGCCATTCGCCCCGTAAATATCTATGCTGATTGGAGCATCGATACTCTGCCTGGCGAAGCGTAAAAAAGATTCCAGGGCCGAGTCTGGATTCATTCCCGGTTTTTGTTGGGGATAACGGGCTAGCAAGAGATTTTCACCGTCGGTGGGAAAGCGGATATAATCGAACTGCACCTCATCGAATCCCCGGGACAGCACTTCCTTGGCTATTTCCACGTTATAATTCCAAACTTCGGTGGAGTAGGGGTCGACCCAGAATTCGCCGATGGGCTGACCGTCGGTTTTAATGCCTCTCCAGGGAACTCCCGAGGAGGAGTCGCGCACAGCGAAGCTTCCATTTCTAGTCTTATAAAGGCTTTCGTCCTTGAATACCACGATTCGTGCTATGAGGTACAAGCCTTGGCCTTTAGCCTGGGCTGAGAAGCTTTCTATATCGAGCTTGTCGCCCTGAACTCCCAGTTCTTTCAATAAAGGCGAGAGCGGGGCGAAGCGGAGGCGGCCATAATCGTCCTTCATATCGACAACAAGACTATTGAGACCCTTATCCTTGATGAGAGAAAAGTATTTTTCCCTGCTCGCGGCTGTGGTGACAAAACCTGTTTGCAGATAGAGGCCGATTTTCCCGTCAGCCATGCGCCGCCGGGCTTCCGCCGCGTCCTGGGTGACAAGGCCATTGCCTTTGTACAGCATCCATAGCTCTCCAAGACTCATCGTAAGACTGCTTGGGTTCTGTATGGCTAGATCAGCCTGGGGAAGAACAGTCACGCAGGAAGGCTTTTCTCCGATAAGGATCTCCATGCGTTGTGCCAGTTCGAGAATGGATTCCAGAAGCCCTGTCTGGATCTCCGGATTTTTGAAGGCGGTAGAATCCTTGCCGTTTTGAAGAGAAAATCGGACTGGCTTAGATCCCGCAATACCCGCGAGGCCTTCGCTACCCAGGGGAGTCAGCGACTCGAGGCTGCCGAAATCCTGGCGGTCGTTCCAGCGTTCGACAAAACTCTTTGCCTGGGGATTCCATTCGTATAAGCGTCCCAAGAAACTCAAGCCCGCATAGAGCGTCCACGACCCATTCGAGCCCATAGGCGTAGTCTGAAGTCGGGAAACGAGGGGATTCGAGCTGTTCTGAAGAAGCGCAAAGCTAGAAACTTCCTCGCCGTTGGCCCCTGCTGCCTTGGGCAGGCCTGTCCCGGCGCTTATCCACCCTGGGCCATTACTCGGATCCCTTACAAACACCCCCTTTATCGAATGAGAAATCCAGAGGGCGTGGGGACTTCCGGAATTCTGCCAGGGTCCAAAAGACAAGGCTTTGGTCCCGGGTATGGTGCTGGGCGCACCTAGAGACTTCCAGGTTTTTCCCCCGCTTTCGCTGTACCATACTTCGGTATTGGTGCAGACGGCAATTCTGTCTTTTTGGGCAGGATCGACGGCCAGGGATTTTATTTCTTCCGCACCAGAGATTTGTTTGAACGTCCCATTCTCAAAAACGGTCAGAGTTTTGGTGGGCAAGCCCGATGCTCGGTTTTCGAATTTTCCCAAATCGGGACTGAAAAGTACTCCAGTGGAACCCAAAAAATACCAACCCTCCCGGGCAGGAATTATTGACCGGACGGAACCTCCCTCCCAGAGAGGCTGGATTTCGGTACTGGCGCCTACTATACGTACGAGGTAAAGACCTTTTGTGGTGCCGGTTAAAAACGCTTGCTCCTGGCCAGCGGAAAAGAGCGAAGGAATGGGTAGGAAAACGAAGGCTACAAGCCACGAAAGCCAAAAAAAAATCTTCAAGCGGGGCGAATGATGCATGGCCCATGATATGGAATAAAGATAGTTCTTGTCCAGTTTGCGAAACGGGAATATACTTTCCCAGACACATACCAAAGAATTCCTATCCCTAAAGGAGGTAGTATGAAGAAAAGACTCGCAGGATTGGCAGTAGCCATCTTAGCCCTGCTGGTGGTGGCCTGCACCACTACCGCTCCCGTCGCGTTCAAGGCTCCCGAGCCACTGGCCCAGGAAGTCAGCATTACGTTCATGCATACCAACGATATGCATGCCCGCATTGTCGAAAGTAAAACCGAGCTGGGATATTCCAGAATCGCTACGGCCTTTAAGGAGCAGAAAGCCAAGAATCCCAACACCATCCTCATCGATGCCGGCGATACACTGCATGGCCTTCCCATCGCCAATATCGACAAGGGGGCCATCGTCGTCACCATGATGAACGAGATTGGCTACTCCTTCATGACAACAGGCAACCACGACTACAACTATGGCATGGACAGGCTTCTCGAACTGGGTAAGGAAGCCAAGTTCAAGATTCTCGTGGCTAACGTCTACAAGGACGGCAAACGCGTCTTCACCCCCTACGTCATTCAGGACGTTCAGGGAGTCCGCGTAGCCTTCTTCGGTCTCGCCACCCCCGAAACTGCGTACAAGGCAGATCCCAAGCTCGTGGCTGGTGTTACCTTTGCCGACCCCATCGTCGAAGGCAGGACGATCGCCAACGAACTGGCAGGCCAGTATGACGTCCTCGTGCTGATCTCCCATATCGGCACCGACAAGTCCTCTGATCCCACCTCAATCAAGGTAGCCCAGGCTATTCCCGAGCTGGACGTGATCATCGACGGCCACAGTCACACCACTCTAGAAGCCCTGTCCAAGGACAACCAGACTCCCGTCCTCATCGCCAGCACCGGATCCTATGGCGCCGGCCTGGGCGTTGTGGACCTGGTAGTGGGCACCAACAGGGCCGTGAAGTCCAAGAGCGCCCGTACTATCACCGTGGCTAATTCCCCCAACCTCAAGGGAGACGCGGCCATAACCGCCCGCCTTGCCGAACTGACCAAAACCCAGGACGCCATCCTCTCGAAGAAGGTGGCCAGCACGACCATCGCCCTGGAAGGCAAGCGCGAAATAGTCCGCACCCAGCAGTCCAACCTGGGCACCCTCATCGCCAACGGCATGCTCTATGTCACCGGCGCCGATATAGCCCTCATGAATGGCGGCGGCATCCGGGACTCCATTCCCGCGGGCGACATAACCCTCAAACAGGTCTACACTGTCATGCCATTCGGCAACTATATCCAGACCGGCAAGCTCAAGGGCTCCGAGCTGGACGCAGTACTGGAGAACGGCGTCGGCAAGCTCCCCGCTCCGGACGGAAGATTCCCTCACCTGGCAGGCTGGACCTACACGCTGGACGTGGCTAAGCCGGCCGGCGACAGAGTATCCAACATCATGGTAGGCGGAAAGCCGGTGGATCCGAACAAGGAATACGTGCTTGCGACCCTCAACTTCCTCTTCAACGGCGGCGACGATTACCGCACGCTGATAGGCAAGAACATGGCCGACTTCCCCTCGGACGCCGAAGTCTTCCAGAAGCACCTGCAAGCGATCGGCACCGTCACTAACGACAATCTGGTGCTGAAGAAGTAATCGAAATAGTTCTGCAACCTATCCGGGCTGCAGGCGATTGATGCAGGGGCGGCCTTTAACGGCCGTCCCTTTTTCATTATTATCCACCCATGGAAGTATTTGGATTATTTGCTGGGCTTCTCGTCGCGTACCTCCTGGGCTCCATTCCCACGGGAGTGATTGTGGGGAAATTGTTTTTTGGAGCCGATCCCCGTAAGGGCGGAAGCGGTGCCAGCGGGGCAACCAATATATTCAGGCAGTTTGGGGCCGCGGCGGGGATAGGGGTGAGTATCGTGGACCTGGGGAAAGGAGCGCTGGCAGCCTTTTTGTGCCCTGTTTTAGGGGTCTCCGCCGCGGCTTGGCTGGCAGTGGATAGCCAGACTTTTAGCACCCTGCTGCGCATTGCCGGAGCCCTTCTTGCCGTGCTGGGCCATGTGTACCCGGTGTTCGCCGGCTTCAAGGGAGGCAAGGGAGTGGCTACCGGAGCTGGCGCCATTCTCCTAATTGCCCCGGGAGCTGCCCTTTTTTCTGCCCTGGGATTCGTTATTGTGCTGGGACTCACCCGCATCGTATCGGCCAGTTCGATGACCGCGGCCATTGTGCTACCTATCACGGTTGCTTTCGGCGCAGCCGGAAGTCCCCCATCAGCCTGGTTGCTGGGCTTTACACTACTTCTGGCCTTGTTCGTCCTATTTACACACAGGAAGAATATCCAGCGCATTCTCAAGGGGGAGGAGAAGCCGATTACATCCGGCAAGAGGGCGCGATAGTTCCGAGTCGAGCTAATCCCAAGGAGAGAGTATTGCTGCTTGACAGAAATTGTAATATTGTTCATCTGTGATGAAAATTGCCTACATCGATGGACCGAGGCTCCGCAGAGCCATTCTCGCCGGCACTGGCGCTATTGTGACCAATGCCGAAGCACTCAACGCAATCAATGTATTCCCAGTGCCCGATGGCGACACTGGCACCAATATGGCCAGCACTGCCAGAGCAATAGCCGCCGCGCTTCACGGTAACTTTACCAAAGAAGCCGGTGCCATACTGAGGCAGGCAGCCCGCTCCGCCATGGAAGGCGCCAGGGGCAACTCGGGGGCGATACTCGCCCAATTTTTGCAAAGTCTTGCTCATGAGTTGGGCTCTGAGGTTCGTATAGGGGCCAGGCGACTCGCCCAGGCCGCCATCCTTGCTACCGAAAAAACAAAGCATGCTCTGCGGGTTCCTAAAGAAGGAACCATCCTCACGGTTCTGGATGACTGGGCTAGGGCGCTCAATAACGAATCGTTGAAAAACGACGATATCTTTCATGTATTTTTTTCGGCTCTGGATGCGGCCAAGGCTTCCCTTGAGCGAACCAGGAATATCTTGCCGGAGATGAAAAAAGCTGGTGTGGTGGACGCTGGCGCCAAGGGCTTTGTCCATCTGCTGGAGGGCATCGCAGAGCTTTTTAAACATGGAAGGCAGCGTTACAGTCTACGGAAAACCAGACCAGTATCCGCGGTTAATGAGAAAAGACAGCCGGAAGATGAAACACAGGCAATCCCACACCTAAACCCAGGACCAAACCGTATTGAAGAGGAGGCTGTGGGAAGCTTTCGCTATTGCACGGAGGCTCTGCTCACCAAAGCCCGAAAACCCCTGGAAGCGCTGAGCGATGAATTATCGGTGTTCGGCGACAGTCTGGTGGTAGCAGGCGACGAGGAATTAGCCCGGGTACACCTACATAGCAATACTCCCTCGGCGGCCTTCGATATCCTGGAATCTTTTGGGGAGGTAAGCCAGCACAAGGTGGACGACATGGAGCTTCAGCGCGCCATGATGGCGCGAAGCAAGGCCTCAGGAACCAAAAAACGCTGTACTATCATCACCGACACGGGATGCGATCTGCCCGAAGAACTAATGCTGTCTAGGGGCATTCTAAAGGTTCCTGCATTGATTACCCTAGGCGGCCGGACGAGACCCGACGGCCCTGCTCTGGATATTGCTGCCATGCATGAAACAATGCGCAGGGAGCCAGAATTCTCCATGTCCACAAGCCAGCCTACAGCTACATCCTTTGGCAGAGCCTTCAAGCTTGCCCTTTCGTATACCGACGAGATTCTCTATATCGGCTTATCATCGGCCCTCTCCGGAACCTATCAGGCTGGAGTCACCGCCGCCGGAGAATTCGGAGGCAAGGTCCACTGCTATGATTCACTGAGTATCACTGCGGGCCAAGGCGCCTTGGTGGATATGGCATCGGAAATGGCTGAGCTCGGACATGGGGCGAAGGAAATAACCCAAGCCCTGGAAGCACGTCAAAAAGATCTGGAACTTTTTGTCGCAGTAAAGGATCTGCGGAGCCTTATCAGAACCGGCAGGCTGAAAGGGGTAAAAAGCCTCATTCTGCGGAAGTTCGGATTGAGACCCATCCTGGGAACCGATACCCAGGGCAAGGCTAAAAACCGAGGCGTCTATCTTGGCGAAACCCGAGGGCTGCAGGCTATCTTCTCCCAGATTAAAAAAAACCTAGGCGCTGGCACTGCTGAGAACCTGACTATTGTGCACGTAGCCGCGAAAGAAGAAGCAGAAAGGCTGGCCGAGCTTTGCAGGCAAGAACTAGGCTACAGCGCCTGCATACATATCGCGGATATGGGGCCTCTCTTGGCCTCTATAGGCTGGCTGGGAGCCTTGGGAATAGCCGGGATCCGCCGGCCTTCCTAAGATCGCGCTGGCGCCGGTCGGCACAGGTGTGTGGCCATTGGCGCAACTCAGCGGGCCGCGGCCGATCGGCGCCAGCGCTCCAGCATGCGTAGCGCCCTGTCCGCAGTCCTGAATACAACAACCCCATATTTCTCCAGAATCTTCACCAAGGGATCGTAGAGGGCTCCCGTATCCACTACGGCCACGAAGGGCTTGTCTGTCTCTGACAGGAGGCTGCCATAGCGGTGCGCGATGGAATCGGGTTGGCCTACGTCTTCATCGTGGTGGCCTGGCTCGGGCGCCAGGGAGTTCATGCGTGCGGTGAAGGGTACGATGCCGACAATGCCAAGATCGGTAGCCGGATCGGCCATTATTGCCCTGAAGGATCTATCGTAGGCTTCATCGGAACCCATGGGTGTAATATCCAGAGGATTGTGCAGATCGACGATATCCGCGATGCCCGTTTCCTCCAGCACCTTGGACAGAGCTGCGTTCGTCGCCTCTGAAAATTTCGCAAGCTCCATGCCACCCAAATTATCGGCGATGGCTACACACTCAAAACCGGCGTTGGATACAGCTCCCAGCCGCTTGCCCCGGGCTTTACGCCCCTCTAAAAGGGTAAACGTCGTAATGGCATCATCGAACTCGTCCAGGCTATCGCAGACAATGGCTCCCGCGGCCTCAAACAGATCCCTTGTCACAGGATAATCACCCGCGATGCTGGCCGTGTGACTAGCCGCAGCCCCAGCTCCGGCGCTAGTGCGGCCTGCCCGGTAGAAAATAACACTCCTACCCGAATCGATTATGGCCTGGGCTGCCTGGAGGGTTTTGAGCCCGTCCAGCGCCTTGAAACCTTCCACATAGACGGCGAATACGCGCAATTCTTTATCCAGGGCCAGATACTCCAGATAGTCGCCTATGGTGAGGTCCATTTGGTTGCCCAGAGTGATCACGTATTTTGCATTGATGTCGGGGTGTTTGGATATTCGGGTGATCGCAAAGGCTCCGGATTGGGAAATTACCGCCAAGGGAGCTACATGCCCCTTAGGCATAGGCAGCTTTACTTCGGGAATGAAGAGGGTATTGTAGTTGCCTGGAACCGAGCGTATCCCCAGACAGTTGCCTCCATTGATGAGGGGACCCTTGCCTAGAGCCCGGGAATCCTCCAGGGCTTTGTGCATTCTGGCGACAATAGCCTGGGAGCCGGATTTCTCTTCCAGCCCGCCGGGAATGACAATGACAGACCAAGCCTTGTCCAACTCTGCAATGCGAGCCAAAGTTTCGGGAGTGCCCGAGGCTGGAATAACCAGGACAAAAAGATCGACTTTTTCGGGCAGGGAGGCGACATCGGGCACGCAGATACAGCCATCGATGCGCTCAACGCCTGCCTTTACCACATAGAGTCGTTTAGCATCAAAGCCGTTCTCTAAAAGGTTTCGTAGAATAATGCGTCCATTATTGAGTGCCTTTTCAGATACGCCAATGATCGCCGCGCTTTTAGGCTGCAGGATTTTTCCGATGTTAGCTGTGGGGCGCGCTATTTGCGCCGCGTTGTACGGCACTGTGGCTTTTTTATACGCGATGCCTACTGAAGAAAAACTTTTAAGCTTGACAAGACAGTCCAGGGCTACGAGGGGAGACGCCACTGAATCGGATTTATTTTTCCGTATCACCATGGGATTGACTTCGAACTCAGATACCCCGCATGAAGCCAAGGCCTTGGATGCGGAAAGAAAGGCCATAAGAGTATTTACTAGGTGATCCCCGTCGATAACAGGCTTAGTATTTCGCAAGCCTGCGCTTACCAGCCCGTAAACCAGGTTGTGCGACACCATATTCTTAATCGAATCTCTGGTGGCGGTAAAGGGAGAAACGCTCATCGTGGCTGTACCGTGCTTGAATCGGGCGGCTAAATATTCTGTAAATATGCCGCCTAGGCCGAAACTCACGATAGGTCCGAAATCGGGGGCTAATCGATACCCAAAAAGGATTTCGTGGGCTAGTTTAGCCTCGAATTCCACGTACTCGTTTAATGTATAGCCTTCCACCACGAAGGAGGAAAAGCGTTCTTCCATGTCAGAAAGCGCTTTTACAAGGACATCCTGCTTATTTTCCAGAATAGCCACGCCGCCTACTTCGGTCTTATGGAGAATCTGTGGACTGATTACCTTGAGCACAATTCTGTCCCCAGAGATACCGGGAATTCCGCGTTGTGCGCTTTTGTTGTGGGCAGGGCTTGGGAAGAGCCGCTGCAGCTCTTCTGAAGAACGGACAAAAAACCTGCCGGGCGTAGCAATGCCCATGGCTTCCAGCATTGCAAGCCCTTCGGTTTCGGTAAGGGAATCACGGCCTTCGGCCTTGGCGGGGCCTAGGATGGACTCGAATGCTTCGACGAGCTTCGCTTCCCGAGGATTCAAGTTAAAATCAAGAGGCATATTTTTTTCTGCCCTCCTCAAAGGCCTGCAGATTGGACTGCACTACCGACTCGCCCTTGGACGCGAAGAAGGACTCGATCTCCTTTTTCAGCACTTCGGAAGGCAGGGGAAGGAGGTCCGAGGCTGCCCCTAATAGACAGATATTGGCAGCCCTGGCATTGCCAGCTTGTCTGGCTATAGACTCCACATCCAGAATTCTGCAGCGGGGCAAGTTTTTGAGTTCGGCCAGAATCTCCGCAATATCGGGATATGAAGAGAAATTGCGCAAAGGTGTGGATGAGCTCACTACGACACCTGTTCGTGAAGAGAGCCAAGGCAGATAACGTAGTGCCTCCAAGGGCTCGAAGGCGAGAATTAGATCGGCGGCTCCTTTGGGAATAGTGGGGCTCTGGATTTCATCATTTGACATTCGCAGATGAGCCACCACCTCGCCGCCCCGCTGGGACATGCCATGCACTTCCGACTGCTTGACCTTCAGTCCTTCGGCCAGAGCAGCCCGGGCTATAAGCACCGATACCGAAAGCCCGCCTTGGCCGCCCACTCCGGCTAGAATAATGTTGTAGTTCATGGATGCCTCGCTTTCTTCAGGTATTCCAGGCATTCCCTCTTAAGAATAATCACCGAAAGCCCCTGGTATGCCAGTTCTTCGCGAATCGCTGCCACATTGGCCTCATGTTGTTTTCGGTGCGCCTCAAGCACCTTGATGTGGGCACTTTCGACGCCCAGCCCTTCTATTAATTCCCTCATGCGCCCCCCAGGTGATATGGTCGGTTGGGCGCCTGTCATGCCCGTGGTGGAGTTATCCAGGATGATGACTGTAAGCGGGCTGCGGTGTGCCACCGCATCCAGAAGATTGGTCATGCCCGAATGATAGAAGGTGGAGTCGCCTATTATGGCCACCGAATTCTTCTGGCCTACGCAGGCAGCACCCCGAGCCATACCGATGGAAGCGCCCATATCCACGCAGGAATCCACAGCCTGATAGGGAGGCAATGCGGCTAAGGTGTAGCATCCGATATCGGAAGCGGTAAAAAATTCAGCCTCGTCCTTGAGGGCCTCTTTAAGGGCATTGAAGGAATCACCATGGGGACAGCCCTGGCAGAACTGTGGCGGCCTTGTAGGAAGCTTGAGTGTACTGGAAGCTTGTGCCTCCAAGGGCTGAAGCCCCAGGGCTTGCCGTACCGAATCGGAAGAGAGCTCTCCCAGGAGGGGCAGATCGCCTGACAACTTGCCCAGGATTGGAATAGGACTTGGGAAGGTGCCCACAACCTCCCTTTCGATGAAGGGGTATCCCTCTTCAATAATGAGAATTTTGCTCACATGATCTGCGAGATTCCTGATCTTTTCCCTGCCCATAGGGTAGCGGCCGATATGCAGGTGGGATGGCTTTTTACCGCCATGCTGGGCAGCCCAGGCTTCTTCGTTTTCCAGATAATAGCTTCGTGCGAGCCCGCAGGTTATGACACCCAGGGTCTTGTCCTGAAGTTCCAACACGGCAGCTTCTTCGCCGTCTGCCCTGAATCGTTCATGCTTCTGCACCAGAGCCTTCCACCTTGGTTTGGCAAAGGCCGGCATGAGGGTCCAGGCCTTGGGATCGTCGGACTTGCCAAGCGGACGAGGTGCAAGCCCGGGGGCGACCGTAACCTGAGCCCTGGCATGGGCCAACCTGGTGGTGATGCGCATGAGCACCGGTACTTCGAAGCTTTCCGAATAGGCGAAGGCTTCGCGGATCATAGTATAGGCTTCCTGCTGATCCGAAGGCTCGAAACATGGAACCCTGGCAAAATCAGCCAGCACCCGGGAATCCTGTTCGTCCTGGCTGGAATGCATGCCTGGATCATCGGCGACTACCACGACGAGTCCGCCGTAAATCTTGACCAGTGATGAATTGACGAAGGGATCCATGGCGACATTGAGTCCCACATGCTTCATGGACACGAGGGCTCTTTTGCCTACGAACGATACTCCCAAGGCCGATTCATAGGCTGTTTTTTCATTGGAACACCACTGGGCTGCCAGGGGGGCCTGATCGGCTTCCGGTATGGAGGATTTGTAATCCTCCCAGTGTTCCTGCAGATACTCCATAATTTCTGTCGATGGGGTTCCGGGATAGGCGAAGGCTCCCGAAACGCCTGCATCAATTGCGCCGCGGGCGATCGCTTCATCGCCGGACAGAACCATGTCAGGCATCGAGATTCTCCTTGTGAGAGTGATGTATTCTAAAGAAAAGATAGTTAGTCATTGCCTGGTTCGAGTTCTTCGGAAAAGTCCATCTCTGGAAGACCATCTTTGAGAATCCTCCTCACCGAAAGATCGCTCATTAGGATGCACATCTCTACGAAGGTCACAACTTCGGCATCGAAGAGGTGGGCACCCCTGGCTTCCCCTCTTTCGTTGCCCAGCGTTATGTGGAGATGGAAAGGGATTGCCTCGTTCTTAAGAATGAAACCGCTGACACCTAAAAGTTCATGAGGTTCGGTTAGGGTGAATTTTTCGTAAAAGACATCGGGATTACGATAACTGCCATACCCCAGTACTGCGTTTTTTATCAGGCCTACAGCAGTAACCACTGCCCCAGAATCTTTCATGAGCCCAGACGCGGCAATGGCTTTGAGGTCTGCAGCCACGCGTTCTCCCTTCTCCATGACGACGAAGAGGATATTACCCTGGGATTTTAATTTCATGGGTACAAGTATAGGACCATTTACCTATATGCGCTATCGAAATCTTGCCCTAGAAGCTCTATGGGCGGACATGAGGGAGGATGTCAGAATCGCCGCGATTATTATCGCCCCTCCTAAAACGGCGCCTTTGCCCGGTACTTCTCCCAGAAAGAGAAAAACCCAGAGCGGATTGAGGATAGGCTCGATAACCGCGGTCAGGATGCTTTCTAAGGCTGTAATGCGTTTAATGGCATAGGCGAACAGAATGGTTGATATCGAACCCTGTACTATGCCGCCCAGCACGACCGCCGTTACCGAAGTAAGGCTTAGCACAGGGGGAGGCAAGAATAGCGCCACAGTCACCGAAATGACGGCTATGAATACATTGCCCAGTAGCAGCGAGTCGAAGGGCGAATCGGCCCGCTGCTTTCGTAGCATAACCAATTGGAGCGCATAGGTTACGCCCGAGAGGGCGGCCAGGCTATCGCCGAGAAAGGCTCCCCCGCCAAGAGAATCCCTGAAAAAGAAAAACATGCCCAGGGCAATAGCGGCCAGGGCAAGCCAATGTTCTATTCTGGGTTTTTCCTTGAGCATGAAGGCTCCCAGAATAGCTACATAGAGGGGAGCCGCGTACTGGAGCAGGATGGCATTGGCTGCAGTTGTGCGCTTAGTTGCTATGGTGAAGAGGATTACTGTTACCGCAAGCAGCAAGGCCCCGCTGATTTGATCAAAAGAGAAAGAAGGCCTTCCTCCTTTTCGACGAACTGCTATAAAGAGAAATAGGGCTGCAGAAATGCTCCGGGCGGCGGATATGGCAAAGGGATTCCAGTCGACAATCTTGACTGAAATACCGAAGGTACTCCAGAGCATGGCAGTAGCGGCCATGGCGATTGTACCAAGGGCTTGCTGGCTTAGGGGCGGGGACGAGGGTGCTCGATCAAGGGCCATGGGTCTGAAGTTACCACAGAAGCCTGGTTTGAGGTAGGTGGAATAGGCTGCATTTTATATACACGATATGGAGCCTCTTATGCAGGCCGGGCAGTCTGTAATGCCAATGCGCCGTCTTGACACGCGGCCTCCCTGACGGTAACAATACACTCCGCGTCGATTAAGTCGACGTTTTTTATGCCCGCCCGGATGGTGGAATTGGCAGACACGCTAGATTCAGGTTCTAGTGCGAAAGCATGGGGGTTCAAGTCCCCCTCCGGGCATTTTTTATGGCTTCCGATGGGAAGCCTTTTTTATTGGTTTTAACGCCGAGTCTGTTAAAAAGGCCGCCAGGGATTCCCCAGCGGCCTTTCTAACAACAAGGTTCGATGTACTTACTATTTTTTTATTACCGCGGCGATCTCCTCGCCGGCGATTTTCCCCGATGTAAAAGCATAGCCTTGGGCTACACCACCATAGTTTACGTACCCCTTCTTATTGGTGAAGAGCACGCCCATAGAATCGGTGCCTACAGCGTAGAGACCGTCCAGGGTCTTGCCGTTCTCCTTGAGAACCTGCATTTTTTCGTTCACGTCCAATCCGGCGCAGACGCTGTAGATATAGGGTGCTCCGGTTACGGCCACGTAGTACTCGCTGTTCGTGCTTAAGGCGCCTAGCCTCTCGAAGCGCTGTACCGGTTTCTTGAAGGGATCAATGCCCTTGGCTCCAGAGGCATAGCCTTCAATCGATGCGAGGAGGGCTTTCTCGGTCATGCGACCATTGTTGATAGCCCCAACCAGACCTTTCAGGCTGTCCGATTTATAGATGAATCCGCGCTTTATTCCTTCCTCCACAACCTGATCGATGTTGGACAGGGCTACGTTGGCCTTCACTCCACCCTGGGAAAGATATCTTCCGGAGGCGGCGACGCTAAAGCCTTTCTGACGCAGGACATCGATCTGTTCCTTCGAGAATATCGTGAAATACTTTGCGCCAACCTTATAGGCGTTCATGGCGATGTCTTCTTCGTTGATAAAGCGGGTGCCGGACTGGTCTACCGCCATCACCTCGGGAGAGCAGATCATGCCGTAGGGGGTATCATTATCCATGGGATTTTCAAACTTCGTGATGATGGAGTAGGGGGCTACGAAATGGGACATCGGCGGCATGTCGATGTTCTTCGTGGCGGCTCCCTTCTCGGTGGCCATGAGTACGCCGGCGCCATCGTTCTGGGCCATGCCGTAGAGCCTCCAGGATTCTCCAAGGTACTTTTTCATAAGGCTTTCGCTGCCGCCGAAACCGCCCGTGGCGAGTACCACGGCCTTGGCGTTAATTTTAACGGTTGCCCCGTCCCGGGACTTGGCTAGAATTCCTGCTGCCTTGCCGTTCTTCATTAGAAGTTCGGTAGCTTCGGTCTCCAGGAAGTATTGGCCGCCGAATTCATCAGCAAATTTCTTGTAAGCGGCTGCGTAGTAGTCTTCGGTCAGCGCTTTATTGCCAGCATACGAGGTGAATATCCCCCACTTACCGCCTACAAAGCCGACGGCGGGGGTGAACTTGAATCCGTAACCGCCCAGCCAATCTATGACTTCGCCCGATTCGTCCATGATTCTCTTGATGATTTCTGTCTTGGCGTCTTGTACGCCATTGACTTTGGTATACTCAACCCAATCGTTGAACAAGGCTTCGTCGTCCACGAGCTTTTCGCCCGCGGCCTTGGTTCTCTTGGTTTTAGTAATGGGATCCTGCCAGTTGGGGATCTCGGCCGCTACCTGTGACGGCACGTTGATTCCCATAGGACCTGAAGTGACCGCCGCGGTACCGCCCCATTTGGCAGCCTTGTCAATTGCGATTACTTTAAGTCCCTGTTCGGCCGCGCTCAAAGCCGCTGCTGTTCCTGATCCGCCCATTCCCACTACTACGACATCGGCAGTGTATTCCACGTTCTTTTTGGCTGGAGTTGCGACTTTTCGGTAAAGAGATGCCTCAACCGCACCGGCCTGCACGCAGCAATTCTTTACGGCGTCGATTAGAGCCTTGGAAGTGGAAGTTGCCCCGGTAAGGGCGTCCACTGCCAGAGATTGTGATTCGAGAATTCTGGGGACAAGCTTGGCCTGGACAACCTGGGGCATCCCGTTGGTTTCACCGTTCTTGCCTATGGTTATCGCCTCGATTTTATTCCCCGCGATTTTTACGGAAACGGCAAGAGGGGTAAGAAGATTGAAGCCCTTCGCCGTCGCCTCGTACAGGCCGTCCTTCATGACCAGGGCCTCTGCGCTCTTGCCCATGGCTACCGATAGGGCTTGCTCGGCGGCCAGTTTGACCGCGTCGCTTGAGTAGGTAGCTCCGGAAATGCCGTCAACTTCGGCGCTCTGGGCATTGAGAATTTGTGCCGGAAGCTCTTCTATAGCTGTCGATCCGATACCCGGGGTTTCTGAAGCACCTTCAGCCTTTACTTCTATAATGCGGGTGGCGTCGACACTTATATTCACCGTTACAGGTCCGCCAAACCCATTCGCAGTAGCCGAGTAAGTTCCGGGGGTATATTTGCCTTCGCCGGCTTTGTGTGTGGAAACACAGGAAACGAGCGACACCAACAGAAAAATGGATAGCAGTGTCGCCGTCTTTTGTAAGAACGATCTTTTGCGCGTCACGAGGTGCTCCTTTGGAGGTAATTGTGGATTATTAAGAATCTACCCATTCATATAGATATTAAAGAGTTTATTTGTCAACCTGTGTGATGTATACATAGGCATTTCCTAAAAAAAATCGCCAGCAGACAGAAAGGATGTTGCATCATACCATCGGGGGGACGGGGATATATGCGGAATACAGACGGTTATGAGAAAGTGAAGTGAAACGCGCTCGACTTCTCTAGATACCAAATCCCAAATACCAGGTTGTCCACGCGGTAAAGCTCTCCCCGAACCATCTATCCTCGTATTTCCAGCCTTGGGCTCGGAGGCTAGGCAGATTGGGTGCCGAGCCCAGGGAAACCTCGGTTCTCAGGCCGGCAGTTAGCTGTGCGGGGCCCAGTTTTAAAGAGAGGCCGGCTTCCAACGTAGGCCAAGGCGCAAGCACTTCCTTAGGCGAGTGCCCGTTACACCAGGTAATGCTCTGGACGAAAAGCCCAGGGTCGGAGCCGATGGCTTGGGAGGCTGAAACCGACAGATCGAGGTAAAGACTATCTGAGTCGCCAAGGCGGGTACCCAAGCCCGCAGAAACTAGGGCTCTATCCCAGATATTGAAGAGTTCGTCTTTGGGAGCCGCAATAGCGTAGCGAGCGAATAGGAAGGAGTTACCCGTTTCAAGGCTCGTCCTAAAGAATCCTACATCTGGTTCCCAGTCTAACTCTAAGTCAAAGACTCCATTGGATGAAAAGTTCAGAAGACCCACTTGGATGCCCCGAACTCTTTTTGCAACATTGACAAGCCCGACTTGGATTCCGTCGATGTCCCCGGCTATGTTGAACACGGGACCAATCTGAAGGCCTTGCGTGTCGTCGGCGATATTGAAAACCCCGCTTATTTGAGATCCAGCCGAGCCTGACGCAATGTTGAAGACTCCCCCAACTTGCAGCGAAGCCTGATTGCCTCCGGCTAAGTTGAACACGCCGGCAACCTGAATTCCCTCCATGTTCTCGCCAGCAATATTGAAGACCCCTGCAGCCTGGAGACCTCTTATTGCAGAGGCTATATTAAACACACCGGCTGCTTGAAGGAGGTCCACCCTCCCCGAGATATTGCCTATAGGTCCCACACAGATGGCTGAGTTTGAGCTGAAGGGGAGGGCTATGCCTGGAACCAGGGAAATCTGGATTGGAGTATAGTTTTCGGAAAAAACCGGGCTTGTGGAAAAAAGTAAAACTAAAACCGCAATTAAACACAGCGAACGTTTCATAGTTCCCTCGGTGCGCGGGTATTTTAAGCTTTACCCTGGCAAAAACCCGCAAAGCGAAAATTCTAGCACAGAATCTTTATTTTATCGATAAACTTTTCTTGTTCTACCTGGAGAAAGTGGAGTATGCACAACTTTAGACGTTCTGTGATACCTAAGTTCAGCGACCGGTATGTGGTTCTCCAATACAAAATCGCCGAAATTGTCCGCCATATAGTAAGGGATGTCGGTGGTGAGGGCGTCGCTGGACAAGTTTATGATGCCGTCTATTACTGTCCCTAGATGTTTAATTAGTACAGTCACTAAAATTAAATGTAATTGGATCTTCAGCCCTTTCCCACACGATAGTCTGAAGCGCCAATCAAATTTAAGCCAGCAACCTGTTTTAAGATTTTAAAATCAGATATTCCACTTGATCCCTAGCATTCCCGTATAGCCTACTCCTCCTAAGCCGATGTAATAGGGAGCGTAGAAGTCGGCATGCACTGCTAATTCCGGGGAGATAAAATAGGAGACTCCAGTTGCGAGCTCTGGTCCGATGCCAAAGTAGGATCCGAGGCAGGCGCCTAGTCCAAGACCCCAATAAAAATCGAAGTTTCGGAGAAATCTAGGAAGGGATGCAAAGCTGTTCAACCCAAAATGGAGGTTTGCCAGAGCGCTTAAATCCACCGCGAGGCCAGGATATCCGAAGCTCGCTTTAGCTGCTGCACCAAAACTCAAGGGAGCGAAGCGAGGAATATTCCAGGTCGCGAAGATATACTCCACTCCCCCACCGGCTCCAAATCCATACCATCCATAAAGGATGCCCGCATTAGCTATTAAGGCGTCCTTGTCAGCATGTGGAGGGATGTCTTGTTCAGTGCTTTCCGCAGGGGCGAAAAAACAGAGAATAAATAGAAGTGCCATTAATATTGCCGCTTTTTTCATATCGCCTCCTATGCTCTTTTTAATTGTTCTCACTTCAGCTACAACAATTTTCGCACCAATGGAAAATCGAAGCTAGAGCCTATTAAGAAGTATTTGCTAAGGATATGGTTCAAAGTCTGTGTAAAACTTATTGCATATGCTCGTCGCTCGGTATAGTTAATACCACGATTTTGGCTTGCCTAGGGAGCCACGTGTGGCTAGGATGAATCTATGGAATTGAGCAACTCAGCGATCGTAGCGATGGTGTTTACGGCGTTCAGCATAGGAATCGCCAAGAGCGGACTTCCTGGACTTGTGACGGTCATCACTCCCTTCGTGGCCATGACCATGCCTTCCAGAATGGCTACGGGAATTATGCTTCCCCTGTTGATAGTGGCCGATATTGTTTCGGTTATCTATTGGAGACGCAAAGCTTTGTGGCAATATTTGCGTTGGCTGATTCCAGGAGCCGCAGCAGGATTGGCGCTCGGCTTTTTGCTGCTGAGAGCAATAGATGACGCTACATTCACCCCCATTATGGGTGTGCTTATTATAGTAGTAAGCCTACTAAGTATAGGGCTCGATCGTTTTAAGTTTCGCTTCAACCATGAGAGTATAATAATCCCTTTAGGGATTGGTTTAGTGGCGGGTATTTTTAATATGCTGGCCAACGGTGCTGCGCCAGTGCTGGCGCTGTATTTGCTTGCGCTCAAAATCAATAAGGAGGATTTTGTTGGAACAAACGCCTGGTTCTTCCTTGTTATCAACATAGCCAAGCTTCCGTTCAGCATCGCTATCGGTAGCGTTCAAGTGAGCCACCTGGGATTCGATGCGATGCTCCTGCCTCTTGTGGCGATCGGCGGCTTAGTAGGCGTGAAGATACTTAAAAAAATCCCACAGAAGGTCTTTAATTTCGCTATTCAGGCGCTAGCCTTGTTCTCCGGGGCGAGGCTCCTGTTCTAACTCACGTCTATCTTGCAGAGGCTTCCAAATAGTCTTACTAAATCTTATTACGCCCACGATCCTTCAATTGTATAAACATCATACAATTTAACGATCAGCCATTGACCCCGGTTAGGCCTGCATGTAG